>CAZCOA010000039.1:0-26613 GCA_964500225.1 uncultured Anaerolineaceae bacterium | reverse complement strand
GACCGATTATCCTACGTGTACCACCTGCTAGACACCGGCGACAACTTCCTTGAGCTTCCGCTCGACGCCCATCAGCAGCGTCATCTTCGCCCCCGGGCAGCCGGCACAGGCCCCGCGCAGTCGCACCTTCACGACGCCGTCCTCCCCCCCATCCACCAGCTCGATGTCGCCCCCGTCGGCCTGGAGATACGGGCGGATTTCATCGATAACAGCCTGCACTTGCTCTTTCATCAGAGTCTCCTATCCCTTGCAACTCTGCAAACAACCCCACACCGCCCGCCCGTCATCATCCATGCACGGTATTATACGACCGGACCGCCGGAAGTCTACTCTTGTCCGCCACGTTTTCACCCCTTCCCCTCCTCAGGGGGTTTACGTCAGGACGGCCCGCACGGCACGGCAATCGTCGCCGATCTGGCGGCTCAGTGCGCGGGCATCGCGGAACGCCCGTTGATCCCGCAACCTGGCAACAAACTGCAAACGCACCTCCTGGTCGTATGCCTCGCCCTTGAAGTCCAGAAGAAACGCCTCGACCACCGACCGGTCCAGGTCGTGAAACGTTGGCGCGCGACCGACACTGATCGCCGCGGCAAACGTCCCCGACGGGAGAATCGCCCGGCCGGCATAGACCCCGTCGCCGGGAACAAGGAAATCGCCTCCCGCAATGTTGATGGTCGGATAACCGAGCTCGCGTCCACGACCGTGACCGTGGGCGACCACTCCGTCGAACTCGAATGGACGGCCGAGCATCTTCATCGCGTCGCCGACGGCGCCGCTGCGAACCGCCTCACGAATGCGCGTGCTGCTGATCGGTCGGTCGCCGAATAGGACCGCCTCCACAATGCGCACCGAGAACCCATGTTCCGCCCCCATGCGGCGAAGCAGGTTCTCGTCGCCGCGCTGGCGGCAACCGAAGCGAAAATCGTGCCCCTCGACAACCGCGGCAGCACCGATTCCATCCACAATGAAACGTCTTACAAACGTCTCTGCACCGAGAGCCAGGACCTGGCGTCCATCCTGCGGACAGACAACCACATCGATTCCCAAATCGCTCAGCAGATCGAGTTTCTGCCGGAAACCGAGGATGCGCGGCGGGGCTTTCTCGGGATTCAGGATGGCGGCCGGATGGGGCTCGAACGTGAAAACCACCGCGGGGGCTCCATTGCTTCGCGCCGCGGACACGGTCTCGGACAGAATGCGTTGGTGCCCCAAGTGCACGCCATCGAAGTTGCCCACCGCCAAGGCGGCGCCGGCGTACTGCCCGCGAAGAGAATTACAATCCCGTATCAGTTCCATGGAGAGATTAGGCCGACCCGGACGTCCGACACAACAGACTGCCGAGTCCGGCCAAGACAACTGCATGGCACTGGCCGCCCACGACAACAGCAGCGGGCCGCAACGGCGTTCGATCCCCTGCGGCCCGCTGCTTTGTCACCATCACACCATGGCCCACGCCTCGTTCATGGCGCGCTTGGCGTTGGCCAGAACGATTTCGCTGCTCTCGCCCGGCAGGGGCTTCACCTCGAACGAGACGACCGGCTGCTTGCCCTCGCCCAGGAATCCGATCTCGAAGAGCATTCGCAGCCACTCGGTCAACTCCTTCACGCCGTTGGGGCTGCCGGGCAGGCCGAACCGCGGGTGCTGGTCGCCCCAGGCCGGGTTGTTCTTGTCGGCCGTGTAGCAGTTGCCCAGATGGGCATGGACCAGGTACTTTTTCACGGGTTTCAGCGCCTCGGCCGGAGTCTCGCCCAAGAGCGGCGCGTGCGAGAGGTCCACCATGAGGCCGAAGTTCTCGCGGTCCACCTCCTGGGCCAGCTTAGCGGCCAGCTTGCTCTTGCCGATCAGAGCGCACTTGTCCACGTCCGTATCGAACGTCTCGAGCGTAATGCCGAGGTTCTTCTTGGCGGCCGCGTCGCAAAGCTCCTGGAGGCTCTTCACGCAGGCTTTCCAGGCATCGTCAAACGTCGCGCCCTCCTCGATCCTGCCGGCCAGGAATGCCATACGCTGCGAACCCATCTCCTGGCAGAAATCCAGTTCCTGGGTCAGCACGGAAACGGCCTCTTCGCGCTTGGCGCCGTCCACGCTATTGATGTTCAGCTTGCCGCCAAGAACCACCGGCTGCGCTGCGTGGCAGACCGTCATCCCCGACTGGTCGAGCATCGCCTTGACCTTGCGGCGAGTCTCCACATCCAGAATCCTCATCAGCTCGATGGCCGTAAAGTACTCGTCCTTGCAGGAGGCATCGACGCTCTCCAGAACCACCTTGTTGTCCTGCTTCATCGCGGCCGGATAGGCCATGAAATGGACAAACCCCATCTTCAGGTACTTGTACATGGACTCTTGCATGACGGTGTTTCCCTTCCTCTCGACAGAAGACCCAAACGAACGCAACCAAGTCGCCTCATGAGTCGGCCAGTGTACCACGCCGCCCCACTCGCTGCAACCATTGTTGCGGGGCTTTTCTTCGCGTCGGCGTACCCGTGGAACATCTCTTGCCGTGCCCAAGGGCGTCGGCTATAACATGGCCATGTCGTCCCCAACCGCCAATCATCGCATCCGTCACAAGAATGCGGCAGCCGGCCCAGCCCCTGCCCCACCGGTCAACAGCAGCAGCACGGCGTCGCCCTGGCGTTTTCGGCTCGCTTGCTGCCTGCTCGCCCTTGCCGTCTTCGCCATCTACAGCCGTTCGTTCGGCAACCGATTCCTGAACTGGGACGACAATAAGTACGTCTATGCCAACCCGCACCTACAGCACGGACTCACTGCCGAGAGCGTGCGGTGGGCCTTTTCGCCCACCTGGTATGCCAGCAACTACCATCCTCTGACCTGGCTCAGCCACGCTCTGGACATCAAGTGCTTCGGCCTCGACGCCCCGTGGGGACATCATCTAACCAGCATCCTGCTACATGCCGCAAACACGGCCCTGGTGGCGATTGTCGTGTACCGCCTCACGGGCCGCTTCTGGCCGAGCCTCATTGTGGCCGCCCTTTTCGGTTTCCACCCTGTCCATGTCGAAAGCGTGGCTTGGGTAAGCGAGCGAAAAGACGTTCTGAGTACGTTGTTTATGCTGCTTAGTCTTTGGGCCTACGTCAGCTATGCGCATCGCCCGCATCCATGGCGTTATGCCTTGGTGGCGATGATGCTCGTGCTATCGCTGCTGGCCAAGCCGATGGCCGTCACGCTGCCGGCGGTGATGCTCCTGCTGGACTTCTGGCCGCTGAGGCGGCTGAGTCTGAAGACCGTAGCGGAGAAGTTGCCGCTGGCGGCAATCGTAGTCGCCTCGGCCCTCGTAACGTTCGTAGCCCAGGACCGTGGCGGCGCGACGCGCGACTTGGAGACCCTCAGCCTGCCGACGCGCGTCGGCCACGCCGTGTACGCCTATGCCGCGTACCTGGTCAAGACGTTGGCGCCGTGGCCGGGGTCGCTGGTCCCCTACTATCCCCTTCCCGACCGTGGCGGCGATGCAGTGACGGCCGCGTCGCTTGCCGTAGCCGCCGTGGTTCTGCTCGGACTGACCGTTCTAGTCGCGGTCCAGCGGCATCGACGCCCATGGATGGCCGTCGGCTGGCTCCTCTACGTCGGGATGCTCGTGCCCGTGATCGGCCTCGTACAGGTGGGCACGCAGATCATGGCCGACCGCTATCTCTATGTCCCCGCACTGGGCCTGTTCATTGCCGTGGTGTGGCTTGCGGCCGAGGTTGTATCGTCGCGCCCGCGGCTCGTACCCGCGGCCGTGACCGCAACAGGGATCGTATTTGCGGCGCTCGCTGGGCTGACATGGCATCAGCAGCGGTACTGGGCCGACTCCGAGACGTTCTGGACCTATGTCGTAGCTCGCTATCCCGAGAGTCCGCAGGCCCTGAATCAACTCGGCCGCGTTTACACCGACGCCGGACGGCGACAGGAGGCCATCGAATACTACCGCCGCGCGGTTGAGGCGGCAGCCAGACAGGCCAAGCCGGGGCAACGGGCCGAACATGTCGGCGCCAGGACGAACCTCGGCAATCGGTATCTGGAAATGGGGCAGCTCGACGAAGCCATGAAGCACTACCAGATCGCGTTGCGGGCGAATCCCGACTACGGGCTGGCCCACAACGGCGTCGGGGCCGTGCTGTTCGAGCAAGGGCGGCGCAGCGAGGCGATCGTTCACCTGCGACGAGCCGCCCAGTTGATGCCGGACCATGCCCCCTGCCACAGGAACCTGGCCGCAGCCCTCTTGAGCGAACCACAGTCGGAGGCCGAAGTGGACGAGGCCATCGAGCACCTGAAGACAGCCATACGGCTGGCTCCGAAGACTGCGGATCCCTACGAGCTCATGGCTGAGGCTTTGACGCGGAAAGGCAACACGGCAGAAGCCAACCGCCATATCGAGATGTATCGCCGGCTGTCCCGACAATGAGAAGGCCCGCCACACTCTGCCGCGACAGCCCATCCGCAGAAATCAGCCCCACGACCCGGTCGGACCGTGGGGCACGATTGTTCCATGGAGGCGGCAGTGGGATTCGAACCCACGGATAACGGATTTGCAATCCGTCGCCTTGGTCCTCTTGGCTATGCCGCCCCAGCCGCCGCACCACACACAGACGTCCACTGGAGTCTAGCCGCATGGCCGACCGAGTCAAGGCACGCGGTGCGGCATTATGTCGTGATACCGTCGCCTTGCGTCCGGTCGCCCCAGACGAATTCTCTCAGCCACGGCAGCGACGAATAATCATCTCGTCGCCTTCGACCAGGTAGGCGCTGTCGGCCTGCACGCGAAGGTCTTTCGGAGCGGTCAGGACTAGCTGCCGCCCTCCGCCGCGCCTCGAGGTCATCTCCACCCGTACCATGTCGTCGCGTCCGACCAGGGGCAACTCGGCCCTCATCCACCGTAGGTCGCCCGGCATGGGCCGCCACAGAATTCCCTCGCTCCCGGGCCGCGCCGGCCGGATACCCGCAACATGGGACCCCAGGTGCGCCATCGGACCGATCGCAAAGGGATGCACGCGGCTGTTGTCGGTCGGCGGTTCTTTCAGCGAGAACCAGCGGGCCCATTTCTCGAACGCGCTCCAGGCTTCGGGGTGCCGCAACATCGTGCCGTAGTACTCGCGCCACGACGCAAACGTCTCCCGCCACAACCCGCGCTCGAGCAGTGCCTCGGACATGAAAAACTTCGTGTACGGGCTTTCTCCGCGAGACCACAGGTCCATGTTTTCTTGCGTCGAGGACTTCCACAAGCGCGCCATCATCCGCCGCTCCTGCTCGGGCGTCGGGATGCCGGTGAACAGCATCCAGTAGTTGGTAGGCGCGGAGAACGTGCCGCCGGGCTTGCCGTTGCGAAGACCGTCCACGAACAGCCCCTCGCGCTCGACCCAGAACAGGCGCCGCACCTTTTCACGGAGTACGACCGCCCTTGCACGCCATTGGCATGCCAGCGCGGTCTGGCCCAGAAGGTCGGCCAGCCGCGCTCCGAAATCCAGAGCCATGACGTAAGCACATTGCAGCACGGCGATCGTATCGCCGCAACGCGGATAGGGACTCATGGTGTAGTCGATATAGAGGATATTGCGGCGGGGGTCGCCCTGCCGGGCCAGGCCGCGCGGGTCGGTCAGCGACTCGGTGTAGTTAATGAGGTTCTTCACACCGCCGAACGTATCGCGAACCAGGTCCAGGTCCCCTGTATGGCAGTAGTGGTACCAGGCCCATGGAGCAAGGAGGTGGCAGTATTCGACGAGTTTGTCGCCATAGCCCGAAGGCACCATCGGCCGCGACCAGCGGTCCGGCTTCTGGTCTTCGGCGAACTCGCGCAGCGCCTTGGCCGACAGCCGCAGGTCGCCCCAGAGGTAGGCGATCTGGAACACGCGCAGGTACATATCGCCGAGCCATTGAGCTTTCTCGCGGGTGGGACAATCCTCGCCGACGTCGAACGTCGCCGCATCGACCGTCGCGGCGCCCACCTTCCACATCTGCGTCAACACCCAATCGTTGCACTCGAATCGCCCGTGCCGCGCCGCCGGATAGTGCTGTGTGCGCAGTTCCAGTCGGCGCACCTCCACCGGCCCCGACGACTGACGCACACACAGGCACAAGTATCGCCCCGCGCGACGATCCAGCGACAGCCACCGGTCCCAACGACCGTCCAGCACCAGCCGGTCGGTCTGCCAAAGCCCGTTAAAAAGCGACCGCAACCGCCCTTGTCGCGTCTGGGCCTCGCCGATGGTCACGTCCACCACCGCTCCTTTCGGACCGCGCAATTCCAGATCGATGAAGCCCACGCCGTCGGCAGGAAGCTGAAACTCGATGAACCCGTGCTCGGGCAGAATCATGGCCCCTTTGCCTCTTGCCCCGGCCAGCAACGACGCTGCCCCCGCAGGCGGTCGGGCCGACACGATCTGGCGGTCCCAATCGGCCAAGTGCGACGGTTCGAGCCACGGCCGCATGTCGCCCGGCTGCATTCTCACCGGACGGCCGCTCTCGATGGCCGCCTCCTCGTCCTTCAGCACAACCCACGTGCCCGCAGCCGTAGCGTCCCGCACGGCCGAGCAGAGGGCCTTTACCGGCATTCCCTCTTGGTCGAGAAACGCCCCTTCGAAGCCGTAGGCCGAACTCGGTTTCCACATCCAGACGGTCACACGATTCCAACCACGCATCAGCCACACGCCGCCGTCGCCGTCCGCATACGCCTTGCGCGATCCGCTCGGCTCGTAGCGGTGGCCGTTGCCGTGGATCATTCCGTCGTATTTGTCGCGGTCGTACTCCAGGTGGTTGTCGAAGCCGCTGTCGGGCCGCCCCTGCTCCCATACCAGCCGGCCGTTCAGGCGCACGCGAGCCCAGTTGTCGCACCCGAAGGCCGGCGCCACCCGCTGCTTGCGCGGCGAATAGAGCCACGTGGCGAAGACGGCTTCCTTCCCCCGTGGCACGCCCTCGCAACGGTCGAACGCCAGACCCCACACGCCGTCCAGCGGCCCGACTCTGCCCGACCGTCGGATCTTCACGGGCCTCCACGGCTCAAACCGCAGCAGCGGCACAGGACGCTCGATCAGCCGACTGTAAGGCTTGTTGCCGACCTTCGTCGCTTTAGTCCACAAAGCATCATCGAACCCGACGTCGGTCCAGCCGGACAACTCGGCGGCAAAATCGATTCGCTCGTTGAATCCGACGGCAAAGAATCGCCGCGGCGCGGGTTTGACATAGTGTGGCGCCGGCCTCACCCGCCACGTCGTATCGCTTCGCACCACGGTCCTGCGGCCGCACCTGTCGCGGCACGTCAGATCCACCCAGAGCCCGCCCGGCATCAAAGCCTGGCCGTGCTGCGGCATCATCGTGTTGTGAGCCAGGACAGCAACGCAGTTGACACCCCGGCGGAGCCCGACGGCCGCCTGATCGTACCGGTCCACATAGGCCGTGGGAATCTCGCCGCGCGCCGGCCCGTCGCCCACGAGGCGGCCGTTGACGTACAACCGGTACTGGTCGCTTGCGGCAATCGCCAGCGAGGTCTCCACCGGTCCATTCTTCAGCACAAACTCGCGCCGAAATAGCAGATGACAATTCACCGTCGTGCGCTGCCCAGCCATCCAGATCCACGATGCACTGGACCTGATTAGGTTCGCTACCGGCTGCGCCCCGACCGATCTGCTCATGATGCATTCTTCCTTTCGTTGCTACTTCGACTCCGCCTCGTACGCCCCGATGTCCAGTGCCTTGCCCTGCGGCCGCTTGGTGCCCGCGAAGTCGTCCGATACATCCACCGCCATCCCTGCGTCAATTGCCGGGCTGCCCGGCCTCAGACGCCAGTCGCCCCCCTCGGGGTCCACAAACACCTTCTTCAGGTCCGGCTCGAAGAACTCTCCCTCACCGAACTGCTTGTCCTGCCGCTGCGGCCCGAGCCGAGTGTAAAGATTGTATGCGAACACAGCTCCTTCAGCAACAAATGGCGCGCCGCACAGCCCGTCGATGATGTTGTTGCGAACTACCAGCCCTTCAATCTTCTTGCTGTTGGTGAACAGTCCCGTCTGCCAGTCCGTCGCATGATTGGAGCGGACAAACGTGTTGTTCAGAATCTGGATGTTCCGCATCGGTTGGCCAGGCCACAGGCCCACAACCATCGTCGTCCCGTTGCCGTCGAACACGTTGTTGCGAATGACGAAGTTCTCGGCCTCCTGGAACGTCAGGCAGACATGGCCCCCGAAGACCCGGTTGCGTTCGACCGTGATGTTCTTGCAGCCCAGGTAGAACGTCAGACCGTTGGCGTGCATGCCGCGATGGTCCAAAACAGTACACCCGGTAACCAAGCCGCCGTCCACGGTGTAGTAGTCGAGCCCCGTCGAAGTGTTCTTAACAAGAGTGCAGTTGCGGCAGGTGGCATTCTTGCCATTACGCAGGACGATGCCTTTGGTGTGCCCGGGGTTGTGATGCACCGTGCAGCCTTCCACCAGAACTTCGTCCACCTGGGTCGTCGCAATACCGGTTCCGAAACCCACCATCGTTACGTCGCAGTCGCGGATCGTTATGTCCCGCGCCGGCCCGCGGGCACTGATGCCGACCGGACCGCCGTCGTTGCCCTGCCGCTGCACGCGAAACCCCTGGATCACCACGTGGCTGGCTCCCGTCAAGACAATGCCGGCGCCGTACTGCGAACGAACGATGCCGACCGGGCCGGCTTCGTCGGCCTTTTCGGGCATCAGGAACACTCTGCACACGGCCGGATCGTCGGCCTCCTCGACGCTGTACTCGCCCGGCACGTCGATTAGCCGAACCGAATTGAACAGGCTGTAGCGCGTCTGCGGGTAGATGTTGCCGCTGAAATAGTCGATGCGCAGCGTGCGGCTCTCGGGGTCGTAGCCGCGCACCTTCCGATAATGCACCAGGTTATTGCCGCCGTGAATGGCCGCCCACATGCCGTCGTAGTACTGTTTGTCGGTCTGCGTCAGCACCGCTTCGTCCCGGATGGTCGTGAGGATGTCGCCGCCCAGGACATTCGTGCCGTCGGCCGCATAGGCCGCCACGCGAGCAATCTTGGTCCAGTTGCCGGTCACGCCGGCGGCGGCCGACAGCAATTTGAACGTCAGTTTGCGGACCGTCACCTCCTCGGGCAGGTCGAACTTCTGAATCTGCCGGCCGGCCGGCGCCAGCGTCACCTTCAGCAGCTCTTTGCCGTCGCCATAGAACGCCACCTCCTTGACCGCGGCGTAGTTGGGCTGCGGCTGAATGCCCACAGCCTTCACCGTCACCGGCCGGTCCATCTCGACCGTAAACGCGCCGCCGGCAATCGGCTGCACCACCGCCGGATGCCCCGTCAACACGCCAATCAATGGCGTCGTCGAGTTGCCCGTGGTGCCTTTCTCGAAGTAGATCTTGCCGGCAAACGTGTTGCCCAGCGGCCGGTCCACACGGTGATACTCGTTGATATTCTCCTGAAAGATCGGATCCGACGGGTTCGGCGACTGGGCCAGAGGCAACGATTTCTCGGTGTCACAGAGGTTCAGCAGATTCCACGCCCGCGGCTTGGGAACCCGGACGTAAAAGATCTTCTGCCAATTCGGGTTGCCTCCGGCTTCATCGGCCGACGCGCACCTTGTCCAGCCCGTCACCGGCACCGCCCCTTCGATGACGGCCCTGCCCGTGCCAAATGTGCCCTCCGTGTTGCCGTCGTACACGATCGGCTTGCCCGGCTCGCCAGAGGCCTTGCCGGTGACCGTACCCAGGTAGGACACCTCGCCCTTGAAAATGACCTTGTCGCCGGGCATCAGATTCACGGCCTTGGCCGCCCCCTGAGCTTGCGGCGCCCCCGGAGCATGCTTGAAGGCCGCCTGCGGCGAGGTGCCGGCGTTGTCGTCCGAGCCGCCGTCGTAGTCCACGTAGTAAACGGCCGCCTGGGCCGCGCCGCACCACAGAATCGCCACCATCACAGACGCTGCTCGTCGGATGTTTCCGTGCATCATTTTCCTTCTCCATCCCAAAGACATGAATCCACCCCGCATGCGGCGCGTCGCTCCACGAGAACATGCCGGCGGATAGCACGGCAGACGCTACCAGCAGGAAGATAAACAACCTGCGACGGAAGAAGGGCTCCACAAAGAGGGGATGATGCGGCAAGAAGTTTATCGCCGGAGGCGACCATCTGTACATCACGGACGCCGACCCTATCTTGGCCGGGCGGATTCTCCCACACACCTGCCCAGCCTAACGCAGACAGAGGCGTTACATCACCGGCGGATCAGGCGAACGGGCGGACCACGTAGCGCACCAGCGCCAACGCCGCCACGACATAGACAACGGCCGGCACCTGGCGGCCCTTGCCCGTGATGAGTTTTAAGAGGCAATACGAGATGAATCCCCAGGCGATGCCGTCGGCAATCGACAGGCTGAAAAGCATGATGACCATGCACAGGAAAGCCGGTATGGCCTCGGCGTGGTCGTCCCAGCGAATCCTGGTCACGCTGACCATCATCAGACTGCCCACGACGATCAGCACGGGGGCCAGCACCGGATGGAATGCTCCGCCGCCGACCGCCTGGCCGAACATCGCCACCACCGGATACGCGAACAGACCCGCGAGCATCAACACGGCCGTCACCACGTTGGCCAGCCCCGTCCGAGCCCCTTCGGCCACGCCGGCCGCCGACTCAATGTAACTGGTGATGGTGCTGGTGCCGAACACGGTGCCGACCACCGTGCCCGCAGCGTCGCTGAACAGGGCTCGCCCCGCGCGCGGCAACTTGCCGTCCACGAGCATCCCCGCCCGCTCGCCCACGCCGATCAGCGTACCCACCGTGTCGAACAGGTCCAGAAACAGGAAAATGAAGATCACGATCACCAGGTCCACGAAACCGCGCGAACCCAGGCTCGCGAAGTCCATCGCCGCAAACGTTGCTCGCCACCCCGACGGCCAGGCACGCGTTTCGAAGGTGGCCAGATCATAGGGCAGCGCGATCCAGCCCTGCCGCTTCATCAGGGTCAGTGCCGCCGCTATCGCCCCGGTCAGCAGAATGCCCCAGAGCAGCGCCCCGCGCACCCGCCGGGCCAGTAGAATCGAAATGATCGCCAGCCCCGCCAACGTCAGCAGGGCCACCGGACTGGCCAGGTTGCCGCGGCCGACCAGCACCGCCGGGTTGTCCACCACGAGCCCGCCGTACTGAAGCCCGACGAACGCAATCAGAAAACCGATCCCCACGGCAATCGCGTACTTCAGCCCCTCGGGAATGGCGTTCATGATCGCCTGCCGCAGGCCAACGAAGCTTAGCAGCACGAAAACCACACCGCTGGCAAAGTTGGCCGCGAGCGCCTCCTGCCACGTGAGGCCGAACCCGCCGCTGCCGGCCAGGCCGCACACCGTGAACGCAAAGAACACGTTGTGCCCCATGGCCGGGGCCAGGGCAAACGGGTAGTTGGCCAGAAATGCCATCAGCAGACACGCCACCGCCGAACCGACACACGTGGCCACGAACACGCCGTCGCGGAAGTTGTCCACATCTTGCTTATGCCGCGCCATGGCCGCATCGTACTCGGCTTGAAGCGCCTGAAGGTGAGGCGGGATACTCTGTCCCGGCTCAAGGGCTGCCAGTGCCGCGGGCTTCGGAGGCGAGTGAATGGCATTCTGCAGGATGGCGGGCTGCACGAACAAAATATAGCTCAGCGTCAGGAACGTGACGATGCCGCCCCGCACCTCTCGACCGATTGTCGTACCGTTGGCCCGCAGCTTGAACAGGCGTTCCACCATGACCCGTCTCCCGACAGTGAATCCAAACGAATCAAGAAGCCTTCGCCCCCTGCCCTGGGAATCCTCATCCGACCTGCGCCGCCATTGTGCGAATGTCTATCAAACGATGCAAGGCTTTTCCCGCTGCCACAGGGTTCGGGTGCGCCCAGCCTCTTGGACTACCTGGAGACAATGACCTTCGCCCGTATCTGGATACAATAAGGCTGGAGGAACGGCAGCCCTTTCAGGACGGCGAATCAACGACATGGAAACCGCACGTATCACATTCGAGTTGTCCGGCTTGGACTGTCCGAGCTGCGCCGCCAAGGTCGAGCGGTCGGTCCAGCGGCTCGATGGGGTGGTCGACGTGCGGGTGGACTTCCTGGCTTCGACGATCTCGCTGGAGTACCGCCCCGAGCGGATCACGGCGCATCAGGTCGCCGACGCGGTTGCGGCCCTCGGATATCGTGCGACTCCGAAGGACTCCGTCAGCGGACAGGCCGTCTTCCACATTGCCGCGATGGACTGCGCCGACGAGCTGCGCGTCATCGAAGCCGCCCTGCGGCGAACAGGGGCCGTTCGGAACGTCTCGGCCAATTTCGTCGCCCGCACGCTAAGCGTCCAGTTCGATCGCGATGCGTCGGACACAGAAATGCTGCGGCAAGCCATCGCCGCTGCCGGGTTCGACGTCCACATCGAGGGCCGCCCCGCGGCGGCCTCGCCCGGGCAGTCCGTCAGTCGCAACCGATGGTGGCTCGTCGGCCTTTCCGCCACCTGCTTCGTCGCGGCCCTGGCCGCCCATGTCGGGGAGCTTCTGCACGCATGGTCCCTGCGTCCGCTGGCGTCGCTCGGGGCCGACCGCGCAGTCACCGTCGCCACGTTGTTCTTTGCGGTCGCGACCGCCGCCGGCGGCTGGCCGATCGCGCGGAGCGCCATGCGAGCCCTGCGACTGCGGACGTTCGACATGAACCTGCTGATGTCCGTGGCCGCCGTCGGAGCTGCCTTTCTATGGGACTGGGCCGAGGCGGCCTCCGCCATGCTCCTGTTCTCGCTGGCCCTGCAACTGGAAGGCTACACGATGGGCCGCGCGCGACGGGCCGTCGAGAAGCTCATGCGGCTGGCCCCCACCCTGGCTCGCCTGCGCCGCGACGGACACCTGGTGGAAGTGCCTGCCGAGCAGGTCGAGCCCGGCGACATGGCCGTCGTGCGGCCCGGCGAGGTTATTCCCGTTGACGGCGTGGTGACCATGGGCCGAACCCATGTCAATCAGGCTCCCGTCACCGGCGAATCGCGGCCCGTGCCGAAGGAACCCGGCGACAAGGTTTTCGCCGGCAGCATCAACGGCGACGGCGCGATCGAAGTCCGCGCCACGAAGGTCCACGCCGACACGACGCTCGCCCGGATGCTGCACCTGGTGGAAGAGGCCCAGGCGAGCCGCGCTCCGTCGCAACAGATGGTCGAGCGATTCGCCCGGTGGTACACGCCGACGGTGATCGCAGCGGCGGTCGTCGTCGCGGTCTTGCCGCCGCTAGCGTTCGGTCTGAGCTGGCGAAGCTGGTTTTTCCGGGCCCTCGTCATGCTGGTGATCGCCTGCCCGTGCGCGCTGGTTATCTCAACACCGGTGGCAATTATCGCCGCCCTGGCCTCGGCCGCCCGCCGCGGCATACTCATCAAGGGCGGCCTCCACGTGGAGAACCTCGGCCGCGTGCGAACCTTCTTGTTCGACAAGACGGGGACGCTGACGCGAGGCCAGTTTGCCGTGGACGCAACGGTCGCACTGGACGGCACGAGCGCCGACGAGGTGCTTCGCACCGCCGGAGCCGTCGAGGCCCACAGCGATCATGTCCTGGCCGCGGCGGTGCGCCGACACCTGCGCGAACAAGGCATCACGACGGAGGAAGGGTCTGAGATCCGCGCCCTCCCCGGGCGCGGCGCCACGGCCATCGTCGGCGGACAGCCATGCTATGTCGGTAGCGGCCGCCTGATGGAGGAACTGGGCGCCGGCAACGGCAAAGTCATGGACCTGCTGGCCCGCCTCGAAAGCGGCGGCCGGACGGCAGTCCTGGTGGCCCGCGGACGCCGTGTGCTGGGCGGCATCGCCCTGACCGACCGGGTGCGGAACGAAGCGGCGGCCGCGGTTCGGCAGCTTCGGGCACTGGGCGCTAAAGACATCGTGATGCTCACCGGCGACAACGCCGCCACGGCCGAGGCGGTGGGCCGCCAGGTAGGCGTGGACCACGTCCATGCCGGACTGGCTTCCGACGAGAAGGTGCAGAAGGTGCTTTTCCTGACGCGCCGCGACGGGGCCACGGCCATGGTCGGCGACGGGGCGAACGATTCCCCTGCCCTGGCGGCCGCAACAGTGGGCATCGCCATGGGCGCCGCCGGGAGCGATGTCTCCATCGAGACGGCCGACGTGGCCCTGATGACCGACCGGCTGGACCATGTGCCCGAGGCGGTAGCCCTGGGCCGGCGGACCGTCCGCATCATCCGCCAGAACATGACCGTCGCCCTGGGGCTGAAGGCCGTGTTTTTTGCCCTAGCCCTGGCGGACTTGGCCACCCTTTGGATGGCCGTCGTCGCCGATATGGGCGCCAGCCTCCTCGTCATCGCCAATGGACTGCGCTTGCTCCGGCCCACACGGCAAGACGGTGCCTGACACGCTCAGCGGGCTCAGACCGTTCGGCACCGGAAGAAAACGACCCGGGACCCATCCCCGAAAAGGAACCGGCTCCGAGTGGTTTGCAGAACGGTAAGGCTAGTGTCTTCTACCTGCTGAGGCGATATAGTGCTACAGCGCTTGGCCGACTTCACGGCATACCCAAACAGGCTACCCTGGATCCCGGTAAACCTGCGGAGCGAAGCCCTCTCGGTTGGCCCTGCGACAGCGGGCACAGAAACGATGGGCGATGTCGGTTTGAATCGTCTTTCCGCAACGCAGACACGGCAATTTCTTCTTCACCATCACAAGAGACCGCCTGGGCACGTCGCACTCCTTTCAGGTCTATCGGCGCAGTTGCTCTTGACCTGTCGCCTCTGTGGTCATTATTGGCGGTTCGTCGCGGAAGGGAAGCGTCATGGCCACGGAATAGGCAACACCGGCGGGGGCGTCAGGCCCTTGCGGAGCAACGGACGCATAATCCGTTCCGCCTCCAGAGGTTACATCGGCGCCCCTGCTGCATGGTGTAACCCCGCCCAGGACATTTCGTGGCGGCCAATTGTGAAATTGTGTGGAGAAACGCGGGACACTTGGCTCCGTAGCGTCCGGGACCGGCGTCTTAGAGCCTATCCGGATTACCCACGTCGGCCCAAGGTCGGGCGAGAGGGCCGCGAGGCAAGGCACGCCGAGGAGGCGTATTGGCGGAGCAATACGACAACGAGGCGTAACACAGCCCTCCGGCCCTCGCAGCCGACCGACGCCAGAGGGTAATCCGGATAGGCTCTTAGGCAGCACCAGCGGCGCCGCGAGCTAGGGGGCAACAGGTCATCGCACCAAGAGCACCGGCAACGGGCTGCTCGCCAGGACGCCGGCGGTGGTGCTGCCCAGAAGCCACTCGCGGATGCGCGATTGGCCGTAGGCCCCCATGACAATGAGGTCGCACTGTCGTTCCTGCGAAAGCCTCGTGATGACATTCTCGGGATCGGCCTCCACGTCGGCGACGAACTCGGCGTGGGTGCCGTCGTAGGGGGCCACGAGTTTGCGTGCCTCGTCGAGGATGGCGTCGTATCGCGGCCGGTCGCGTGCATCCGGGGCCACCGTCAGGACGATCATCGGCAGGCCGGCCTCGCTGGCCAGGTCGCAGGCGGCCCGCAGCGCGCGATTGGCGTGGTTGCTGCCGTCGTAGGCCATCAGCAGTCGCCCCAGCGGACGGAATTCGCTCGGCGTCACCAGGACCGGCCTCTGGCTGCGTCGCAGCACCTTCTGCAGAGTGCTGCCCAGTTCGCCGCTCTCCCATTCGCCATGCTCGCCCTGGCGTCCCAGGCAGAGCAGATCCACCGATCGGGCTTTCTCCAGAATCACGTCGCGAACGATGCCTTCGTGGACCTCGTAGCTGATGTTCAGTGACGTTCCCTCGAACGCCTCGCGTGCCTCGTCCATGACGCGGCGAGCCTGCTGCTTGACGCTGTGGACCAGATCGTCATAGAAGGCCGGATACGCGACGCTGGGCGCCATGCCCACGGGACCATAGTACCCTGTCATCAGCGGCCCCTGGGTCAGGCGCAGATCTTCGACGAAAAGGACCGTCACATGCAGGTTCATGCGTTCGGCCCAGTGGCGCGCATAGCGCACGGCCACTTTCCCGCAAGGCGATCCGTCCGTACAGACCAGCAGGCTGCGTATCATCGGCGGCCCTCCGATAGAAACAGACGTGTCCGCCCCGCCCTGCCCCGGTGCTACCGCGGCGGGATATGGTTCAGTTGGAGCCGGTGACGCGAACGGCCAGGATCATGGTCTTCTCGTCCACTTTCGGCCCGCCCAGGAGGATGAACTTGCCCTTGACAACCTTGGCGCCGACGGGTCCCAGGACGCCGACCTCTTTGGCGGGTTTGCCCTCGGCTTCGGCGGTGATGCGGACGATCCGCAGGGCAAGGTCCATCTTCGGAGCCGCTTCGTCGGACATGTCGGCCCCCACGTACTTGGCCTTCAGGAAATAGTCGGCCGCCAGACCGCAAGTCTGTTCCTGGTCGAGGCGGATCTTGACGCTCGTGGTCCGATGAAGCGAGAACTGGTTGAACCGCGTGCCGTAGTTGGCCGTCAGCAGTTCGGCCAGCTCCTTCAGCGACGCATCGGCCTGAGGTGTGTCACCTTGGGATGCCATGATAACGAACACCTGCACATCGACGCTCCCGGGAGCATCGGCCTTTTTCTTCCCGTCCCCATCCTGGGCCGCCAGGATCGACGACAGACTCCCGACGACGGCCGCGACAACAACGACCGCTGACCAACGAGACCGGAATGCAACTCGGAACGTGTTCATTGAACGGGTTCCTCCGGATGTCCCGCGGCACTGGCGGGAGAGTAGTTGACCCAGACGATCTGCACATACGTATCGTCATCCACCCTCAGTGTATCCACAAAACCGGCCGAATCCGCGGCAAAATCGAACTCGACGTCGCCATAGGCCGCCAGTTGCCGTGTGTGGATGATCGGCTGCACGCTGAGAATCACCATGGCCACGATAGCGGCGGCAGCGGCAAGTCCGGCCGCATGGGCCCAGAACGACGCCCATACCCGTCGCCTCGGTTGCGGCAGCGGGGACAACCGACGATAGCGCAGGGCCGGCAGCCGTACCGCCTGTGTGCGCTGACCGACGGCCGGGCGCAACCCATTCGACGCAGCAATCCCGGCCGATTTCGTCTCGATCTCCGCCGCTCGCTGGGCGGCCAGAACGTCCAGAGTCGAGGATTCCTCCTCTTCGGCCACAAACTCCTCGTCGGCCGTCAGGTCCGTAAGCGTTTCAAGCGACACGCGTTTGGACTCCCGAGGCAGACGCGCCTCGATCCGCGTCCAGACGCCCTTCCACGCCTCCTCGCTTGGTTCCGACACGGGATAGGCCCTGTAGGCCCGGACGGCCTCCTGCTGCTGCTGAAGCTTGCTGCGCAGAGACGGCCGCCGCGCGAGCTCCCGCTCCACGCGCTGCCGGGCATCGGCCGACAGTTGCCCGTCGACGTATCCCGCGAGAAGAACCTCGAATTGCTCTTCGGTCACGTCAGTGGTCCTCACCGGCGGCCGTCGGGCCATCCTGCGACTCGGAAAGAATCTGTTGCAACTTCTGTCTGGCGTAGTAGATGCGGCTCATCACGGTGCCGATGCTGATGTTGAGAATCTCGGCAATGTCGCGGTAACTGACTCCCTCGACCGCAAACAGGACGAACGCCGTGCGGTTGGTCTCGGGAATCTCGGCCAGGGCCTCGTCGATCCTCTTCTTGAGCTCTTTCATCTCGGCCGGCCGCGACGGTTCCCGGTCGTCGCTGCGTGTGCTGGGAATCTGCGGCGGCTCGTCTCCGTCCAGCGTGGCCACCTTGCGCACCGCTCGGCTGCGACGCAGATCCAGGCTGCAATTCGTGACGATCCGGTAGAACCACGTCTTGAAACTCGCGCCGCCGCGAAAGGCCTGGAGCCCCGCAAACGCCTTCATAAACGCCTCTTGCACGGCATCCAACGCATCGTCACCGTTGCCGAGCAGACGATAGGCGATCTGGTAGGCCGGGCGACGGTATTTTTCGAACAGCCGCGCGAACGCCTCGCGACGGCCCTCCTGGGCCTGACCCACCAGCTTGGCGTCCTCGCTGGCGACCTCGCCGACCTGGCTGGCCACCCGCTGCATCGCCTCGCTGACGCGACGCGGCGCGGGCCGCCCGGCCTCGGACGCCTCGGAACCCTTCTGCTGGCTGCTTTCCATCACCTTAGACGCCCCAAGGGCATCCCTATTCAGAGCCAAAACCGGCACGCCGCTCCCGTAACGCCGCCAAGCGGAAACAACCCAATCGAGAGAAGATTGTAGCAGCCGGACCTGCCCAGTTCAACCGTACAACCCCCGACACACCACGGCAGAGCGACGGCCGGTTCCCTCGCAGGGGCACCGGCCGCCCAAGTCCTCACGTGCCGTGACGCCAGCCGTTTACTCCGCCAGCAGTCTTTCCACGTCCTCCCGTTGCCACTTCTGTTGCGATAACACATACACGGGGGCCTCCGTCAGTTTGAGCTTCACTTTGCCGCCCTCGGCCTCCACACGGCTGACGGCACCCAGCATGTCCACCAGGATAGCCCCCTTGCCGTAACCGTCGAACTGGTGCTCCACGGCCCCCTCGCCGGCGTTCCACGCCATCAGCACCGGCTCGCCGCCGGGGCCCTTGAACTCAAAAGCACATACGCCGTCGGCCTTCTCGCTGAGCGTCCGAACGTCCTTGCGAGGATCCGGAATCAGCTTGATCATCACCCGCGTCGCTTTCGCCTGCTCGCGCCACTGGCCGGGCTTGACAAAGAAGCCGAACGAGCGCCGGGAATTGTCCGGCCCGTAGATGATGTCCTCGACATACATCACCTGCACTTGCGTCACGCCGTGCGCACCGGCCAAGGCATACAGCCGCACCGTAAAGCACGCCTGTTGCCGCTCGTCGCGCACCTGCCGCTGGTTGGGATACTCGATCGGGAAACCAACCTCCGTGAACCAGATAGGCCTGGCCTTGAGATTGGCTTCTTTCTCCCACTCTCGGATCATTTCGATGCCGCCAACCAAGCCGCCGGCCTCCGGGCTGCTGGGCATGGTGTAGGGGTGCGTCCCGATGTAGTCATACGAGTCGGGCCCCGCCAACTCGACGACGTCGCGGATGAACTTCCGCCAACCGATGTATTTGATTTTCTGGAACATGCCGTCTGCCTTCAACGCCTGACCGCGGTCGGGCACGCCCCCGGCCGTATTGAACGCGATGATCTTCGCGCCGGGATCCGCCTTGCGAATCTCCTCGGTCGCCGCTTTCAACAACTTCGCGTAGAGCTCCGTGCGCAGGAGCCCAGTCTCGCCGGGGTTCAGAAACTCGATGTTCGGCTCGTTCCAGATTTGCCAGTACCGGATCGGCAGCGGCTTGACGTCCGGATGTTCTTTCCACAAAGTTCCGCCAGGACCGTAGCGCAGAACCGATGCGCGCACATTCTCCCGGAATGTGGATACCGCTTCCTCCACCGGCATCGTGCGGTCGTGTGACAGTTCTTTCATGTACAACGTCGGCGTCAGATAAACACCATTCCTCGCGGCTGTCAGCGCCGCCTCCTCGGCCTCCTTGTTGTCCTCCCAGCCACCGGCACGAACCCAGCGAATGCCCGTCTTCTGAATGTCGTCGGCATAACGGACGTAATTGGCCGCCCACGAATAGAGCCCATAGAGTTGGGGCACCGGCAGCGACTCGGCGGCGTCGGCCTCGGCCCACGGCGCCGCAACCACCATGGACCCCAGCACACACACGGCACAAGTTATTCGTAGGAGCATTGTTCTTCCTCCTTTCGGTGTCCACTCACAGGTCTATGCACGGATACGCTCTTCATCCCGCCGCGTGAAACGAATAGGACGCGCCGACACCCAGTAAACACAATGTACGTAACGGAGTGTCGCACCAGATGTCGCCCTCCACCCCGTTTATAATCGGCCGTCAACACCGATTCGGCCAGAGTCGGCGCAGCGACGTCGTCAGGATTCGTCGTCGGCATCCATGGAAGGAGTCGCGGCATCGTCGTCGCCGGCGGGGCCGCACTTCATGATCTCGTCCATGACCACCGTCGCGTAGGTGCCGGCAGGAAGGGAAAACCGGACACGGATTGCTCCTGGGGATATGTCGTCGATCTCGGCGCCGGCCAGCGGCACGCGCATCGGCCGCCGCCCGCCGCGAAGCAATTTGTTACGCATCAACGCCCGCTCGTCGAGGCCCGAGGCGGCCAGCACCTCGCGCTCGATCTGGCCGGGCCGCCCGCCGGCCTGCTTCATCCGGCCGCCGAACAGCGGCCCTGACGGACTGATCTCCAGGCGGTCCGCCCGCGGCTGCTCGGCCGTGGCGTCCTCCACGATGAACACGGCGCCTCGGTCGTGCAGCCACGCCAGGTCGCCGGCCATCAGTTGCCCCAGGTGCGGCATGCGGCAAGCCGTCACCTCGTTGAACAGGGCCGATTGCCAGGCCGAGACGAAGAACCGCATCATGTTTTTGGGCATGGCCCGTGCCGCGCGGCCGAAGTCGCCTCGCGTCCGGATCAGAGCGTCGAGCACGGCGATGTGTTCGCGGTGCCCCGGCGGCACCACGGCCCGAGCTCCCTGGTAGCGGCCCGCATCGTAGAGCGACCGGAATTGTCGCCCGCGCGGCGGGTCGGCCTCCGACGGCCGGCCCAGAAGCACGTCGCAGACCTCGCGCCATTGGCCGGCCACGATCGCGCGGCCGATCAGGTGCGAGTCCCCGCGAAGGCCGAACCGCTGGCCACCGAACAGGTTCGGCACCCCCACGCGGACCAGCCGGTCCACTACGGCCCGAGCCCTGGCGGCAGCGTCCGGCACCACATCGCGGATCGTGATCGCAAACTCGTTGCCGCGAAGGTGCCCGATCTTCAGCTTGTTGCCGTGCCGCGAGACGCGCAGCACGCGCCAACCGTCCCCCGCAAACCCTTCCAACCGTCGGTCGTCCACGTGCTCGATGCTGACCCATTGCCGCGTGACGGCCCTGGCATCCTTCAGCCCGGCTATTCCGAAATCACGCGGGTTGCGACCGAGGGCACGAGCCAGTCGCTGAACCAGTTCCATGGTCGCGATGCCGCGTTTCTCGATCCACAGATAACTGTGGGTGCCCTGCCCCGACGGCTCGTACATGGGCAGTTCCGTCACCTCGAAATCTTCCATCGAAACGCGGAGACGACCTCCCGTGCCCGGCAGATCGTCCGTCAGCCGCGGCAGGGGCGGCAGATGTTCAGAGAAGGTCGCAGCCACGTCAACTCCCGAAAGATACCCTGGAACACATGGAAAGAACGTCTTCGCCGACGCGGCAATAACCCGACCGATGGCGAACACCAAAGACCCGGAGCGGCCCTCCTACCGGAACATGCGACGCAAGGCTTCGCCCAGAGTGATCCGGGTCATCTCTCGGTGGATTTCCTTGTCGATCTCGGCGTAGTCGCGCACGGGAGGCGGGCCGGAAAGCGACACCTCCGCCCCGTCGTCCAGCCGGACCAGCCCAAGCGAGCCGTCGCCGGTCACCGTGACCACCCAGCGGCCTTCACCGAGGGAGCGGTACACGGCATTGCCATATCGGGCGGCCGGGTTGTTCCAGTCCACGTCGGCCAGCTTGTCATCGATGAGAAGCCCGTCACGCGGGGGCGTCCGGGCATCGTAAACACGGCGAATCCACAGGCGGCCGTCCAGAAGAACATAGTCGCAATAGATTTCCTGCGACGGGTCGTACGGCGTCTCGATCACCCGGTCAACGCCCTGGATGGTCCGAATGGAAAGCGAGAGCTTGCCGCCGCGGACAATCAGTTCAGTGACCGCCGTCTTGCGCACGGCCTCGTTGTAGCGGGACCGCAGCGATTCATACTCCTCGCTTAGGTTAGCCAGCCGCTCGCGGTAAATGTCCAGCTCCGCCTGCGACATGGCCAGGCGGTAGCCCACGGCAGCCACCACCACAAGCAGCGTTACGATCAGTGCAGTTTTCCATTTCGACATAAGAAGTGCCCTCATCGCCCCGGATCACACCTATTATATCCGAATCCGGGGCCGCGCGAAGCCCGCGCAAGCAAAGCGCCCACAGCGTCACGACGACCCGAGTCCTCCGCGCAGCCCGAGGTAAACGGCTACGCAGATGAGCCCCGCGCCGACCAGCCGCCCGATAATCACGGGCCGGGTCATGGGCTCCTTGCGGACGAGGCCCCAGTGAGCCAGGACCAGCACCGCGACCACCGACAGCGTGCCGCGCACGCTCGCCAGGACGTTGGTCAGCACGGCCGAGTTGGTGTATTTCATGGCCCCCATGAACGCGACGCCATGCAGGGCCGTCGCGGGAACGGTCCAGAAATACGTGCTGGCCCTGCGAGGCCAGACCCGTTCTCGCGTGACCATCCATCGGGCGGCCAGCACGGCACCGATGATAGCGCTGCGGACAAGCCAGTTCATAGCGAGGAAATCCCAGACATTGAGGCCGTAGAGAGCCATCTGCTTGCGGGTGATGAGGTCGCATGCTCCGTAAGCGACGCAGAAGCCGACGGCCAGCAGGACGGCCGGTTCGGCAACCTGCCATGGCTTGGTCAGGACCTCGCGGTTTCCCGAGACAAGGAAAAGGGCCACCAGGAGCAAACCTGAGGCGCCCCAGAGTTCGGGCGATGTCGGTTCCATGCCAAGGCAGGCCGCCAGAACGGTCACGATCAGGGGCTTCGAGCCGATGACGGGCCCGACATGGCTGATGTCGCCGTAGCGCACGGCCAACCCGAGGAACGTCATTCCGATCAGGCCGGGAATGGAGGCGTACAGGGAGCCGCGCACAAGCTCCCACCTGAAATCCGGCGGCAGAATCAGCCAACTCAGCACCCCGACGACCGCGGGCACGGCATTGATCAGGAAAAGATACCGCCAGAACCCCTCTCGGGCCTGGAGTTCGCGCAGCCAAAAGTTCTGGCCGACAAAGGTGAAGGCAGACACAAAGGCCAGAAGAATTCCGATGTGCAGGTCCGACACGCCGTGTAGCCGCCTTACGATGCCGCTGTACAGAGATTCGCAGGCGCCCGACCAGGGGCGTGCCTCCTGCGACCGAGGCGCCGGACACGAACGGCCCCAAAGTCGGCCCACCTCGGCCGCGAGATTATACAACTGTCGGCTGCGGTCCTGCCAGTCGGAACCGGCAACCGTGGACACCAACAATCATGTGTTCCATCGTCCGTTCCCGAGTCCGCCGATGGGAACAACGTTCGTTCCTGAAAGGCCCCGGCGTCTCCCGAGAACCACGCGTCAGATCAACCAGCGTCGCGGCCGCTCACCCGCCAGGGGAATAATCGCGTAGCGGAGCACGTAGCGCCCGGGCGAGATCCGGTAGGGTTCCAATGTGTCGGGGCCGCAACTGGCTGTGCCGAGACCGCGATGAGCCGCATCAATCAGGATCGTCGCCTCGTCTCGCCGCACGAGGTCGCAGGTGTGGCGGGCGGCGGTAAGGTCCTCCGGCGTGTAGTGCAGCGCGCTGAAGGCGAACGGGCGGCCCAGCGACTGCCACTGTACGCCGACGCCGTCGTCATCGTACAGCGCAAACAGCCGCGTTGCCGTCTTCAGGCCCGTCTCCTGCGGCACAATATATGGGAAGAACTGCTCGTCCACCGATTGATCGTACCAGCCGACGTCGCCGGCGTAACAGCGGTCGGGGTAGGTTTCCCACGGTCCGCGGCCAAACCAGGCGATCCTCTCCAACCCGGCAGCCGCCGCGAGCCGCACACCCAGACGCGGCGGGTCGGTCATACCTTCGGCGAACCGGATGACGTGGCTGCACAGAATCATGCCGTCGGGGCGGATGCGATACGTGTTGACGACGTCGAAGGCCCCCTTGCCGCCGCGCGGAATGTGTCGCTCCGTGTTGCTCACGGCAAGAACGCCGGCTCGTTCCGTCACCGATGCCGCCAGGGTCCGCGCGGTCAGGCGATCGTAGCCCGCGTTGATCCAGCGGCCCAGCGGCTTGCGGTCGGTAGTCCACTGATCCTTGCGTCCCTTGATGCCGTCGTTGTCCACCGGCGCACGCCACAGGTTGAACCGCGGGCCGGCCACGATGAGCGGTCGTCCCCCCAGACTCAGCCCCACCAGACGACCGGCCTTGGGATCGACCGTCACGGCCAGCCCGCGCGACCCCACGGCCGCAGCCTTGCCGGTATAGATCGTCACGGCGTCGCACGGTGACGGTGCGGACAACGTGCCGGCCGCCGCAGCAGGCATGGCAAACTGCTCCCACGCCACCTCGTGCCCCTTGCCGCACCACGGCAGCTTCCGACGCGCGTGAAAACTGACCCGCAGATGCGCCTCCTCGCCCTGTTTCACAAAGAGCCTGGGCAAAGCGATGCGCACGGTGCGGCTCTTCTGGGGAGCCAGCGTCAGGTGCGGCAACACGCCGCGAGCCACGCGCCGACCGTCCACCGTAAGCACCCAGCGGCCCTGGAGCCAGCCGAGGTCTCGGAACACATCACGATTCGTGATGGTGAGCATGCCGGCCTTGAGGTTCCTCGCGGCGATGCTGACCGGCTGGACGAGCTTCTTGAACTCCCACATCTGCGGTTTGATCGCGCGGTCGGGCATAACCATCCCGTTGCAGCAAAAGTTCAGGTCGTTCGGCTCATCGCCGAAGTCGCCGCCATAAGCCCAAAACTCACGCCCGGTCTTCGGATCCGCCTTGCGGAGCCCCTGTTCGACCCAGTCCCAGATAAATCCGCCGCCGAGGCCGGGATAGTTGTAGATGGCCTGCCAGTATTCCTTCAGGCAGCCGCACGAGTTGCCCATCGCGTGGGCGTATTCGCACATGATAAACGGCCGCCGCCGGTCCTTGCCCGCGCGGCCCACGGCAATCACTTCGGGAATACTCGGGTACATGGGATCCAAGAAATCGTTAGCCCGCTCGCCGCCGGGACCGTATTGATTCGGCCCGCCCTGGTCCCAGCGTGGTTTGATCGAGCCTTCGTTGTGGACGATACGGTCGGGGTCGTATGCCCTGACCCACGCCGCCGCACGGTCGTGGTTCTCGCCGTAACCAGACTCATTCCCGAGCGACCAGCCAAAAATACACGGGTGGTTCTTGTCGCGAATCACCATGCGCGACACCCGCTCGAACCACGCGTCGGACCACCGCGGGTCACGACAGAGCGTGGCGTAGTTGGCGTGGCTCTCGATGTTGGCCTCGTCCAGTACGAGAATGCCGTACTCGTCGCACAGATCGTACCACGCGGGATCGTTCGGGTAATGGCTCGTGCGGACGGCGTTGAAGTTGAACTGCTTCAGGAGCTGCACGTCCTTGAGCATCATCTCGCGGCCGACGGCCTTGCCCGTGTCGGGATCATGATCGTGCCGGTTGACGCCTTTGATCAGCATCGGCCTGCCATTGAGCAGAAAACGACGGTCGCGGACCTCCACCGTGCGAAACCCCACTCGGCAGGCCGTATGTTCTATCGCCCTGCCCCGCTCGTCTCGGAGAGTCACCACCAAGTGGTACAGATGCGGCAACTCGGGCGACCAGGCCCGGACGCGCGGCAACACCGCGGCCAGGGTGCATTCATAGTAGTTCTCGCGATAGCTCGGGCTGATCGAAGCCGAAAGCGGCTTTCGCAGCACCTTGCGGCCGGCCGCATCCGTAAGGACCGCCTCCACCGTGCGCACCTCGTCCAGGGCGGGTGGGTAGTCGAAATTGATTTTCACCGTGACGTTCAGGCGTCCCGCCCGATAGTCGGCTGGATCGAGCAGCGCCCTGGCGAAAACGTCCTCGATATAGCAATGGCCCGTCGAATAGAGCGTCACGCTCCGGTGCAGACCCGCCATCCACCAATGATCCTGGTCTTCCACATACGAAGCGTCGCCGTAGCGGATGCACATGACCGCCAGAAGGTTGCGGCCGGCGTTGACGTGCGCCGACAAGTCGAACTCCGCCGGGAGCCGCGAGTCCTTGCTCATGCCGACAAAACGCCCGTTCAGGTAAATGTAATAGCAGCTCTCGCCGCCGCCGATCTGAAGCACCGTGCGCCGCGACGCCCAGCCTCGAGGCAACTTGAATGTCCGCCGATAGACGCCCGTCGGGTTGCGGTCGGGCACCGTCGGAGGGGTGTTGGCAAACGGCATAGCCACGTTTGTATAGTGCGGCTTGTCGTGCCCCTGCATGGTCCAGTTGCCCGGCACGATGATCGGCCCGTAACCTTTTGGCGCGGTCGGTCCGAGATCTTCAGGCCCCACCGTCTCGGGACGGTCGAACAGTCGAAACTCCCACGTCCCGTCCAGACTCATCACCCACGGACTGCCGGCCGGGTCCAGTCGCCGCGCGGCCGCAACCGAAGCAAACGGCCACAGAGTGGCCCTCATCGGCAGCCGGTTCAGACTGGTCAACTCCGGCTGCTCCCACGGACGCTGAAAAATGCCCGGTTTGAGCAGTGTCATAGCTCCTCCTCAGCGCGGACTGGATCGAGATAGCCAAGGTAGGTCGCCGTGTTGTGCCGCGGATGGGTACTGAGAATACAGTGACCGAGGCACGGGCGGCAAGTACATTTCCTGCCGGCTGCGGCCCGGGAAACACTGCAAGCCACGAAGCGACGCCCCTCCATAACAGAAGGATCCCCCGGACTCCGGTCCGGGGGATCCCACAAATGCCCTTGCAGAGAGCCGCTTAGAACTGCGACAGCACGGCCTCTTCCGACGCTTCCAGCGGGATCGCCTGCTCGGCCGGCGCCTTGTGACCCTCGG
>CAZCOA010000038.1:0-29055 GCA_964500225.1 uncultured Anaerolineaceae bacterium | reverse complement strand
AGGCCGCGGTTCAGGCTCTCGCTGGCTCCCTGGGCAGTGCGGGCGCTGGCGTTGGTGGCCGTCTTCATGCCGAAGAAACCCGCCAGACCGCTGAAGAAGCCGCCCGTCAGGAACGCGAACGGGACCAGGCGGTGCTGGGCCTCGAACTTGAAGGCGACGATGATCAGGGCGACGCAGACCACGACGAAGAAGATCGCCACGACCTTATACTGCCGCCGCAGGTAGGCGTAGGCGCCTTCGCGGACGTGCTGGGCGATTTCCTTCATGCGGTCGCTGCCTTCGTTGGTCTTCATGATGCTTTTGTAGAAATAGAAGGCCATCAGCAGGGCGATGATCGCCGAAATCGGCGCGACCCACCAGACGGGCGGCAGATCGACCACTGAGCGGACGGCGGCCGTGGCCGTCTCCGACGCTGCCTGGGTTGTCACCGTTGCGTCGGTTCCCGTCGCGTCCTGAGCCAGCATTTTCGGCACCATGACCATCAATCCCAAGGCCATGGCGGCACACATGATGCCGGACACCATCAGCCCCCTGAAGTTGGACCCTTTTCGTCGTCTCACTGTAACCTCCCGTGACTAGTGAAGAGATTGTTTCGTCCGTCCCAGATGGGTACGATCCCCGTATTTGGCCACAACTAATAGCGGATCGGAGCCTTTCCGGCAAGTGAAAAATCAGGGCTCGACGGTGTGAATGCGCGGTTCCATGTTGATGAAAGGCTTGACCAGCAGATCATACTCCAGAGCAGATCGGACGCGGACCTGGAAAGAGTGCGGGTCGCTGTCCAGTTGTTCCTGGGTCGCATGGGCGGCAAACGCCTCAAGAAGTCCCTTGGCGCGGGCCGCTCCCTGTCCGAAGATGACGGAATTGCCATCGTCGGCGAAGCGACGATGCTGAGCCGCCCACTCGTCCCGGGCCGCCTGCCAGGCGTCCAGGGCCCTGTCGAGCAACCGACGGCCGTCCTGGAACGTCTCACGAATGCGCAAATCGTACTGCTGACGAGCCGCCGCATCGGCGCCGGAGGGTGGTCCGGCCAGTTTCAGTTCGGCCGCGGCGTTCAGACGGAGCAGGGCCTGCCGCGTCGTCTCCTTGGCGTAGGCGTGCATGGCGTGGCACGCCTGATCGTGCAGGATCATTGGCTGGAACATCGGATGCGACGCCCCCGTCTCGTCCTGAAGGCGCCGGGCCCGATCATACCACTGGTAGGCCATCAGCAGGGCGTCCACTCCGTCGTCCTCGATCACCTTGCGGCAGAAATACTCGCGGTCGGCCTCGCTGCCGTTGTTGGCGATCCGCCAGAAGTAGATGCGCCCCATCACTTCCTGCAATTCGACATTGCCCGGATTGCGACGGATGCCCTCGGCCAGGAAGTCGATCCCGTAGCGGACCCAGTCGTAGCGACGCTCGACCGTGGACCACTGTACCGAGAGGTTGTGTGTGAGGTTCCAGCTATTGTGCGACCAGACGAATGGGATGTTCGGCTGAAGCGACGCGAGGCGATAGTACTTGTCGAGCAGGTCGTCGTGAATCTTCAGATTCTTCTCGTCCTCGGCCTCGATCCAAAGGTAGATGGCGAAGAATCCGCGCAGCCCGCCGAGGCTCAGGGCGGCGGCCCGGCTCGGCAGGTCGCTGAGGTCGAGCCGCTGCTCGCCCGGCAGAAACCGCGGCGACTGTCCGCCGGCCCGCGCGGCATCGTACGAAGCAGCATGCAGCAGCGCGTGAGGCAGGGGGGCTCGGTATCCCTGCATGCGAAGCCGTCGCGGCTCCACGACGCGAGTTTCCAAGTGGTACGTCGCGGCGAACACCGCCACGGCCGCAATCAGCAGCGCCGCCTGTCTCAGAGGATGGTTCATCGGGCGACCTCCCTGCGGCGGAAAATGAGGTACCCGATCACCACCAGGGCCGCAATGTAAAACAACGCATGCCAAACGGCTCCGTGCGGCAAGGCCAGCAGCGACGATAGCGGCACGTTTGTCCCGCCGGCCACTGCGCTGCCGTAGTCCAGCCGGTTGAAATCGGGCAGCAGATGGCCGATCCCCCAAAACATGTCCGAGTACCAGTGTGACAGGATCTGGTCCCACTCGCCGCCGCGCGTGACCCCGATGCTCGAGAACCCGTGCCGCAGGACGCTGTGGACCAAGTTCTGCCAGATATGACAGAGCACCATCGCCACGGATGTCAGTAGGACGGCCACATACCAGCCGACCAGCGTGCTGACGCACAGCCCCATGGCCGCAATGACGCAGAAACTCAGCCACATCATTGTCAGGGCCTTGGCCCAGTTGAACAGGAACGGACGGCGGTCCACTTGGAGGCGAAGGCTCTCTTGTGTGACGCCGATCTCCACCCGCGGATCGACCGACCGCAGGTATACGGTGAGGTCGCCGCCGCCGCGAACGAGCTCCGGCTCCAGGGGCACCAGCACGGTCGATCCTTTCTCAGGACGGAATGCGGCTTCCTGGCGGTCCCCCTTCTCGTTGACGATAGCCACCTGGGCCCTGGCATCGGCGGGAATGTTGCTGGCTGTCGGTACGGCCACGTCGATCTGAAGTGTCGCCTGGGCTGAGGCATCGGTGCCAGGCGAGGCAAATCGCGCGCGGCCGATGACCATGCGGTTCGACCCGGCGCCGCCGATCCAGTATTTGTTGGAGGAGAAGTTCGTCGTCAGTTTCAGCCCGCTGGCGGCCGGTACGCGGGTGCCGTCGGGCAGAACAATCACACAGGAGTCCGCCCTGACGCCCAGAGGGCCGTGTCCGTCGCCGCACAGGCTTACCCACAGTTGTCCACCGGTATAGAACCCCTCGCGGCCTGGGATCACACCCGGAATGGCCAGTTGCACCGTGTTGTTGGCGTCGGCCACGAGACGCAGGGCGAACGAATCGTCGCGTTTGCGCTGCGGGTCATAGAGTTGGACTCGGACGGTGCGTTGCTCGTTGGTTGTCGGCTGCGCGGAGGGGAGCCAATCGAGGTGGATGACGGCCCGCGCGCGGCCGGTATTGAGCTGGTCCATCGGCAAACCACTGAAGCCCCAGTGAGCACGGTGCGTCGGATAACCCGACAACCACTCGACCGGTCCTGAGCCCTCCAAGTGAACCAGTGTCAGCGGCTCGGTCGGCGGCTGGTAAACGATGGCCTTGAAGGGGCCGCGGTCGGCGATGTCCTGCAACGCCGGGGGCGGCAGCTCGGAAGCCGGAACAGCCGCCAGTTTCCGGCGGGCCAGTTCTCGCACGTGGTCGGCGCGAAATGCCATGTAACCGTAGCAGGCCAGCCCGAGACCGAACGTGATGACGCCCAGGACGACGGCCAGGCCAAGCATCTTGCCGGTCACAATCTCCAGCCGCGACACAGGTTTGGTGACCAGGCTGTAGATGGTCTTGGAGGTTAGTTCCCGGGGAATACTGTAAGTGGACAGAAACAGGGCTACGGCAATGCCGACGAGCGTGATGGCCAACTGGCTGTTGCCGATCAGGCCCGTGGCGGTCTGGAAAATGGGGTCGAAATAGACGGTGGTGAGGTCGGCCACGAGGACGGCGCCCATGCCGACGGCCAGAACGATCCATAGCCGCAACCGCATGGCCTCGCGAACCGCGAGCCAGGCGATGGCGCCGGTTCGGTTGGGCGAGAACCGAATCAGGTCGGCGGCAATGGCGACGGCGAAGCCGGCGGATCGTACCCTGCGAGCCGGGGTGGCAGGGACGCCCTTGGGGTCCGTGGCGTGCGACACCTGGGGTGTTCCGGCGTTCTCCATAGGGTCTGTCCGTTGTGGGCGGTCGGGCACACGGCGTCAGGGAGCCGTCGGCCGTCCGTCCTGGGAGATCACGTTGAGGAAGAGTTCTTCCAGCGTCATGCGCGGATGCGAGATATCCACGTCCTGGGCGCCGCTGTCGGCCAGCAGGGCCTGGACCTGACGAACCACATCCGGGCGCACGTTCCGGGCCCGCAACTGTACAATGTCCCGCACCAAGAGCAGTTCCTTGACATCGCCGCACTCGCGCATATCGCCGCGGACGAGGATCGCAATGCGGTCGCACACGTCCTCGACGTCGGCCAGCAGGTGACTGCTCATGAGCACGGTGCGGCCCTCGGCCTTCATGGCGAGGATCAGGTCTTTCATCTCGCGGGTGCCCACGGGGTCGAGGCCCGTGGTCGGCTCGTCGAGCAGGACGAACTTCGGATTGTTGATCAGGGCCTGGGCCAGGCCGATGCGGCGGCTCATGCCCTTGGAGTACTCCTTGAGTGCCCGCTTCCTGGCGCGGCGGTCCAGCCGCACCAGGTCCAGCAGTTCGTTGACCCGCCGCCGCAGAGTTTCACCGCGGAGCCCGAAGAGGCGGCCGTAGAACATCAGTGTTTCTTCCCCGGTCAGGAAGCGGTACAGGTAACTCTCTTCCGGAAGGTATCCGATCAGGGCGTTCTTGCTGACGTGGGCGGCCGGATAGCCGAGGATACTGACGCTGCCGCTCGTTGGCCGCAGGAGTCCGAGCAGCAGCTTGATGGTAGTTGTCTTGCCGGAACCGTTGGGGCCGAGTAGGCCGAAGATTTCTCCCTGGCGGATGGTCAGATTCAGCCCATTCAGGGCACGCACCTTCAACCGACCCCAAAAATCGGTATAGATCTTGACGAGCTGCTTGATCTCGGCCGCGGCAACCGGCTCCAAGGCGTTTCCCTCTACCGGCGGGGCATCAGACTACTGGAACGATCCGGTCGTGCGGCGGCTCTTGCGCATGCTGCGACGTCGCCGCTCGCTGGGCTTCTCGTAGTAGGCGTTGCGCTTGATATCGCGGATCAGCCCTTCTTTCTCGCAGAGCTTCTTGAACCGCTTGATCATCTGTTCCACCGTTTCATTGCCACGGGCTCGTATTTTGATCATCAGGCCCTCGACCTACCTTTCCAATTGTCCCAGTACAGACCAAAACCGTTGACGCCGGCCCTACGGCCGACACTCAAAGCATGTAAAATAACGGGTTTGCAGAGACATTTCAAGGAATTTCCCGCAGTTGCTGCCACAGCTGCCGGGGCGAGGGCTGGAGAGGGCCGACCAGCGAAGTATTGACTCTAAACGGAAGTAGCCTTACATTAACGTTAGTGATGAATTGTGGTTTTTGCCGCAAATGCGGGAGTGAACATGAGCACGGATACGGGAGGGGACAAAAAAAAGGATCTGCCTGAGAAAGGAGCAATCATTCAGCGGGATCGGCAGACGTATGCCATCGCGCCGCACCTGCCAGGGGGGCTTCTGACCAAAGAGATCCTGCTTCGATATGCTGGTTTGTTTGACCGCTACGACATCCAGGCGATGAAAATCACCGGGGCGCAGCGGATTGCTATTATCGGTTTCAAGGAAGAACAGTTGGACCAGGTCTGGTCCGAACTGAAAATGAAGCCGGGGGCGGCCATCGGCCTGTGCGTTCGCAGTGTTGAAATGTGTCCGGGGACGACGTTCTGCAAGCTCGGGCAACAGGATTCGATGGGCCTGGGCTTGAAGCTCGACGAGAAGTACCACGGGATGGAGTTGCCTGGCAAGTTCAAGTTTGCCGTGGCCGGATGCCCGATGAATTGCGCTGCGGCGCCGGTTCGTGACATCGGCATTCAGGGCGCGCCGCGCCACTGGAAGATTCTGGTGGGCGGTTGCCTCGGGCCTCGTCCGAGGATGGGACGTGAACTGGTCTCGGTCGAGTCGGCCGACGAAGTCCTGGCGATTGTGGACCGTATCGTCCAGTTCTTCGCCAAGAACGCTCAGCACCGGGACCGTCTCGGTCGGCTGATTGATCGCGCTGGATGGGAACCCTTTGTGGAGGCAGTCCTCGGAAAAACACCGTTGTAAATCATGTCGCAAATCGGCGGGCATGTCCGGCGTGCAGCGTGCCGCCCGACGACGATGCTGCCTGTGCCGCCCGTTTCCTGGGGTGCTGCGGGGAGGCGGCGCGGTTTCCTTTACTTACGAATTGGGTTTTTCCGGCCGTGTCGTGGCCGGTGTGTCGCCCGGTTGCGGACACGTCGCGGACGTCTGTATTTAACGGATTCCACAAACCTAGCAGGGAGAGACAATCCATGGCTTCGCTGTCCAACGAACTCGTTACCTTTCAGGCCGATGTCGTCAAAGCGCTCGGGCATCCGCTGCGCATCGAGATTGTCGGCTACCTGAAACAGAAAGAACGTTCTGTGTCCGAGATTATCGAGCATTTCGGCGTCGATCCTTCGAATGTGTCCAGGCACTTGGCGATCCTCAAGCGCGCGGGCATCCTCAATGCGAACAAACGGGGGCTGAACGTCTATTACGAAGTGGCGATGTCTTGCATACCCGACTTTTTGAACTGCATCGGGCAGAGCATTCGCAAGAGGTTCGAGCGCTGAACTGCGATGGGACGTGCGCGGTGGCGGCCTCCCATGGAAATCGGCAGCCGACCTTTCTTGGCAGCGCTGAAGAGGGGCAGTCGGTGGGATGGGTTGGGATGGGATGGCGAAGGGCTGCCGCGCTGGGATCGGCAACCTCCAGGAACGTATGTTCGCTGTTCGTTCTCAGGCTTGGTCAGTGGGCTAACGCTACGATGACGAGCCGGCGGTGGGGCGTCGGACTATGTGCTCGCCTTGGCGGCAGCGCAAGGGATCCCGTTCCATCCATTGCCACAACCGTGCCTTCAGGTCGTTTAGCACGTCCGGGTGCTGGGCGGCGACGTTCCGTCGGCACTGGGGATCGGCTTTCAGATCGAACAGTTGGTACTCCGCGCCCTGGTTCTCCTTGAGCGGCGTGTAGAGCAGTTTCCACTCGGGCGTCCGGATCATGCGTTGCCGCGCCGTGACGAGTAGGTCCAGGTACTCGCGCTTGATACCCACCTGTCCGGTGTCCGGCTCGGTCACTTCGAGCATGTCCACCAGGGGCGGATAGCTCAGGTAGTGATCGCCGCGAGCCTGCATGTCGCCGCACAGCAACACGCCGCTCTCGGCGAACACGTCGCGCGGCCGCTCCTGCCGTTCGCCGCGGATCAGACCCATCAGCGACTCGCCCTCGCACGTTGGCGGCACGGTTGCTCCCACGCGTTCCAGCAGCGTCGGCATGAGATCGAGCGTACTAATCAGTTCGCGGATGACCCGCGGCTTTCCTCGCCACTGGGGATCGGAGATGATCAGCGGGATGCGGCTGTCGTAGTCGTCGCCGAACAGGAACCGGCCATGTCCCCACGACCGGTCCTCTGTGTCGAGCAGGTCTTCCCCGTGGTCCGACATGACCATGACCACGGTGTCGTCCCACAGATTCAGTTCGCGGACCGATTCCAGGATTTCGCCCGCCTGGTCGTCGAAACTGCGGATCGCTCCATCATACAGGGCATTGACCTGAACCGGATCGAAGAACGTGCCGGCATCGACTCCGGCGCTGGCCACACGCTCGTAGCTGTCGATGTTCACGCTCAATTTGTGCGGACCTTCGTAGCCCGGCTGCGAGAACATGCGGTAGTAGGGGTACGATGTCGAGTAGGGCAGGTGGGTCTCGCTGTAGAAGACGATCATGAAGAAAGGTTGCCGTCGCCGGGCCGTGTCCTCGAGACAGTTGACCGCCGCCTGGGTCACCGATTGCGGCGACGGTGTGACCGGCATGCCCCTCATGCCCGGATACAAACTGAACCCCAGCGGATTGTCGCCGAAGGCCACCAGCAGCGGATGCCCGCGGCAGGCTTCCTGCTCGATCCACGTTCGGATGTTCCAGGCTTCTTCTCCCACATCGACGACGTCGAATCCGAAATCGACTTTTGCGAAATCGCCGCCCGCCCAGTCGCTCAGGACATACGATTCGTAGCCCTTCTTCTTGAGTTCGCGGCACAGGGTCGGCAGCGTGAGCTCGATGTGTCGCTGGCGCGGCCAGGTGTAGCGCTGTCCGTGGGTGTGCGGGTAGGTTCCGGTCATGATCGTGGTCAGGCTCGGCAGGGTCCTGGCCTGCGGCACGTAAACGTTTTCGAACCGTATGCCTTCGCGGCTGAGCTGGTCGATATTCGGGCTCGTCGGCCGCGCGTAGCCGTAGGCACCCAGGTGGTCCGGGCGGAGACCGTCGCTGGCCAGGATGAGAATGTTCGGGCGACCGTCGTTGCGCGGCTCGGCCGGGAGCCGCTCCAGGACGCCGATCAGTCCCAGTCCTGCGATCAGAATCGGCAGCACCGCCGCCAGGGCGATCACCGTGAGCCGCACATGCCGCTGAAGGTGGCGGAACGATCGGGCCACGCCCGCCACGACCAGAAGGCAAATGATCGTCAGCCCGACGACCTGTACGGTGGTCAACATCCAGGGTTTGACCGCGTCGCCCGTGACGCCGATAAGCCAGATGCCGAAACTGGTGCGGCAGACGTTTTCAAGGATGCGGGGGGTGATGACGGCACACGAAACGGTCTTGAGCAACAGGACCGTCAGGACCAAGACCGGGGCGCCCCAGCGGACCAGCCGCCGGGTCATCGGACGTCCGAGCGTCGAACAGAGCGACCAGAGCATGAGCCACGCGAAGATGCCCAGAGCCAGGCCGATGATGACGTATCCGAGCAGGATCAAGGCCGATTCCATGACGGCATAGGGGAGAAACCGGCTGGTGATTTCCTCCATGGTTTTGGGAGCGGCAGTCCGGGCCCGGATCACCAGACGCGCGGTGCACAGGCCGTAAATGATCAGGACGATGGCCTCGGCCATGCCGATGGAGCCCAGGAGAGACCGCAACCATCCGTACGGTTTCTGCGACCTCGTCGAGGATGTTTCCTGCGTACTCATCTGTCGGTCTCAGTACGTCCACCTGGGATACGCGTGCCGGCATGCCCGCACGGCATGAGCGATGCTTCACCAAGGATATGGTAAGTTGCCAAACGGCCCGACGACAAGGAATTTCCCGCGGCAGAGCCGTCTCGGGGCGTCTCAGTATGTCTCGTAACGCACAATGTCTTCGAGTGCCTTGCGCGGGCGAGCCGTCGGCGACTCGGCCGGATGTCCCAGCGGCAGCACGTGCGTCACGGCCATCCCGGCGGGCAGGCCAATGACCTTGCCGACGGCGGCGGCATCGAAGGCGCCGATCCAGCACGTTCCGAGTCCCAGCTCTGTGGCGGCCAAAGTCATATGGTCCACCGCAATCGTTGTGTCCACGGCGGCGCCCTGGAGGCCGCTACTCATGGTGCGTTTGGGGTCGGTGGCGCAGGCGACGATGACCACCGGCGTCTGGGCGATGAACTTCTGACGATGACACGCTTCGGCCAGTTGCTTGCGCCGGGCCGCATCGCGAACCACCACGAACACCCATTCCTGCCGATTGCTGCCGCTGGGGGCCAGGCGACCGGCCTCCAGTACCTGACGCAGATGCTCCGGGCTCACCGGCTCATCCGTGTACGCGCGGATGCTGCGGCGTCGTGAGATGGCTTCCATCACGTTCATCGGTTATCTCCTTTCCGCCTTGTTCCGGTTGTCTGTGACACCGATCAGACTACATTGCGGCGGGTTGGAAATCCAGACGTTCCCGCCAGGCCAAGTCTCCGGCCCGCGACCGCGGCGGCGCCGTCGTTGGAGGTCCAGGCGACTTATCGGACGCTTTGCCTCAAGCAGCATGCCCGGTCCGGCCGATGTTTGAAGACGTCAGATCTTGTTGAGCCCCGGTCCTGCGTCCGGCGGCTATGCACGGCTTTTTGTGGGGTGTGGCGTGATTCAGACCGCATTGTCGCCCGTGGATGGGTTCATCGACTACATGACCGTGGAGTGCGGCCTGAGCCCCAACACCATACTTGCCTATCGCAGCGATCTGGTCAAGTTCGGCCGTTTCCTGGGCGACGAGCACCTGGAACATCCCGAGCGGGTTACCTCGGACGACGTGGTAGGGTTCCTGGCGGCGGAGAAGAACGACGGTCAGGCCGTTACCTCCATCAGCCGCAGCCTTGTCGCCATCAAAATGTTCTTCCGCTTTCTGGTCGTGGAATCGCGTGTCAGTCGCGACATCACGGCTGTTCTGGACAGCCCGCGCATCTGGCACACGTTGCCCGACCTGCTGAACAAGACCGAGGTGGAACGCCTGCTGGGCGCGCCGCAGGAGTCCGAGCGCATGGGCCTGCGGGACAGGGCGATCCTGGCCACGATGTACGCCACCGGCACCCGTGCGAGCGAAGTCGTCGCCCTGAAGGTCGAGGACGTGAACTTCGAGTACCGTTACGTCCGGTGCTTCGGCAAGGGATCCAAGGAACGTATCGTGCCCATGGCGGAGCGTGATCTCCAGGTGCTTCGTCGCTATCTCGAGGACGAGCGTCCGCGACTGGCCCATGGAAAGGTCACCAGTTATGTGTTCTTGACCAAGAGCGGCAACCGCTTGAGCCGCGAGAGCATCTGGCGCATCGTCAAGAAGTACGCTCGCCGCGTGGGCCTCAGCGCCCGCGTGTCGCCGCACACGCTGCGTCACAGTTTCGCCACGCACCTGCTGGCCGGCGGCGCCGACCTGCGAAGCGTCCAAGAGATGCTCGGACACGCCGATATCGCGACGACGCAAATCTACACCCACATCGATCAGGACCGCCTCAAGGCCATCCACAAACGGTTCCACCCTCGGGCCTGACGACGCCACGGGCGTGCGCGGCGGCAACCCTCGTCCGCCTATGTCCGGAACCGCCTTGCCTTGGCATGGCCGGCGGCTATAATCGCGCCGGTTCTTCTGGCCATCGACACAAACGGAGACAGGCAGTGAAACGACCGAAGATCAGCGTGATCGGCGCCGGCAATGTTGGAGCCACATGCGCCCACTGGGCGGCTGCGAAGGAACTGGGCGACGTGGTCCTGGTGGATGTGGTTGAAGGCATGCCGCAGGGAAAGGCCCTCGACCTGGCCCAGGCGATGCCCGTGGCCGGGTGGGACGTGACAGTCGTCGGGGCGAACGACTACGACGCCACCGCCGGCAGCGAGGTGGTCATCATCACGGCCGGGCTGGCCCGCAAGCCCGGCATGAGCCGCGACGACCTGCTGATCAAGAACACCCAGATCGTCTCGTCGGTGACGGCGGAAGTCGCCCGCCGCAGCCCGGCCGCCAAACTGATCGTCGTTTCCAATCCACTCGACGCCATGGTGTATGTGGCCCAGGAGGTCAGCGGCTTCGCCCATCGGCACGTTGTCGGCATGGCCGGCGTGCTCGACTCGGCCCGGTTCCGCTGCTTCATTGCGGCCGAGCTGAACGTCAGCGTCGAGGACGTCACCGCCCTGGTGCTCGGCGGTCACGGCGACTCGATGGTGCCGCTCGTTCGCTACTGTTCGGTCGGCGGCGTGCCGCTGTCGCAGTTGATGCCGGCGGCGAAGATCGACGAACTGGTCGCGCGTACCCGCAACGGCGGCGCGGAAATCGTCGCCCTCCTGAAAACCGGCAGCGCCTACTACGCCCCGAGTCTGGCGGCCGTCGAGATGGCCGAGGCCATCGTCCGCGACAAGAAACGGATCATGCCCTGCGCCGCCTTCTGCCAGAAAGAATACGGCGTGGGCGGCTACTACGTCGGCGTGCCTGTGAAACTCGGCGCCGACGGCGTTGAGCAGATCATCGAGGTCGAACTCGACGCCGCCGAGCGCGCCGCCTTCGATGCCAGTACCCATCACGTGCGGCAACTCGTGGCCTCGATCAAGCTCTAACCGTGGGGAGGGCAGGGCGATGGAGATCGACGAACTGAAGAAGGCTCATGTCGATTGTGTTGTTGCGGCGGCAGGGGCGGCCTGGCGGGTCCTGGGCGTTGCCGTGGCCCTCACGGTCCTGACAGGGCTGGTGTTTCTGGCCTTCAGGTTCTCCATGACGTTTCGGGGATTCGTGCTTGCGGTCTGGGGCATGGACTACGAGACGGCCCAACGCGTGCTCATGGTCTCGGTCGGTCTGATGAAACTCATCGTGGTAGTCTGCCTGCTCGGCTGTGTCTTCGTGTCCGGTCTGGCCAAACGCCTCCGCGCAGCGTATGCGGCGTGAGAAATTGCCGGCCCCCACTCCCTTGAGGAGAAAGGAGGGGGGGGTAGGAGCCGGGCCAAGCACGGAATCTCTGTGCGGGCGACTATTTCGCCGCGACCTCTTCCTTGGGCAGGATCGTGCCGTCGCCAGGCAGACGGTCGATGAGCACCGGCAGCACTTCGTCGTCCGTCAGCGGGTCGATGTACATGCGGCGGTAACGCTGCGATTGCATGCGGCACGACATCCGGTGGCCGCAGAACTCCGGGTGCGAGACCATCTTCTTCCAGATCTCCGCCAGCGGCGTGTTGCGCACGTTGCCGAAGCTCACCGGATTGAAGTCGCACGGGTCGATGTCGCCGTAGCAAGTCATGTAGAACTGGCTGAAGCTGCCGAAGCACCCGCCGCCGTCGGGGGCATTGGCCTTGGCCTGGGCGGTGACGCCGAAGGGGGCACTGTCGCGGTTGTATTTGTCGGCCAGGGCCCGGACGGCTTCGATGTCTTTGCGGCCGAGCACGAGATCGCCCCGGCGCAAAAACTTGCCGGTCGGCACGCAGTCGAAGATCGTGATCTCATGGAATCCCTCGTCGCGGGCGATCTGAATCAGGTGCTCCAGCCGGCCGCTGGTGATGTTCTCGTGGGTGGCATAGGTGGAGACGCCGACCATGATCCCGGCCTCACGGGCCATGCGGGCGCCTTCGACGGCCTGCTTGAACGTGCCGGGGCGGCGACGGAACTCGTCGTGCTCCTGGGGGCGGTCCGAGTCGATCGACACATTCATCGATCCCAGCCCTGCCTCCTTTAGCCGCGCGACGTTCTCGGCGTTCAGGAACGCCCCGCACGTGAAGATCATCACGTGGGCGCGGTTCTTGTCTACGCGGGCGATCTGGTCGTACAGGTCTTTGCGGGCCATCGGCTCGCCGCCTGTGAAAATGAGCGTACACACGCCCAGGTCGAGCGTCTGGTCCACCACCGAAGCCAGCTCTTCGGTCGAAAGCATCTGCCCTTGTGGCGTTACGAACCGGTCGGCCGAACAGTGAACACATTTGCACGGGCAGTGCGGCGTGACCGACAGTGTGGCCGTGGCCGGGAGGACGTAGCCGAGCGCCTGGCTGCGCAGCTTGCGTTCGAACGGTCGCAGGGCCGCCGGGCTTGGCATCGGCGGGTTGTACAGGTTGTACACGAGCCGCCCGTCCACCGTGCCGATGACCTTGAGGCGGTTGATGACCGACAGGAACCGGTCCACCATGGGCTGTACGTGCGCCGCGGCGGGGCCCTCCACGTCGCAGGCGATCTTGTTGCCGTCCACGACGCGGGTGGTCATCTTCACCAATTTGACACCCAGCGGACCCGTGACGCGGGTCTCGGTCACCGTGGGCGCCGTCTGCGTGGAAACGATCTTGACGTGCTTCAACATGGCACCGGTAATTTTGCTCATGACGGCTCCTGTAAAGGATTTTGAGCGCAACAGGCGAACCGCGCCGGCAAGAGCGGGCCTCCTGTTCCCCGTGTCCGGGGGCGGATCGAATACGAAGCAGCATTTTAGTTCCTTGGCGCCCCGATGTAAAGTGTTGATCGCACCTCTGGATTGGCCCCGGCCGCCGGACTGGCCCGCCAACGGGGTTGTTTTCGGGAGTGGTGGGGGTATAATGAACGTCTTGAGGTGCCGGCCCGCGGGTCGGCTTGTGCCTGTTTCCGAGACCTGGGGACGCCGAGTGTGACCAAAACGGTGGCCGAACTGGCTGAACTCGTCGGTGGCAGTGTGGAAGGCGACGGCACTGTGTCCATAAGCGGTGTCGGCGGCCTCACCAGCGCCACAGGCGATCAGATTTCGTTCGTGGCGAACCCGAAATATGCCCAACGCGCCGCCAAGAGCCAGGCCGGCGCTCTAATCGTGGGACCCAGGTTCGCGGTTCCCACTCGGGCCGTCCTGATTCGCGTGGCCAATCCCGATGAGGCATTTGCCCGCGTGGCGGCCGAATTCGCGCCGCCCCCTCGGATCGAGCCCCCAGGCATTCATCCCTCGGCGGTCGTGGCCGAAGGCGTGCGCCTGGGCAAGGGCGTCAGCATCGGGCCGCTGGCGGTCGTCGAGTCGGGGGCCGTCATCGGCGACCGGACGGTCGTCAGGGGATGCGTGTACGTTGGGCCGGGCGTCCAGGTAGGATCCGACTGTCTGATCTATCCGAACGTCACCCTCCGTGAAGGCACCACTTTGGGCAACCGGGTGATCATCCATTCCGGCACGGTGGTCGGGGCCGACGGCTTCGGCTATACCGTGAGCGGCGGACGTCGCGTGAAGATTCCGCAGCTCGGGGGCGTGCTGATCGAGGATGATGCCGAGATCGGCGCCAACGTGACCATCGACCGAGCCCGGTTCGACCGGACGGTGATCGGTCGCGGTGTGAAAATCGATAACCTGGTGCAGATCGCCCACAATGTGCAGATCGGCCAGGATACGGTGATCGTGTCGTTGTGTGCGATCGCTGGCAGCACCACGCTAGGACGCAACTGCGTCCTGGGCGGCCAGGTGGCCATCGACGGGCACCTGACCATTGGCGACAATGTGATGATCGCCGCCAAGAGCGGCGTTACCAAGGACGTGCCGTCGAATTCGGTCATCAGCGGTTTTCCGGCCCAGGACCATCGACAGGACCTGAAGATGACGGCCGAGATGCGTAAGCTGGCGGGGGTCTCGAAGCGACTGGAAATTATCGAGCAGCGGCTGTCGCAGGTTGTACACGACAGACAGCAGGGAGCGTGAGTCCGTGGCAGAGACGCGGATGCAACACACGATCGAGCGTGAGGCGGAAATCGAGGGCCAGGGCCTCTTTTCCAGCAGGCCGGTGACCGTTCGGTTCAAGCCCGCGCCGGAGAACACGGGGGTGATCCTATGTCGCCCGGACATTGATCCATCTCTGCGGATTCCCGCCACGATCGACAATGTAGTGTCGGCCTTTCAGCGCACCAGCCTCGGCAACGGCGAGGTTCAGATTCACACGGCGGAACATTTCCTGGCGGCTGTCGGCGGCCTGGGCATTGACAATCTGATCGTCGAACTGGATGCCGACGAATTTCCAGCCTGTGACGGCAGCGCGGCGTCGTATGTCCGCTTGTTCAAGCAGGCCGGCATCGTTGCCCAGGAAGCCCCGCGGCGCACCTTTGTCGTCACCGAACCGGTCACCGTGGAAGAGGGCGGCGCCATGGTGGCTGCACTGCCCAGCGACGGGGACCAGTTGAGCATCATCTATCAGCTCGACTACGGTCCCAGGAGCCCCGTGCGGCCTCAGACCTTCTCGATCAACCTCGACCGCGAGAACTTCGCGCGCGAGTTGGCCGCTAGCCGCACCTTTATCTTCGAGGATGAAGTGGACAAACTCCGCTCGATGGGCTACGGCGAGGGGCTGACCTACGAGGACATCCTTGTGTTCGGGCCCGAGGGCGTCATCCAGAATACGCTGCGGTTTCCCGATGAGCCGGTGCGGCACAAAGTGCTCGACCTGATCGGCGACCTGATGCTACTGAACCGCGATATTCGCGGGCGCATCGTGGCGATCCGCGGCGGTCACCGGCTGCACCAGAGCCTGGTCCGCAAGCTCCAGAACCTGATCCGCCGCGACGAGAATCGCCTAATCGCCGAAACGCAAACCCTGATGGACATTCGTCAAATCCAGAAGGTGTTGCCGCACCGGTATCCCATGCTCATGGTGGACCGCATCGTCGAAATGATCGGTGACGAGCGCGTCGTGGGCATCAAGAATTGCACGATCAACGAGCAGTTCTTTCAGGGGCATTACCCCGGCACGCCGATCATGCCGGGCGTGCTGATTGTCGAGGCGATGGCTCAGTTGGCCGGCGTGCTGCTGCTGCGGAAGCTGGAGCACACGGGCCAGGTGGCCGTGCTGATCAGCATCGACAAGGTGAGGTTACGCCGGCCGGTGGTTCCGGGGGACCAGCTGCGTCTGGAGGCCGAAGTGGTGAAGGCCCGCGGCAGCCGCGCCCACGTTCGCTGCACGGCTACGGTCGGCGGCGAGGCGGCGGGCGAGGCCGAGTTGCGGTTCATGCTGATCGACGCCGGGTCGTGACCGGGCGTCGCAAGAAGAAAGTTGGCTGACGATGTTCATTCATCCTACAGCGGTGGTGGATCCGAAGGCGGAGATCGACAGCAGTGTCGAGATCGGCCCGTATTGTGTCATCGGGCCCCACGTCCGTATCGGCGCCGGGTGCCGCCTGTACGAGCGCGTTTCCATTGACGGATGGACGACACTCGGCCGCAATAATCAGGTGTTTCCGGGCGCCTGCATCGGGTTCCCGCCGCAGGACGTCACGTATCGCGACACCGACACGCGCGTCGAAATCGGCGACGACAACCTGATCCGCGAGTACGTCACGATCCACCGCGGCACCGAGAAGGGCGGAGGCGTGACGACCATCGGTAGCCACAATTTCCTGATGGCCATGGCCCACGTGGCCCACGATTGCCTGATCGAGGACCATGTGCTCCTGGAGAACAACGTGCTCCTGGCCGGGCACATCCACGTGGAGCATCATGCCGTCGTCAGCGGCGGCGCGGCCATGCACCACTTCACGACCGTCGGCTGTTTCAGTTTCGTCGGCGGCCTGACGCGGATCGTCCACGACGTGCCGCCGTACATGAAGGTCGAGGGCCACCCGGCCCGCGTTCGCGGCGTCAACGTGGTCGGCCTGCGGCGGCATGGCGTGTCCGAAGAGACCGTGGCCAAGCTCGTCGAAGCCTACCGCCACCTGTACTGCTACGGCCAGCCGCGGAGCCTGACGCTGCCGCAGTTGGAAGCCCATGCCGATCAGCCCGAGGAAGTGCGCCACCTCCTGGCCAGCTTGCGGCGAAGCGACTTGGGCAAGCATGGTCGCTACCGCGAATCACTCCGGAAATGAGGACGCAATGAGTCAGAAGCTACGCATGGCGGTCATCGGCGCCGGGCGAATGGGCGGATTCCACGCCCGCGTCTGCCGCGAGCGCCCCGATGTGGATCTGGTCGGCATCGTGGACACGGACGAAGCCCGCGCCGCCGAAGTGGCAGGCCGCTATGGCGTGCCCTCTGCCGCATCGGTCGAGTCGTTGGCCTCGGCGCCCGAGGCCGCCATCGTCGCCGTGCCGACCACCGCCCATGTCCAGGTGGCCGAGCCGCTGCTGTCGCGCGGCGTGGCCTGCCTCGTCGAGAAACCGCTGGCCGTCACGGCCGACGCCGCGACCGCCCTGGTCCGAGCTGCCGAGCGCGGCAAAACCGTTCTCCAGGTGGGACACAGCGAGCGGTTTAATCCGGCTTTCATGGCCCTGGCCCGCTACAAGCTCTGCCCGCGCTTCATCGAGACCGAGCGCATCAGCCCGTGCCGCTTCCGGAGCATGGATGTCGGCGTTGTCATGGACATGATGATCCACGACATCGACCTGGTGCTGAGCATGGTCCGCAGCGAAGTCGTGAGCGTCGATGCCGTGGGCGTCAATGTTCTGGGTACGACCGAAGACATGGCCAATGCCCGCGTCCGTTTCGCCAACGGAGCCGTGGCCGACCTGATGGCGAGCCGCGCTTCCCTGAAGGTTGAACGCCGCATCCGCGTCTTCGCCGACAACGCTTACGCCGGGGTCGATTTCAACGCGAAGCGGGGCGTCGTGATCCGGCCCGGTCGCAGGATGGTCGAGCTTCGGGAATCGTCTCTCAGCAAGGGGGCATTCGACGCGAGCCGCATCGGGCAGACCGAGTTCAAGGACCTGCTGGAGACCGAGGCGATCGAAATCAACGAACACGACGCCCTGGGAAGACAGCTCGACAGTTTTATCCTTGCCGTGCGGGGGCAGGGGCCCGTTGTGGTGAGCGGCGACGATGGACGCCGGGCTGTGGAACTGGCCACGCGCATCGCCGAGGCTGTCCGGACCCAAGCCCCCAGACGCTGAGCAGCCATCGCGAACTCAAACGACAAAGGCGTGACAGGTCATCGACCCATCACGCCTTTTTACTGTCATGCCGTTGCGCGGCCCGCGCGGTTACTGCGCGGGAACCGCCTCGGGGTGTTCCGCCGTCCACTTCGCGTTCAACGCCGCGATGATGTTCTCCGTGATGTCCAGCGCCGGGCTATTGTAAAGCACGCGCCGCGTATTGATCATCGCCTTGAGTTCCTGCGTGTTCTGAGCGGTCTTGAACTCCTGATCCAGTTGCTCCTTGTAGATCACCAGGTCGATGCCATTGGTCTCGGCGTACTGCTTGATGAACGACACGATCTCCTCGTAGCAGCTCAGCAGACCGTCGCGGCTCTGCCGCTGAAGGCGGCCCTGCTCGGTTTCGCGGTAGGACTTCAGCTCGTACATCTTTTCCCAGACCATTTCATCCAGCTTCTTGCGATCTTCCGACCCTTCCTTCAGGTCATCCATCTGCTTGGCCATCAGCTCGATGACATCGCTGCGGCGTTTGACTTCCTCGACGCGGGCCTTCTCTTTCCGGGCCAACTCGGCCTGAAGGCTCTGCACCCGCTTGTAGTCGTCCACCACCTTGGCCAGATCGCACACGGCCACGCGGCTGGGCTCCGGCCTGCCGCCATTGGCGCCGACCAGAAGGGCCGTGAGGCCCGCCAGGACTACCGCTACCGTCCACGTTTTTCGCATCGATTTTCTCCTTCCGTCGGTTGCGGCCGGCGGCCGCGAGGCACCTAGAAATTCCACGCAATCGAGAAACTGAACACCTGTTCCTCGTCGTCATCTTCTTTGGCCAGCGGGAAACCAAAGTCCAGCGCGAACGGCACGGGGGCCCCCAGCATATCCACCGTGAACCGCAGACCAAAACCTGCCGCAACGCGCAGCGTGCTGATGCTCGTGTCCTTCTCGACCGTACCGGAGTCCACGAATACGACGCCCGAGAAATTCTTGCCGAAAAGCGGGAACTCGTACTCGCTCCCCATCAAGAGCAGGAAGTCGCCGCCGATCGGCTCCCCGCGCTGCCGCGGGCCCACGCCGCGATACTCGAAGCCGCGAATCGATCCTTGACCGCCGGCGTAGAACCGCTCGAAGATCGGCGGATCGCCCGGTGCGAAGCCCACGCGACCGCGCAGCTTCAGGACGCTACGCCGGCCTAGCACGTCCTCAACCACCGTCCAATATCGCTGCCCGTCGAGCGTGATCTTCGTGAACGTGTAGTCGCCGCCCAGGGCGCCGGCCTGCTCCACCACCGTCGTGGCGCGGCTGCCGGTGGTCGGCACGAAGTAGCTGTCCGTCTTGTCGCGGATCACCTTGAGCACCGCCGCCGACAGGTAGCTGTTGCCCTCGACGTCGAACACGTCGTCAGGGGCATCGGCGTCCACGTCGTTGATGTCGATGTCCTCCATCCGCAGCCCAACCGAGCCGAACCAGTGCTTTCGCAGGTTCTTGCCCAACGACCCCTGCCCGCCCAGCCGCTGCTCGTTGTACGCGCCGCGGTCACGATCGAAGTACGAACCCGATGTGTCGAACTGAACGGCCCGGTCGAACAGATACGGCTCCGTGAAGCCGACGGTGTACTGTTGCCGCTCGGTGCCCGGTTCCAGGACGATGCGGAACTGCTGACCGGCTCCGCGGAACGCGCCGGGGTCGTTCCACCCCTGCGGCCAGCGAGCCCAGTCGAAGTTCTTCTGCCGAAGCGAAATGTTGCCGATCAGCCCCGCGTCGCTGCTGACGCCCGCGCCGAATACCAGTTGTGCCGTGTTTGTCTCCTCAACGTTGATCAGCAGGTTCTCGACGTTCTCCTGGCGCGTCGGCAGCAGCGATAGATCCACGTCGCTGAATATCTGGAGCGCCATCAGCCGCTTGCGGGCGTCCTCGATCGCCTGGCTGTCGGCCGTGTCGCCCGGTTCCAGGTCCAGCTCCCGCAGCAGCACCTTCTGCTGCGTGATCCGGTTGCCCGACGGAATGATTTCGCCGATGGTGATCTTTGGCCCCTCGTCCACCTCGAACACGATGTCCAATTGACCCGGCTGCGACGTGTACTGCACGTCCGGCCGCGACGCGGCGTGCACGTAGCCGATGCGGCCGTAGCTGCGCGTGATTTCTTCGCTGTCGGCCTTCAGGGCGTCGGCCGTGTAGAAATCGCCCGGCTGGAGCTTGAATCGCTCTGCCAGGTATGCCGGGCTGACTTTCTCGGCCCCGCGCACCGACACCGACGACACCCGGTACCGCGTCCCCTCGTTCACCACGAACGTCACGGTGACCTTCGACCGGCCGGCGTCAAACTCGAGCTGGCGACCGACCTCGACGTCGAGGAATCCCTGCGACACGTAGTACGACCGCAATTTGGCCACGTCCTGGTCGAGTTGCTCGACCGAGAACTCGCCCGAGGCGAACGGCCAGAACCGCGGCTTCGTGTCGATCTTGCCACCCAGCGTCCGCCCCGGCACCGAATCGTTGCCGCTGAACAGCACCTTGCGCACCCGGACCTTCGGCCCCTCGCTGATGGTGAACCGGGCCGCCCCCTCACTGTCCAGGCGTTCGCGGTCCAGTGTCGCCTCGGCGAAGTAGAAGCCCTTGCGCTTATACTCGTCCACAATCAACTGCGAGGCCGACATCAACCGATGCCTGTCCAGGGGCATGCCCTGGCTTAGCCCCGTCAGCGACAGGAGCTTGGACTCCTTGATGCTCTTGGCGCCGGCGAACTCAATGGACGACAGCAGCGGCCGCTCGGTCACGGTCACCCGCAGCAGCAGTCCGCCTTCGACCGGTTCGGGCGCCAGGACCACGTTGTCGAACTCGCCCAGCGCGTAGATGCGCTTGAAATCCTCGTTGCCCGCCGCCGGCGTATACACCGATCCTTGCCGCAACGTCATCTGGGCGAGAATCCGATTGGCGTCCACCCGCTGGTTGCCCTCGATGACGACCGCCGTGATGGTGTTCTCCGCGGCGCCCTGCGCGACAACGCGGTCTGTCCGCGCGGCCGGAGCCGCCATGGCACACAAGATGATCAGGACGGTGGAGCGTGCAATATGGATTCGTTTCATAGTCGCGATGGAATCCGTGGAGGCATCGGTTCGAGAAACGATTCTTGCCGGGCGACGCGTTCCGGGTCAGGGGACGCCCGGCGGCAACGGCACGATTCTACCGGACTGTTTTGGCGATTGCACGCACAAAAACGGCTTCAGACCGGTGAGTGTTCCATCGAGGGGTTCACGAACCGCACGTATTCCGGGTGGAAGTTCACGGGAACGATACCCGTCGGTCCGTTGCGGTTCTTGCCGACCACAATGCAAGCGTCGCTGCTGACGCCGGTCTCGGGCGACACGTATTTCTCCTGCGGCCGATGCAGCAGCAGCACCACGTCCGCATCCTGCTCGATGGCGCCCGACTCGCGAATGTCGGCCAGACGCGGCAGGCGGTCGGCGTGTTCCACCTCGCGGTTGAGCTGGCACAGGCACAGCACGGGAATGCGCAGTTCCCGCGCCAGGGCCTTCACGCCGCGCGACATCTCGGCCACCTGCACCTGCCGGTTCTCGCCCTTCGGAGGGCTCACCAGTTGCAGATAGTCGATCACCACCAGTTGGATGTCGTGCATGGCCTTGAGGCGGCGGCATTTCGCGCGAATGTCCAGGATGGTCTGCCCCGGGGTGTCGTCGATGAAGAGCTTCGCCTCGGCCAGTTCGCCGGCCGTCTTCATCAACTGGCCATACTCCTCGTCGGTCAGGTGCCCCTTGAGCTTCGACGAGTTGATGCCGGCTCGCGAAGCAAGCAACCGCTTGGCGATTTCCGTCTTTCCCATCTCCAGCGAGAACAGGACGACGGCTGCCTTCTCGTCCACGGCGATGTTCTCGGCCAGGTTCATGGCAAGGGCCGTCTTGCCGACCGACGGGCGCGCGGCCAGGACGATCATCTCGCCGCGCTGAAGGCCGCCCAGCAAGTCGTCCAGCTTGTAGAAGTTGGTCCGTAGCCCCGTTTGCCCGTCGTGAGCCGCCTTCTCGATTTCCTCGAACGTCGCCCGAAGGATGTCCTTGATTCCTTCGGCCTGCCCGGTCTCCTTGCGCTCGGTCACGTCGAAGATTGTCTGTTCGGCGTGGTCCAGGAACTCTTCCACCGGGCGGCCCTCGGCGAATGCCTCCGAGATCAGTTGCCCCGTGGCGCTGATGAACGTCCGCAGCAGGCTCTTGTTACGCACGATCCGGGCGTAGTGCTCGGCATTGGCCGCCGACGGAACGCTCTCGGCCAGCCGCGCCAGGTACTCGCCCCCGCCCACCTCGTCCAGGCTGCCTTGTTCGCGCAGCGCGTCCAGCACCGTGACGAAATCGATCGGCACGTTGTGCTCATACAGCCGGATCAGTGTTGCGGCAATCGTCCGGTGCGATGGAATGTAAAAGTCCTCGGGCTTGATCAGCAGCAGCGCCTCGCCGCAGGCGTGACGATCCAGCATCATCGAACCCAGGACGCTCATCTCGGCCTCGACGCTGTGTGGCGGCACGTGCTCCAGCAACGGAGCAGGGGAGGCAGGGGGTGGGGTTGTGCGCTTAGCCATGGATTTGCGACCGTTTCTCTGGAGCCGGAACATCGATTTCAGGACGCCGAGTATAGCCGGTGCCGCCGCCGGGGGCAAGGTGCTGTGCGCCGCAGGCAACACTCCCAGCGCAAAGAACGCCGGCGCAGGGGCGTCCCCGCGCCGGCCGCTACAGGATTCCCTACACTTGTCCGCGGGAAGCGGCTCAGGCCTCTTCCGGCACGACCCACAGGTCGATGTTGGCCTCGAACCCTTCCTCGAGCCGCACCGGAATATGGTACCGGTCCAGCATGCGGATAGGTTCGGCCAGCAGCACCTGGTCTTCGCTGATCTTGTGTCCCAAAGCCTGAAGGGCGGCGGCGATGTCCTTCTGCGTCACCGACCCGAACAGGTGACCTTGTTCGTTGGCTGCGGCCTTGATCGTGATACTGGTGCCTTCCAGGATCGCGGCTGCCTCGGCCAGGCGGGCCTTGCGAGCCTCCATTTCTGCGGCTCGCTTCTTCTTCATCTCCTCGACGCGCTCGATATTCCCCTGGGTCGGTATCAGGGCCAGGCCCTGCGGCACCAGGTAGTTCCGGGCATAGCCGTCGCGCACGTTGACGATGTCGCCGGCCTTGCCCAGGTGTCGGACGTCTTCTGCCAATAACAGTTTCACGGCTCTCCTCCGAGTTCTTTAAACGGGCGACGCGGCAGCTCCCGGCAACGCCGCGCCCTCGCGGCACGCGTCGCCTGGGCCGCCGGCTGCCGCCACAACTAACTGACGAACGGCATCAGCGACATGAACCGCGCCCGCTTCAACGCCCGACGAGCGCTGCGCTGGTGCCGGGCACAGTTGCCGCTGCGCTTCCGCGAGAACAGTTTGCCCTGGCCCGTCACGAGCTTCTGCAAGGACGCCGTGTCCTTGTAGTCGATTTCTGCAATCTTGTCGCGGCAGAACCGACACTTGGTTCCGGACTTGTACACAACCCGTTTCTTCGCCATCGATCTAACTACCTCCCTGAGTCGCAAGACACCCCATGACTGACTTTTGTTTGCAGGCCGCTCGACGTCTTCGACGATGCCCCGACCCTGCCCTTTCAGAACGGAATCGTGTCGTCATCGAGATCCTGATTGTACCCTTCATCCTGCCCGCCCATCGGTTGCGGGCCATCCTGAGACGCCTGCGAGCGTCCCCCTCGACCTCCGCCGCCCACACCGCCGCCACCCGATCCGCCGTCCAGGAATTGGAACCCCTCGAGCGTCACTTTCAGCTTGCTGCGCTTCTGACCGTCCTGGCCTTCCCACTGGTCGTAGGTCAGACGCCCCTCGACGAACAACTGACGCCCCTTGGTTACGTACTTCGACAACGTCTCGGCCTGCTTGCCCCAGGCTGTCACGTCCACAAAGCAGACCTCATCGCGCTGCTCGCCCGACGTGGTGCGCGAACGCCGATTCACGGCCAGACCAAAGTCGCAGACGGCCATCTGGTTCGGGGTGTACCGCAACTGCGGGTCCCGAGTGAGATTGCCGATCAGGAGAACCTTGTTGTAGTTGGCCATGTTCGTCTCTCCTTGCCTGAGTCGAGAGCTGCAATACCGGCCGCGCGACGACGCGTCACGCGCCGTTCTTACCGCTCCGAGTCGTCGTCACCTTCGTTGCCCTCGTCATCATCATCGTCGACTTCAGAGGCGTCCGACGCCCGCGCCGGGACGGCGACCGGCTCCACGGCCGCGCCGATCACGTTCGCCTCGCCCGACGGAACGGGGCAACTGAGCATGGCCTGCTCCGTCATGCGATCGCGGCGTATGATCAGCAACCGCAGAATCGTTTCCGAAAGCTGCGCGTCGCGCTCGATTTCACGCAGGGCTTTGCCCGGCGCCCTGAAGAACACCAGCACGTACGTCCCGCGCTTGTGATGGCGGATTTCATATGCCAGGCGACGGTCATCCCACTTCACCAGGCGGATGATCTCCGCCCCGCGATGTTCCAGAATGCCGACGATCTCCTTCACCACGGCATCCCAGTTGGCCGACGCATAGCCGCTGTCGAGCAAAAACAGTCCTTCGTAGTTCTTCACGACCTTCTTCCTCCTTATGAGGCCCTCGGGCCTTCCGTTCCCTGCGACTCGCGGGCTGTTCCCGTCGAGTTGAACCGGTTCATTGCCGCGTCCAGCCCTGCCTCCAGCCAATACAGGACGGCGTCGGCCGCCGCCCGGATCATCCGTTCCACTTCGCCCTGTTCCTCCGGGCGAAATGTCCCCAGGCAGAACGACACAGGATCACGCCCGTCCAGGGGGCCGATCCCTATTCTCAACCGGGCGAACGCATCGTCGCCCAGGCACTCGATCACATTCCTCAACCCGTTGTGGCCGCCGTGGCTCCCGTCGCGACGAAGACGCAGGCGACCCAACGGCAAATTGAAATCGTCGCACACCACCAGCACGTCCTGCATCGGCACCTTGTAGAATCCAACCGCCTCGGCCACTGCCCGGCCCGACAGGTTCATGTACGTCTGCGGCTCAATCAGGAGCACCTTGCCTCCGGGGCCGCTGGTCTCCGTCACACGCGAGCTGAACCGCTCTCGCAATGTCCCGCTCGGCAACCTCTCACGCAACTCGCCGCAGACGCGAAACCCGAGGTTGTGCCTCGTTTGGTCGTATTGCTTTCCCGGGTTTCCCAGTCCTACCACCAGGTGCATCGGCAGTTCCTTCGGCACACCACGCAGCCGGCCGCAGACGGCCTTCGTGCCACCACCGGCAGTCGTCGCCGCAAACGGCTACTTGGCTTCTTCCTCTTCTTCCTCTTCCGCCTTGCCGCGGGCGATTACCTCCGGCTCCGCAGCGGCTGCCTCGGCGCCCGGCGCGGCCGTTTCCGTCTCCGTCGCAGCAATCCGAGTCATGGCCACCGTGACCACCAACTGCGTCGGCGGCGACACCACCTTCACGTTCGCCGGAACCTGCAAGTCGCTCACGTGGATCATGCCGCCCACATCCAGATCGGCCACAACCACGGTCACCGATTCCGGGATGTCGCCCGGCAGACACTCCACTTCCACCTCGGCCATCAACTGCTCCGTCACGCCGCCATGCTGCTCGCCCTTGGCCTTGCCGCGCAGCACAATCGGCACGCCCACCCGGACCACCTCGTCCATGGCCACGCGAAGGAAATCCGCGTGAACAATGCCGCGGTTGAACATGTCGTGCTGCAAATCCGCCACCAGCACCCGATCCTTCTTGCCGTCCAGATCCAGGTCCAGCATGCGCACCCGCTGGCGCACGGCCGCATCCAACGCCCGACCGTCCACCGTGATTGCCACCGGGTCCTGCTTGTGCCCGTACACGATGCACGGCACGCGCCCCGTGTCGCGGACCCGACGGGCGGCCCTTGTGCCGATGGTTTCACGACGCTCGGCCACCAGTGTCACAATATCCTTCATCGCGAAAAACTCCTTTCAAGGCGTCCACGTCCGGCACACGCGCTGCGGCCGGCGTTCGTTCACGCATCATTCATAAACAGGCTGCTTACCGATTCCTGGCGATGGATGCGGCTGATGGCTTCCCCCACCAACGGCGCCACGCTCAGAACCGTCAGATTCTTCAACTCCTGCGCAGCGGGCCTCAGCGGAACCGTGTCCGTCACCACCACCTGCTTGATCGGCGCCTCAGCCAAACGCTGAGGACCAGGACCGCACAGGATCCCGTGCGTAGCCGCCACGTAGATGTCCCGGGCTCCGCGTTCCTTCAACAGCGCTGCCGCCGAGGCCACCGAACCCGCCGTAGAGATCATGTCGTCGAAAATGATCACGTTGCGGCCGTCCACCGATCCGATCAGCCCACCCGACCGAACCGTTGCCGAACCCAGACGCTCCTTGTCCACAATCGCCAGGTCGCCCCCGAGATGCTTCCCGTACAGGCGAGCACGCTTCACGCTGCCCACGTCCGGCGACACGATCGTCAGGTCGTTCAGCTTCATCTGACGGAAATGCTCCACGAACACACGCTCCGGCAGCAGATGATCCAGCGGCACGTCGAAGAAACCCTGAATCTGGTTGGCGTGCAGGTCCACCGTCAGCACCCGGTCGGCCCCGGCCGTCACCAGCATGTTCGCTACAAGCTTTGCCGTAATCGGCGTGCGGCCCTCGTCCTTGCGATCCTGCCTCGCATAGCCGTAGTACGGCAGCACCGCCGTGATCCGCTGCGCCGACGCCCGACGGATGCAGTCCAGGTAGATCAACAACTCCATCAGGTAGTCGTTCGGGCTATGAACCACACTCTGCACGACGAAGATGTCGCGGCCGCGAACATCCTCTTCCAGCTTGATGAACGTCTCGCCGTCCGGAAAATGGCTGATCGTCGCCATCCCCATCGGAATGTCGAGATAATCGCAAATCTTCTGGGTCAGCTGCGGGTTGCTGCCGCCCGAAAAGATCTTCAGCTCTCGATCCATGACTCACGCTTCCGGCCCGACGCTCCGTTACGCTTCAGCGCCTGTTGCCTTGCTGGGCCGGTCCCTTCGCCTTCATCGCTCATGGCACAAACTGGCTACCCGGCCTGGACTCGAACCAGGAATAGGAGGACCAAAACCTCCTGTGTTACCATTACACCACCGGGTAGCCCTCATCGGTTTTCTGTCGGCCGCCTGGGGCCGCCTATTTCTCGTCCGGCCTTGCCAGCACCGCGCCCGTGGCAGCACTGGTCACCATCGCCGCATACCGACCCAGCCATCCAGTCTGAATCCGCGGCTTCGGCGGCTTCAATGCCTTCGCCCGCGACTTCAACTCCCCGTCGCTCACCTCCAGCGTGATCTTTCGCGCCGGTATGTTGATCGAGATCGTATCGCCGTTATGCACCAGGGCAATCGTCCCGCCCGACGCCGCCTCGGGCGACACGTGGCCGATGCACGGCCCTCGCGTCCCGCCGCTGAAGCGGCCATCGGTGATCAACGCCACCTTGTCCGCCAATCCCTGGCCCACCAACGCCGCCGTCGGACCAAGCATCTCGCGCATTCCCGGCCCGCCCCGCGGACCTTCGTACCGGATCACCAGCACCTGGCCGGCCTTCGCCTTGCCGCCCAGAATATACTTCATCGCCGCGTCTTCGTTGTCGAAGCACACGGCCTTGCCCTCGAACCGAAGCATCGACTCGCAGACCGCCGACTGCTTCACGATGCACCCGTCTTCGGCCAGATTGCCACGAAGCACCGCGATGCCGCCCTCGTTGCGATGGGCCTCTTTGATATCCCGGATCACGTTCCCGTCGCTGATGATCGCGTGCTGGGCAATCTGCCGCGTGCTCAGCCCCGACACCGTCACCGTGCAATTGTTCAGTCGGCTGCCCAGCCGCTTGATCAATGCCGGGATGCCGCCCGCCAGATCCAGGTCTTCCATCATGTGCTCGCCGCTCGGACGCATGTCGCACAGGTGCGGCGTGCGGCGGCTTACCGCGTCGATCGTCTCCAGCGGCAAATCCACTTCCGCCTCGTGCGCAATCGCCGGGATGTGCAGACACGTGTTCGTCGAGCCGCCCAGCGCCATGTCGATCGCCAACGCGTTCTCGAACGCGCTCTTGGTCATGATCTTCCGCGGAAGCACGTTGTCGCGGACCAGTTGCACAATCCGTTCGCCGCTGGCGTACGCGATGCGCTGCTTGCGGGCGCTGACGGCCGGGGCCGTCGCGCAACCCGGAAGGCTCATCCCCAACGCTTCCGTCACACACGCCATCGTGTTCGCCGTGTACATCCCCTGGCAACTACCCGCCCCGGGGCACGCCTCCAGCTCCAGGCACCCCAGTTCCTTGTCCGTGATCTTTCCCGCCTGACGCAGGCCCACGGCCTCGAACGTATCACGCACCAGGTCCAGACGACGGCCCTGATGGTGTCCCGCCAGCATCGGCCCCGCGGTCACCACGATTGTCGGCACGTTCAGCCGTGCCGCCGCCATCAGCATCCCCGGCGTGATCTTGTCGCAGTTGGTCAGCATCACCATGCCGTCCAGCCGGTGCGCCTCCATGATCGACTCGATCATGTCGGCGATCAGCTCGCGGCTCGGAAGGCTGTAGTGCATCCCCACGTGACCCATCGCGATCCCGTCGCAGATCCCCGGAACGCTGAACAGAAAACTCACGCCGCCGCCCGCGTGGATGCCTTTCTCGATGTCACGCTCCAGCCGACGCATCCCCACGTGGCCCGGAACCAGTTCCGTGAACGACGAGCACAGGCCGATCAGCGGCTTCTTCAGATCCTCGGGCGACTTCCCCGTGGCATAGAACAGCGCGCGGCTCGCGGCGAACTTGTAGTCCGACAAAAACATCTCGCTTCGTGGCTTGGCCGATTTCGGCATGGGCGTTGTCTTGGCCATGATTCGTATGCCTCCGACCGGCGAACAAACGGTAACTCGGGCTGCCGCTCTCCAGCGAGTGCGGCCAATCCCGTGGGTCAGCGCCTGGCTCACAATCACAGGCTTCAGGGCACGTCATCCGGCCTTTCGGCGGCCGGCGCCAGACCGGCGACCGGTCTGGCCATGGAACGGTGCGGCACCGTCAGCCTGTCTCCGAGGCATGAGCCGGACAGCCGCACACCCGGCCCCATGGTCCGCCTCAGCGAACCGACCCCGTGGGAGACAGGGGTTCATGCAAGACCAAACACTATACCCGCCCCCCCCGGCCCAGTCAACGACCCTTATCACCCGCATTGACCCCCC
>CAZCOA010000037.1:0-29168 GCA_964500225.1 uncultured Anaerolineaceae bacterium | reverse complement strand
GCCGATTAAAGTGGCACGCGAGTTGGGTGCAGAGCGGCGTGTGCCAGGTCGGTCCCTATCTGCCGTGGCCGTAGGATACTTGAGATGGTACTTCCTTAGTACGAGAGGATTAGGAAGTACGAGCCTCTGGTGCACCAGTTGTCCTGCCAAGGGCACCGCTGGGTAGCTATGCTCGGAACGGATAAACGCTGAAAGCATCTAAGCGTGAAGCCTTCATCAAGACGAGGTATCCATGTCCCTTCGGGGACGAGAGACCCCTGGAAGACTACCAGGTTGATAGGCGGGAGGTGTACGCACAGAAATGTGCTTAGCTAACCCGTACTAATGGTCGATCACTTGACCACATTTGTTGTTGTCTCTTCGCACGCATCGCGCGAAAGCCGCACCACGCTGTTTCGCTATTGAATTGTCAAAGGGACGCCAACGCCCTGTTCTTTCTGACTACCGCCGGGCTCGACTTCCGCACGGAGGGCCCCGGTAACGAATTTTCCGGCGGCGATACGGACGGGGAAACACCTGATCCCATTCCGAACTCAGCCGTTAAGCCCGTTTCGGCCGATGATAGTGCAACAAACGCGAAAGTAGGTGACCGCCGGGAATTATCTTCCTTGAGCCTCGGTCTTCAACGGACCGAGGCTCTTTTCATTTCGTCCGGTGCGACGCCAACTGACGACAGGAGCAGGCTGGCAACGCGGCCGCAAGGAGCGTCTACGGAAGCTCAGCTTTTTTCGAAAATCCATTGGCGGTCGGAGGTGTTGGCGTTACAATCCGCTGATTGACACTCCGTCTGTACGTTCCATCACACAGAAGTCTGAGAGGACGCGATGACATCGACGGCGACCAGCACCGTCAGCGGCATTCTGGAGTTGCCGCCCAAGAAGAACGCCGGCCATCTGAGAGATCCCAAGCGAGGTTTTCGCCCCAGCGCAATGGACTGTATCGTTCCGGAGCGACTTGTCCAGCGGTATAGGTTGCGCGAAGGGTTGACCGTCGAGGGGCCTGTCGAGAGTAGCCGCAGGGGCCCGGCGCCGCAACTGCGGGATATTACGGCCGTCAACGGCCAGGATCCGGCAGTGTTCTGTGAGCTTCAGCCGTTCGAAGACGGTGTTGTCGTCGATCCGACTGAACCTCTGACGTTTGAGACAGTAAGCGACGCCTACCTGACGCGAGTCATCGATCTGATTACGCCCATCGGCAAGGGCCAGCGGGGCCTGATCGTGGCACCGCCCCGCAGCGGCAAAACGATCATGCTGGAGCAAATGGCCCTGGCCATTCAGCAGAACCATCCGGAGTGTGTGTTGATTGTGATGCTCGTGGACGAGCGCCCGGAGGAGGTCACGCACTTCCGCGCCGCGACGCGAGCGATGGTATTGGCCTCGTCGAACGATCAGGACACCGACCAGCACGTGCGCGTGTCGCGGATGGGGGTGGCGATGGCCAAGCGGCTGGTCGAGTACGGCAAGGATGTGGTGATTCTGCTGGATTCGCTCACGCGGCTTGGCCGTGCCTTCAACAAGACGGTCAACAGCGGTCGCGTGATGTCCGGCGGCGTGGACATTAACGCACTTCAAGAACCCAAACGCATGTTTGGCGCCGCCCGAAAGATCGAAGGTGGCGGCAGCCTGACAATCCTGGCAACATGCCTGATCGACACGGGCAGCCGCATGGACGAACTCATCTTTCAGGAGTTCAAAGGTACGGGGAACATGGAGATCATCCTGGATCGTGACATGGCTGATCGGCGCGTCTATCCGGCTATCGACGTGCCGCGGTCCGGTACCCGCAAGGAGGAGCTTCTTTTCCCGGCCGAGCAGTTGAAGCAACGGTTCGCGCTTCGCCGTGTGCTGACGGACATGAAGCCCATTGCTGCCATGGAGGGGCTCCTGAAGCTTATGGCCAAACACCCCACGAATGGCGAATTGCTGGCATTCCTGAGTTCCGGCAGGGGATCGCTCTAGCAGGCTGATCTGCCCCCCCGTGTTCTGGTCCAAGAGACGTGAAAATCTCGGCTGACGTTGTGTGGGCCCCTGTTTTGGGTTTGCTCTGAGTGATGGACTTCAGGGGCGTGAAACGTTGACCCCGGTGTGCCCCGAAGGCCGAGGCGGAGTCCGGCACACGGCCAGACAATGGCCTTGACTCGTACGCAGAAGATGGGGGGCAGGTCAAGGGGAGGGGGCCAGGCCTGTGTCCGCTCCCTTGAAAGCAACAAACGCCGGTTGCCCTTGGGGGCGACCGGCGTTTGTTTGTGTTGTTCGGTTCTGCGTGCTGTGCCTTGTCTGTAACGGATCAGACCACGCTGCTGCGGCGTGCCTCCAATTCACGGCGAATCTCGGCCATGCGACGCTCGTTCAGCGGGTAGTAGTGGAGCACGATCAGGGCTGCGGTGCTGAAGACGGCGGGCACCACGGCGTAAAGGACTCGCATTTTCAATAGTGCGGCTGGGGGCTGGCTGCCCTCAAGAGCGGCATCGAAGCCGGTGAAGTTGAGCATGCTGCCGGCCAAGAGCGAGGTTAGAGAGAGAGCCGTCTTGATCACCCAGTTGCCGATGGAGCCGAACATGCCTTCGCGGCGCATGCCGTGCTTCAACTCGTCGTCGTCGCAGATATCGGCCTTCATGGAACCAGTGATCGTCCAGTAGCCCGCAGCCATGGGGGCGCCGATGATCGACGATCCCAGCAGGAGGAACGGAAACGTCTTGTTGTAGAAGATCAGTGAAGACAGCGATCCGATAATGCCGAGTACGATGAGGCCCTTGAGGGTGCGCACCTTGCCGACTTTCTTGGAAAGCAGTGTCATCAACGGGACCGAAACAAGCGCGACGACTTGCGACACATTGGCGGCGAGGGCGGCCAACCACGCGCCTTCCTTGGTGTCGCCGTTGAAAATGTAGTAGTAGATGATGTAGCGGGAGAATATGCCCACCATGCCGCCGCCAATGCCGCCCAGCAGCAGGACGGCCGTTAGCAACTGGAACGGCCGGTTCGCGAACGTCAGTTTCATGCCTTTCCAGAAGCTGATCTTGGCCTGTTTCTGGGCAATGTGGTAGTAGCGTTCCTTGACGAAGATCGCCGGCAGCACGCCGCCCACGACGACCAGGATCGCCACAAAGTAACTCAGATACCGTACGCCGGACATGGTGTCCGGGAAGCAGTCGGCCTGGGCGATTCTAAAGACCCACGGCAGCAGCAGAGTGAAGCCGAAACTGAAGAACATCTTGTATCCTGAAATGCTCGTGCGCTCGTGATAGTCGGCGGTCATCTCGAGGCCAAGCGTGTGATAGGGAACCGTCTGAATCGTGTTGCATATGTCGAAGAAGAACAGGGCCAGCATGAAGTAGAGCATGATGGCCATGTGGCTCCAGGTGGTCGGCACTTGCCAGACAATGATGAACGCCAGGGCCGACAGGAACGAGCCGACGAAGATGAACGGTTTGCGGCGGCCGAAGCGGCTGCGGAAGTTGTCCGAGATCTTGCCCATCAGCGGGTCGGTCAGGGCGTCGAAGAAGCGGTAAAGCGTCAGCACGAGGCCGATCAGCGTGGGATTAACGTGAAGGGTGACATTGAAGACGTCATTGGCCAGATTGCCGCGAACTCCGTCGGTGGCTACCTGAAAACTGCCCGATCCGAGGCCGTAGGCAACCTTCTCCAGTACCGGGACCTTGTCCTTCGCCGCCGTTTTCTGTGGCTCAATGTCGTCGCCGGCTGGCTTGGCGTTCGGAGTCGGCGGGACCGGTGGCTTCGTGGCATCTGTGTTCGTTTCAGTCATGGAACTCCCGTACTCCTCCAAGGACTGCCGAGCGTGGTAACCCTCGGCTGAAAAAAGTGCGCCCTGTCGTGGCAAGGCGACAGTCGCCGATGCCGTCAGGGGTCGGTGTTAATTCTGTAGCTTTCCCGCAGGATGCTTTCTCCGGGATGGGGACAAGTGTTCAACGCCTGAGGACGGAAAGAGTTCCGCCGGAGGCAAAATACACCAGAGCATTTGCCCAAAGTCTTGGGGGACACGCAACCGGACCCCATAGGCCTTCCTGAGGGGCCTCAAATTGTGGTTGACTGTGATTGGCCTTGACCCGGTTTGGTTTTTCCAGTTAAATGGTCCCCGAAGTCCACACGCCGTTTTTCAGGGAGGATGTGATTGTAGCCACATGCAGACTCGCATTGCCAAATGTTCGCAGGAAAGCAACATCGACGAAATCTGTCGCCAGGCTGCCGAGTTGCTGCATGATGGCCAGGTAGTGGTCTTTCCCACGGAAACGGTGTACGGCGTGGGCGCCTCGGCAGCCAGTCGCGAGGCGATAGACGCGTTGCGTCTGGTCAAGGGCCGCCCCGAGCGCAAACCGTTTACGGTGCATGTGGCAAGTGCTTCAGACGCAGAGGCTTACGTTGACCATGTATCCCGCGTGGCAAGGCGGTTCCTGCGCAAGACGTGGCCGGGGCCCCTGACGTTGATTCTCGATGCGCCGCGGGTGTTCGATCCGCAACTGTGGAAGAGCAGGGCGCCGACCATTGCGCCCCCGATCCCTGAGTTGGTGTACCACGAGGAGACGGTGGGCATCCGGTGTCCGGCCCATGATATCGCCACGCGGATTCTGCGGATGGCGGGGGTGCCCGTGGTGGCGTCCAGTGCCAACGTGATGGGCAATCCGCCGCCCTACGATGCCGTCGCGGCCGCTCGTGATATGAATGGTCGCGTGCCGCTGATTGTCGATGCCGGAACGACTCGCTATGCCGCCGCGAGCACTATTGTCCGCGTTCGGGGCGATCAGTGGACCGTGGTCCGCGAGGGAGTTCTGTCGCAGCGGTATCTCGAGAAACTGCTGAGCACGACACTGCTGTTTGTGTGTACGGGCAACAGTTGCCGCAGTCCGATGGCGGCAGCCCTGGCTCGGATGGAGGTGGCGCGGCGACTGGGGTGTCGGCCGGACCAGTTGGAGACCGAGCACGGCATCAAGATCCTGTCGGCCGGCGTGTTCGCGCCTCCGGGGCGCGAGGCCTCCCAGGAAGCCCGTGATGAGATACGGTCTCGCGGCGGCAGCTTGGACGATCACAGAACGACGCCGTTATCGGTCGAGCGGATTCGCGAGGCGGATGCCGTGTTCTGCATGACGTCATCGCATCGCGAGGCCGTGCTGTCGCTGGTGCCGGATGCGGCCGACAAGACGTTTCTGCTGGATCCCGACGGTCGCGACACGCGGGATCCCATGGGCGGCGGTCCCGAAGAGTATAAAGCCTCGGCCGACCAGATCGAGGCTGCTGTGAGACAACGTATTCAGGAGCGTTTTGCATGAAAGTTGCCATCGGAAGCGATCACCGCGGGTATCAGGCCAAGGAGGCCATCAAACGGTTCCTGATCCAGATGGGGCACGACGTGACCGATTTCGGGGCTGGGGAGAATCAGTCCACGGACTACCCCGACATCGCGGTTCCGGTGTGTACTGCTGTGAGCCGCAAGGAAGCGGACCGCGGGATCCTCCTGTGCGGGTCGGGTATCGGGATGTCCATGACGGCGAACAAGGTGTGCGGAATTCGCGCTGCGCTATGCCACGATGAACTGACGGCCGAGATGAGCCGTCGGCACAACGACGCCAACGTGCTGTGCATGGCCGGTGACTTGCTGGGCGATGAACTGATGCGCCGAATGGTGGACGTTTGGATGGCCACGGAGTTCGAGGGAGGCCGCCACGAGCGTCGCATCAAGAAGATGATGGCGATTGAGAAAGGCTTGGACCGATTGGAGCAGCGAACCGAGGCGGAGAAGGCACGCCCTGGGGCGTGTGGCACGGATAACTGAAACTTCATGTGCTCAGGGCGACCTTTTGCCCCTCACCGGCCGCCCGCCGCGAACACTTCGCCGGGCAGGGGGCGCGTCTTCCCGGCAATGATAGACCCACCGTTTCTGGGGTCCGGTCCTACTGCGGCAGGCGGCTCAGGTTGTCGGTTTCACCGACCAGCACGAGGATGTCGTCGGGGCGGATCACCGTGTCGGCCATGGGCACGTCGATGACCTGCTCTTCGACCGTTTCCTCGCCCTCGGCCCGGACGGCACTGACCTGCTTCTTGATGGCCACCAGGTTGACCTTGTACTTCTTACGCAGATCGATCTGGGCGAGCGTCTTGTTGTGGAAAGCCTTGGGCGCTTTGACCTGCATGAGGCTGTGGCCCTCGGACAATTCGACGAATTCCATGATCTGCGGATTCGACAATTGCCTGCCCAGACGCACTGCACTTTCGTCCTCGGGGCAGATCACTTGATCGGCGCCGATGCGTTGAAGAATCTTCGCCTGGATCGGCGTGCTCGCGCGGCTGATGACCAAGCGAATGCCGATTTCCTTGAGCGTTGCGGTGGCCAGGGCGTTGGCCTCGAAATGCTCGCCGATGGTCACCACGGCGGCGTCCACCTTCTCGATGCCCTGCGATCGTAGGGCAGCCGGATCGGTCGCATCCAGCCGCACCGCCAGTGCCACCTCGTCGCGGGCTTCCTCGACCATGTCTTGTCGCGCATCGATGGCGATGACCTCGTGCCCATACTCCGTCAGGCTAGTGGCGAGCCGACGACCGAAGCGCCCGAGACCGATTACCGCAAATCGTTTCATGATCGCACCCCTGTCCCGTCTCATCCGATCGCCACGTTCTCTGTGGCGTACTCGTACTTGACCTCCTGCGCCCCGAGGGGCAGGGCGATGAACAGCGTCAGCGGTCCCACGCGACCGATGAACATGACCGCTATGATAAGCAGCCGCCCCAGATGGTTCAACTGCGGCGTGACGCCTGTGCTCAATCCCACCGTGCCGAAGGCGCTGGTCGCCTCGAACATCGCGTCGAGGAAGTCCATCCCTTCATGTGCCACCGACAAGGCCAGCGTTGCCGCGACGACTACCATGCCGCCCAGCGTCATGATCACCAGGCTTCGCAGGAAGATATTCTGCGGGATTGTCCGCTTGAAGGCATGGGTGTTGCGGCGGTTGCGCAACATACTCCAAATGCCGCAAAAAACGACGGCCAACGTCGCGGTCTTGATGCCGCCGCCTGTTGACCCGGGGCTGGCTCCGATGAACATCAGCACGATGGTCAAAAACTTGCTGCTGTCGGTCAATTGGTCGATGGGCACCGTGTTGAAGCCGGCCGTCCGGGCCGTGACGCTCTGGAACCACGCATACAGGGCGCGATAGTGCGGCTCAACCCGGGCCATGAACGGCCGCGCATCGGGCGGACTGCCCGAGTTCATCAGGTTCGGCAGCGTCTCGAACAGCATGAGCATGCCCATGCCGGCCGCCAGCAGAATCAGCGTCGTGATCAGCACGAGCCGCGTCTGAAGCGACAGGCGGCGACGGTCCAGCTCGGGTTGCGGGATCCCCCCTCTGAGACGGGTCCATGCATGGCGAACATAGCAACGCCCGATTCGCGACAGGTTGTGAATGACAAGGAATCCCAGGCCGCCGACGATGATCAACCCCGTAACCGCCACATTGACTTGCCAGGTGTCGCGATACAGTTCCAGGTTTCGGTCGTAGATGCAGAAGCCGGCGTTGCAGAAGGCGCTGACGGAATGGAAAACGCTCATGAACAGCCGCTGGCCGTTCGTCATGGCGGGTTCGTCCCAGAGGTTCCACAGGCTCCAGACGCCCACGGCCTCGATGGCCCCCGTGAACAGAACAATGAAGACCAGGATACGCCCAACGCGAATGTGATGGCTGCCGCTGACCACGTTGCTGAGCGTGGCGCTCTCGCGCAGGCCCAGGCTACGCCATAGCACCAACGCGAACAGGGCGCCGAAGGTCATGATGCCCAGGCCGCCGAGCTGGATCAGCACCAGGATCACGCCGTGACCGAACGGCGACCAATATCCTCCGGTGGACTCCACGACTAGGCCCGTTACGCAAACGGCACTGGTGGCTGTGAACAGGGCCGTCGTGAACTCCGCGGGCGGCGCCTTGGTGTGCGACAGCCGTGACCGCAGCACCAGTTCGTTTCCCGCTCCCGACTGCACGACGAACATGGCGTTGTCGTGAGCGTTCACATTACCGCGAAGATGCCGCTCATGGCCCTGTTCGTCGCGAATCGTAATCTCGTGGCTGGTGGCCTCCGGCAGCATGAGCAGGCCCGTGCCCACCAGGATCAAAACCAGGAAGCTCGACACGAACAGTTGCGCGGGGCGGAACCGGCTGGACGTGGCCGCGTGAAGCAACTCCGTCATACGCACCAGCAAAAACAGCACCAAAGCAACGTGGCACACGGCCTTCAGGAGGATTCCGCGTCGGGGCTCGTCGGCCGCCGCGACGACCATGAGGGCCACGATCGTGGCCGTGCTTAGGCCGAGCTCGTACCAGTGATTCTTCAGGCAAGTCCATGCATCCGGCGATGCGCGGAACCGCCAGGCGGCCAGCACCAGGAATCCGGCAAGGGCCAGCGCCTGGGCCGCAAACAGCACCGTCGAGGTCGCCCCGGCCGGCCGGAAGCCGTAGTGGCCCGCCAGTGACGCAAACGCCGTGACGCTGACGACTGCCGCCGCCAGAGGCAGACGAGCAGCCGCGTCGGTGCGCCGATTTTCGGGTTGGCTGGCATCGTTGGTCATGGGTGGCTCGCGGGCTCCCGCGATGATCATTCAGTAAGACAGGCGTCGTGCGACCACACACGGCCGACCCGTTGCTGCGGGATCAGCCCTTCTTGTACACGTCGTCCGGATCGAACATCTTACGGCCTTCCTCGACCCAGCGGTTCTCGCGAAGGTGCCAACTGAAGCAACTGCGGTACCCCGTGTGGCACGCGCCGCCGATCTGACGGACGGCAATGCGCAACACGTCTTTATCGCAGTCCGTGCTGATCGAGACCACGGTTTGTGTGTGGCCGCTCGACTCGCCCTTCATCCAGTACTTCTTGCGGCTGCGGCTCCAGAAATGCGTCTTGCCCGTCTCGATCGTGGTCTTCAGACTCTCGGCATTCATCCATGCCACCATCAGCAGTTCGCCGTTGTCGGCGTCCTGGACGACCGCCGGAATCAGGCCTTGCCCGTCGAATTTCAATTCGCCAATCGCACTGTCCAACATCCGTTACACCCTTCGCGTGACTGCCGGGACATGAGTTACGGCGGCTCGTGCCGCGCACTGGCCGCAATTATAGCCGCGGCGGCCGTCCCCGACTATTGTTTTTCGTCTTGTTGGAAGAGACGCGGCCGGCAGCGCGCTTGTACGACGGCATGCTGTTGCCCGAGGCGGCAATGACTACTACCCCATGCACACATAAGTATCATCACAAGTGAATCGTGCTTGAATCAGCAACCACAGGCGGCGGAATGGAAAGTAAGCGGGCTCGGCGACGTGCGCCGAGCCCGGGTCACTCTGGCGGAGAGGCGGGGATTCGAACCCCGGGAGCAGGTAATTACCCACTCGACGGTTTAGCAAACCGTTGCTTTCGACCGCTCAGCCACCTCTCCGGTTGCCTCCCGATGCCCAGCAGCCGCTGAGCATCAGAAGGACGCACTCTACCCGATGCCCGCGGGAAAAGCAAGGGGCAGCCTCACAAATCCCCCCATAATTGCCGCTGCTGTGGAATGCTCCGACGCCCCGCCAGACCCCGCCGCCGCGGCCTGCAAAAAAGTGGCAGGCCGGTCCCCACACAAAGGACCGACCTGCCTAATTCCTACCTATCCGGCCTCGATGAAAGGCTCGGCACCTTGTCACCGGCCTTAGCGGCTGCGACGACGCAGCACCATCCCGATCAGGCCCAGACCCAACAACCCCATTGTCGCCGGCTCGGGAACCATGTAAGTGGCCTTAAGGACCTTATTGTCATTGCTTCTGGAGAGCTCCCACACGCCGACATCCTCTGCCGCAAGGGTCAACGCCGCGAATTCCGCGTCCGAAATCGTGTCGTTGCCAGTTACCCTGATAAGGTCGAACGTCTGATACTGGGCAGGCGTGAAGCCGAGGAGCCCCATATCAATGATGTTGGTCGTGCCGACTGTGAAAGCCACCGTTGCGGCATTGATCGTGGAAATATGATTGGCCGAGTTGTCGAGAACGAACTCGAGGGTGGCTATGCCCGGCGTTTTCAGATGCGGGAAGTTGATCGTCGCGGCCGAACCGGTCACCCTGATCTTTGCCACGTCAGTACTGCTGAAACCCACCGCCACGTAGGTCGTGGTGTCACCCACATATGGAATAGTGATTGTACCGCCGCTGATGTCCAGCAAGGCAGGGTTTGAACCGCGGTTGAGGATGAACAAAATCTGGCCCGTAACGGTATAGCTGCCGCCAGTAATCCGAATTGTTCCGGTGCCGCCCCCCCGGCTGACGTACATGGGGGCGCCGCCGGCACTGATAAATTGCCCGCCCTCTTCAATTAACAGGGTTCCCGCACTGCTACGACCGACGTTATTCTCCTGGGTCGTAGTGCAATTGAGGACGCCACCATTCGTCACGGTCACCGTGGCACCGCTTGTAATAAAGAAGTTTTCGGAAAGGGTCAGCGGACTGTCGATTGTCGTGTCGGTGCTCCACGTGACGGTGGCCTTGGCGGCGGAGGCCAAGGTCAAGCTTAAAACGACGGCCAATGCCAAACTCCCAGCTTTCTTCATACTCGAATCCTCCTTCAGAAAAGGGCGTTGCCAAATCGGCGGTGCTTTCTCTCCCCGTGCATGTCGTGACGGACGCCTTCTAGTTCGGCGCGTCCCTCTCCCGCGACGGGTACTCCCCAGTCGCGGTCCCTCCGACAACAGCACCATCATTACACGGTACCGAAAATAGCTGCGACTTGTTTCTCACACCTACTATGCTAAGGGGAGGCTGTTTCGTCAAACCACGGGCTGCCGACAAAGGAGGAGTCGAGAGGAGGCCGGGTGCTGCGATAAGACACGCTAATACAATGGGTTATGGATTCCGTGGCTGGCGTCGTCGGACTGCCGTTCGTTGGAAGTCGGTGCATCTGAACAGTTTCCGGGGTGCGGTTTGGCCGCTTTTTTCATCTTCGATGACATGCAACAATGACATTGGGGCGTCTTCCTGGAAACGTAACTGGATGTTATACAATATGTTATGGCAACGTCTATCTTCGGTGGGGTTTTGGCGGCAGTGACGGATGGCAGGTTCCGGCGAGACAGGGTCCATGGACATGGGCACAGATTGTCGGAAAAGTTGATTTTCTTCGTCGGACCGTCAGGCGTCGGCCCCCGACGGGGCCGGGCCGATGCTTTCGGTCAACCGCAGTTGCAGCGGAACGCGCAGGTTCTTCGGCGGGGTCTGGCCGGAGATCATCTTGTCGATCATCTCGATTGCGCATTGTCCGGCCCGGGACCAGTCCACGTCGAAGCATGTGATCGGCGGAAAGGCCGCCGGGAAGTTGACTTGGCCGACCGTACTGATGGAGGCCACGCTGAGATCCTCGGGTACCCGAATTCCGGCGAAGTGCGGCAGTTTCGACAGTTGAATCAGCGTCTGAGGTGTACTGACCACCAGACCGGTGATACGTGGCCTCAGGGCGATCAGCTTGTCGATAAGCACCGTCTGGCCGCCGCGGTCGAACAGCAGAGGCATGACGCAGGTGGGCATAATGCCGGTCGATTCCAGTGCTTCCATCCATCCGTGCCACGCCAGGTTGCGCTCGTCCATGATCGTGTCGGCATGCAGCGAGGTGATGAACGAAATGTTCCGGTGGCCGTTGTTGGCAAATAGCTCGACCAGACGCTTGGCGGCACCGCAATCGTCCGTGGTGAGCGAGGGGATGCTTACCCCCGGGATCTTCCGCTGATACATCAGTGTCGGCAGACCGCTCTCGGTCAGGTGGGTGACCACGGGCAGGTATTGCGGCGACAACTCCACGATGAACGCCGCGTCGTAGCCATGGACCACGGCGGCCGCCTGTTGCAATTGGTCGGTCTCCTGGAGCTGGATGATGCGACTCTTGTAGCCGCGGGCCGTCGCGGCCGCCGAAACCGCCAGGACCAGTTGGTATTGCAGGGGCGCGATCTGCGGATTCGGAGGCACACTGAAGACGTGCGGCTGAAGAATGGCCAGTCGTTTCAGTTTGTTGCTGTGGGCCAGATCGGCCAGCATCGTCCGGGCCAGGTCGGGCCCCTTGTCCGTGACGATGGCCTCTTCGCGGGCGTTTCGCGTCAGCAGTCCCTGGGCTACTGCTTCCTGCCATACCAGGTATACCGGCTGGTGCGACACGCGCAGCTCATAACTGACTTTCCGCAACGAAGGCAGGACCTGCCCCGGCACCCATTCTCCCGTGGCCAGTTTTTGGAGAAGATACCTCTGGACTCTGTCTTTCACCACGGACTTGCGCATTATGGGCCTCATCTGCTGTATGTCATTGAACCGCCGTCTCGGCCTATCTTACGCATATATAGCACGAGGTGACAGCCCACGCAACCCGGGAAGTGCCGGCCTTGCGCCCGGGACGATCGCCGCGTTAAGGCTTGCCAAGGGGCGGTTGCGGCATTAGACTGGTCGGCTGGAAAGGTGCGGCGGCCGGTGGTCTGAGCAGCCACTGCGGCCCATGCATCCTGTGTGAGAGGGAAGTGCCCCGATGGATTCTATCACCCAGCCGGCTGTGGACTTGGCGTACGCCCGAAGCGTCATCGACGCCGAGGCGGCCGCCGTCAGAGGGCTTGCGGCACGCCTCGATGATGCCTTCGAGAAAGCTGTTCGAATGGTGTACGAATGTCGCGGGACTGTTGTACTTTCGGGCATCGGCAAGGCGGGGCTCGTGGCCCAGAAAACCAGTGCCACCCTCTGTTCCACGGGTACGCCCAGCATATTTCTTCATGCCGCCGAGGCGATCCATGGCGACCTGGGCCGCGTGCGGCGCAACGATTTGGCCCTGATCTACAGCTATGGCGGCGAGACCGACGAGGTGACCCGCCTTCTGCAGCAGCTTAAGAAGATGGGCACGCCGATCATTGCCATGACCGGACGGCCCCACTCGACCCTCGGCCGCCATGCCGACGTGGTGCTGAACTTGGGCGAGCTCCAAGAGGCCTGTCCGCTGGGCCTGGCACCAAGCGTCACGACCACCGCCATGCTGGCCCTCGGCGACGCCTTGGCTCTGACCGTCCTGAAGATGCGCAACTTCAAGGAAGAGGACTTCGCCCTGTTCCATCCCGGCGGCAGCCTGGGTCGCAAACTGCTGAAGGTGGAGGAGGTCATGCGCAAGGACGATCGGCTGCCCCTGGCCAGCGACCGGCTGACCGTTCGCGAGGTGCTGTGTTCGCTGACCCGGATCAAACGTCGCAGCGGTGCGGCCGTGCTTGTCGATGACCAGGGTAAGTTGACGGGCATTTTCGTGGACGCGGACCTGCGGCGATTGCTCGAGGGCGGCGACGCCTCGGTACTGGACCGGCCGGTGGCCGAGGTCATGGTGCGACAGCCGAAGCGGATCCAGGTGGGCCGCCTGGCCTCCGAGGCGCTGCACATTATCAACGAGTACCACATCGACGAGCTTCCTGTGGTCGATGCCGCCGACCGGGTGGTCGGGCTGGTGGATATTCAGGATCTGGTCGAAGTGGGGCTGGCCGAGGGCTAAGGTTGTCCGGAGGGCTGTCTGTACCGCGCCGTCGTAGCCTACCTAACGCTTTCGAGGAGACGAAGTGAGCGACCTTGTGCGAATCCGCCTTCTGGTCTGCGACGTGGACGGCGTGCTGACCGACGGGCGGATCATCTACGATTCGACCGGGGCCGAGACCAAACAGTTCCACGTCCGCGACGGTTCGGGCCTGAAATACTGGATGAGGGCCGGGCACACGGCCGCGCTGTTGTCGGGGCGTTCGTGCGCCGCCACGGAGCGGCGGGCTGCGGAGTTGGGGATTTCTCTGGTTGAACAGGGCGCCAAAGACAAGTGGCCGGCCATGGAGCGGATTCTCCAGGCGGCGGGCTGCACCGCGGACGAAGCTGCCTACGTGGGCGACGATCTGCCGGATCTGCCGGTGATGCTCCGGGTGGGCTGCCCGGTGGCGGTCGCCGACGCCGTGGCCGAGGTCCGGGCTGCGGCACACCGTGTGACGGCCCTCGGCGGAGGGCAGGGGGCCGTGCGAGAAGTCATTGAATGGATTCTCAAAGCGCAGGGCCGCTGGGACGCGATCATGGCCCGTTACACACGGTCCGACGCCTGACGGCGGGGAAGGCCTCATGTTCCGACGGACGATGACCATTCTCATCAGCGTGCTGGCCATGGTGTTCCTGGCCCTGCTGCTGCGGCACCTTCAGAGATTCGAGTACGGGCGGGTTGGCGGCCTGTTCCAGGTCGATCCGCAGCAGGTGAGCGACGAAACCTCGGGCGCCATCGAAGTGGGCGAGGCCGGCACTGCTATCGCCGAATCGGATTTCGAGATCATCGTCCGCGACCCTGAGACCAACCGCCTCCGCCATGTGATTCGGGCCAGGAAAATGGCCCCCGAGCCCGGCACTACGCGCACTCATCTCGTCGAACCCGAGTTCTTCATCTACTCAGACAAGGGCGAGGTGGTCAACGTCAAGGCTCCGAACGGCTATTTCGACACGGTGGGCGGCCCGCTGAACGGATACGACGACATCAGCCGGGGTCGCCTGACCGACGGCGTTATGCTGCGGCACGATCGCGGCACTCCGGGCGATCCGGCCGACGATGTGGTCATCACCATGGACCACATTGATTACGTCCGTGTAGCGACAATGGACGACCTGCCCCGAGGTGAAGGCGACAGCGAGATCGCCGCCGTCGGGCGCGACGCGCCGCTGTCGAAGCTTTTCACCGACGACCCCGTCACGGTCCGAAGCCCCGAAGGCGACGTCGATGCCGTCGGCATGGTCCTGTACCTCGTTCGCGGCAAGAGCGAACTGCGGCAACTGCGGCTGTTGGATAAGGTTCATGTGGTGCTGCGGACCGGAAGCGAGCGGTTCGGCGTCAGCTTGATGGGTGAGGACCGGAGCGAAAGTGGCCGGAATGCCACTCCGTCCTCACCGCAGCCGCCGCAGTCCGGTGCCCCGTCGGCGGGGAACGCGGGTGGTAGGCCTTCGACGGCCGGCGGCACGACCGCCAGGGCGGCGGCCTCCTCCGGCCCACGTCCCGAGCCCGCCGCTGTGGCAGCCGACGAGGACCAGCAACTCATACACATTCTGCTCGTCCGGAATGTGCGAGCCGTCCAGGGCGAACGCCGCCTGGAGGGGGACCGCGTGACGTTGGTCCTGCCGGACAAGTCCTCATCGAGGAGCGTCAGGAATGCCCAGACCGGCGACCCCGCGGCGACCGGCGCGTCCACCTCCGAACGTCCCGCAACGCCCTCGTCTGGATCGACGGCGCGGGCCGGCCGGTCCGGCGACCGGCCGGCTGTGGCGACCTCCACGCCGATGTCCGACAAGGCCGCCGGCAAGATGCGCGATGGGGTTCCCCTGGACATCGTTTGCGATGGGCCGCTGGTGCTGACGCCTCAGGCGGTCCATGGGCCGCCCGTCAAGTTCCGGATTGCTGCCACCGGGACGCCTGTGCTCCTGGTGGACAGGGGCATGGAAGCACGCGGCGAGTCCTTCCAGTACGACGACACATCGAAGAAGGGACGGCTCCGCGGATCCGATACGCGGGACGCCACCGTCGTTCAGGACGCGGCGACGGTCACCGGCAGGCAATTTACGTTCGATCAGGTGGCCGGCACGGCCCGTGTGGACGGCCGGGGAAGCCTGGTGGGCAAGGTGGGCGGTCGCGGCCTGGGTCTTGGCGCCGCCGCCGGCCAGAGCGACGAAGACGAGCCTTTCCGCGCCCGGTGGAGCGACTGGATGAGCATCCGTTACGAGCCTCACACTGTCACGGTGGACGGCAAACAGCAAGAGCGGAACTTCATCCAGGTCGCCGACTTCAGCGGCAAGGCGTCCCTGTGGCGTGGTCGTCAGACGCTGGCCGGCGACCGGATTCGCATCGGATTCTTCCCGCCGACGGCCGACGGAACGCAGGCGGTGATGCGTCTGGAGGCCGACGGCCAGGTGGCCGCAAGCCAGCCCGAAGGCGGCGGTTCGATGGCCATCGGCGATCTGGCCTGCGAGCATCTGGAGGCGGATTTCGTGCGGCTGGCCGACGGCGGCAGTCGTGTGGGCGCCATGCACGCCGGCGGCAAGGTGCGTGGGGCAGGCAAGGACAAGTCTTCCAAGGCCGGCGACATCGAGGCCGAGAAGCTCTGGATCACGTTCAAGGAGGACCCGAACGATCCGAAGTCCGCGAAGGCTTCGGCCGTGAGGGCCGAAACCGACGTGCGTGTGCGGCAGGAGGGGTACTACGCGGAGGCCGATAGCCTGAACATGACCGACGACGGCGAGCGCGTGGAGCTTCGCGGTACGCGGCAGCGGCAGGCTCTGGTGACCTCGGGGGCCAACAAGCTGCGCGGCGAGAAGATCGTCGCCGTGAACTCGGCTCAGAGGGCGGAGGTGACAGGGCCGGGATCGCTCAGCGTTCTCAGCTCTCGCGGTCCCGAGGGCGAGAAGCTCAGGGAGCCGATGCCGCTGAACATCACATGGACCGAGAGCATGTTCTTCGACGGCAAGGCCAACCAGTCGCACTTCATGGGCGACGCCAAGGCCCGGACGCCCAGTGCGTCGGTCGAGTGCCGCGACCTGTGGGTCTTCTTCACGGATCGGCCCAAGGACGCCGCGAGCAGGAAAGCCGCCGGCGAGGACGATGCGTCGAAACTCATTGGCGAGAAGGACCTGTCGCGGCTGACGGCCATCGAAAACGTGGTTGCCCGCTTGGTGCAGACGCCCGAGGACCCGACCAAATTGGTGAGCGTATCGACCATCGAGTCGCAAAAACTCGAGTACAACGCCGAGAAAGAGAAGGCCTATGTGCCGGGCGCCGGCGTGTTGACGGTCATCGAGGTGGACCGGACGCCCTCGGCCAAACCGCCGCACGAGCGGACGGCCCGCACTTCGACACGCGTCGCATGGAAAAAGGAGATGATCTTCGAGCGGCAGCGGGCCGTGGCCTATTTCGGTGAGGACGTGGTAGCGCGCGTCGTGGGGCGAAGCCAGGGCCTGATTCCGCAGGACAAGGACGTCGGCCGCCTCAGCGGCACCAGCACCCTGTGGTGCCAGGATCTGCGGCTATTCTTTGCCGAGACGGCCGCCGCGGACGCCTCCGGCAAGCGCCGCATCGACCTTCAGCAGCTTGTGGCCACGGAGCGGGTCTTTTTCAAGGACGGCGACTATCACGCCCGCGGCACGCGGATCACATACGATCTGCCGCAAGATATGCTCGTTCTGACGGGATCGCAGGCACAGCCGGCGGCCATTTGGGTCCAGAACGAGCAGCGGCAGATCTTCGACCGCTGGGGCGGCGACAAGCTGTTCTACTATCGCGAGAAACGCGAGGTCAAGGCTATCAACCCTCGCGAGATTACCATTACGGCGAGGGATATGGACGCCTTCAAGTAACCGTAAGCATCGCCTCCACGGCGGTCCACAGAACCGGCGGGCGGCAACTGCGTGTTGCACCCACTTCATATCGAACAGGTTGTCCAGGTCGAGGAGAGAACCCATGTTGAACCGCATTCTGGTAGCATCCGCAGTGTGCCTTGGCGTTCTGGCCGTGGTGGTTGCCGCTCCGGCAGGCAAGCCGTCGGAGCCGCTGAAGTTCCCGAATAGCGGATTCTCCATTGCGCCGCTGGATGAGATGGGGCAGGGGACGGGGCAGGCCCTGATCATGTTCATGCCGCCGTCGGACGGATTCGCCCCCAACGTCAATGTCCAGGTGCAGGAGTTCCCCGGCTCCATGGACGACTACCGAACGCTGAGTCTCAAGCAGATTGGCGATATGAAGCTCACCATCGTCTCCGAGCAACTGGTCAAGGGCGTCTTCACCATGGAATACAGCGGGTCGCTGCAGGGAAACGATCTGCATTTCTGCGCCAAGGCCATCGGCGGAAACGGCAAGGTCTATCTGGCGACCGGCGCAGCGGCAGAAGGGCAGTGGAAGGCCGTCGGGGCCAAAATCAAGGAGTGCGTCGACAGCTTCGCCCTGATGACTGCCGAGGCCCCGGCCAAGGCGGCGAAGGAATAGCCCCTGCCAGGTTGGAGTGGCCCATCGGCATGTGGACTACATCTCGATGACCGTCTTCAGCACGCCGTCGCCGTAGGCGTCCACCAGGTCGAAGGCCTCTTTGACACGGGCCAGCGGGAAGCGGTGCGTGATCCAGGGCTTCACGTCGATCTTGCCGGTGGCGACCAGCTCAAGCGCCTGGCGGATGCTGTGGGCGCTGCGCCGGATGAACTGCACCGTGAGCTGTTTACGTCGCGGGAACGAGGCGGGCAGTGGAATCTCGTCCACCGGCGGAATGCCGATGGCCGCCACGCGGCCGGCGATGCGGGCCAGGGCTACCGCTTGCGGCAGCCCCTTCACGCTGTTGGTCGCCTCGTACACCACGTCGGCGCCCTGACCGTCGGTGATCTTCTTCACGGCGGCAAGGGCGTCCTCGCGCTCGACGTTGACGGTGTGCGTCGCCCCGAGCTTCTTCGCCAGGGCAAGGCGATAGTCCAGCTTGTCCGTGACGATGATCCTGGTAGCCCCGGCGGCGCGGACCATCGCCAGGCACGACAGGCCGATGCTGCCGGCGCCGACGATGGCCACCCAGTCGCCCGGCACGCACGGCACCAGGTTGAAGGCGTGGACGCCCACCTGGAGCGGTTCGAGCATGGCCGCCTCGGCAAAGCTCATGCCTGCGGGCAGGAGCGTGCACTGCTCCTGGTCGGCCAGAACGAATTCCTGCAACGCCCCCTCGACCGGCGGCGTGCCGTAGAAGATCACGTTCGGGCAGCAGTTGGGCCGCCCTTCGCGACATTGGCGGCACTTGCCGCAGCTCAGCCCCGGTTCCACGCAGATGCGGTCGCCGACTTTGAAGTGCTCGACCTTGGGGCCCACGGCCGCCACTTCGCCGGCGAATTCGTGGCCCACGGCCTGCGGTTTGGCGATCACCTGGTCGCCGATGCGCATTTCCGTGTAGTAGTGGACATCGCTGCCGCAGACGCCCACGGCGCGAACGCGGATCAGTACTTGCGTGCCTGTGGGGCTGGGCTGGGGACGCTCTTCTACGCGCAGGTCACGCTTGGCGTGCAGAACGGCGGCTTTCATACTGCACCTCTCTTCATTAGCACTGCTCAGAACTCGGTCTTCCCGCTGAATCGGAAACCGCGGATTCGCATCGCCGGGCACACCGCGCCGCCCTCGACGCGACGACGCATCCGCGACAGGCCGTCGCAACGCTCAAAAGCCTCAATGACACTTTCGGTGAACCGAAGATTGCGGATCGGATGGGCAATCTTGCCGTTCTCGATCCAGAAGGTGCCGTCGCGCGTCATGCCCGTGAGCACCGCGCGGACCGGCTCGACGAAATTGACGTAATGGAACCGTGTCACGAGCAATCCTCGCTCCGTCCCCGCGATGAGCGACCGCAGCGACTGGTCGCCACCCGAGACGAGCAGGTTCATCGGCATGGCTCCGTACGAAGCGTACTTCGGGGGCAGGGCGTGGCCCGTCGAGGCGCGACGCCCGGCCTCGCGGCCCGCCAGGTAACTGTCGTACACCACCCCCGCCGCCACGCCGCGGTCAATCAGCTTCACGCGCTTCCGCGGCACGCCCTCGAAGTCGAACGGCAACCCCTTCTGCCGCGGGTCGTGTGCGTTGTCCACGATCGTGATGGCATCGCCGGTGACCTTCTGGCCGATCTTGCCGCTCATGAAGCTGCGGCCTTCCTGGAATGCCTTGGCGCCGAAGCCCGAGTAGCCGAGCATGTCCACCAGCGCCCCCACGGCCGCCGGCTCCAGCACCACGTCATACTCGCCCGGCTCGATAGGCTGCGGGTTGCGGCTTCGGGCGGCTTTGCCCACGCCGTCACGAATGACGCCGCGCGCGTCCAGATCGCTCAGTGCCGTGCCCTCCGACCCGGCATAGCCGCTTCCGTCACCACAGGTCACCACGGTCTGGAACTGGGCCCCGGTCATGCGATGATAGGCCCGGATGCCGTGGGAATTCGCCACGGCGATGGCGCCGGCCTGGGTCTGAATCAGACCGGCTGCTTCCGCGCGGCGGCGCTTGGCCGCGGACACCAGCTCCACGACGATCCGCGCTCGTTCCTCGGGCGACGTTCGGGCCGTCGCCTCATCGAACGCCTCGATGGGGCGAATCCTGCCGGGCTTGGGAAGCCCCTTGAAGTCCTCAATCGGCGGGCAGAAACCCGCGATGTCCTGGGCTTTGGCCAGCGTATCGCGAAGTGACGCCTCGTCCAAGCTCTCAGCCTGTGCCACGCCGATCTGCTTGCCCACCACGGCACGAACCGTCACGCTGGCATGACGACTGCCGACGTTCTGGTGTATGCGGTTCTTCGCAAACCGCGTCAGGTAATCCTCGCCCGTCATCAGGACGACTTCCGTCTCGTCGGCTTCGCTTGCCGCAAGAAGGCTTTCGGCCAGACCGAGCAGGTAGTCCCTGTTCAGATAATCGGTGGTCATTTCATCACTCCGACTTCAACGTTGCGGAATCGTGCCGGCGCCACGCCGTGACCGACGTGGGCGGTCTGCGAGGGTTGTCCCTTGCCGCAGTTGGGCGTTCCGAAAAGCTTCCACTCCGACGGGCCGCACACTGCGTCGCACGAGTTCCAGAACTCCGGCGTGACGCCCGTGTACGTCGGATTCCTGAATACCTGGCCCAGCTTTCCCTTCTTGATTTCCCAGGCGATCTCGGTGCCAAACTGGAAATTGAGCCGCTTGTTGTCAATCGACCAGGAGCGGTTTGTCGCCATCAGCAGACCGTCGTCCGTGTCGGCGATCAACTCGTCGAGCGTTCCTTGCTGCGGCAACAGATTCACGTTGGTCATGCGGATCAGCGGCGTGCGGCTCCAGGAACTGGCCCGCATGGCGCCACTGCTGGTGCGGCCGATGCAGGGTGCGGTCTCGCGGCTGGACATGTAGCCCACGAAACGGCCCTCGGTGATGATGGGCGTTCGCTGCGCGGGCACGCCCTCGTCGTCGTAACCGAACGTGCCCAGACCCCCCGGCACCGTTGCGTCGGCCACCACATTGACCAGGGGCGACCCGTACTGAAGAGTGTTCAGCTTGTCCAGCGTCAGGAACGAGTCGCCGGCGTATGCCGACTCCATGCCGAGGACGCGGTCCAGCTCAATCGGGTGGCCGATGGATTCGTGAACCTGGAGGGCTAGTTGTCCGCCCTCGAGAATGATGGTCCGCCGGCCGCTCGGACACTGCGGCGCCGAGAGCAGGGCCACCGATTCCTGCCGCACGCGTTCGGCCTGCGACAGAATGGCCATCTGCTCGAAATACTCGTATCCGGCCGTGGCGAAGTTGCCGCGGAAACTGTTCGGATAGCTTCGCACCTGCATCTGCCCGTCGCGGACGGACGTGGCTGCGATGCCGCCGCCGGTCTCCACAATCCGTTGCCGCACCAGGGCGCCTTCGGTTGAAGCAAACATCTTGACCGTTTCGCAGGCCTTGAAGAACGATTGGGCCAGAACCACCGGCTCGCCCATCATGGCGCGGCTCGCGGCGATCAGCGTCTCCAGTTTCGTCGCCAAAGGCACTTCGAACGGATCCTTCTGATACGGTGTGACGTACCGGCCCCGGCAGGGCTCCGCCTCCGCCAGACGCACCGGCTCGGCCGCCGTCAGGGCGCTGGCCGCTGCGATGGCGCATGCCTGACGAACCACGCGCTCGATCTCTGCGTCGGTCACCTCGCACGACGAATGGAAGCCCCACGCTCCATTGACCAGAACGCGAACGCCGAACCCGCAGCTCCGCTCGTCCGTCAGGGTTTGGACCGTTCCGTTGCTGACGGCGATGTCCTGTTCGCGCTCGGATACAAAGCGCACGTCGCCATAGGCGACGCCGCACCGTTTCATGCAGTCCACAGCCTGCTGTGCCAGATGTTCCACCTCGGGTCCCTCCACAGGAAGCGCTCAGTATACGGCTGCCTTGTCCCCGAGGCAAGCGGGCACGGTGGGAATGGGGATCCGTTAACAGTGGAAGAGAACACGATACGCTTGGCTACTGCGGCTTCACGGCCAGAACGGTGATGCTCGCTGCCACGCCGGACAGCGCATCGAGAGTGCCGCCGGTTATCGGTTCGTCGCCCGTCGAGGTCACTTGGTAGGTGTGGTCGCTGACCACATCGACTTGGGCGAAACCGGCCGTCCGCACGGCAGCAAGGTAATCCTCTCGCAGCAAGGCTCCGGCGATGCAGGCGGCATAGAGATCGGTGTTGTTCTTTGCTGAATCGGGCAGCGGTCGGTTGAGGACGATGTCGCTGACGATCATGCGTCCGCCGGGCTTCAGAACGCGATAGGCCTCGCGGAATACCTGTGGCTTGTTGGGCGAGAGATTGATGACGCAATTGGAGATGACCACGTTAACGGAAGCGTCATCGACGGGCAGATGCTCGATGACTCCCTCGCGGAACTCGACGTTCGCCAGGCCCGTGGTCTGAAAGAACTTCACCGCGTTCTTGCGGGCCAGGGCCAGCATCTCGGGCGTCATGTCCACGCCGATGGCCCGGCCTGCGTCGCCGACCTTCTGGGCGGCCAGGAAGACATCCTTTCCCGCCCCGCTGCCAAGGTCCAGCACCACGTCGCCCGGGTTGATATGGCCGAAGGCCAACGGATTGCCGCACGACAGGCCCAGCTCGGACTCGGGCACGGGATGGTCGGGCACGCTGTAGGCCTTGGTGTCGTCGCAGCAGGAACTGCCGGAGCCGCAACAGGAGGATTGCTTGCGGGCGACTTCCGCATAGGCGTTGCGGACCAGTGTGTGCGTTTTGTTTTCCATTGACATGGCACAATTCCTTCCGTTGGGATCGACCACCTGATTCATTCGACAGAAATGCTCTCGGCCGGACGCTTGAACCAGTGCTGACTCTTCAGGCAGATCTTCACCAGCAGGAGCATGATCGGCACCTCGATCAGCACGCCAACCACGGTGGCCAGGGCGGCGCCGCTGGAAAGACCGTAGAGCATCGTTGCCGTGGCGATGGCGACTTCGAAATGGTTGCTCGCGCCGATCATGGCCGAAGGGGCGGCGTCCTGGTAACTGAACTTCAGCCACTTCGCCAGGGCGTAGGTAAGGGCAAAGATCAGCAGTGTCTGGATGGACAGCGGAATGGCAATCCAGAGGATGGTCAGCGGGTTGTCGAGGATGGTCTCGCCCTTGAAAGAAAACAGCAGCACCAGCGTGGCCAGCAGAGCGAGGATCGACACCGGCGTGAGTACGTGCAGAAACCGTTGCTGAAACCATGAAAGCCCCTTGGCCTGGATGATCCACTTGCGTGAGAAGTATCCGGCCACAAGCGGAAGGGCCACATAGATGGCGATGGACAAGAGCATCGCCTGCCAGGGCACCGGCATCTTGTTGACGCCCAGCAACCAGCCGCCCAGCAAGCCGTAGAGCACCAGCATGGTCAGCGAGTTGATGGCTACCATAACCAGGGTATGCCCCTGGTTGCCTTTGGCCAGATAGCCCCACATGAGCACCATGGCCGTGCAGGGAGCGATACCCAGCAGGATGGCCCCGGAGATGTAGGATCGCCAGAGTTCGACTTCGGTGCCGTCCTTGATAATCTCTGTGCCGGGGATCAGGCCGCGGAAGATGTAGCCCAAAAAGACAGTGGCAATGGCCAGCATGGTGAAGGGCTTGATGCCCCAGTTGACGACCAGGGTCAACAACACAGGCCGCGGGCTCTTGCCGGCCTTGACCACCTCGGCGAAGTCGATCTTGACCATGATCGGATACATCATGAAGAACAGGCACACGGCGATGGGAATGGACACGACCGGGGCCTCGTTGACGTAGATGGCCATCGCGTCCAGCGATTGGGCCACGCCTGGAGCCAGCTTGCCCAATACGATGCCGCCGCCAATGCACAGGGCGACCCAGAGGGTCAGGTACTTTTCAAAGACGTTCAGCTTCCTGTCCGATTGCACGGGCCGAGCATCCACTGCCATAGGGGATTACTCCTTGGGTTCTCCCACAAGGACGCCGGGTAACTTGTCGATGAAGGCCCGAATGTCATCGCGCACTCGGCGATAGTGGCCCAGTGCTTCCTCTTGTGTTCTTGCCTCTTTGGCCAACTTGGGCGGGTCGTCGAAGCCGACGTGAACGACTTTGGCTTTGCCCGGAAACATCGGGCAGGTCTCGTTGGCGTGGCCGCAGAGGGTGACGACGTAGTCGAACGGAACGTCCATGAGGTCCGCCACGTTCTTCGATTGGTGGCCGGAAATGTCAACACCGGCTTCGGCCATGACCTTCACGGCGTTGGGATTCAGGCCGTGCGTCTCGATGCCCGCGGAATAGGCCTCGATCACGTCGCCCTTCAGCGCCCTGGCCCAACCCTCGGCCATCTGGCTGCGACAGGAGTTTCCGGTGCAGAGGAACAGCACTTTCAATCGTCGCTCAGGCATCCAGCCCTCCCGTCAGGCGCGGTAGCACTTGCACAGGTCTTCCTTGCTGGTCCGTCGCACAACCCTTGTGCGTCGGGCATCCTTGCGGATGGTTGCGTCGGCGGCCAGGGTGGATCTCGTCCAAGCGATGGCCCCGTCGATGCAATCATTGCCCGCGTCCGGAAGTCGATAGTACATCCAGCGGCCTTCCTTGCGGGCTTCGACGAGTCGAGCCTGACGCAATACCGACATGTGCTTGGAGACCGTCGAGGGGGCCAGTCCCAGCAGTTCGATGATCTGGCAGACGCAGAGCTCGCCGCCCGAGAGCGCCATCAGGGCCCGCACCCGGTTTTCGTCCGACAAGGCTTTCGTAATAGCTAGGAACCGGCGCACCGCATAACTCCGCATAGTATGTCGCTTCGCCACGCAACGAAGTATAGATTCAGACCCTGCCGCTGTCAAGGCCCATGGAGAGTCCATCAGCGAAGCGCCGGGACCAGGAGCACCGAGGTCGGGGCGCGGCGGGCCACGTTGTGGCTCACGCTGCCGAAGAAGACCTCGCCGAGGAAGCCTCGGCCCTGGCTGCCCATGACGACGACCGAGACATCGGAAGCCCGGGCGCGCTGGAGAATTTCCAGCGTCGGCGAACCGTACGGCAGCTCGATGTCCACCCGTGGGGCCCCCAGGCTGAGCAGCCTGTCGCGCAGGCGCTCCAGCCGTCCGCGGTCAATCGTGTTGAACTCCTCCAGCTTGTGCTCCAGGTATTTGGCGATGCGAGTCCTGTCCTGGACATGCACGAGCGTCACGCGCGGACGGACGGTCCGGACCATCTGTTCGACAACTTCGAAGGCCTGCTCGGCATTGTCGGAGAAATCCGTGGGAAACAGCACATGCTCCAGAGGCCGGCACGGAAACGTGCCCTCGCAGGCGGCGCAGACGTCGCCGCACGGGCGGAAGCGAACGATCAGCACCGGCCGCACGGCCTGACGCGATACGGCGGTGGCCTGGAAACCAAAGAACGCTTCGCCAAGCATGCCATGCGGGTGCTCGTCGAGAACGATCAGTGACGCATCGTGTTCCTGGGCGACTCGGCTGATCGTCTCGAGCGGGGCGCCGGCGGCCAACTGGATGTCGGCCTCCAGACCCTGCGTCTGGAGCGAGGCCTGCTGCTTTTCCAAGGCCGGACGGACCAGTTCTTCGACGCTTCTGATCAGGCCGGAGACCTCCGGCAGGCGGAAACAATAGAGCAGGACGACCTTCTCGGTCCCCAGATCGCGGAGCCCCTGAATGCAACTGACCAGGGCATCCGATTCCTCGGAGCGGTCGGTGACCACCAGGACGCGTGGAAACATGCGGCGATCCTCCAAGACTCGTAGTTCAGCTACCGGGCATCAGTTTCAGGCCCCAGATGTGGGTCAGGATCGTGCAGATGCCGGCCAGGATGAAGATTGTTCCGGCGGCCAGGCGGAACCATTGCTCGATCTGCGTCAGCCGGTTGAAGGCCTTGCCGACGTATTGCCCGGCGAAGGCAATCAGCAGGGCAAACCCCAGCACAGGCACCGCCGTGCCTACGCCGTAGACCAACGGCGGCAGGAGCGCGTTGCCGTGTTCCGCAGAGAGGACCAGGGAACTCAGGAACAGGGCAATCGATGGCGGGCAGAAGGCCAAGGCAAACAAGATGCCTAGCGGCAGGGCCCATACGGGGCCGCCGGCGGCCGCCCTCTCTTGGAGACGGGTGCCGCCCACGCCGATCGAGACGTTCAGTTCCAACAGGCCCGACAGGATCATCCCCACCAAGAGCAGAACCGGCCCCAGAGCCAGGTTCCCGTAACGTTGAAGATACCGGGACGTGGGGCTGGCGAATTCCTTGAGGTCGCCCTGTCCGCCGCCGAGAGCCTGGAAGGCCCATAGCAGGGCCGTGCCCAGAATCATATAAACGAGCGTACGGCCCACCGCGTAGAAGAGGGCTGAGACGATCACACGGCGCGAGTTGCCGACGCTGCGGCTCAGGAAGCTGATGGCTGCGATGTTTGTCGCCAGCGGGCAAGGGCTGACAGCCGTCATCAAACCGAACACGAAGACGGTTCCGAGAACAGCCAGAAGGGTCATCCCATGTCTCCTTCGAGGCAGGCCCGAATGCCCTGACGAATGTAGTCGGCCAGTTGCTCGCGGTCGCCGGCCAGTTCCATGACCTTGTCGAGCCGCACGCGCTGCACCTCTTGGCCGTCGCGGAAGCGGACTACGATGATCGTGTTGCTGCCCACATTATACTTGTCGGCCAGCGACTCGTTCTTGCGGTCCAGGTAGTTCAATGAGGCGTAGGCGATCCGCCCCGAGGCGACCTCGGCGGCGAACTCGTCGCGAACCAGTGCCTCGGCCGTGGTATCGATCATCGTGCAGGTGATGCAGGGTATGCCGTGCATGTAATAGACGATCACCTTTTCCACGGCAGCAGGCTTCGCGCGTTCGTCGTTGGCGGTGTTCGTCTGCGGAGCCTCCGAGGGCGAGGCTAGCAGCGTTGCTCCAGTGCCGCCGCCCGTCGGCGCCGTCTCGCGGCCGATGGCGTAGCCGATACTCACCAACAGAAATGCCAGCAGCAGGTTGTTCAGTATCTTCTTGCCCTTCATCACCGCTCCTCAGTTGACGCCCATCTCGGCCAGTTTCTTCTCAAGGTCCTCCTGTGGCCAGAAGCCGGTGTGGCGGAAGGTTTCCTTGCCTGTGGCGTCAAAGAAGATCTGCACCGGGATCGACTGGATGCCGTAGCGGGCGGCCAGAATCTGCTCATCCCGCACCGAGACGAAGATCACGTTGGCCTTGCCCTCGTACTTGGTCTTCAGCGTCTCCAGAATCGGCGCGAGCTTGTCACAGGGGATGCAGCCCTTGGAACCAAAGTCCACCAGCGACGGCTTGCCGCTCGCGCGGGCCTTGTCCACGGGATTGTCTTGGGCCAGGACCGACTGTTCCTTGACCCACGCCACCGAGACCTCGATGGTCGTCCGCCGGCCTAGTGTCTCGATATAGCGGCCGACCGCTTCCTGCCGCTTCTGCTGATGAAGGAAGGCGGCGATGGGTTCCTTGACGGCCTCCAACGGCTGCCCGCCGACCATCTCCTTATTATTCTCGTAGAACTCGGACACTTCGGCGTCACTGATTTTCACGTCAGCGGTCAGTTTCTCAAAGAAGCCCTTGAGTAACTCCTGCTCGGACATCTTGGCGGCATCCTTCCCGTCCCTGACGGCGGCCGCTTTCGCCTCGGCCAGCATCAACCTCCGCGCGGCCATCTGCTCCAAGAGGAAAAAGGCATTCTTGCGAAGCTGCTCCTGAAGTTCCTTGGGGGCTTTGGCTATTTCATCGGTCAGATCCTCGCTCGTGATCGTCACATCGCCGCTGCGCAGCAACAGACCTTCGGGAAGCTCAACAAGCTGGGAATGAGTCAGCCCTCCCGAAGCCAGGCCGGGATAGGCCGCTGCCACCGTATTGGCCGATTCCTGGGCTACGGCGGGCGTCGCGACAGCAGTTGCAGCGGGGACGGCGGTCTGAGTTGTGCCAGGCGCCGCGGCAGAAGTGGAAGGCGTCTGGTCTGCGGATCTGCCTCCTGAACAGGCACACTGTGCCGCCGCAGAGGCCATGACCACCAGTACTATGGCTACGCCGAACATCTTCACTGTGTCTTCCTCAAAGAACAGGCTACCGTGGCGCACACTCGCCTACCTTGCAGGCCTTGGCAATCTGGGCCGGCGACAGTTTCATCTTATCGGCCAGGGCCTGGTCGATGGTGATCATATGGCCAATCTCCGTCGGATTCTGCTCGGCCCATTTCTTGAGGTTCTCCAGGCTCGTGAAGAACCCCTGGTGGAAGCATCCGGCCGAGACGAACGATCCGTCAGGCAGCTTCTTCTTGCCGAACCAGGCCACCGCCGATGGAGGCTCGATCGACTGGATGTAGCCGCCCAGGGTTTTCACAACCACCATCTCGCCGGTCAAGCGGTCCGGCTGGTGGACCTCGATGTCCTTGCCGGTCCTGGCCGCCACGCCCATGGCGCAGTGCGAACAGCAACCCCAACTGTACACGCCGTCGATCTTCACCAGGGCTGCATCTTCCGGATAGACCGCCCGGTCGCAGAAGCCGCAACGGGGAGCAAGTTCCTTCTGCTTCAACACCTCGTAGCCGATGAGACTGCCTCCGGCGGCCTTCTGTTCGGCCTCGGCGGCCGCCCGGTCGGCGAAGGCCTTGATCGTCGGTCTGCCGGTTTTCTCGTCGAGACCGTATAGGTACGTCGCGGTCGTCATCGGCGTCAGCTTCGCCGTGGCCCAATCGGTGACCGACGCCTTGGCGTCGAACCCCGTCGTGTCCTGCGTCAGGCAGGAGTACATGATGAAGTAGCAGTGCGGCCCGCAAAGCTTCACCTCGCCCTTGTCGGTAGCCACGACGACCTGCGTCTTGGCGTCGATGTCGCCGTCGCAGAACATGCAGACCTTGTCCTTGGGCCGCTGGTCCGCTGTGGCCGGTTCCAGGCGGCTGAATGTGGGTTTCAGGGCCTCGGCGGCGAAGGCATAGCCCAGTTCGCGGAACTTGTCGAGGATGCCATAGCGCGAGATGAAGCCCTCGTGCCGCCAAAGTTCCTTGCCCTCGGCGTCGAGGAAGACCTGCGTCGGGATCAGCTTGACGGCGTGCTGCTGGGCCAGGGCGGCATTCTCCCGCTTGCCCACATCGACGAACTCCACCGCGAGCTTGCCGGCGAACTCCTTCTTCATCTCCTCCAGCACCGGCCACATCAGCTTGC
>CAZCOA010000036.1:4639-29673 GCA_964500225.1 uncultured Anaerolineaceae bacterium | reverse complement strand
CGCGGGCCGGCGTGAAGTTCAACGACGCCGACCTGATCGGCGTGCCGCTTCGCGTGACCATCGGCGGCCGCGGCCTAAAGGAAGGGGTGTTCGAAATCCGCGACCGCGCCTCGGGCGAGACCGTCAAGGTGCCCGTGGCCGATACCGCTGCGTACCTGACGGCCGAGGTCCGTTCACGCCTGGCCGCCCTGAACGTGGCGTGATCCCGGACCATTACGGAGCGATGTGTTGCAGCCAAATTGCCTTGTCTGTGGAACCGCGACCTGGGCCGCGCAAGCAGCAGTCCTTTGACGACCAGGAAGCACAAGTTGGGGCATCGTCTATGGGGCAGCCGCCAGCACATCCTCAAATCTACCACATCACGCATCTGCGGAACTTGGCGCGGATCGCGTCGTCCGGGAGGCTCCTCTCCGATGCGGCGATGCTTGCCCAAGATGCTGACCATGAGGTTATAGGCATGTCAAGTATCAAAGCACGTCGGCTCTGTGTCCTTGGCGTGAATTGTCATCCTGGAACGAGAGTGGGCGAGTACGTGCCGTTCTACTTCTGTCCCCGATCGATTATGCTGTACATCCTGCACAAGGCCAATCACCCCGACCTGTGCTATCGCGGAGGGCAGCGACCGATCCTGCATCTGCAAGCCGACATGGTCGCTGCGGTTCGTTGGGCTGATGAGAATCACGTGCGATGGGGCTTCTCCGACCGGAATGCCGGAGGCCGCCTCGCCGGCTTCTACAATCATCTGGACGACCTTGACAAGGTTGACTGGACTGCTGTTGCGGCAAGCGACTGGCGTGATCCCATTGTCAAGGAAGGCAAGCAGGCCGAGTTTCTCATCTACGAGTCGTTTCCGTGGAAACTCATCGAACGTATTGGCGTCAAGGACGAAGACATCAAGGAACAGGTGAATGCCATTTTGCGGAATGCCGAGCACAAACCTCTCGTCACAGTTGAGCCGGCCTGGTACTATGATTAGGAGAAGGGAGCCTAGGCATGACAGAACTCGTGCGAGGCGATATCCTCAAGGCGGACGCCGAAGCCCTTGTCAATACAGTGAACTGTGTGGGCATCATGGGCCGTGGCATCGCGCTTCAGTTCCGCAAGGCCTTCCCCGAGAACTACAAAGCCTACAAGTCCCTCTGTGACAGGGGCGGGCTGGAGCCCGGCAAGGTCCACGTCTTCGATCTCAACCGGTTCGAGAATCCGCGCTATATCATCAATTTCCCGACCAAGAAGCATTGGAAGGGCAAGAGCCGCCTCGAGTACATTCGGGCCGGTTTGACGGCGCTCGTCGCAGAGGTCGGCACTCGCAAGATTCGCTCCATTGCATTGCCCCCTTTGGGGTGTGGCCTCGGCGGTCTCCAGTGGCATGACGTGCGTCCGCTGATTGAGCAGGCTTTTCAGGTGCTGCCTGACGTTCGTGTGATTGTCTTCGAGCCGGGCGGCGCTCCGGCTCCGGAGAAGATGCCCAGGGAAAAGTCTGCTCCCAAGATGACCGTCGGCCGGGCGTCGCTGCTTGGCTTGATGCGTCGTTACCTGGCCGCCCTGATGGATCCCTTTATCACTCTTCTTGAGATTCACAAGCTAATGTACTTCATGCAGGAGGCCGGCCAACCGTTGCGACTCGATTTTGACAAGGGCAGATACGGTCCTTATGCCGTTAATCTCCGGCATGTGCTGAGCCATATCGAGGGGCACTTCGTCTGCGGCTATGGCGATGCGGCTGACGATCCGGAGAAGCGGATCGAGTTGATGCCGCAGGCGACAATACGGGCGGATGAGTTTCTTAAGAGCCATCCCGACACCAATGAGCGTTTTGATCGGGTGGCCAACTTGATCGAAGGGTTCGAGACGCCGTTTGGCATGGAATTGCTCTCCACCGTTCACTGGGTGGCCACTCGCGAGCACGCTGCAACAGAGAACGAAGCCATTGAGAAGACTTACGCTTGGAACGACCGCAAGCGGATGTTTGCGGAAGATCATGTCCGCATCGCTTGGGACGTTCTTCGTCGTAAGGGGTGGCTGGGCTCCGCGGTGTCCGCCGGCATGGATGACCGGCGATGAAGCCATGTGCAATTGCGGTGCTCGTCTCTGCCTAACGGAGAACGGATTGAACCGACATGGCTGACATCCGCCCCCCCGAGCCTGTCAAGCTGATTGTCGGCATGCTGTCGGTCTGGACCGAGGCGATGGCCGCCGCCGAGGCCGCGCTTGCCGAGCAGTACGGTCCCGTGGATCTCCGAAGCGACGTCATGAGCCACGACTTCACCGACTACTACCGCGCCGACATGGGCCACCCGCTTCTGCGCCGCTTCATCGCCATGGACCGCCTGATCGACCCGGGCGACCTGCCCGCCGTCAAACGCCGCACCAACGACCTTGAACGCTCGTTGGCCGCCTCCGGACGCTGGCCGGCAGTGCGGCGGCCCGTGAACCTCGACCCCGGTTACCTCACGCCTGCCAAGCTTGTCCTGGCCTCGTGCAAGGACTACACGCACCGAATCTACCTCCGCGACGGCATCTATGCCGAGACCACCCTCGGCTTCGCGCACGGCGGCTGGCAGTGCTACGAGTGGACCTACCCCGACTTCCGCACGCCGCAGTACCAGGCGTTCCTGACGCGCGTGCGCGAACGATTCATGGCTCAGCGGAAGGAGTCGCGGCGCCCATGATCGTCGTCCTCGTGTTCTCATTCGCCATCGCCTGCGCCGCCTCGCTCCTGCTGGTCGGGATGGCCCGCCGCGCGTTCCTGCGTATCGGGTTCGTGGACCATCCGGGTCCGCGCAAGATTCATGCCGCCGCCATGCCCTATGGCGGCGGGGCAGGGGTCCTCGCGGCTGTGATCCTGACGGTCGGCGCCACCGTGGCCCTAGTTGCCCTTCGCGAGCGTCTGCCCGTCGAACGGTTGCCGGGGTCCGACCTGCTCCGCCTTCATGCCGATGGCATCCTCTCCCGAACCGGCATGCTCCTGGGACTTCTGGCCGCCACGGGCTTGCTTTTTGTCGTCGGTCTGGTGGACGACCGCCGACGCCTGTCGCCCTGGCCCAAGCTTGCCGCCCAGTGTGCCGCCGCGGCTATTGCCGTTTGGGAACTCGGCATTCAGGCCACGTTTTTTGTCCCCGTGCCCTGGCTCGGACAGGTGGTTACTTTCTTCTGGATCGTCGCTGTGACCAACGCCTTCAATTTCCTCGACAACATGGACGGCCTCTCGGCCGGCGTCGCCGCCATCGTTCTGGCGGTGCTGGCTGCCGTCACGGCCGCTGCCGGACAGGTCTTCGTCCCGGTTCTGGCCGCCGTGCTTGCCGGCGCGCTGGTGGGCTTTCTGGCCTACAACTTTCCGCCCGCCTCCGTCTTCCTCGGCGACGCCGGAAGCCTCATCGTCGGGTTTCTCATCGCGATTCTGGCCGTCCAGGGTGAGTACTACCGCCCCGACGCCGGCCGCAGTCTCTTCAGCCCGTTCCTGCCGCTGGTGCTGCTGGCCGTGCCGCTCTATGACCTCGTTTCGGTCACCCTTATCCGCCTCGCTCACGGCAAGAGTCCCTTCGTCGGCGACACGAACCACTTCAGCCACCGCCTGGTGGCCGTCGGCTTGTCGCGCCGGGCCGCCGTGCTGACCATCTACCTGGCCACGCTCACCACGAGCCTCGGCGCCGTCATGCTCCGCCGTGCCAATACGCTCGAAGCCGTCCTCGTCTTCGCCCAGACGCTGGCCATCCTCGTCGTCATCGCCGTCTTCGAACGTGTCGCAAGGGCCGGAAAGCCATGACCACGCCAACGCGCAAGCGCACATCCTCGGCCGTCGCTTCGGTGCTCCCCGTCGTGCCGTCGCAGCGGCCGACGTCTCCGGCTTTCGTCGGTCTGGTGGCCGTCACCGTGCTGATGCCGATGTTCGCCGCCACGCTCCAGATCGGCGGCACGGGCGGATTCCCCGGCACCCAGGCCCTCCTCTGGATGGGCGCTTTGATCCTGCTGACGTTCGCCGCCGCGGTGTTTGACGGAGTTCGGCGACGTTGCCTCGTGATCCCGGCCACAGGGACCGTTCTCGGGGCAATCCTGATGGTTGTCGGCGCCGCCGTGGCCGCCTGTCGAGCCTCGGACCGCTATGCCGCCGTTCTCGGCGCCGTCGAAGCCGCCCTCGGCGTCCTCTATTTCCTCACGTGTCTGATGGTCGCCGACGACCGTGAACGCATCCGCTGGTTGCTCGGCGCCCTGGTGGCCGGCACCTTGGTCACCGCCGCGGCCGCCGTCCTTGGTCAAGTCACCCTTCACAGCGCCCTGCTGGACTACTTCATGGAGTACCGCCTCGATATTCTCGCCGAACACGGCATCCGTCCCGATTCGCCCGAGGAACAGATGTTCCGCAACCGAATGGCCGGCGACGTGTTCGGCACCTTCTACCACCCGAACCTTATGGCCGATTACCTCGTGATGGGCGGCCTGGTTGCCTTGGCACTGCTTGTGGGGCACGCGCGGCACCTGACCGAACGACAGGCCGACGGGCAGCCGAAGTCGGTGGCCATCGCGGCGACGGTGGTACTGTCGGTGGTGCTGGCCGCCGCCGGTGCCGCCATCTGGATGAGCCGCAGTCGTGCCGGCATTGCCTCGTTTGTGGTCGGCGCCTACCTCATGATCATTCTGGCCACCGTGCGGTGCCGCGCTCTGAGGATCGGTTTGATCGTGGTGCCGGCTGTCCTCGCCGTGGCGGCTTTGGGCGTCGTCCGGCAATGGGGCCTCGCGCCCGAGGCCATTAAGAGCCTACAGTTTCGCCTTGATTACTGGCAGGGGGCATGGGGCGTCATCCGCGACCATCCGCTGACCGGCGTCGGCGCGGGCAACTTCGGTTCGCACTACCTTGCCCACAAGCTGCCGCACGCTCCCGAAGAGATTCGCGACCCGCACAATCTGTTCGTCCGGGCGTGGGCGGAGTTTGGCCCGCTGGGGCTGGCCGGCGTGGTCGTATTGGCGGCGGCGACCCTGCGCGAGTGCCTGCATCGTGGCCGCATGTTCTCCGAACCGCGCTGGCCCGTGCCGGCCCTGTGGCGGCCGATGATCTACGCGGGTGTCCTGGTGGTGCTGGTCGGCCTGGTATTCCGGTTCCGCAGCGTGTCGGACGATGGTTTGCCATACGTTCTACTGGAAACGCTCGTCACGTTCTTGTTCATGACGGCCGCATTCGTCGGGGCCATCGGCGCCGGTCTGGAAGGCGCGCCGTCGCTGGCCGACCGCAGCGGCCGCTGGCTTCGGGCAGGCATTCTCGGCGCCCTAGCCGCCTTCCTGCTCCAAGGACAGGTCTCGTTCAGTTTCAGCGAGTTGCCCACCGCTGCGACGGCGTACTTGCTCGTCGCCGTGACAGTGACCACGGCCGACGGGCCGCGCCGCATGACCGTCTCGCTCGGATCCCCGGTCCGGCGGGCCGTCGCTGTGATGGTCGTATTGGCGGTCGTGGTCCTCTACGGCGGCACATTGCTGGTGCCCGTCAGCCGCAGCCTCGACGAACTGGCCGACGCTCGCGACCAAGCTCGCGCCGTGTTCTCCCGTGGATTCGATGTTCAGGCATTTTCCGACTATCGCGACACACTGCATCGCGCCGCCCAGGCCGCGCCGGCATGGCTTCGCTGGACCGAACCCGACATTCTCGCCGCCGAAGGCTACTGGCGAGCCGCCATGGCTCTGCATGAGCGCGCGGCCTCGCTTCGCCTCAAGGCGGCCGCCGCCGAGGAGCCGAATAAGCGTAACGGGCTTCAGACCGAGGCCGACCGCACGCGGGAAGCCGCCCGCGCCGCCATCGGACAGGTTCTTGCCATCTACGCCAACGTCCTGGCGGTCAACCCGACTGACGTTCCCACCTGGCACATGCTGGCCATGGCCTGCCGCACGGCCGCCGACATCGCGCCCGAGGTGGACATCCGCGATGAGGCCCTCGCCGCTTGGCGGCAAGTGGTGACACGCTACCCGACCCGCGCCCAGTTCCGCGTCGAGTACGCCCAGTGCCTCGAACACTATGGCGAAACGGCCGAGGCCGCCCGTCAGGCCCGCAGCGCCCTGGACCTCGACGACCTCATGCCCGACCCGCTCCGCAAACTGACAGCCGACCAGCGGGCCATCTGTCGGCGACTCGTGGAATCTTCCGCCCAGTAACCGGAGGGAGTCTGTCGGCTCCCAATCAACCCCAAGGCGCAATGGCTGCTTGCCTCCGTGCGGAGGCGCAAGGGCAGGGCATGGGCATGCCCACAAGCGGCCATCGCACCCCGAGACGCCGACCTTTTTCGTGTCGGCGTTGCGTTCCGCCGACCGGGAACCTATAATCGCGCCCGCAAAGAACGTTACCCTTGTTCTGGACGACCATGGCCGAAAGCCCGACGCCCCATCCGCTAAACAGACATCCGGTGCTGCTGCGACTGATCCTCTGGCCGCTCATCATGGCGGTTCTTGTCTGGGACGTCGTCCGGGAGCCGCAGCGCATCGACGATGCCGAGTTCCGCTTGGCCGGGAACCGCACGAATCTTTATGTGGCTCTGGTGGCGCAACCGGCGGCCGACGGTGCCAGGTCCGGAGCCATGTTCTTTCGTCGCTTGGATCCTGGGGGCCGATGGTCCATCCAGGCCGAACGTCCTCAGGACGAGTTTCTCTTGCATGTCGTTGCGTGGCAGGAAGACTTGGTTGCCCTGTACGCCTCCGGCGGGATGTTCTTCGTCGGCCCCTCCGGCTATGGGTACCAGAGTCCGCCAAGTCTGGGGTGGCGTCCCGTGACCGTGGCCGTCGAGGAACGGATGCTTATGGTCGCGGGCCTCGACGCCGACGGCAAGCCGGTCTTCCATCGTCTGAGCCGGAAGGACCAGTGGGGCACCGCCGAACAGATCGGCGCGACACTGGATTGGACGCCCGCGACGGCCCACATGGCTAGGGCCGCAGTGTTTCGAGGCCAGTTCCACGTGGTGTGGACCGAACCGGTTCCGAGCGGCCCTCTGGGGGGCAACGCCGACGGGCATCTGCTGCGGTTCGTCTGGCGCGAGCCGTCGGGTCAATGGAAGGGGCCCTTTGCCGCCGAGTTCCGCGACGCCGCCCAGACGGCCTATGTTCTTGCCCGTCCCGAAGTGTCCATCGCTGCCAATGACGACGATCTCGGTATGATCTGTCTGGTTCGTCCCGCCGCGTCGGGCGGCTCGCCTTCTGTCGGCGGGCAGACCGAAGCCGCCTACCCCGCGTCGGCATCGGCCGAACCGCGTCTTGTTCTGGCTCGTTTCTACACAAGCGACGGCCAGTGGCACGTCGAATGGGAAGTCGCGCCGCCCGTGGGGCGGCCCGATGCGACGCGGTCCGTCGGTCTGGTCCCATTCCGCAATCGCTTGGTGGCCGCCGAGTACGACGGTCGCACAATTCGCGCCTACGACGTCGCTTTTGACGCGAGCCGGGACAACCAGCAACCGCCTCTGCCCGAGACGAGCATCGTGTTGCCACTGGTTGCCGCCCAGGGAGGATGGATTCAGAACTTGCTGATGGTGGCCGCCATGGTTCTGGTCACAGTTCTGGCTATCCGAGGATACCGACAACGCGTCATGCCGCGGCCAGGGCTGGCCGACGACGAGTACCGTCGTCGTGCCGCCATAGCTGCCGCCTACCAGGTCGAGAAGTTCATGTACCTGCCCGTCTTGTGGCGTCGGGGGATGGCCTTCCTGGTCGATGCCCTGGTGGTTGTCCTGGCCATGGGAGTCATCGTATTTGCCATCGAAGCCCCCCGACGGCCGGATCTGTTCCTCTCCGGACAGCCCATGGATCCTCAGGTCCTGATCAACAGCATGAATCTGGTTCTGCTGAAGGGGGTCTTGACAGCGGTGACGCTGGTGTACTTCCTGGGCGCCGAACTGATCCTGGGCCGCACACCCGGCAAACTGATCTTCGGTCTGATGATCGTCGATGCCGACGACCGCCGGCCCGCGTGGTGGCGGATCGTGGACAGGAACCTTTTGCGGCCGCTGGAGGTGATGTTGGTTCCTGTGGCCCTGCTGATTATCCTCTGGACGCCGCGAAGCCAACGCCTGGGCGACCTGCTCGGCGGCACACGCGTGGTCATGGCAGTGCGCCGGACCGACCGATGGGTTTCGCCCCAAGGCCCTCGCGTCATGTAACCGACAGTCTGCACGGCCGCTGCCTGATGGGAGGACCGTGACCTTCCGTCCCAGGCGGCAAGAGCGTCGTCCGATAACTGCGCTGCGGCAACTGAATCCCGAATTTTTCTTTAATTTTTGCTCGCTTTTTTCGAGGACGGTCCGCCGTAAGCCTGGCTCCCCGGCAGCGCCGACTTGACAGGGTGGGCCTCTCCTTGACATCGGCTCGGCATCGGCCGTGGCGTCTTATTTTCACCATTGGTAGCAAGGATTTGCGTCGTCACCGGTACTGGCCGACGTGTCGGGTATTGGGTCTGTGTGGCCCGTGCCGTGTAAGGGGTGGCGGGGTCGGCAAAACCGCCCTATTTTGCCAAGGCTACAGATTCGGCTCGGACTTCAGCCGGGTCGCCTTGACTGTCGATGAACCTTGAGGTATATTTCTGGGACGTACTCGGGGGAGTATTCAGGCTCTACGCCATCTCTCGAAGCAGTTTTTCTTAAAACCATCTCTCAACACCTTGTCTTGACAGCATGTGGTGTGCCTTGCTGAGCGGGATTGTGCCCGGTGCCGTGTTTATTGTCCGTGTGCTGGGACTCTGTGGATTGCCTTGCTGCGCGGGTTTGCGCAAAGGCTCCTTTCTGTAGGGATATTTCGGGGGTTAAGGCATGAAAAAGGTGGCTGTCGGTCTTTTTGCTCTGTTGGTTCTGGGGGTCGGCGGCGCTCAGGCATCGCTCGTGACGTTGGATTTTGCCAATGCCGGCGGCGACGGGTACCGGCTTTCGTCGGGCGGCGTGCTGTCGTTCGACAGTCTGGTAGTGACCAGCAGTTCCAACGCCAATGACATTGTGGGCTACGTGGTGACCATCGACGACCTGACGATCAACACGGCCAGCCGCACGCAGGTCAATGTCCTGGGCATGAACATCGTGACCTATGGATTCACCGTGGACACGGCCGCCTTCGGCATCTGGGACGCCACGCAGACGACGCAGTACATCGCCGGCACGCTGACCGTGGGCAACCTGGTGATCGTCAACGGCACGGGCGTAAATCTGGATGTGGACGGGGACCTTTCAGACATCACGGGCATCACGGCCATGAACAACCCGACCGCCCAGACGCTGCTGGATCTGGCGGCCGCGGGACATGCGGCCTTCTCGTTGGTGCTGACGATTGATCCGCTGATCAACTTCGACGCCCTGATTCAGAGTTCCGGCGCGGGCGATGGCCCCACGGCCGGCAGCATCGCCGTTCCCGAGCCGGCCACCATCGCGCTGCTCGGCTTCGGCCTGGCGACGATCCTGACGCGTCGCCGACGGTAAGCGGTCGCGACATGTCGGCATCGCCGACCTGGTGATGAACCGTTCCACCGGGCTCGGCAGACCTTGAGCAACGTGCGGCTTCGGCCGCGCGGGGGTCTGCCGAGCCCGTCTGTTTTCCGACGCCGGCCCCCCAGTGCGTTCAACGGCGTCCCGACCGCAGAAAAATCGCTCTCACTATCAAGAATGTCGCGAAATGGCATGATGCCGCCTCGGCAGTTGGTCGATATATCTACCAAAAGGGCGATCATCGGCATCTTCGTGTCACTCAGCGCGAGGCGTTTTCCAGGCGACCGCAAGCAGAGGGCCGTCGGTGGTTGAGCCATCTGGCTGCGCCTTGCCGATCCGCCTGATCTTTGGCAAGTGACCTTGGTATCTTCTGGTGGCAAACGGTGGAAGACCGCCACGGTTACGCCGCCGACGGAATTTCTCCCAGGTCGCCAGCGACGCGATCAACTCTCGAAGGCCCTGGTTGTGGGCACATGCCCCAGAGCGTGGCACGGGTTGTGTCAAGCGACGAGTTAGCGCGTTTTGACGACAAAATGCGCAAAGTTTTCCGGCTCTTTTTTTTTGACAGGCGGTGGGAAAAAGTGGTAGATACTATCATCGAAAGCCGAAGAATATCGCGCCAGTGGTAGGGTGTGGGAGGCTGTGGAGTGCTGTTCACCGGGGAATTCTACTATCACCTCGACGCCAAGAATCGCCTGGTCATCCCAGGCAAGATTCGCGATGGCGTTGACGTGACCGTAGAAGGTCAGGGCTGGTACCTGGTTCCGGGTTTCGACAGCACCATTTCCCTCTACACGCCGGCGACGTTCGAGCGGCTGGCGGGCGATCGTCAGGCCGAGTTGTTCAGCCTGAAGAATGTTCGCGACTACGACCGGCTGCACTTTGCTCTCAGCGCTCATGTCGAGGCGGACCGCCTGGGTCGCGTGCTGATTCCCGAGATCATGCTGAAGCGGACGGGCATCGGCAGCGATGTGGCGATCATCGGCGTCCGGGATCATCTGGAGTTGTGGGATCGGGCGCGGTGGGAGCAGTTCGTCAACAGCAACTTCGCTTCGCACGACGAGATGGCCCGCGACGCGTTCAACACGGCGCGGCAGGAAGGCAAGCCGTCATCATCCTCATGACCCCTCTTCAGGGTCGCTTCCGGAAGCGGAGGCGGCCCTGAAGGATGGTTTTGCGACGGATCGGACCGTTTGGGCAGGCAGGCCTGCGGTACAAAGGTGGGTGAAGGCAATGAAGGCACGGAACAAGATGTGCGTGGACAGGGGTTCCTTGGACGCGGTGAGGCGAGTGCTCCACAACGATCCGCTGGCTGAGGACCTGTCGTCGGAAGAGACGGCGATGCTGGTCAGCCAGTTGACGGACCTGGTCGGTCGCGTGGACCGTGTCCGGGCACTGGGGCCGGTCTTTGCCGACATCGGCGTGTCGCAGGACATCCAGGACCTGCTGGCGCGTCTGGAAGTCGGCAGCGGTTTGCAGACGGGCGTGCACTAGAGACGGACCGGGCGGTTTTCCGCTCTTGTGACAGACACGCGGTTGTAATGAGTATTCGCCGAAACGCGCGGACGGCATGCCCTACCATGGCGAACATCTCCCAGTTCTGCTCAACGAAACTCTGGATGTGTTGTCTCTGCGGCCGGGCGAGGTGGTGCTCGACGGCACCGTGGGCGGCGGAGGCCACGCCCTGGCGATGCTGGAGCGCATTGGACCCGACGGGCGGCTGATCGGTTTGGACCGCGACGCCGGGGCGCTGGAGACGGCCGCATTGCGGCTGGCCGGCTGCCCGGGTCGCAGTGTGTTGCGGCAGGAGAATTTCGCCAACTTCCAGCGTGTGCTCGACGACCTGGGCGTGGCGGCGGTGGATGCGGCTCTGCTGGATCTGGGCGTGTCGAGCTTTCAATTGGGGCCGAGCGGCCGCGGCTTCTCGTTTCAGTACGATGAGCCGCTGGACATGCGGATGGATGTTCGCGGCGGCCCGACGGCCGCCGACCTGGTCAACGAGCTGGATGAACGCGAGTTGGCCGATCTGTTTTACAAGTACGGTGAGGAACGCAACAGCCGTCGCATCGCACGGCGTCTGGTGGAGGCTCGTCGCGGCGGACGCATCGAGACGACCGGGCAGTTGGCGGAACTGATCGTTTCGGCGCAGGGGCAACGGTACCGGGGTCGCTGGCAACGAATTCATCCCGCGACGAAGTGCTTCATGGCGCTTCGTATCGCGGTGAACGAGGAAATGGAGAGTCTTCAGCGATTCTGCGACGCGGTGGTCGAGCGGCTGAACCCTGGGGGACGTGTGGCGATTATCAGTTTTCACAGCCTGGAAGATCGCATCGTGAAGACGACGTTCAGGCGGCTGGCTGCCGAAGGAGCCATCGAGTTGCTTACCCGTAAACCGATTGTTCCCAGCGCGCAGGAAGAAGCGGCCAATCCGCGAAGTCGCAGTGCGAAGTTGAGGGCGGCCCGGCGGCCCGCCGGGTCGGGACAGCATCACAGTACACAGTGAGCCGGAGGCTCCACGACAGGGGTCCTGCCGCGGGTCGGGCAGGGGAAACGATAGCTACGGGTCGTCAGGTTCACTCGCCGGAATGGTCGCCGTGTGACGTACCGGCCTGAGAGATCAGGCTGAAACCAAGGGAGGAAGGCTGTGTCTCGGGAGACGAAAATAGGGCTGTTGGTGGCAACGGGCATTATTCTTACATTCGCATTCATTCTTCAGGCGCAGTTGGCGGGCGAGTCTCTGGCGCCGGTGGAGGACAACCTCGGCGTACAGTTGTCGCAGCAGCCGCAGCCTCAGCCGCAACCTCAGCCCAACGCCGGCGGCGGTACGATTCCTCCACAGCGGGTGGCCGACGTCGCCGCCGAGCGCGGGGCGGACAGAGCCCTTCCCATCGCCGACGGTCCGAGCGTGACGGAAACGCCCGGCAGTGCTGCGGGCCAGTCGCCCGAAGAGACCGGCCTGTTTGTGGTGCAGCGGCCGCTGACGGGCGAGGAGCGCCTTGCCGCGGGCAATGACAATGGCGGCGAAACCGCCGTGCCTCCGGCAGGCCCGTCAACCGAGACCAAGACGGCCGGCGGAAATGACGTGACGCCTCCGGCCACGAGGACCTATACAGTGGCGGCCGGAGACAGCCTGTACCGGATCGCCGAGAAGGAATTCGGCCCGGGCAAGGGCGGTCTGTGGCAGCGCATCGCGGACGCGAACCCCGAGCTCCGCGACCCGAAGCGGCTGAAGACGGGTATGAAGATCGTGATTCCGGTGATCGAGCCTCCGGCCGCGCCTCAGCCGGTGCGTCTGGCCGACGGCGAGATGGGGCCTGTGGCGCCGCAGTCGTCGCAGACTCCGCCTGCGGCCGCCGCGCCGCGGACCTATGTGGTCCAGGCGGGCGATACGCTCGGCACGATCAGCCAGAAGCTGCTGGGTACGTCGAAGAAGTGGGAACTGATCAGCAAGGCCAACGGAAACGTGAGTCCGACATCGCTGCGGATCGGCCAGACGTTGACGATTCCGCAGGAGCCGGTGCGGGTGGCGGCGCATTCGGACGGTTCGGCGCTGGAGCGGGCCCTGGAGGAAGCGGCAGGATTCGTCTCGAACAGCAACCGTCCGACAAGCATCTACCGGGTGCAGCCGGGCGACTCGCTTTACGTGATCTCGCGGCGGGTTCTGTCGAGCCCCGACCGCTGGAAGGAGATTTACGAGCTGAACCGCGACAAGATGTCGTCGCCGAACGATCTGTCGGTCGGGCAAGTGATCCTGGTTCCGGCACTGGATCGGGTCGCGATGACCGGATCGCCGCTCCAGTAGTCTTCCGCGACGGGGCGCGGCGTCGTGGGGGCTGCGCCCGGGTGATCTGGCATGAGGGTTTCACGCATACTGTTTCTGTTTGCCGCGCTGGTGACGATCGGCATGGTGCTGGTGACGTTGCGAGCCGAGACGCAGCAGGCCGGGTACATGGTCGGCCGGCTCCAGGCCGAGCAGCGCCACCTGAAGCGGCAGTGCTTGGAACTCCAGATGGAGATCGCGCGGCTGCGCAATCCGCTACGGCTGGAAGACCAGGTGGAACAGATGGCCCTGGGGCTGGAACCTCCGGACGTGGGCGATGCAGCCGATGTGGCCGACATGGCCGATGATGAAACGGAGATGAGTGGTTTCTGACGGCGGCGACGGACCGCCGTCCGTTCGCGCGAGGCGTTTCCTCTGAACACGGTGGCACGGCAGCAGTGACCCAGCAGCATCAGCCGGCCGCACGCAGGGCGCAAGTCCTGCTGACGGTCGGGTTTTCTTTCGCCTTTGCGGCCCTGATCGGGTGGCTTGTGGTCATCCAGATCCGAAGCGGCAGCGCGCTGACCCGCCGTGCCGAACGGCAGCACACCGTCGTGAAAACCATCCCGCCGTTTCGGGGCCACATCGTAGACCGCATCGGGCGGCCGATGGCAGTGACGGTGGACGGCTGCACGGTTTTCGCCGACCCGAAGTTCATCCACCAGTATGGCCGTTCGGACGACAACGCCGAGGCGACACCGCCTCGCGACGGCGACGCGGGCGCCCTCAGTGCGGCGCTGGCGTCGCTGGCGGACGCCCAGTACGTGGACGAGAAATACCAGGCGAACCGGGCCCGCGTGGCCCGGGAGCTGGCGCCGCTGCTGGCCATGAAGCAGGCCGACGTCGAGGCGCTTGTCGGCGCCGACCCGCACAAACAGTTTGTGCGTCTGAAGCGCGGCGTGGACGGCGCGACACGCGACGCCATCGAGCAGCTTCATCTCCGCGGCGTCGGGTTCCAGAGTGAAGGCCTACGCTGCTATCCCAATGGTTCCCTGGCGGCTCACCTGGTGTGCGGCGTCGGAGCCGACAACCAGGGCCTCGGGGCGCTGGAGTACCAGTACGACGACCAGCTTCGCGGCTCGGCCGGGCAGCGCGTGCTGGACGTGGACGGCCGCCGACGTGCCGTGTGGATTCGTAGCGACGGGTATGTGCCGGCTCGCGACGGGCAACTCATCGTCACAACCATCGACCTGGCCATTCAGTCGTTCACGGAGAAGGCCCTCGCAACCGCCGTCGAGCGGTACAAGGCGCGCGGCGGATCGGCCCTGGTGATGGACCCGTCCACCGGCGAGATCCTGGCCCTGGCCAACTGTCCCTCGTTTGACCCGACGCAGTATGCACAGACGGACCCCTATGTGGCTCGCAACCGGCTGCTGACGGACCCGTACGAGCCGGGCAGCACGTTCAAGTGCTTCATTGCCACGGCCGCCCTCCAGGCCGGTGTGGTCAAACCCAACGAAAGCATCTTTTGTTACAACGGTCACGTCGTCATCGACGGCCGCCGGATGACCGACCACCACCCGTTCGGGTCCCTGTCGTTCCAGGAGGTGGTTGTCCGGTCGTCGAACATCGGCATGGCCGTGCTGGGCAAGCGGCTGGGCAACGAGCGGCTGTACGAGGCGTGCGTGCGTTTCGGTTTTGGCACGAAAACGGGCGTAACGCTGCCGGGCGAGGCGCCGGGGATGGTCTATCCGCTCGAGCGGTGGCACAAGTGGAGTGCCACAAGCATCCCGATGGGCTACGAAGTCCTCGTAACGCCGCTCCAGATTGCGACCGCCTTTAGCGCGATCGCCAACGGCGGCCAGTTGATGAAGCCGTCGATCATACGGAGCCTCTGTGCGGCGGACGGGACCGTCGTTGAGGATCACAGCGAGCCGATCGTGGTGCGTCGCGTCATGAGCGAAGAGACGGCGCGGTACATGCGGCACGAAGTGCTCCACGAAGTGGTCTGGGGCGATCATGGCACAGGCAAGCAGGCGCGCATCCCGGGCTACGGCGTGTTCGGCAAGACGGGCACGGCCAAGAAGAAGAACCCGACGGGGCGCGGCTATTCGAGCAACCTGTACGTCGGGTCGTTCATTGCCGCGGCGCCGCTGGACAACCCGCGTGTGGTGGTGATGGTGATTATCGACGAGCCGCAAAAATCCATTGCCTATTACGGAGGCACGGTGGCGGCGCCGGCAGTTCGCGAGATACTGGCCAAGTGTCTTGGATATCTGCACGTGCCGCCCGACGAACCGGCCCGCGTGGCCTCTTCTTCGCCGCAGCGGTCGCAGTGAACAGACTCATGGACGGTCGCCGCCGTCTGACCGGGAAATCGAATCCGATGACACGGAAGTCGCTGTCGCAATTGTTGCAGGCTCTGCCCGAGTACCGTCGTCTGTCCGATGGCGACCCGTGGATTGATCGCGTGGTGAGCGACAGCCGCCAGGTGCGCCCGGGCGATCTGTTCGTCGCGTGGCGCGGCGTGGACGCCGACGGGCACGCATTCGTGGCTCGGGCGCTGGCGGCGGGAGCGGCGGCCGTCGTCGTCGAGAAGGCCGACGCCGTGCCTCCCGGCGCAGTGGCGATTCTGGTGCCCGACGGGCGCGACGCCGCGGCACTGCTGGCCCACGAAATGGCCGGACATCCCACGGCCGCGCTCACGGTCCTCGCGGTCACCGGCACCAACGGCAAGACCACCACAACGTACCTGACGCGAAGCATCCTGGAAGCCGACGGTCGCAGGACCGGCGTGATCGGCACGATCAGCTACCAGGTCGGCTCGCGGACGATTCCCGCACCGACGACGACGCCCGGCCCCGTGCAACTGGCCGACTGCTTCGCCGACATGGTGGCGTCGGGGCTGACGGCTGCCGTGATGGAAGTCTCCAGCCATGCGCTGGATCAGCGTCGGACCCTGGGCGTGAAGTTCCGGGCGGCGGCGTTCACGAACCTGACGCCGGAGCACCTGGACTATCACCATGACATGACCGCGTATCGGCGTGCCAAGAGCCGCCTCTTCGAGCAATTGTCGCCGGACGCCGCGGCGGTGCTCAACCGCGACGACGAGGCATCGGCCCACTTCGCCGCGGCCACGCGGGCCCGCCTGGTGTGGTACTCGATGAAGGGCGAAGCGGACATTGCGGCCGCCGACGTCCGAGCGGATCTCGACGGCACACGGTTCGACCTGGTGCTGGGGTCGCGGCGGCTGCCGGTTCGGTTGCAGCTCATCGGCCGGCACAACGTTTACAATGCCATGGCGTCGGCCGGTCTGGCGTTGTCGCTGGGCATCGAGCCGCAGACCGTCGTGCGGGGCCTGGAGGCCCTGGCAGCGGTGCCGGGGCGGCTCGAACCGGTGCGCTGCGGGCAGCCGTTTGCGGTGCTGGTGGACTATGCACACACCGACGATGCGTTGGAGAACTCGTTGTCGTCGGTCGGGCCGCTGAAACAGGGGCGGCTGATCGTGGTGTTCGGCTGCGGCGGCGACCGCGACCGCACGAAGCGGCCGCGCATGGCCGCCGTTGCCGAGAAGTGGGCCGACATGGTCATTGTCACGAACGACAATCCACGGACCGAGAATCCGGATCGGATCGCCGACGAGGTATTTGCCGGGTTCAAGTCGCCTCTGGCGGCGGTGCGCGAGCTGGACCGCGCCGCGGCAATTCGTCGGGCGATCGAGGCCGCGCGGCCGGGCGACGTCGTCGTCATTGCCGGCAAAGGGCACGAGGATTACCAGATTGTCGGCGCCGAGCGGCGGCACTTCGACGACCGTGAGCAGGCTCGCCACGTCTTAGATTCCCTGGGTTACCGAGCCCGGGCCGGAGGCCTCGCGTGAAAATGACCGTCAGCGACATCACGGCTGCCGTGGGAGGGCGACTGGCGTCGGGCTCGCCGGCGTCGTCCGTCACGGGCATCTCCACCGACAGTCGCTCGCTGGCCGCCGGCGACGCGTTCTTCGCGCTGGTGGGCGAGCGGTTCGATGGTCATCAGTTTCTGCGTCAGGCGGCGGAGGCCGGGGCGGCCGCCGTGGTCGTCAGCGACGTGGCCGCCGCGGGACGTCTCGGCGATTACGCCGGCGCGGTCATCATCGTCGCCGACACGCTGCGGGCCCTGGGCGACCTGGCCGCGTCGTACCGGCGTGCGCTCGACTGTACGGTCATCGCCGTCACGGGGTCGTGCGGCAAGACGACCGTCAAGGAGATGCTTGGGCAGGTGCTTGCCGCGCGGCTGAAGGGACACAGGCCGGAGTCGTCGTTCAACAACTTCATCGGCGTGCCGCTGACGATCTTCCGCAGCGCCCCGGGCGACGACTATCTGCTGCTGGAACTCGGCACCAACGCTCCGGGGGAAATGCGGCGGCTGGCGTCGTTGGCAAGGCCCGACATCGCCGTGGTGACCTGTGTGGCCGCGACGCACCTGGAGGGGCTCGGGAGCATCGAGGGCGTGGCGCAGGAAAAGGAAGAACTGGTCCGGGCGCTCGGCGAGGAAGGGCTCGCGGTGCTCAATGCGGATGATCCGCGCGTAGCCGCCATGGGCGAAGTGGCCCGATGTCCCGTGCGGACGTTCGGCACGACCGACGGCGACGTCCTGGCCGAGGAAATTGAAGCCGACGCTCACACGGTGAGCTTCACGCTCGACTCGGGCGTCCGCGTGCAACTGCCCGTGCCGGGACGACACAACGTGATGAACGCGTTGGCCGCCGTGACGGTGGCCCGCGAAATGGGCCTGGACGACGAGACGATTGCCGCGGCCCTGGCCCGATACCGACCGCCGAAGATGCGTCTGGCCCGGGAGGAACTTCCCGGAGGCATCACCCTGATCGACGACGCCTACAACGCGAACCTGGCCAGCTCCCTGGCGGCGCTGGAAGTGCTGTGTCTTCAGAAGGCCTCCGGACGCCATGTGCTGATCCAGGGTGACATGCTGGAACTTGGGCGGCAGAGCAAGGCCATGCACGAGCAACTCGGCCGCGCGGTGGCCGACTCGTGCGTGGATCTGCTGGTGACCGTCGGCACGGAGACTCAGGCCACCAGCCTGGAAGCGGCAGCGAAGACTCGGATGGTGCGACTGCATTTCCGCGATGCCCGGACCGCCGCAGAGGAAGTGGTTTCCCTGATTGGGCCGGGCGACGCCGTGCTGGTCAAAGGGTCGCGCGGCATTGCGCTGGAACATGTGGTTGCGGCGATTCGCAAGCGTTTTGAGGGCGGCGGCCCTGCGACTCCCGGCCCCGCCGCGTGAGAGCTTCATCACGAACGGCAGATACCATAAACTCGAGCGGCAGATGATCTACTGGCTGGCTACCCATTTCGAGACGTTCTGGCGGGACCACGGGCTGTGGACCTACATCAACGTGTTCCGCTACCAGACGTTCCGCACGAGCATGGCCGTGCTGACGTCGTTTCTGATCATGATGCTCATCGCCCCGCGCATCGTCCTGGTTCTCCTTCGCCTTCGCATCGGCAGCAGCGTCGATTTCGACCAGGAAAAGATCAACGAGCTATACGCCACCAAGCGCAGCACGCCGAGCATGGGCGGCCTGATCATCGTCATCGCACTGATGGTGGCGACGATTCTCTGGGCCGACATCGGCAACTTCTACGTGTTCCTCGGCATGCTCACGGTCGTCTGGCTCGCTGCGCTGGGGTTCGTGGACGACTATCTGAAGATGGTGGCCAAGTCGCGCGGCGGTCTGCGGTCGTGGGAGAAGTTCGTCTTCCAGATCGGCCTGGCGGTGATCCTCGGGGCGTTCCTGTGGAAACACAGTTGCCCGGACGTGCGCCTGCCGCCGAGCGTCAGTTTCGAGGAGCTTGGCCGTGCGTTGCCCCTGAGCCTGCCGTTCTGGAAACACCCGATCGCCTTGACGCTGCCGCTGTTCATGATCGTCTCGGTCGCGGTGGTGGCCGGCACAAGCAACGCCGTCAACCTGGCCGACGGCATGGACGGCCTGGCCTCAGGCGCCATGGCCATCGTCACGATGGTGTTTCTGGGCGTGACTTACATTGCCGGACGCGTGGATTACAGCATGTATCTGCTCTTTCCGCACGTGCCGGGCGCCGGCGAACTGAGCGTCTATTGCGGCGCGATCCTCGGCGCGGTGCTCGGGTTCCTGTGGTTCAACTGCCACCCGGCCCGCGTCTTCATGGGCGACACGGGCAGTCTGCCCCTGGGCGGCGCGATCGGCCTGGTGGCCCTGGTCATTCGCCAGGAGGTGCTGCTGTTCATCGTCGGCGGCGTCTTCGTCATGGAGGCACTATCGGTCGTTCTCCAGGTGGCCTATTTCAAACTCAGTGGCGGCAGGCGCATCTTCCTGATGTCGCCGATTCATCACCATTTCCAGCTCAAGGGCTGGACCGAGACTCAGACCGTGGTCCGCTTTTGGCTCATCGGTGCCATGTGCGCCGCGTTGGCCCTGGCCACGCTTAAGCTGCGGTAGGAGACCGTGCCCATGAACGCTCCGTGCTTCCACCTCAACCCGACCGTGCGGTGGCTCTTCGCCGCCACGCTCGCCCTCATGGGCGTCGGATTGCTTATGGTCTACTCCGCCGGCATGTCGGCCGACCCCGGCGAACGGTTCGTCATGTTCCAGAGGCAGATCGTCTATGTTCCGCTCGCGGTCGGCGTCCTGCTGGCGGCCATGCGGCTGCCGTACCAGTGGCTCAACCGCTGGTACGTCGTCCTCGGGCTGCTGGTCCTGACGGTCGTGTTGCTGGCGGCGGTGCTCCGATTCGGGGCCGAGGTCAACGGCGCCCGCCGCTGGTTCCGCTTCTCCCTGGGTGCGTTCGACCTCTCGGTCCAGCCGAGCGAAGTGGCCAAGCTCTGTCTCATCCTCTGCTTCGCTTGGTTCCTGGCGCGGCCGGGCGACCACGTCCGCTCGTTCCTGCGCGGGTTCGTTCCGCTGGCCGTCATGCTGGCGTTGATCTGCGGCCTGGTCGCCAAGCAGGATCTCGGCACGGCGGTGCTCCTCGGCGCCGTCGGAGCCGTCATGATGGTCGCCGGCGGCGTGCGGCTGCTTCACATGGCCACACTTGTCCCGCCGGCCGCCGCGGCGATGTACGTGCTCATTGTCTATGAGCCTTACCGCCTCACGCGGCTGATGACGTACTTGGATCCGTGGAAGGACCCCGAGGACGCCGGGTACCACGTGACCCAGAGCCTCATGGCCATCGGCAGCGGCGGATGGTTCGGCCGCGGTCTCGGCCACGGCATGCAGAAGCTCGGGCACCTGCCCGAGGACACCACCGATTTCATCTTCTCGGTCATCAGCGAGGAAATGGGCGTTGCCGGAGCGACCATGGTCATTCTGCTCTTTGTTATTGTCGTACTGCTGGGGCTGCGCGTGGTCGGCCGGTCCGACAACCGGTTCGCAATGCTGACGGCCCTGGGCATTGTGCTGTGGATTGGGCTCCAGGCGGTCATCAACATCGGCGTGGCCACGGCGGCGCTGCCCACCAAGGGCATTTCGCTGCCGCTGGTCAGTTACGGCGGCTCGGGGCTGCTGCTGACGGCGGGGGCCCTGGGCGTGCTGATGTCTATTGCCGCCCGAACGGCGAAGTTAAACTCCGTCAGCGAGGACCGTGCAGCCGATACAATGACGTTGCCCGGTATGCGGGCGGCCTGACGATGTGCCGGGGCAGCAGCTCCGGGCCGAGAGTGTGCGTATGAGCGATCCCTTGACGATTCTCTTTGCCGGCGGCGGCACGGGCGGGCACCTCTATCCCGGCGTGACCCTGGCTGAGGCGTTTCTGGACGCCGATCCGCACACGACCATCGCTTTCTTCGTGACGCACCGCGATATCGACCGCCGCGTCCTCGAACCGCGGGGCTGGAAGGTCCACTACGAGGCGTCGCGCGGTCTGTCGTTGCGGCCGTGGACGTGGCCGAAGTTCCTGCTCAGCTACTGGGCGTCGCGTCGCCACGCCCGCGCGTTTCTTCGTTCCCTGCGGCCCGACGCGGTCGTCGGCCTGGGCGGATTCGGCAGCTATGCCGCCGTCCGCGAAGCCCAGGGCATGGGCATAGCCACATTCGTCCTGAATCCCGACTTGCACGTGGGCCGCGCCAACGCGCGGCTCGCGCCGCGGGCCGACGCCGTCTTCTGCCAGTTCGAGGACACCATCGCGCAACTGGGACGGTGCCGTCGCGTCGAGGCCGTCGGGTGCCCCGTCCGATCCGGGCTGTTCGGCGTGGACCGCTTGCAGGCGGCCCGGGCGCTCGGTCTCCGCGACGATCTGCACACGCTGGTCGTCACCGGCGGCGGCCTCGGGGCGCAAAGCGTCAATCAGGCGCTGGTTCTGCTGGCCCCGCGGCTCGAGCAGTTCGACCGCTGGCAGGTGCTCCACGTGACGGGGCAGGGCAACGACGATGCCGTCCGCCGCGCCGTGGCGGGCAGCCATCCGCGCTACCACGTCCGCGACTACGCCGACGAGATGGCCCTGGTCTATGCTGTGGCCGACCTCATGATCTGCCGCGCAGGCGCCGGCACCATTGCCGAGCTGACGGCCTTGGGCATCCCGGCCGTGCTGATGCCGTACCCGTTTCACCGCGACCACCACCAGGAGGACCATGCGCGGATTCTGGAGGAGGCCGGCGCCGCCGTCGCGGTGCGCGACCAGGCCCGACCGGACCGCAACATGGACGGCCTGTGGCAGGTACTGCCGCAACTGTTGGAAGACGACGCCCGCCGCGAGGCGATGGCCGAGGCCGCCCGGCGGCTCGGTCGCCCCGAGGCCGGCAAGAGTATCGTCTCGGCGATTCGCGTGACGCTGGGACGCTGAGAGGCAGGGAGGCCGCAGAAAACCGTTTTTCGCCGACGAAGAGAGGATGCCTGCATTGACAGCCCAGGACAAAGGTTCTACACTGCGGATCATGGTTCAGAACCCGTTGATCAATCGCTGCGACCGGCCGGAGGACAATCCGTTCCGCGGGTGCCGCGTGCATTTCATCGGCATCGGCGGCTGCGGCATGCGCGGTCTGGCCGCCTTGCTCATGCGCGAAGGCGCTATCGTGTCGGGGTCCGACCGTCAGGGCTCGCCGCACATCGACCACCTGATCGAGCTCGGGGCGCAAGTGGCTATCGGCCAGCGGGCGGAAAACCTGCCCGAGCGGCTCGACCGCGTGGTCATTAGCGCCGCCATCAAGCCCGACAATCCGGAATATGTGGCTGCCGTCCAGCGGCAGATTCCCATCGTCAAATACGCCACGTTGCTGGGCGAGGCCATGAAGGCGCGTTGCGGCGTTGCGGTGGCCGGCACACACGGCAAGAGCACGACGACGGGACTGGTGGCATATATGCTGACGCTGGCCGGGCTGGACCCGTCGTACGTTGTCGGCGCCGACGTGTCGCAGCTCGGGGGCGGCAGTCGCGCCGGCAGCGGTCCGCTGTTTGTCGCCGAGGCCTGCGAATACGATCACTCGTACCTGAAGCTCTATCCTCGCCTGGCAGCCATCCTCAACGTGGACTTCGACCACCCGGATTGCTACCGCGACCTGTCGGCCGTCAAGGCGTCGTTTGCGGCCTTCGCCGCCCTGGTGCCCAGTGACGGCTTGTTGGTGGTCAACGGCGAGGACCGCAACGTGCCGGAGGTTGTCGAACTGATCTCGGCCCCGATCGAGACATTCGCCATCGACAACGAGAACGCCGACTGGCGCGCGGTCAATGTGCAATCGTTCCGCGGGCAGTGCCGCTTTGACCTGGTGTATCGCGGCCGCAAGCTTGGCCACGCCCGGATGAAGCTGCCGGGGCGCCATAATGTGATGAATGCCCTGGCTGCGGCGGCACTGGCCACGCACTGTGGCGCCGACGCCGACGCGATCCTTCGCAGCCTGAGCACGTTCGCCGGCGTGGGCCGCCGCATGGAACTGCGCGGCATCTCGCGCGGCATCACGGTGGTGGACGACTACGCTCACCATCCGACGGAGATTCAGGCGTCGCTGCGGGCCATCGCCGACGCCTACGAGCCGCAACGCTTGTGGGTGGTTTTCCAGCCCCACCAGCACAGCCGCACGCGGTTCCTGATGGAAGACTTCGCCAAGAGCTTCGCCGTGGCCGACGTGGTGCTGGTGCCCGACATCTACTTCGTGCGAGACAGCGAGGCCGAGAAGCAGGCCGTCAGCAGCGAGGACCTGGTGAGCGAAATCCGCCGCATGGGCGGCGACGCCCGGTACCTCAAGTCGTTCGAAGAGATCACGGCCATGCTGGGCGCCGAATTGCGGCCGGGCGACTGCCTCGTGACCATGGGCGCCGGGAGCGTGTACCAAGTAGCCGACCAGGTGCTGGTCGATCTGAGCCGCCGCGCCGCCTCGGGCGCTGCCGGGCATTGACGACGCAACATTCATCGCTCGGGCATGGTGCCCAGGATCATGCAACACCATCGGAAAGCGAGGAGGCATGAAACTCTTCAAAGGATTTGAGGAGATCGTCGAGAAAGACAAACCGTTGGCGCCGCTGACGACGTTTCGCCTGGGCGGCCCGGCCGATTACTTCATCGTGCCGCAGAATGAGGATCAGCTTCGCGGCGTTCTGGAACGCATCGCCCAGACGGATATGCCCATCCGCGTACTCGGCAACGGGTCGAACGTTCTGGTGTCCGATGAAGGCGTGCGCGGCGTGGTGATCCAGCTCAGTCCGAAGGGATTCGGCGGCCTCTCGGTGACCGAAGACCTGGTTCGGGCCGGGGCGAGCCTGAGTCTGGCGGGCCTGGTGCGCGGTGCTGCCGAGGCCCACCTCTCCGGCCTGGAGCCGCTGGTCGGCATTCCCGGTTGGGTCGGAGGCGCGGTCCGCATGAACGCGGGCGGCAAGTTCGGCGACATCGGCCAGGTGGTCGAGCGGGTCAAGGTCATGGACACCAAGGGGCAGACGTTTTACCGCGAGCGCGACGATCTGGCTTTCGGGTATCGGACCAGCAATATCAGCGCCCGGTTTGTGCTGGAAGCGGAACTGCGGCTCACGGCCGACAACGAGCGGCGCATCAGCCACATGATGAAGGAAGTGTGGATTACCAAGAAAAATTCGCAGCCGATGGCGAATCGGTCGGCCGGGTGCGTGTTCAAGAACCCGCGCGGTCTGAGCGCCGGAGCGCTGATCGACCAGGTGGGCCTGAAGGGCACTCGCGTCGGCGGCGCGTCGGTCTCGCGCAAGCACGCCAACTACATCGTGGCCGGCAAGGACTGCACGGCCAAGGACGTGCGCGACCTGATCGAACTGATTCGCAAAAGGGTGTACGAGCGGACCGAGACGTTCCTCGAACTGGAACTGGAAGTGTGGACATGACAGCGAAGACGTGTGCGTCGGGGCGACCGGCGTTTCTGGCCGATATTCCGTCGTGCGATCCGGCGAATGTGCGTTTGGCCGTGCTGATGGGCGGCATCGGTTCGGAGCGCGAGGTGTCGCTGATGTCGGGCCGCGAAGTGGCTCGCGGCCTGCGCGACGCGGGATTCCCGGTTCAGGAAGTGGACCTGCGGCCGGATCGCGTCGCCGGGCTGCGCGACCTGGACTTCGATGTGGCGTTCATCGCCCTGCACGGAGCCTATGGCGAGGACGGCCGCCTTCAGCGGCAACTCGACGAGATGGGGATCGTGTACGTGGGATCCGGGGCCGAAGCCAGCCGCCTGGCCATGGACAAGGTGGCGGCGAAGGAACGTTTTGTTGCGGCCGGACTGGTCACGCCTCCGTGGCGTGTAATTCGCCGTTCGGACGGCGCGGAAGCTCGCGCGGCGGCCTTCACGGCGCTCGGCCCGGATGCGGTCGTCAAGCCGATTGCCGAAGGATCGAGCGTCGGGGTGCATCTGACGGGCGATGCCGA
>CAZCOA010000036.1:0-4539 GCA_964500225.1 uncultured Anaerolineaceae bacterium | reverse complement strand
TGCCGCGGGTTCTCGCGCGTGGACATGATTCTTCAGCCGGACGGCGTGGCGCCCGTCCTGGAGGTCAACACGATTCCGGGGTTTACCACACACAGCCTGTTGCCGAAATCGGCTGCCGGAGCAGGCATCGACTTTACGACGCTGTGCCGTTCGATTGTCGAGATCGCCCTGCACGAGGCAGCCGCGCTGCGGCGCACCCCATAGTGCAAAAATCTTCGTTTTCAGTCCTGTAATCGCCGGAATCCCCTTATCCTGAAAGCCACTTTCGCCGACAACATGAATACAGTGAATGCCAAGCTCAACCGTCAAGTTCCAGGGGGTGTGGGCCGCGCTGCGCGTCCGCCGCTGCGCCCATGGAAGACCGTCCTTGTCGCCGCCTCCGTGTCGATTGTCGGCATGGCGCTCGTCTATGGGCTGTCCCAGTGGCGGCGAACGGTCGCCTGCGATCCGCGTTTCTGCATCAACACAGCCGACCTGAAGCTCGTACAGGACACGTCGTGGATGACGCCGGAAATCGCCGGCGAGATCCGCGCCTCGCTGGCGGCGCTGCCTCCGCGGCTCAGTCTGATGGACCATACCGCCAGCCGACGCGTCGCCGAGTGCCTGGAAGCCAATCCGTGGATTCGCAAGGTGTACCATGTGCGGCTCGATTCGCCCAAGGCGGCCGGGCAGAGCAACGGCCTGGAAGTGTCCATGGCATTCCGTCGTCCGGTGGCATTCGTCGAGGTCGGTCAGGGCGAACACGCACGGTACGTCCTGGTGGACGGCGAGGGGGTCCGTTTGGGCGAACGCGAGTACGCCGAACCGGAACTGGGCGACCGGCGGCTGGTTGTCCTGACGGGCGTGCCCACCCAGCCGCCGAGGCCCGGCGTTGTGTGGGCCGACCACGCCGTAATCGCCGGCGCCCAGGTGGCCGATCTGCTGAAAAACCGCGCGGCCGATTTCGGCCTGTGCCGCATCGACGTCAGCAATGTCGAGAAACGTCTCGATCGCCGCGAGCCCGAGATTGTCCTCTATACCAAACGCAGCGCCACGCGCATCGTCTGGGGCAAACCCCCGGGACGCGAGGCCGAGTTACTCGAAAATATCACCGCGCGGGGCAAGATCCAGTTGCTTGACCAGGTGTACGCCAAGTTCGGCGGACTGCACGAAGCCATTGAGGAAATCAACCTCGTGCTGCGAAGCGTTCGCCCGAGTCCGGCCTCGGCCCGCGACGGCCAAGCCACCATCCGGGGCTGAGGCCTGATGCAGGCCGACGGTCGGGCCGTGCCTCTGTCCCGCCTGGAGGGTCACAACGGCCATGGCGTTCGTGTCGCACTGCCCACCGGCTCCTTCAAAATCGCCCCAGCGAGATAAGTCCGACGGTCTGTTCGGGTTGGCCGCCGTCTTTGTCTTGACGCTGACGGTTCTGTTGCTGGCAGCCACATTTCTAGCCGACTTTAGCCGCAAGGCGTCCGTCCTTACATCTCCTTCCAATGCCCTGGCGATTGTGGCCGTCGGGTGGACCTTCCTGACCGTGGTGGTCTATCCGATATGGCCCGGCACGCTGCTGGGCGACGCGGATCCGACGAATCAGTTTGCTGTGTGGATGTTGCAGCGAGCCGGCGAGGTGCTCATGTTGGCGTTGGTTGCCTCGCCAGTCTTCCTCGCCGCGGCCATTTTCGCCGGCCAGCCGCTGACGCGCGTCGCCCAGGTGCTGGTCGGACTGCTCGGAACGATGCTTGCGGCCGTCGTCTATCGCCTGATCCACCGCGCCTGTGCGCCCGCGTGGCACGGCATCTCCGTCGTTGACCTTATGCTATGGCTTTTCGGCCCTGTGGTGTTCGGGTATCTCGTCCTCGAGCACAGCGGCCGATCCATTGGCTGGGGGTGGCTGGTTTCGCCGCCGGCCCTGGCTCGGTCCTTGGCCGTGGACGGCCTGGCGGTCGGCGACGTGCGTTTCTGGGTGGGGCTGGTCGGCTACGGGGCGGTCGGCCTGGCGGCCCTGGTGCTCTTCCGGGGGCTGGCGGTCAGATTCCGACGCGAACTCCAGGCGCACACCCACGATCCGGTTGCGTGAGAGCAGCGGCAGGAGAGGGGCTGCCTTGCGGCCATTTACGCGACGGTGGCAGCCTGACGCTTCTTCCGCGGCGGCGGAGGCTCTCGCCACCGACGGTGCATCCAGAGGTACTGATCCGGGGCGTTGAGGATGAGTCTCTCAAGGGCTTTCGTGTAGCGGACCGTAATGCTCCGGACGGCGTCCTTATCGTCCGCGTAGTCCTGCGGGTCGATCACGTCCACGATGGACGTCCGGAATTTGAACCGGTTGCCGAGTCGCCACGCGCCGCCCACGGCGATCGGGCAATTCATCTGCATGGCCAACAGGGCAATACTCTTGTAGGTCGAAGCGGGACGGCCGAAAAAGTCCACCCAGATGCCCTTGCTGCCGGCGTGCTGGTCGGCCACGAAACACAGCGGCGACTGCTGTTCGATGACCCGGACGGCCAGGTCGGCGGCGCCGAATTTGCTGATGATGCACTGGCCGGTCTCCTCACGGTGCCGCAGGAGCCAGCGGTCGATGTACGGATTGTCGATCGGCCGCGCCACGGCGTACGTCCGGATGCCCAGGGCCCCGATCATGTAGCCGAGCACCTCCCAGTTGCCGAAGTGGCCTGTCAGCAGGATGATGCCTCGGTTGTCGCAGATGATCTTCAGTGCAGCGGCGACGTTCTGCAATTCGACGTATTCGTGCCATGTGTGTCGGTTGATGAGCTTGGCCAGGCTGAGGATCTCCATGCCCAGCATGATCATGTGGCGGCAGCATTGCCGCGCGGTGCGGCGGACGCGGTCGCCCGGCCAGTCCGGGAAACTGAGGCTGAGGTTTTCGATGGCTCGTTTGCGGTGTTTGGCGTCGCACAGGTACAACAGGTTGCCCAGGCCGCGGGCCACCAGTTGCATGACCTCGATGGGAAACAGTTGCACCAGGAGCACGCCCGTGCGCAGCACCACGTAGAGGGTGAAATCGAGGAACTTATTCCTGGGTCGTTTGGAGGCCATAGGGCACCGGTTCCGTCGTCGTACGGGCGACTAAGGCGGTACTTTACCAGTTGCCCGCGCAGGCGTCAACGAATGCCGCCGAGGCGTCGCCGGCAAGGGAAGCCGACCCCAGGATTATGCGTCAATCAGATGCACGCGGACATCGGATCTTGCCGGCTCTGGAATTGACCTGGCATGGCGGCCGTTGTACCCTGTGGATGGCGTTCGGGGCGGTGGATCGCCGTTGGGGCATATCGACAGGCCGAGGAGATCGAAACACATGGGACGGATCGTATCGTGCAAGTCCTGCGGCCGATGGGTGGAAGTGGGGCCCGGCGAGAAGGCTCGCGACTACGTTTGCGACCAGTGCCGGAGCGCACCGGGCGTGGCAACCGGCCGTCCGGATGTCGTGGCCGCAGGGGCCGACGTTCGGCCTTCGCCGTCCCGCGGCCCATCTCTTGGCACAGACAGCGGCGAGATTGGTTCGGTGACGACCGCGGTGCAGACGGTGCTACCGTCTGCGGGACTGTCGTCCGGTGCAAACGCTACGGCATTGCCGAGGATCGACACGTCCGGTGCTGCCGAGGCCCGTCGCCGACTGGAAAAGCTCGTTGCCCACATGCAGCCGTCAGGAGTCTGCGACCCACAGAATGTGGCGGCCCGGAGCGTCGAATCGCTGGAATCGCCCCGCGCCGCGGCTGAGCAGGGGGCGCAGTGGGTGATGGACTTGGCATCGAAACTCGCCGTCGAGGAGGCCCGCAAGACGACCGACGAGGCTGCCAAGCTGGTGCGCGACAAGGGATTAGGCGCCATCGGCGAAGTGGACGACTTCCTAAAGCGGCAGGGCGCCCGCGTTCGCGCCGATGCGTTGCGGACGGCCGAAGCGGAAGTCAAGAAAGGGGCCGACCGTGCCGCCGCGGCCGTGCACAAGAAGCTCTCGACAGTCCGGTCCGGCCAGGTGTCGCAGCAGGCGGGCGACGCCGGCCGATGTGCAGCGTGCGGCGAGCCGATCGTCGCTGGAGACCGTGTGACGATCTGTCCCACGTGCGGTCGCCGGTACCACGCCGGGTGCTACGCGATGACCGGGTGCGTCTCGGCATCGTGCCGCGAATCGTCGCCGCCGTCCAAGCTGGTGTCTGCGGCAAGTCCGCCGCCGGCGGCGCGTCCGGCCGATGGCGGCCCCGCGCCGATTTCGCTGGTCAAGGAGTCATTCCCCCAGCCTCGTCGCTGCACGACGTGTGGGGCCCGGGTTAGCCGCGGGGCGCTTGTCTGTCCGCAGTGCGGGCGATGGCTTTACAGCGGTCGCATGTCGAACAATCCTAAGGCCAGGCAACACAACGGTGCGGGTCCGGGCTGCGGCTCGGCGGTGTTTGTTCTTGCGGCCGCGCTGTCGGCGCTGGCCCTCTGGTGGTTCGTCGTCGCATGAGTGCGACGGCGCATGGCTCCTAGGGTGGTACAAAGCACAGGGCAAATCAATGCGCGCGATGAGCGGCGACAAAACGCCGCGAGGTTGCCGTGTCGCGG
>CAZCOA010000035.1:0-29985 GCA_964500225.1 uncultured Anaerolineaceae bacterium | reverse complement strand
GAGCGCGGGCGATTGGTCCGGGGGCCGGGGCGCGGGGGGGGGGCACAGGGTGTGGGGGCGGGGCGGGCGCTACGAGCTGGCGGTCCGGGTGCGCGACGTGGATTTCCAGCGGTTTCTGGTGCACGGGATGGGTCTGGAGGCGCCGGTCGAGGGCGGGGTGCTGGGCGGCGATCTGGTGATCCGGAGCCTTCGTCCGGACGGGGGCGACGTGCTGGCGCACGGCGTGCTTCGCGTCACGGGGGCGAAGCTGTATCATCTGCCGCTGGTGGTTCAGGTGATCAACGCGTTGAGCCTTCAGCCGGGCAAGACGCGGTTCGAGGAGGCGGAGGTGCGTTTCGCGGTGGACCGGGGGACGTACCTGTTCGAGAGCATCGAGCTGCGTGGCGGTGTGCTGTCGCTGCACGGGGCGGGCCGCATGGACAGCGATGGCCGTGTGAACCTGGTGTTCAAGACGTCGGGCGCCGTGGCGGGGGGCGGGATGCTGGCGGCGTTGAAGCAACTGGCGGCTGGGGTTCAGCATGAGCTGGGGCTGGTGGAAGTGACGGGCACGCTGCGCGAGCCTGTGGTGGAACAGAAGAGCCTGACGACGTTGGGCGCGCCGCTGCGGGAACTGGTGACGGCGCTGGAAAGCATCGGCGGCGAGGGTCCCCGGCCATGAGAGGGGTTGGGACACAGCGGTGAGCGACAACGACTTGTTCATCAGCGATCTGCACCTGGACCGGACGACGGGGCGTCGTCGGGCGGTGCTGTTGCGTTTTCTGGAGCGTCACGGTCGGCGCGCGCGTCGGCTGTTCATCCTGGGGGACCTGTTCAACGCGTGGATCGGCCGCAAGCAACTGAACGAGCCGGACGTGGTCGCGGTGACGGACGCGTTGCGTCGCGTGGCAGCGGCGGGGACGGAGATTCATTTCGTGGCGGGGAACCGGGACTTCTATGCGCTGGAGTCGCTGGGTCGGCAGGCGTCGATGACGACGCACGCGCAGGGGTTCGCGGTGGACTCGTTCGGGGAGCGTGTGTGGGTGTGTCACGGGCACGAGCTCTATCGGCACGACAGCCGCACGCGTCAGGCGCAGGCGATCACGCATGCGCGGCCGGTGGAGTGGTTGTTCGGGCGGCTGCCGAAGCGTCTGGCGATGTTCCTGGCGAACGGGTACACGGCACACTCGAAGCGTGTGGTGCGGCACAAGAGCCGTCGGATGCTGACGATTCCGGACGAGTCGCTGGCGGATCGGTTCGCGGCGGGGTGCGAGGTGATCGTGTGCGGGCACACGCATCGGCTGAGTCATACGGTGTGTCGGCGCGAGGGCGTGGTGATCGGCCATCTGTACAACCTGGGGGCGTGGGACGACGGACCGCACTTCCTGCGTCACGGTCGTGACGGCTGGCACTATCACAGCCTGGACGGGTAAGGGCGACCAGCGGCGCGAGGGGGGACGGGCGGTTTGTGCTTGGCCAATCGTCCGCACTTGGGTAATCTACGGGCCATGAGCAGGCGTGTGACGACGAGACGAGTGGCGGTCATTGGCGACGGGGGCATGGGCACGTTGTGTGCGTGCCTTCTGGCGGAGCGCGGGGCAGAGGTCGTGCTGTGGTCGGCCTTTGCCGAGCACGCCGCGGCCCTGTCGCGGGACCGCGAGAACAAGCAGTTTCTGCCAGGCGTGCCGCTGCCGGAGTCGGTTCGCCCGACGGCGGACATCGGCGATGTTCCGCGCGACGTGGATTTCGTGATCAGTGCGGTTCCGACGCCGTACCTGCGGACGGTGTTTCGGAACCTTCGAGGGCATCTGCCCGAGGCGCCTATCGTCAGCGTGTCCAAGGGGATCGAAAACGAGACGCTGTGCCGTCCGAGCGAAGTGCTGCGCGACGTGCTTGGGGGGCCGACGGTGGCGGTTCTGAGCGGACCGTGCATTGCGTTCGAGGTGGCGCGGCGGATGCCGGCGACGGTGGTCGTTGCGGCGGAGGACCAGCGTCTGGCCGAAACGGTGCAGGACGCGATGGGCAATCCGTACTTTCGGGTATACTACAACTCGGACGTTGTGGGGGTGGAGCTGGGCGGTCCGCTGAAGAACGTGATCGCGCTGGCCGCGGGGATCTGCGACGGCCTGGAGCTGGGGGTCAACGCGAAGGCGGCGTTGCTGACGCGAGGTCTGGCGGAGATGACGCGGCTAGGGGTGGCCCTGGGGGCCCGGCGGGAGACGTTCGCGGGGCTGGCGGGGATCGGGGACCTGATTACGACGTGCGTCAGCGCGCACGGTCGCAATCGGACGGTGGGTGAGCGGATCGGCCGCGGGGAGAAGCTCGGGGAGGTGCTGGAGGCGATGAACCAGCAGGTGGCCGAGGGGGTGCCGACGACGCGGAGCGTGGTGGCGTTGGCGGAGCGTTGCGGCGTGGAGATGCCGATCACGCGTGAGGTGCACGAGGTGTTGTTTGCCGGCAAGAGCCCGCGTCAGGCCATGCGCGACCTGATGACGCGTCCGTGGCGTAGTGAGGAAGAGGCCCTCTGACGGCAGAGCGTGCTGGTGTCCGGGGGGGCGTCCCTGGGGGCCTGGTGCGGGTCGGATGTCGCATGGAGAAATCGGTAATCGGTAGTCGATAAGAAAGCATGGCTGTCGGCTGGGCGGCAGCCGGGCTGTATCCTGGCAAAAGGAGTCAGCGGTTCATGACGAATCAGAAGAACGACGGTGAGGGCCCGTTTGACGAACGGCGCAAACTGGGCAAGAGCGACCGGGCGCGTCGGGCCGCCGTGTGCAGTTTCTGCGGCAAGAGCCATCGCGAGGTGGGCCCTCTGATCGAGGGGCCGGACGACTGTTTTATCTGTGCCCAGTGCGTGGAGTTGTGCCAGTCGATTATTCAGCAGGAGCGGCGCCGTAGCGGCACGTTGCCGGCCCACATTGCCTCGGTGCCTTCGCCGCGTGAGATCAACGAGTTTCTGGATCAGTACATCGTCGGCCAGCAGCGGGCGAAGAAGACCCTGTCGGTGGCGGTGCACAATCACTACAAGCGGCTCAACGCGACGCTGGAGAACGACGACTCGGTGGAGCTGGAGAAGTCGAACGTTCTGCTGATCGGTCCGACGGGCAGCGGCAAGACGCTGCTGGCCCGGACGCTGGCGCGCATCCTTCATGTGCCGTTTGCGATCGGCGACGCGACGACGCTGACCGAGGCGGGGTACGTGGGCGAGGACGTGGAGAACCTGTTGCTTCGGCTGATCCAGGCGGCGGATTTCGACATCGAGGCGGCCCAGCGAGGGATCATCTACATTGACGAGATCGACAAGATCGGCCGCACCAGCCAGAACGTTTCGATCACGCGGGACGTTTCGGGCGAAGGGGTGCAGCAGGCGTTGCTGAAGATGCTGGAAGGCACGGTGGCGAACGTGCCGCCGCAGGGGGGTCGCAAGCATCCGGAGCAGCAGTACATCCAGATCGACACGAGCCAGATACTGTTCATTTGCGGGGGCACGTTCGACAATCTGGGGGAGATCATCGCGCGGCGTATCGGCAAGGGCACGATCGGGTTCCACGAGAGCGGTTCGCCGCGTAGCCGGGCGGCGCGGGAGTCGGACCTGCTGAACCAGGTGACGCCGGACGACCTGATCGAATTCGGACTGATCCCGGAGTTCGTCGGTCGGCTGCCGGTGTTCACGCCGCTGATGCCGCTGGACGAGGACGCGCTGGTGAGTATTCTCACGGAGCCGCGCAATGCTCTGGTGAAACAGTATCAGAAGTTCGTGGCGATGGAGAATTGCGAGCTGGAGTTCACCGAGGGCGCGCTGCGAGAGATTGCCCGCCGCGCCCTGAGCCGCAATACCGGCGCCCGGGCTCTGCGGGCGGTCATGGAGGAGATCATGCTGGATGTGATGTACGAGCTTCCTACTCGCGGGCCGGGGTTCCGTTACGTGGTGGACGAGGACGTGGTGCGCGGCCGCAAAGACATCCTGGCAACGGCCGCCAAGCTCAAGGAGAGCGCGTAACTCATGCCGATCATCACCTTCTTCTGCCCGAACCTGAAATGCAAGGCGATGCTCCAGGCGGACGAGGCGCAGCGCGGCCAGAAGGTGCGCTGCAAACAGTGCGGTCAGGTGATCGTTGTGCCTGTCAAGAGCACTCCGAAGAAGTGATTCCGGCGTGGGGGTCGGATGGCGAGGCCGCCCGGCCCCGAACGGTTAGGCCGCCCCGTTTGTCGGCACGTCAAAGGCCATGGCGATCTCGTCGCAATCGGGAAACTTCGGGCACTTCAGGCAGACGGACCAGATTTTGTGGGGCAACTCTTCCTTGGCGATGACCGCGAACCCCTGCCGCTCGAAGAATTCCTTTTGATACGTCAGGACGAAGATTCGGCGAATGCCGAGGCTCTTGGCTTCGGTCAGGCAGGCGGCCACGATCCGCCGCCCCAGTCCTCGTCGCTGGAATTCCGGCTCGACGGCGAGGCTGCGGATTTCGGCGAGGTCCGCCCAGGTGATCGCCAGGGCGCCACAGGCGACGACGAAGTTGTCTGAACGGCGCACGGCGACGAAGAAATCGCGCAGCGACTCGTACAGATCGCTGCGGCTGCGGGCGAGCATTTTCTGATGTTCGGCCCCGATGGAAATCAGCGCGTGAATGCGCTCCACGTCAGCGATCGTGGCCTTGCGAACCTCGAACGGGTCGTCTGTCAAGGCAGGCACCTCCTGTGGCTGTCGCCGCCATCACCAAAAAGGCCGCTACAATACTCCAAGCCACCCCCCGCTGCAAGCGAAATCGCCTTTGCGGAATTCTCCTCGGTCCAAGGGCCGGGGCGTTGTGAAAAACGGTTGACCCTTCCCCGGCCGTTTTTTACACTTCCTCGGGTCCGGTGCCGGGGCCGGCGTGGGGGCCGCCAGGGGGCGGCGCGGCCGGGTTGGGCCGGATTGCAGGATACCGCTCGACGGGGTGGGTTGCGATGCAGTTCAGACAGGTGACGATCATCGGGGTGGGGCTGCTGGGGGGAAGCCTGGGCATGGCCCTGCGCCGGCGGAGGGTCGCCGAGACGGTGGTCGGCGTGGGCCACCGCGACAGCTCGCTCCGCCGCGCGGTCGAGGCCGGGGCAATTGACCGCTATACGTTGTCGGCGGCGGAGGGTGTTGTCGGGGCCGATCTGGTGGTGATGGCGACGCCGGTGGGGCTGTTCGGGCGGGTGATGGCGGAGGCGGGTCCGTCCCTGAAAGCCGGGTGCGTCGTCACCGACGTGGGGTCCACCAAGCGTGCGGTACTGGACGCCGTGGTGCCGCACGTGCCGCCGGGATGCCGGTTCGTGGGGTCGCATCCGCTGGCCGGGAGCGAGGCTCGTGGCATAGACGCCGCGACAGAGGATTTGTACAGCGGGGCGTTGGTGCTGGTGACGCCCACGCCGCGCAGCGACGAAGAGGCGGTGACGGCCGTGGAGGCGTTCTGGGGGTCTGTCGGGTCGCGCACGCAGCGGGTGGACGCGGCGACGCATGACCGACTGCTGGCGTCGAGCAGCCATTTGCCGCATTTGGTGGCGGCCGCGTTGGTGGATGCGTTATCGGCGGAGGCCGAGCCGCTGGTTGCCACGGGATTCCTGGATACGACGCGTATCGCCGGGGGCGATGCGGCGATGTGGCGTGACATTTTTATGACCAACCGCGACGAGCTTCTGTCGTCGGTCGAGGCGTTCGAGGCGTCGGTAGGGGCGATGAAACGGGCCCTTGCTGCCGGCGACGCGGGGTCGGTGGAGCGGCTGCTGGAGGAGGCGGCCCGGCGTCGGCAGAAGTTGCTGAAGCGTCGCTAGAGGCCGGGCCGGTATTGTTTCCCCCAGCAGGACGTGCGCGCCATGCTGCGGGGGATGGGGGAACGAATTTGCTTGAAAGGGCAGGCGGGGTCTGGTAAGATTCCCTGTTCCCTGCTGCGGGAGGCGTCGTGCAAAGCGCGCGTGGCGTCGGGCGGCGGGGTGTTTCGGGGTCAACAGCGCCGATAAGAGACGGAGGAGTGCCTTGGCGGTCAAGATCAGAATGAAGCGATTCGGTCGGACGAATCGGCCGTATTTCCGGATCAATGCGGTGGACAGCCGTGCGTCCCGCGATGGTCGCATCATCGAGGAGTTGGGGTCGTACGATCCTCACGGCAGCGAAGATCAGAAGGTGAAGTTGAACGCCGAGCGGATTCAGTACTGGTTGAGCGTCGGCGCGCAGCCGAGCGACACGGTCCGGTCGTTTTTGAAGAAGGCCGGTCTGCTGAAGCCGGCCGCGAAGCCGCAGGCGTAGGCCCGGAGTCAGGCCGCGCGAGCGTAGAACGAGGATGATGCCGCGACCCGGAGCTCCGTGGTCGCGGTTTCTTTTTGTCGGCGGGCCGCACAGGGCCGCGTGGCGAGGTGGCGAACGATGCCGCTGCGAATCGACATCCTGACGCTGTTTCCGGAGATGTTCGAGGGTTTTCTGAGCGAGAGCATGATCCGGATTGCGCAGGAAAAGGGGTTGGTGGACATCCACCTGACGGACATACGCGACTTTAGCCGCGACCGTCACCAGAAGGTGGACGACAAGCCGTACGGGGGCGGTCCAGGGATGGTGATGAAGGTGCAGCCGGTGGTGGACTGCATCGAGGCGGTGGTGGATCGTGACCGTCGTCGTGGGCCGATCGTGCTGCTGACGCCGCAGGGCCAGGTGTTTCATCAGCGGCAGGCGCAGGCCTTTGCGGAGGGGGCGGAACGGCTGATTCTGGTGTGCGGGCATTACGAGGGTTTCGACGAGCGGATCCGTGCATTCTGCGACATGGAGCTGTCGATCGGCGACTATGTGTTGTCGGGCGGGGAAGTGCCGGCGATGGTGGTGACGGATGCGGTGGTGCGGCTGGTGCCCGGGGTGCTGGGCGACGAGAATTCGCCGCGCGACGAGTCGTTTAGCGACGGGTACCTGGAGTATCCGCAATACACGCGCCCGGCGGAGTTCCGTGGGATGACCGTGCCGGAGATACTCCTGAGCGGGCACCACGCGGAGATCGAGAAGTGGCGACGGGAACAGGCCCGGTTGCGTACGCGGCAACGGCGGCCGGACTTGTAGGGCTCTCTCTCTGTCTCGGGGCGACACGGCCCCAGGTCCTCCTGGGGCCGGGTTCCTTTTTGGTTTACCGGCCGGCGGCAAAGTTTATACTCGTATCTATGGCCGATTCGCGAGCCGCAGCAACGTACCTGGCGTTGGTGTCCGGCCGCCGTCGCGGCGCGGGGGCGATCGTGCTGCGCGGAGTGCTTTGGGCGGCGTCGATGCTGTATCGGATGGCGATGGCGGTTCGCCGCGGGTACTACCGTGTGGCGTCGCGTCGCGTCGCCGTTGTGGTGATCAGCGTGGGCAACCTCACGGTGGGCGGTACGGGGAAGACGCCGCTGGCGGCCCTGGTGGCTCGGCGGCTGGCGGCGCTGGGGCATCGGCCGGTCATCGTCAGCCGCGGCTACAAGCGGGCCGCCGGGCAGGAGGCCGGGGACGAGACGTCGGACCTTCGTCGGCTTCTGCCGGCGTCGGTGCGGCAGCTCGAGGCGTGCGACCGCTATGCCGCGTTGGCGGACGCGATCCGCTGCGAGCCGTTCGATGTGGCCGTCCTGGACGATGGGTTTCAGCACCTTCGGCTGTGGCGGAATCTGGACGTGGTGACGGTGGACGCCACGCAGCCGTTCGGCTACGGCTACTGCTTGCCGCGCGGGTTGCTGCGCGAGCCGTTGTCGGCCCTGCGCCGGGCGGGGGCGGTGGTGCTGACGCGGTGCGACCAGGCGACGGCGGAGGCTCTGGCCGACGTGGAGCGTCGCGTGCGGGCGTATCTGCGGCCGGGGGCGGTGGTGCTGCATGCGGTGCATCGGGCGACGCGGTTGCTGATGGCGGACGGGACGTCGGGGCCGCTGGAGTCGATCCGCGGGCGGCGGTGTTTCGCCTTTTGCGGCCTGGGGAACCCCGAGGCGTTTCATCGCACGCTGGCGGATCTCGGGGCGGTGGAGGCGGGTCGGCGGGACTTCGACGACCATCATGTTTATACGTCCGCGGACGTGTCGGGCCTTGTCGAAGCGGCGCGGGCCGCCGGGGCCGAGTGGATCGTGACGACGACGAAGGATTTCGCGAAGGCGGTCGCCCCGGGGCTGCGCGAGCAGTGGCCGGCGTGTGTGCCCCTGGCTGCCGTCGAGGTGGAGATGGAGTTGTCCGAGGGCAACGAGGCGCTGGACGCGCTGCTGCGGCCGCTGGTCGGAGCCGCCGAACCGGGAGACCGAACGCATGAAAAACCATAAGGACTATGAGCCGCTGGATCTGTCGGGGCTGAAGATGATCAGCATCGCCGACCGCAAGCACCTGGTGACGCTGGACTCGTTCGGCCGGGTGCCGCCGCAGGGGGCAACGGTGAGCGAGTTCGTGGCCTCGTTGCCGCGCACGCCGGTGACGCGGGCGATGCACGAGCTGGCCGACGCGATCGTGGCGGCGCACGAGGCGGATTGTCCGGTGGTCATGGCCATGGGGGCCCATGTGATCAAGGTGGGCCTGGGGCCGCTGGTGATCGACCTGATGGAGCGCGGCATCGTGACGGCGGTGGCGTTGAACGGCGCCGGAGCGATTCACGACTTGGAAATCGCCATGCACGGCGAGACCAGCGAGGACGTGAAGGCGGGTCTGGCGGACGGGTCGTTCGGCATGGTGGAGGAAACGCCGGCGCACATGAACGATGCGGCCATGCTGGGCCGCCACCGCGGCCTGGGCCGCGCCGTCGGGGACCTGATTAATGAGGACGAGGACGAATTTCCTAATGCCGCGGCGTCGGTCCTGGCCGCGGCCAGTCGCCTGGACGCCGTGGCCACGGTCCACGTGGCCGTGGGCACCGACACCGTCCACATGCACCCGGACGCTCCCGGCGGGGCCATCGGCGCGGCGAGTCTTCTGGATTTCCGCAAGGTCTGCGCCGTCGTCAGCGACATGACGCGCGGCGTGTGGCTCAACATCGGTTCGGCTGTCGTCCTGCCCGAGGTGTTCCTGAAGGCCTACACGGTGGCCGTCAACCTCGGCCACGACCTGTCCCAGATCGTGACCGCCAATTTCGACCAGATTCTGCACTATCGTCCGCGCGTCAACGTGCTGGAACGTCCCAGCCGCCGCGGCTACGCGCTCACCGGGCACCATGAGCTCATGATACCGCTGCTGCACCAGATGATCGTTTCGCGGCTGTAGGGCCGCCCGAAAGGAGCCTTCGCCATGACCGACACGTTTCGTGCTCCGCCGGCCGCCGCCGGGCCGGAGCCCGCGCCGACGCAGTCCAAGCCCGTCCGTAAGGCCGGCTGGTGGCTGCTTCCGGCCGGATCGGCGTCATACGCCGGTATCAGGCGAAGTCGTCCGAGTTCAGCACTGGCAGTTCGGGCAAGGTGACGGTGACCCTCTCGGACGAGGCGGGGCGCAGTGTGGTGCTCGAACTGTCGTACACGCAGGATCCCGTCGGCGGCTGGACCTTTTCCCTGGACAACGACCCCTTCCCGGAGGACGGCCCATAAGTTCTTCTGCGTCGCATTTCCGTTGGCATCGTGCGCCGTCCGGCGTATAGTCTCGCGGCTGAGAACGGATGGGTTCTTGATAGCCGAGAGGAGAGAAGACTATGCCTGCGCTGGACATGCCGTTGGACAAACTCAGGGTGTACCAGGGGACCAACCCGAGACCGTCGGACTTCGACGCCTTCTGGGACCGGTCGGTGGCGGAGGTTTCGCAACTGGCTCCGAAAGTGGAGCTGCGCGACGCGGAGTTTCAGACGCCCGCGGCCGAATGCAAGCACCTGTTCTGGACGGGCATGGGCGGCGCGCGGGTTCACGCGAAGCTTCTGCGGCCGAAGCACGCGAAGGGGTCGCGTCCGGCGTTGCTGATGTTCCACGGCTACAGCGGTTCCTCGGGCGATTGGTCCGAGAAGCTCGCTTACGTGGCCCTCGGGTACACCGTGGCGGCCCTGGACTGCCGCGGGCAGGGCGGTCTCAGCGAGGACGTCGGCGGCACCACGGGCAACACCTTTCGTGGCCAGATCATCCGCGGCCTGGACGACGGGCCGGAGAAGCTCTATTTCCGCAACGTGTTTCTCGACACGGTGCAACTGGCCCACATCGTGATGGACCTGGACGGCGTGGACCCGACGCGCGTGGGTGTGGCCGGAGGCAGCCAGGGCGGCGGATTGACGCTAGCCTGCGCCGCCTTGGAACCGCGCATCAAGAAGGCCGCCCCCACCTTTCCGTTCCTGAGCGACTATCGCCGCGTGTGGGACCTCGATCTGACCAAGACGGCGTACTGGGAACTGACCTACTACTTCAAGTGCTTCGATCCGCTGCACGAGCGCGAGGACGAGATCTTCACGCGGCTCGGTTACATCGACGTGCACCATCTGGCCCCGCGCATCCGGGCCGAGGTGTTCATGGGCGTGTCGCTCCAGGACCAGACGTGCCCGCCGTCCACGCAGTTCGCGGCCTACAACAAGATTGCGTCGCCGAAGTCCATGGCCCTGTATTACGACTTCGGCCACGAGGGCCTGACCGGTCACGGCGACCGCGTGTTCCAGTTCCTGAGCGGGTTGTAGGGGGATGAGGCGCGGCGGTTGTCGATGCGGCTCGCGCCTGACGCAGGTCGGGAGCGAGCCGCTTGCGTTGTGTGCCGCCCTGGGTCGCCTTGTCAGGGCGTACACCGATCCGCCACGATCAGATACCACAGGGTCCCCGGATCGCCGGGCAGGCGGATCGTCCAGGCGCCCCCGTCGGCGCGTTCGGCCGCCCATTCTTTCATCGACGTTCCCGTGCCGTCCAGGGCGTGGAGACGATAGCCTTCGATGGCGGCGGCCCGGCTCTCCAGGCGGATGGTCGCGCGCACCGGCTCGATCCGCGTCGGCGCTTTGCCCCATCGGTCGCCGACGCTCGTACGGGCCTCGTTCCACTGCTGATCGGTGTTCTCCATCTGTGCGCACGCGGTGACCAGCAGGCGTCCGGACGTTTCCAGCGGCTGCCCGTCGAGGGACGACAACGTGAGGGCGGCAAAGTCCGGGCTGTCGATTTCGAGGGTCACGGGGCCGAGTCGGTGCGGTTTGCCTCGGCAGAAGCCCACCACGGCCGCGCTCCGCGTGCCGCGGGCGGTATAGAGGCCGGTGCGCGGCCCGGCGGCCGTCCAGCGCAGCACGTCGCCGGCGGTGGTCATCGACCACGGCCCCTTGTCGGGTGACGGCGGCGGCAGCCGGAACTCGCTGCCCGGCTGCACCAGGTGCGTGTCGGTCGAGCCGGCCATGTCGAACATGGCGACGCTGTAGCGGCCGAAGAAGATCGCCTGGGGCGTCGCGCCGGCGGCGTCCAAGACGCGGTCGGACCAGACGCCGTGTCGGCCGGCCAGGCGCAGCATCCGCTCCGGCGACAGCGCCGTGACTACCGACACGGGCAACTGCGGAATGTCGCCGCGGCGGAACATCAGCGCCCCGGCCGCCATCTGGACCATTTTCACGGGATTGGCGGCGATGTCGAAGAAGCCGCGCACGTAGTCATTGTCCCAGTCGGCGCCGTGACGGTAGGCGAACAGGAAGACGCCGTCCCAGTCCTGGGCGGCGGCGAACGAGGCGATCATCGGCACAGCCTCGGCCTGGTATTGGCTCGGGGCGCTGTGGTTGTACTCGGTGACCGTGAACGGCCGCGCCGGGGAACGATTGTCCGGGTACATTACCCGGTGCCGCGCCAGCGCGACGAGCGTGGACCGTTGCGGTTCGTCGGTCATGGGCGTGTTGCCGATCACCCAGTCGCGCGCGTCCCACGCCCGGTTGGGAAAATGCGGATGTTGCCAGTAGGCGTGGCTATCGACGAAGTCCAGGTGCGATTGCACCCAGTCGCCCGGCGTGGTCCACCCCGCGGTGCCCGTTACGGCCGCCTTGACGCCGAGTTCCTGGATCAGGTAGCGGCGCATCCCCGTGAAGAACCGCAGGTCGAGGTCGGTCAGGAAGGCGGCCCAGTCCGTTCGGCGGCCGTCGGAGGCCAGGTCGCCCGGGCGGCCCGGAGCGACATTCCGCTGGGTCAGGGTCTCGCCCTGGGCCAGGCCCGTGCGTCCGCCGGGGGTCATCGACACCTCCAAGAGATCCACGGCGCCGGTCGTCTGCCCCACGGACACCGAGAACCGCGCGTCGTCGCAGTCGGCCTCAGCCACGAACCCCTTTTCGATGGTCAGCCACTGGTCGGTGAGTGTCAGCGCCTCGCTGAGGCCCAGATTCTCCCACGGCTCGCCGTGCTGCTGCACGACGAGGTGAATGCTGCGCGGCTTATCGGCGCGGGCGCGCATCCGCACGCTGTAGAAACAGCCCTTGCGAATCTTCAGGCCGCGTTGGACAAACTGGAGGTGCCAGGGCGTGTCGGTCACTTTCTCGACGCGGAGTCGTGCGGCGCGAGGTCCGCGTTCCGTGGGCACGGACTCGGCGGTCATCTTGGCGGTACTCAGCGATTCGGCCCGCCAATGCGCTTTCAGGGCCTCGTCGGTGAAGTCGGCGCCGCCGGCGAGCATCTCGGGCCCGCGCGGCAATTCGCCGACGGCCCAGGCCTGGCGCAGGGCGTGGTCGTTGCCGTAGCGGTCGCCGAGCCAGGTGTTCCAGAGGTCGCCCAGCAGCCGCTCGTACCGCGGCGAGAACCCGTTGCGTCCGTACGCCGACAGCGCCAACAGCGCCGAGTTCTCGTTGGACAGTTCCACCAGTGCCACCACCGGATCGTCGGCGTAGGTGAGCTTGGTGTAGGCGTTTCTGTGGCCGAGCAGGTCGCGGGCATAGTGTTTCTGAAGCTCGATCAGTTCCGGGTCGAACAGGCAGACGATCTTGCCGAATTCGGTGAGTTCCTCGGGCTTGACGGCGGCGCCGGTGCGCGAGAAGTCGCGTGAGACGTGCAGGTTGATGTTGGCGTAAACGCCCTCGCGTTTCAGCGCGGCCAGCAGGTAGTCCAGGCGGTCGAGCGCCTCGGGTTCGAGGCCGGAGAAGTCTTTTTTCCAGAGGCCGGAGGGCCAGGCTTCATGGTCCATGTGGTGGAATCGGACGCAGTTGACGCCGAAGGCGGCCAGGCGCGCCGCCAGGCGGTCGGCGACCTCGTGCGACGGGAAACACGCGCCGAAGCAGAGGTTCACGCCCCAGAACCGCACGCGTCGCCCGTCGGCGACGAAATGGCCGTCCTCGACGGTGACGCGCGGCAAGGCGTCGCCGCGAGGTCCGTCGAAGACGCGGCGAAGGTCCGGTTCGGTCGGCACGCCCTGGGGCGGCAGAACGAACGGCACGAATTCTCCGGCCGCAGCCGCCGGCGGGGAGGCGTCCGCCTCGGCGGAAGGGTCGTCGCCTTCCTGGCCCAGGGCCGCACCGGCTATCGTTCCACACAGTATCGCCAGGACGCACATCGGCAGACGATTGGACATGAGGTTCATTCTCCAAGAGGGGCCAGAGGTGCAGCGGTCGGCCGCTGTAGCAAGCCCTTCGCCGCCGCCATGCTCCGGAGACCTTGTTACGGCAGGTCGAAAATCTTCCCGGGATTCAGCACGTAGTTGGGGTCCAGGGCGCGTTTGACCGCTCGCAGCATGTCAATATACGCTGCCGAGACGAACAAGGGCATATGCTTTTTTCGCTTGTGCCCGATGCCGTGTTCGCCGGAGATGCGACCGCCGAGCGACGCCGTGAGGCGATACAACTCGTCGAGCACCTTCGGCAGCGTGTCGTTCCATTGCTGGATCGACCAGTCGGGGTTCTTCACCAGCCGCGTGTGGATGTTGCCGTCGCCGGCATGGCCGTAGGACGGAATGGGGATGCCGTACTTGGCCGACAGTTCGCCCATGCCCTTGACGAGGGCGGGAATGGCCGCGATGGGCACCACGAGGTCTTCATTGGCCTGGTGGGGCGAGATGATCGAAAACGCTTCGGCGATGTTGCGGCGGATGTTCCAGACGCGTTCGCTCGTGGTGTGGTTGTCGGCGACATAGACCTCGATGGCCCCGGCCGCCATGCACTGTTCGCCGAGGGCTTCGTATTCGCGTTCGACCTGCCCTTCGTCGGCGCCGTCCACGGTGATCAGCAGCATGGCTCCCGCGCGGCCGTAGTCGAGCGACTCGTTCAGGTAGCGGCAGGAGGCCTGCATCGACGCGCAGTCCATGAACTCGATGGCCGTGGGCGTGATGCCGCTTCGGACCATGATCATCGGCACCGCCGCAATCGCCTCGTCAATCGACCGGAACAGGCACAGCAGGTCCACGCTCGCCTTGGGCCGCGGGATCAGCTTCAGGATGATCTTGGTGAAGATGCCCAGGGTGCCTTCGCTGCCGAGCATGAGCTGGATCATGTTGTACCCGGTCACGTCCTTCAGGAGCTTGCCGCCGAGTTCGACGATCTCGCCCGTGGGGGTGACGACCTCGAGTCCGAGGACGTAGCGGCTCGTGACGCCGTACTTGACGGCCTTGCCGCCTCCTGCGTTTTCGGCCACGTTGCCGCCGATGGAGCACGTTTCGAGGCTCATCGGGTAGCCGGCGTAGAACAGGCCCGTGCCGGCTAGGCGCTCGTTGATCTCGGCCGTGACCACGCCCGGCTCGACCACGACCACCATGTTGGCCGTGTCGATTTCCAGGATGCGGTTCATGCGGTCGCACAGGAGGACCACGCCGCCGTAAATCGGCACCGCGCCGCCCGACAGGCCGCTGCCTGCGCCGCGCGGCGTGACGGGGAAATGCTCGCGGTTGGCCAGCCGCATGATGGCCGCAATCTGCTCGGCCGTCTGGGGCCGCACCACCGCCTCGGGCATGTGGGCGTAGTGCCGGTCGGGAATCTCGTCGTGCGAGTAGGGTTCGAGCCTGTCGCGGTCGCCGAAAATGACATAGGCATCGCCCACGATCCGTCGCAGTTGCGCGACCAAGGCGTCGGTCAGAGGCGTGTACGCCGGCATGTTCATCCAGGGGACCTCGCGTTCCGTCGGAAAAACACAATTCGGACGGGGCCATTGTACCTATTTCGGTCGGCTCGTCCATTCCTTATCGGGGAGGTTTTCCCGCAGGAGGAAGGAACAGCGCGAATCGGCCGTGGCGTCGGATTCACGGTCGGGTTTTGTGTCGTGATCCGCATGAGGCCCCGCGCGGCGGGCTGCACGGGCGATTGTACCGGCATCGGATTTTGCAGGCAACGGCCTTGACAGAGCCGCGGGAAACCGTCATCATACGGCCCGACATGGGGGATATCCTCCGCGCGACTGGCGAGATGGGACGTGGAACCGACCACGGGGGAGCGCGGCAGGAGAGATGAAGCCGATCGCCTGGGCTGCACCGCACGACGGGGCGCCGGGCTTTTTCTATTCCGTGGCCGCGCCCGCCGGCGTCGGTGCCGACTGTGGAGCCGACGGGCGAAAGGACACATCATGGAAGTAAAACTGAAGTACGGGTGCAATCCGCATCAGGGCCATGCCCGGCTCATCGTGCCCGGGGATCCGCCGCCGCTGGAGATGCTCAACGGCACGCCCGGGTACATCAACCTGCTGGACGCGATCGGGGCGTGGCAACTGGTCCGGGAGCTGCGCCAGGCGACGGGGAAACCCGGGGCCGCGAGCTTCAAGCACGTCAGCCCGGCGGGGGCGGCCATTGCGCGGCCGCTGGACGAGGCGTTTTGCAAGAGCCAGTTTTTGGAGCGGGAGGAGCTGTCGCCGGTGGCGACGGCGTATGTGCGCGCGCGGGGGGGCGACCGCCTGTGCAGTTTCGGTGACGTGGCGGCCGTGAGCGACACGGTTGATGCGTCGCTGGCGCGGGTCCTGGCCCGCGAGGTGTGCGATCTGATCATCGCTCCCGGCTACGATGCCGACGCCCTGGAGATACTGAAGAACAAGCGCGGCGGGAAGTTTCTCATTCTGCGGATCGACCCGGATTACGAGCCGCCGGCCGTCGAGAGCCGTCAGCTCTTCGGCTTTACCCTTGAACAGCAGCGCAACGACGCACGGTTCACGATCGACATGTTCAAGAAGCCCGTGACGCCCGGGGCGACGGTGCCGGACGACGTGGCCGAGACGCTGGCCGTGGCGACGATCACGCTGAAGTACACGCAGTCGAACTCGGTGTGCCTGGCGTATCAGGGGCAGGTGATCGGCAACGGTGCGGGCCAGCAGTCGCGTGTTCACTGCATGCGGCTGGCGTGCTCGAAGGCCGACAAGTGGTTCTTGCAGCAGCATCCGAAAGTGCTCGGCCTGAAGTTCAAGGAGGGCCTGATGAAGGCCGAGAAGGCCAACGTCGTGGACCAGTACCTGCTGTGGGACGAGCTGAGCGAACCGGAAGAGCGGTTCATGCTGAGCCAGTTGACGGCCCGGCCGGAGCCGCTGACGCGCGAGGAACGCGCGGCGTGGATTGCGCAATTCGACGACGTGTGCGTCAGTTCGGACGCGTTTTTCCCGTTCCGGGATTCGATCGACCGCGCCAGCCGCAGCCACGTCAAGTACGTTGCCCATCCGGGCGGATCGCTGCGTGACGAGTCGGTGACGGCGGCGGCCCACGAGTACGGGATGGTGATGATTCACACGGGCGTCCGGTGTTTTCTCCATTAGCGAAGAGCTGTCACTGCAAATCCCCCCAGCAGCGACAGATTCTTCTTTGTAACGTGGCCCTGCTCGTGGCGGGGCCGCGTTTTTTTTCGTGCCCGGGGCTTTTCGGCAGGCTCCGCGCGCCGGGGATTTCAGTAGGCGTCGGGCCGCGGGGCGGCCGATACTAATAAGCGTGAGGCCATGAACGGACTGGTTGCCTGGATTTTCGCCGAGTATGCGCTGCTGGCCATGGTGGTGCCGGGGCTGACGATGCTTCGCCGGACGGTCCGGGGGAAGCTGGCGCTGGCCGTGGGACTGCCGGCGGTGGCGTCGTTGCCGCTGGTGGCGGGGGCGCGGGTGGGGGTGCTGCTGTTTCTGGGGACGCCGGGGGAGGCGGTTGGGTTCGTGGTGGCGGCGCAGGCGCTGGCCCTGGGGTTCTCGGCGGCGTTGTGCGGGGCGTCGGCGCTATTGTCGCGGCGGTGGCCGGTGGGCGGTCCGGCGGCGGTGAGCGTGGCGGCGTTGCTAGTGCTGGCGTCGCCGGCCTGGGGCGACGTGGTTTTGCTGGTGCGGAGCGAGCCGGTGATGGTGGCCGGGCAGAAATGGCTCGTGGCGGCCAATCCGCTGTTCAGCGTCTCGGAGGCGGGGGGGTTCGACTGGACCCATGCGGGGACAATGTACAACCTGAGCACGCGAATCGGCGAAGACCTGACCTTCGCGCCGGCGTCGTGGCGTGTGCTGGCGGCGGTCTATGGAGGGGCGGGGCTGGCGATGGCGGTGCTGTCGTCGCTGGTGCGGCAGAAGGGGCGCCCGGCGGAGTATCTGCTCAGTCCGGGCGAGAGGCTCTGACGGCCCTGCAAGAGAGGCATTTCGGCATCAAGACTCTGGCGGGTTCGTGGGGGCTTTGCTATAGTGACGCCCATTCGGCGGCGTGTTGCCGCCGGTCGCCCTTGGGAGGCCACCATACCGGCCGTGAGCAGCAAAGCCCGATACCTTTTCGTGCAGTACGTGACGGTGGTGCGCGTTCCTCTGGCGGCGGTGGCCGCGGGGCTGCTGCATGTGGCGCGTCCCGGGTCGGCGGCCGCCACGGCCGTCGTCGGCCTCCTGATTCTGAGTGAACTGACCGACATTCTCGACGGTCTGCTGGCCCGCCGATTGAACGTGTCGAGCCGCTTCGGTTCGCTGTTCGATCCCTATTGCGACAGCACATCGCGGTTGATCATCTTCTTCGGCCTGGCCTCGGCGGAGATCTGCCCCCTATGGCTTCTGTTGCTGCTGGCCCTGCGCGACATTTCGGTTGCGTACATCCGGATCATGTGCATCCTGGGCGGCAAGCCCGTGGCCGCCCGCCTGAGCGGCAAGACGAAGGCGTGGGTTCAGGGTCTTGGGGCGATTCTGCTGGCAGCGATCTTCGCGTGGGCCGACCTGGAGCCGGGCATGATGCGGTTGGCGAATTTCGACGTGCCGGCGGTGGGCTGGGCGCTGAAGGCGATTATTCTGATGATCGCCGGCGTGACGCTGTGGAGCCTGCTGGACTACTTCGCGGCGGCGCGCAGCGATCCATCGTCCACGAGGGGCGCGACGCCCCCGGTCGCCTGACGAGCGACGGGCATGTGGCATGTGTTTCCACTACGACATATCGGCATTAACTATGGGTGATGGAGCAAGGGGCGTGTACGTCCTGAAGCCGTGAGGAGGGCGGGGCGGGTGACGGACGTGTGCGAGGGCCGGCGCAGAAAAGAATGGCGGCCGGAACGTCCTCGGACAGTACCCCCCTGGGCTGCCCATCGAACCGGCCACCATTGAACACTGCCGCTTCGCGTGGACCTGCAACGAAGTAAGAAGCATACACACGGCAAGGGTAGAAGTAAAGTATGAAAAATGCAGATATCGTGGTCAACCTGGGAGCTATAACTCCCGTTGTCTGCATCGGGCTGCCGGCGTGGCGACGCAAGTGTCTGGGGCTGAGTGCCTTATGTCGTATGCGGTCATGTGTCGGCATGTTGTGGCGGCGAGAGGATTTTGGCCGTGCGGCAGGAGGCCATTTCGGTCCGGGCTCCGTCGCGCGGCGCCGGCAGGCGCGTCGGCGCGTTGCGTTGACAGCGCCGGTGCGTGGGGCTATAGTGCGGGCTGCGCAATCACAGGGAAAGGACTCTCTCGGTATGGGCGACGGCGGCAGTAGCGAAGTCACGGACAGGACGCGGAACCTGGGGGCGACGTGCGGCGGGAGCATCGCGGCGGCAGGCGCCGAGGCGGCGTCGGGCGGGGGGCCGCTGGCGGGGCGGCGACTGCTGATTGCCGACGACGAGCCGACCATTCTGGAGAGTCTCCGCTCGATTCTGGCCGGCCTGGGGGCCGTGGTGGACGTGGCCCGCGACGGGCGGCAGGCTGTCGAGATGGCCTTGGCTGCACCGTATGACCTGGTGATCTCGGACATTCGCATGCCGTACAAGAACGGGTACGAGGTGTTCCGCGACATCCGGGCCGCGCGGCCGCGGACGGCCATTATTCTGATGACGGCCTTCGGCTACGATCCGTCGCACGCGATCGTGCGTGCCGGCGAAGAGGGCCTGCGGGCGGTGCTGCTGAAGCCGTTCAAGATGCAGATGCTGTTCGACCAGATCAACCAGGCGCTCGGCACGGAACTGCGGATGCCGTCGCGGACACTGGGTGTACAAGGGTAGCCCCAAGCCTTCGGTTTTGCGCGGATGGTCAGACGGTCTGCGAAGACAAGGAGCCCGTGTTGCCACCGCTGGACATTCCGATCAGCGATCCGATTCTGACGTTCACGATTCTGGTGCTGGTGATGCTGCTGGCGCCGGTGTTGGCCGAGCGGCTGCGCGTGCCGGACCTGGCGCTGTTGCTGGGGGCGGGGGCGTTGTTGGGGCCGAACGGTCTGGGGCTGTTGGCGCGGACCACGGCCGTGACGATGTTCGGCGGCGTGGGTCTCCTTTACATCATGTTCCTGGCGGGCCTGGAGATCGACCTAGATCGGTTTGCTCGGACGCGCCGCCGCAGCGTGCTGTTCGGGCTGCTGACGTTCGCGATCCCCCAGGGGCTGGGCATGCTGGCGGCCCGGTACGTGCTGGGGTTCGGGTGGCCGACGTCGATTCTTCTGGCGAGCATGTTCGCATCGCATACACTTCTGGCGTATCCGTTGGCGAGCCGGGTGGGCATTGCGCGGACCGAGCCGGTGGCGGTCAGCGTGGGGGCGACCATCCTGACCGACACCCTGGCCCTGCTGGTGCTGGCGGTGGTGGCCGATTCGGCGCGGAATATGGAGCTGGGCGTGGCGTTCTGGGCGGGGCTGGCGGTCGGGATGGCCGCACTGATTGCCCTGACGTGGTGGGGCATACCGCATCTGGCACGGTGGTTTTTCGAGCACGTGACCGAGGCCGGCAGCGCCCAGTTTCTGTTTGTCCTGGCGGTGGTCTGCCTGTGCGCGTACCTGTCGCATTTCGCCAAGATGGAGCCGATCATCGGGGCGTTTCTGGCGGGGGCGGCGTTCAACCGGCTGATTCCTCCACACAGCGTCCTGATGAGCCGCATCGTCTTCACCGGCAACACGCTTTTTATTCCTTTCTTCCTGATTTCGGTGGGCATGCTGGTCGATACGCGGGCCATGGCGGCCGACGCCAACGGTTGGCTCGTGGCGGGCGTGATGGTCGTGGCGGTGATCACGACGAAGTACGCGGCGGCGGCCGTTGCGGGCAGGCTGTTCGGCTACGGCGCCGATTCGCGGCGCGTCATGTTCGGCCTGAGCGTGGTTCAGGCGGCGGCCACGCTGGCGGCCGTGCTGGTCGGCTACGAACTCGGGATTTTCGGCGATGCGGTTCTCAACGGGGCCATTTTGATGATCATGGTGACCTGTCCGCTGGGGTCGTGGTTTGTGGACCGGTACGGTCGCCGGATGGCCGCCTCGATCGGCGTTCCCGAAGCGGCATCGGACGGCCGGCAACGGATCGTCGTCGCCATCAAGAGCCCGGAGATGGCCGCGCGGCTGTTGGACACGGCGTTCCTGCTCCGCGACACGTCGTCGCCCGGGTCGATTCATCCCGTAACGATCGTCCGCGACGAAGGCAATGTGGACCAGGCGGTGGCCGGGGGCGAACGGTTGCTGGCCCATTGTCTGGCGCGGGCGTCGGCCGCCGACATACCGGTGGATCCGTCGGTGCGGGTGGACTTCAACGCGTCGGACGGGATTCTGCGGGCGGCGCGCGAGCTGCGGGCGTCGCTAGTGCTGGTCGGCTGGGGCGGCCGCCAATCGCTGGGTAGCCAGTTGTTCGGTACCGTCAAAACGAACCTGCTGGACGACTGTCCGTCGCGTCTGACGTTCTGCCGCCTGGTCCGGCCGCTGAACACGTCCAGCCGTCTGATCGTGCCGATGCCGGCCCTGGTCGAACGCCGGCAGGATCTGTCGGCCTTTCTGCGCGACGTGAAGTTTCTGTCGAGGCAGATCGGCGCCACGATTCGCGTTTATCTGCCGACGCGACAGATGTCTGCCCTTCGCCAAGCGGTCGAATCGGCTCGTCCGTCGCGGCCCGTAGAAATCGTCGAGGCGGAGTCGCCGGCGGACATGCGATCGCGGCTGTTTCACGATATCGGGCCCGGCGACACGGTCTTCTTCCCCGCCGAACGACGCCACAGTCCGCTCTGGACGCCGCTTTGGGACGGTCTGCCCCAGCGACTCGCCGAGCGGTTTCCGGAGAACAACCTTCTGGTGGCATATCCGCCGCTGGTCGAGGCCGGCGAAATGCCCGCGGCCCAGCCCGAAACGCAGACCGACACGGCCCCGCCGCTGCGTCTGGCGGCGGTCGATCTTCCGCCGCAGACAACCCTTCACGACGCCCTGGCGCAAATGGCCGAGGCGGCTTTCGGCGGACGTCCGGACCTGGTGTCGAGGGTGCAGGATCTGTTGCAGGTGTCGGCGGCCTCGTATCCGGTAGAATTGGCTCCGGGGACCGTTCTGCTCCACGCGCATAGTGAAGGGCTGCAGGCGCCGCTGCTGATTGTCGCCCGGGCGGCCACGCCGGTAGCGGGAGGTGGCGCGTGGACGGCGCCGCTACGAATTCTGGCGCTGCTGAGTCCGATCGACCAGGCGCCGGAGGTTCACCTGAAGGCGCTGGCCCAGGTGGCGCGGAGGTTTCACGACGCCGCCTTCGTTGCACGAGCCGAGGCGGCCGCATCGGCCGAAGACCTTTGCGCGTTGCTCGGTGCGGCCGAGGGGCCGTGAAGGCCGACGGGCCGGCTGGTACGCCGGCGGGAGGCTTATCGCCGCCCCGGGCGATCAGCGAGCGAGGACATTGGCCGCCACCAGGACGGCCGCCGAGGCGATGCCGGCCAGGAGGTCGTCGGCCATGATGCCCCAGCCGTGCGGCAGGCGTTCGGCCTGGCGGATCGGCGGCGGCTTGAGGATGTCGAAGAAACGGAACAGGGCGAAGGCCGCGGCGACGTTGATCCACAGGGGCCAGGTTGCGGCCATGGCGGCATGGGCGCCGAGGCACGCGACCGTCTGGCCGACGACCTCGTCCAGGACGAACGCCTTGGGATCCTTCTGGCCGAAGTCACGCAGAGGCGTGCTGCCGGCCCAGACGCCGACGAAAAACACCACGACGGCCGCGAGGGCCCACGGCCACCACGGCGACCCGAGCGCGTAGCTCAGGCCCGCCAGGATCGCCGCCGCCAGCGCCGCCACGGTTCCCGGTGCCAGCGGCAACAACCCCACATAGAAGAACGATCCCAGGAGACGTTTCATGTCGTGCGGCAGTATAGCACGGTCGGAGGAAGCCGCACAAGAATCCCGCCGGATCGCGGCTCACTACGCGCTTATGCCTCGTCGGCGAGCGTGGCGAGCGTGCGTTCGTACTGTCGGTGCAGGTGCTCGACCGGGACGCCCATGTCGATGTGGGACCAGGGCAAGGGCTCGTTCGGCTCGCGGCCGCGCTGGTACTGGGCGGCATCGAGTCCGACCTTGGCCAGGGCGGCCGTCCAGCGGCTGAAATCGAAAGTCTCGTTCCAGGCGTCCAGCGTGGCCCCGGCGCGGTAGGCGGCCTCGATGGCGTCGGCCATGCGTCGGTCCGCGCGGCTCAGTATGCCTTCCAGCAGGGAGCGTTCCACGTGGTGGAACTTGAGGCTCAGATACCTGTGCGGCTGAGCCAGCTCGCGCAGCCGCGCGCGGGCCGCCTGAATGTAGGCCTCGTCGGCCATCGGCGCCCACTGAAGCGGCGTGTGCGGCCGCGGAATAAACGTCGAGACCGCCACGTTGATCCGAGCCGGTCCCTTGGCGAACTCTTCCCGCAGATGGGCCAGGCGCACCGACAAGGCGATGATGCCGTCGATGTCCTCGGGCCGCTCGCCGGGCAGGCCCACCATGAAATACAGTTTCAGGAGGTTCCACCCGCGGCGGAACGCCTCGCGTGCGCCGTCCACCAGGTGCTGCTCGTTAACGTCCTTGCCGATGGCCCGCCGCAGACGCTCGGAGGCCGCCTCGGGCACCAGCGTCAGGCCCGACTTGCGTCCCTGTGAGAGGAGCCCCGGCAGCGTGGCCAGTTGCTCGTTGGTCCTCAGGCTCGGCAAGGCCAGGGACACGTTCTGCTTGCGGAACTCGTCGTCCAGCAGGCGCAGGATCTCGTGCAGTTGCGGATGGTCCGAAGCGCTGAGGCTCAGGAGGCTGATTTCCTCGTAGCCGGTGGCGGCGATGCCGCGTCGGGCGATGTCGAGAATCCGCTGGGGCGACCGGAGGCGGACCTTGCCCTTGGTGTGGCCGGCCTCGCAGAATCGGCATCGGCGCGGGCAGCCGCGCATGATTTCGATGGTGAGCCGCTCGTGAACGCCCTCGCCGAAGGGGACCACCGGCCGCACGGGCGACGGCGCCGCATCGAGGTCGGCGACATGGGCGGCGGCGATCCGTTCGGGCAGGTCGTCGCGTGTGCGGTGCAGGGCGACGAAGCGTCCGTCGGGACCGTACTCGGGCTCGTAGAAGGCCGGCGCGTAGAGGCACGGCAGGGTGGCGGCGAGCCGGGCGATCCGTTCGGATCGGGGCAGGCGGGGTTCGTTGCGTTTGAGCGTTTCGAAGGCGTCGAGCACGGCCGGCAGCGCTTCCTCGGCGTCGCCGATCAGAAACAGGTCGATGAACGCCGCCATGGGCTCGGGGTTGTTGGGCCCCGGGCCGCCGGCCAGGACGATCGGGTCCGCGTCGGTCCGCTCGGCTGCGCGCAGCGGCACGCCGGCCAGGTCCAGCAGGTTGAGCGTCGAGGTGTAGAGCAACTCGTATTGCAAGCTGATGCCGAGGATGTCGAACGATCGCACGGGGCGCCGCAGTTGCCACGACCACAGCGGCACGTCGGCGGCCTTCATTCGCTGCTGTGCGTCGGGCCACGGCAGAAACGTGCGGTCGCAGAGCGTGGCGTGGCGGTCGTTGAGGATTTCGTACAGGATGGCCGAGCCGTGGTGCGACATGCCGATGGCGTACGTGTCGGGAAACGCCAGGCAGAACCGCACGCGTGCGGCATCCCAAGCGACGCGCGGGGCGGCATTGACCTCGCCGCCGATGTACTGGCTCGGTTGGGTGACAAACGGCAGAATCTCGCGCGACACTGCCTCGCGCAGGTCCGTCCAATGCTCCACGTGGGTCCTTTCCGTGCCGGCCGATGCCTCCTGGCGCCGTCCGATGACGGCGCAAGCACAGTACGTTACCACAGGGACGCCGGCAAGGCAACCGAGCGTCGCCGCGATTCGGGGGCGATTGCATGGGCGGGCGTGCGGCGGTATGATGGCGGTCACACGACATGGGCGACGGTGTGTGGGACAATCTCGATCTGTGGGGCGACGATCGCGGCGGCACGCTGCTGCCGGTGAAGGTCGTGCCGGGGGCTTCGCGCGACCGCGTGGCGGGCCTGCTGGGCCGGCGGCTGAAGGTGACGGTGAGCCGCCCGGCGGAGAAAGGTGCGGCCAATCGGGGCGTCGCCGAGTTGCTGGCCCGCGTGCTCGGCCTGAAGCCGCGCGACCTGGAGCTGGTGTCCGGTCCGACGAGTGCGGAGAAGGTGTTTCGCGTGGCGTCGCTGCCGCCGCAGGAAGTCCGGCGGCGGCTGTCGAGTCTGTGAATTCGATGGAAAGCCAATCTTCGTCGTCCTCCGTTACCCTGGTGACGGCCTCGCGTCGGTTGACGCCGGGGGGCCTCGGGGAGATGGTGCGCCTGGCGGCGCCGGCCGTGGCGGCGTTTATGACGAACGTCGGCATGGTCTTCGCCGACACGATCATGGTGGCCGGCGTGGGCCGCGGGGCCGTCGGGGCCGTCACCACGGCTGCGATCTTCTTCCACGCGGTCTCGGCCTTCTGCTTCGGCGTCGTCTCGGCCGTCGTCACGTTCACCAGCCAGAGCCTCAGCCGCGGCGATTCGCAGGATGGGGCCCGCTACGCCTGGCAGGGCATCTACCTGGCCCTGGCGATGGGCCTGGCGGGGTTCGCCGTGGTGCCCGCCCTGCCGTGGCTGTTCGCCGTTCTGGGCCACGACGCGGACACTCAAGCCATGGAAGTCGCCTACACGCACTATCGCGCGCAATCGCTCGGCGTGCTGCTGGTGACGGCCTCGCTCAACAGCTTCTTCCAGGGCCTGGGCCGCACGAAACTGATTTTCGCCATTACGGTCGTCGCCAACGCGTGCAACGTCGTACTGAACTGGCTGCTGATTTTCGGCGTCGGGCCGTGTCCGCGGATGGGGGTCGCCGGGGCGGGGCTGGCGACGCTGTTGGCGAACGTGATCTCGATGGTGCTCTTTGCGATTCCCTTCGTGGCCGGCCGGACGGCTCGCGAGTGCGGCACGCGGCGGGCCTGGCGCATCAGCGTGCAGCGGATCAAGGGCCTGTTGCGCATCGGCGTGCCGACCTCGTGGCAATGGTCGCTGGATGTTCTGGCGTGGGCCCTGTGGCACGCGTGGTTGGTGGGGCGTCTGGGCACGATCGCCCTGGACGCCAACGCGGTCGTCATGGAACTGACGCAGATGGCCTGGTTCCCGATGCTCGGGGTGGGCCATGCCGCGGCGACGCTGACGGGGTTCTATCTGGGTCGCCGTCAAACCGGCGCGGCACGACGGGCGGGCCGCAGCGGCGTGATTCTGGCCGCGCTCTACATGAGCGTCATCTCGGTCGTCATGTTCGTTTTTGCCGAACGGTTCGTCGGATTCTTTCTCATTTTGCAGGCGGGCGACGGCGCCGGGGCCGACACGCTGCCGCAGGTCGTGGCCCTGGGGGCGACGGCCATGCGCATCGCCGCCGTGTGGCAGATTTTCGACGGCACGTGCATTGCCCTGATGGGCGCCCTGCGCGGCGGAGGCGATACCCTCTGGCCCGCCGTCGTGCAGCAACTGCTCACGTGGGGCGTTTTCCTTCCGCTGGCGTGGATCCTGTGTTTCACGATCGGCCTGGGCATGCCCGGCGCGTGGGTCGCCGGCGTGGTTCACCTGGCGCTTCTCAGCGGCGTGATGCTCTACCGTTACCGGGGGGACGCCTGGACCCGCAAGAACATTTTCCGCGACCGAACCGACCTCGGTGCGGCCTGACCCCGCGGTGACGACGGCGCGGTCGTACCTGACACGGGAAGGATTCCCGGTGCGATGCGGGCGTGCGGCGGGGCGATTACCAGGGGAATCGGAGCTGTCGCACGGAGGCGGTGCGGTGGACGCGGCAGGCCGCCTGAGGCACGGGCTGGAGGGAGCTGGTCAACACGTCGATGTGGGCTTTTTCCCACTGCATGGCCTCGCCGTAGCGCGGATGGAGCCGCAGGCGGCGGCGGAACGCCGCTCCGTGCGGCCGCTCGCCGGGCTTTTGAAGGGCGTGCAGGCACTCGTGGTAGATGGTGAACTCGACGAACCACGACGGGACGATCCATTGGTCCAGCACGGGGCTGATGACGATGAGATTCTCGCCGCGGTAGTAGATGCCGAGGGTGCGGGCCTGGACGCGTCGGCGCGACAACCGTCGGCCCCAGGTGATGCGCACGCGAAGCGTGTTGCGGAAGAAGCGGCGGTTAACGTGCTGGAGCATGGCTTCGAGGTGATAACACCTGCCTTGGGGTTTCAGGTCGCGGCGGCGTGTGTGGATCCGCTCGGCCAGTTCCGGGGGCGGACAATTGATGAAGCGGTCCACCACGTCGGGGCACCGGCGGACGCGGCCGCCGAGCCATCGGCCGAGCCCCACGAGCACCTCGTCCGTCGCGTCCAGAAACGCGCGCTGAAGGCGCACGTCGAGCGGATCGCGATCCGGTCGGAAGCTGACGTAGCTCGACGCGTTCGTCGTCAGCGTCAGGCGGATGGTCCGGTGAGCGATCTGTTCCAACTCGCGGCGAAGCTGTTCGCATGTCAGTCGCGGCATGGCATGCACTATAGCCATGGCGTCCGTTGTGTGCAAGGCTGCGTGGGGGGAGGGTGCGAGGCGGCCGCGGGTCGGCGGGCCCGGGCGGTAGCACGGGGTTGGAAACGTCCATTGCGTGCCGGTGGCAGCGGCGTTAAGATGCCGTCGTGGTCTCCTGCGCGCTGGGAGGCCCCCGAGGAGACGATCGATGCGAGTACCGCTGACGACGCCGGAGCCGCAGTTCGACCGGTTGCGGCAATCGCTGATGCTGGAGGGCCGGCCCGACCGCATGCCGGCGATGGAGCTGTTCTGCGACGTCGAGATCATGTGCGCCGTTCTCGGCAAACGGCCCGAGGACTACGACAAGCTCGACTACGTTCGGTTCCAGCAGATGATGGGCTACGATTACCTGAACGCCCAGGTCCGCATGCCGAGCGTGTTTGCGCGGCTGGAGATCGACGAGGCGAACCCGGCGAGCCTGGCCTCCAAGCGCGTCTTCCAGGACGAGCACTCCGGGCCGATTCAGACCTGGGAAGCTCTCGAAGCGTTTCCCTGGCCGACGGTCGAGACGTCGGATTTCTCGGACTTCGACCTGTACCGCGAGCACTTGCCGCGCGGCATGAAACTGATCGCGTGGCTGGGCGGCTTCTTTGAGAACGTCTCGTGGAGCACGGGCATCGAACCGTTCTGCTATAAGTTGATCGACGACCGGCCGTTCGTGAAGCGGCTGTTCGAGCAGTGGGGCCGCTACGCGATCGAGGTGTCGCGCGTGGCCATGGACAAACCCGACGTGGCCGCCTACTGGCTGAGCGACGACCTGGGGTTCAACTCGGGCCCGTTCATGTCGCCGGCGGATTGCCGGGAATTTGTTTTCCCGGTTTACGCCGAGCTGGGCCGCATGTGCCGTCGGCGCGACATTCCGTTCATTCTGCACAGTTGCGGCCGACTTCATGCGATTCTCGACGACCTGATCGCGTGCGGGGTGAACTGTCTGCATTCGCTGCCGCCGAATCTGTACGACCTTCGGGCGATCAAGAGCCGCTGGGGCGACCGTCTGGCTTTCGCCGGGAACATCGACCTGAACATTCTGTCGCTGGGGACCGCCGAGGACACGCGCCGGGCCGTTCGGGCGGTCCGGGAGGTCTGGGCGGCCGAACCGGCCGGCGGCGTGATCCTCAGCTCGGCCAACACCGTGGCCAACTACTGCAAGGTGGAGAACTACCTGGCGATGATGGACGAACTGCACGTGCCGCAATGGTGACCACGGGGCGGATCCGGCGGAGACCGATGCGGGATTCGCTTGCTTCGTCGTTCTGCCGGTGCTAGAGTCTGAGCGCGAATCGCGGAAGTCATCGCTATCGAGTAAGGATCGCCGACGCATGCAGACGCTGTATATCAAAGAACGGTCGTTGCCGGCGGCCTGGGAGCGGGCCGTGTTGGAGACGTGGCACGTCGGGGCCCGGTTCCGGACCGAGTACGACAAGCCGGGCGACCCCGAATCGCGCGACGTGTGCGCGATGATTCACGTGACCGAGCCGTTCTCGGAGCCGCGCATCCACAAGGCGTTTCCCGGCGGGCTGGACGACCTGGAGATCTACCGGGCCGAGGTGCTGCACGGCGTACACGACCACTGGATCGCCCCCGAGGAGGGCAAGTGGGAATACACGTACCACGAGCGGCTGTTCGAGTACCGGGTGCCGGGCCTTGCGGAGCCGATCAACCAGATCGAAGCCGTGATCGCCAAACTCGCCGAGGCGCCGCACTCGCGCCGGGCGCAGGCCGTGACGTGGCAAGTCTGGAACGACATGGGCATTCACGATCCGGCATGCCTGCAGCGCCTGTGGTTCCGCGTGGAACAGGGGCGGCTGAACCTGGTGGTCCACATGCGGTCCAACGACGCCTTCAAGGCGGCGTTCATGAACATGTTCGCCTTCACGGAGCTTCAGCGGATGGTGGCCGCGCGGCTCGGGGTGGAGGTGGGCGATTACGTTCACGGGGCGGACAGTTTCCACATCTACGGCTCCTATTTCGGCGAGTTCGAGGGGTTCCTGCGGAGCGTCGAGTCGCGGCCCGACCGGTACTTTACCACCGAGTTCGCGCTGCCGATGTTCCTGGACGGGGTGGAGCGTTTGCTGGCCGAGCGCGATCTGCCGCCGGCCAAACGCGCGATCGTCGAGGCACGCAAGGCGGAACTCCAGAAGCTGCTGGCCTGAGCTTGCCGCCGCAGCAATTGCGGGGCCGGGCTCAGAGCAGGGGCGGGGAGACGTCGCGATGATCCGGCGACAGACCATTTACCGCGGGACGGTCCAGGGCGTGGGGTTCCGCTGGTCGGTGCTGCGCGTGGCGTCGCAATACGCGGTGACCGGCTACGTGCGCAACTGTGCCGACGGATCGGTCGAGATGGTGGCCGAGGGCGATGCGGCCGAGGTCGAGGCCTTCTGCCGCGCCGTCGGCCGGCACATGAGCGACTACATCCGCGACGTCCGCACCGCCGACGCCCCGGCCACCGGCGAATTCCGCGGCTTCGTGGTGCGGCACTGAGTGCACGATTTTCCAAGGACATTCATTGGTCAGCGACAGGGAAATCCGTTGCCGAGTTCTTGCGGGCGTCGAACAACCCATTAGAATGTAATCGGCCGATGCGGGCCATGCTGTGACCCAACTTGTTTCATCGGAGGACTTCAAATGACTCAAATGGATACGCAGCAGGGAGGGGGCAGCGCACAGCCGCTGCCGACGTTCATGGCGGGCAGCCGTGAGGACCGCTTCGACGGCCAAATCACGCCCGATGAGAAGACGATGGGGATGCTTGCCCATCTTCTGGGCATCTTCACTTACTTCCTGGGACCGCTCATTATCTGGCTTATCAAGAAGGATCAGTCCCAGTATGTGGCCGAACAGAGCAAAGAGGCGCTGAACTTCTGGATCAGCATCCTCATCTATTCGTTGGTGACATGCGGCCTCGCAGGGCTGTTTGGGCTGATCATGGGCATTATCGCCACGATCAAGGCCAACAACGGGATCATTTACCGCTACCCGCTGGCGATCCGGTTCATCAAGTAGCTGCGCCAGTGGAGGGCCGGTCCGCGGGGGTGGGGGCGGGAGGCTTCATCATCGCCCCCGTGGTCGCCTGGCT
>CAZCOA010000034.1:0-30288 GCA_964500225.1 uncultured Anaerolineaceae bacterium | reverse complement strand
GCGGCGATTGCCGGCGGCACCTTGCGCCGGTTGATCGAGGAGGTGACGCTATGATCGCCGACAGTCCCCTGGTCAAGGCGTTCTGGGAACACGGGCGGCTGGACGACTGTCCGGTCATCGACATGCACGGGCACATGGGCCCCTGGCCGGCCATTTATTTTCCGCGGGCCGAGCCCGAGCAGATGCTCCAGTCGATGGACCAGGCCGGCGTGCGGCGGCTGGTCTTCTCGTCGCACGAGGCCCTCTTCAGTGCCGCCACGGGCAACGACTACACGGCGCGCGTCGTCCGCCGGTGGCCCGACCGCTTCAGCGGCCTGATGGTCATCAACGGCAATTACATGGACATCGTCGAGCGCGACATGGCCCGATTCGACACCATGCGCGACGCCTTCATCGGCCTGAAGTTTCTGGCCGCCTACCACAACGTCGCCCTCGACGATCCGCGGTACGACAAGGTCTGGGCCTTTGCCGCCGAGCGCAAGCTCCTGGTCACCTGCCACACCTGGGGCCACGGCAACATGAACGGGCCCGCCCAGGTGCGCGCCGTGGCCGAACGGTTCCCCGAGGTGCGGCTCTCGATGGCCCACTCGTGCTACGGCCAGTGGGAAGCGGCCGCCCAACTGGCACGCGATTTCCCGCACGTGTACTGCGACCTGACGGCCGTCTTCGAGTGCCGCGGCGCGCTGGAACTGTTCTGCGAGCGAGGCATCAGCCACAGATTGCTCTTCGGCACCGACCTGCCGTGGTTCTCGCCGTTGCAGGGGATCGGCGCGGTCCTGTCGGCCGACATCACTGATGAGGACCGCCACAACATTCTTCACCGCAACGCCGAGTCGCTGCTGGCGCCGCTACTGGCGGCCGGACGACGGTAAAGCGGCGCCGCGGGCGCTATGACCCTGGCGAAAGGACGAATTATGAAACTGGGCATTCAAAGCGTCTGCACGGCCGACCTGGAAATCGACGGCGTGATGACCCTGGCCAAGACGATCGGGCTGGACGGCGTGGAACTGGCCGCGGGGTACCTGGGCCGCTTCCGCAAGGACCCCGACGGGCCCGAGTGGCACATCTCCACCGCCGACACGGTGGCCTCGGCCGAGAAGGCCGCCCTGCTGGCTCGGGCCGCCGGCGTGGAAATCTTCGCCTTCGCCTCGCGGTGCGAGGTGCAGGAGCTGGACAAGTTCGAAAGCCTATGCCGTGCCGCGGCGGCCATCGGATGCCCGAACGTGCGGATCGGCTGCGGCCGGTACGATCCCCAACTGGGCTACTGGGCCTCGATGAAACGGTCGCGCGAGCAACTGGCGGCCGCCGTCGAGGTCGGACGGCGGCACCGCGTTCGCCCCGTCGTCGAACTGCACGACAACACCATGGCCGACGGCGTTCTGGCGTCGTACGAGTTGGTCCGCGACTTCAGCCCGCGCGACGTCGGCGTCATCTTCGACGTCGGCAACGCCAAGCTGTTCGGCTATCAGCCCTGGCCGCAGGCGTTCGACATCCTGTACGAGTACGTCAGCCACATCCACGCCAAGGACATGGCCTGGGCCCGCGAGGGCGACAAGGTCAACCTCGTCTTCACCGGCCCCGGCGAAGGGTTCGTCGAGTGGCCCGAAGTCATGAAGCAACTGAAGCAGCGGCAGTACCAAGGGTACGTGTCGATCGAGGACTATCGCGGCGGCTGGTGCGCCAGGAATCCCGACTGGCCCGCCGAACGCAAGGCCCGCCAGTGGAAGGCGTTCCTCGAGCGGCTGATGGAAACGTGTTGAGCCGGCCGGGCCGCGCGCCGCAACCGCCTGGGGAGAGGGATCGTATCATGTCGTCACTCGCCGAATCGCTCTACGCCGAGATCGAGAAGATTCAGGCCATTGACATTCACAGCCACGTGCGACCCCTGAAGCCCGGCGCCGCCGGCCTGCGCGAGTTGCTCGGATACCATTACTACACCGAACTGGCGTTCTCGTGCGGTCTGGAGAAGGAGCAGATGGCCGCCTCGCTGTCGGACGAGGCGATGATCTCGGCCCTGGTCGCGCGCATGGCCGACTTCGACAACACGGTACAGCACGGCTGGATCATCGAACTGGCCCAAAAGCTGTTCGACTTCAAGGACCGGCGGTTGACCGAGGCGAACTGGCGTCCGCTGGCGGCTGCGGCGGCGAAGCGCCTGGCCGGCGAGGGCTGGCCCGCCGAGGTGCTCCGCCGCGCGAATATCGAGAAGGTCTTTCTGACCAACAGCTTCACCGAGGACCTCGACGGATTCGACCCGAACGTGCTGGTGCCGTGCCTGCGGTGCGACGACCTGGTGTTCCACACGGCGCGACCGGCCACGCTCGAAGGGCTGGCCCAGCGCACGGGCGTCACGGTCGGCAACGTCGCGACGCTGAAGCAGGCCATCCGCGGCGTGTTCTCGTACTTCGCGGGCCGCGGCGCCCGCTGCGCGGCCATCAGCCCGACGCCCGAGTTCGTCTGCCTGCCGGTCAAGCCGGCCGAGGCCGAGCCGCTGCTGACGGCCGCCTTGCAGGGCGAGCCCCTGTCGGCCGAGGAGACGTCGCGGCTCCGGGCGTTCGTCTTCTACCTGATCGCCGACGGGTGCCGCGAGTTCGCGCTGCCCATGCAACTGATGATCGGCGCCGTGCGCGGCGCCTACGACCACGGCGTCGCCGGCGGCACCGACCTGGTCGCCAACACCGCCAGCCTCGGCCAGTACGCCGACCTCTTCAACCGCTTCCACGACGTGACGTTCACCGTGAGCTACCTCTCGCCGACGATGGCTCACGAGCTGCTGACCTACACGTGGATCTTCCGCAACGTTTATGCTTCGGGCCACTGGTGGTACACGAACATCCCCGGCTACATCGAGGCCGACCTGCGCTGCCGCATCGAGGCCCTGCCGCGAACGAAGCTCCTCGGCTACTACAGCGACGCCTACTACATCGAGTTCACGCTGCCGAAGTTCAACATGTACCGCCGCTGCCTGGCGCACGTGCTGGCCGAGCAGGTCGAGATGAAGCGGCTGACCGAGACCGAGGCCCTCGCCGTCGCCGCCGCCCTGCTCCGCGACAATCCCAAGCGTATTTTCAACATCTGAGGCGGCTGGAATCCCGAGGACGCTCCCTTGCCGTCACGGCGCCTTGGGCGCCGGGGCCGTCACCTTTTCGGCGATGCCCGGCTCGGCGCGGTACCGAGTGCGGCCGATGCGGCGGATCAGGTTGTTGATGATCTGCACCTCGTACAGGCACTCGTCCGACAGTCGCCAGTAGAGCGCCCCCTCCACCTCGCGCAGCAAGTCCAGGTCCTCCGGCGTCGCCGCGGCCATCACGTGCCGATCCTCCACCCACTCGAACTCGCCGCCGGTGATCCGGTGCGCATCCTTCCAGCCCTTGGCGGCCTTGGCCAGGTCCTCCCGGGTCAGCTTGCGGTCGTCGGCCTTCGCCGCGTACCGCTCGTCGTCGCGGACCCGGGCGGTCGCCATCATGGCTTCGCGCTCGGCCGCCGACTTCGCCTCGTACTGGTCCCACGTGATGCCCGCGCCCGCGAGCACTTCCCCGATGAATTCCTTGGCGGCCTGCTTCTCCTGGTCGCTCGCGGCCTTGTCGCCATAGCGGCGAATCGCCTCCAGCGCGGCCGGCGTCTTCAGGTGCGTCAGCACAGCGAACGCCTCGCTGCGAACGTTCGCAGCGGCCGATTCCAGACACGGCGCGACCAGCGGCACGGCCCGCAAATCCTCGTACTCGTACAGCGCGAACAGGTGGTGCCACACGTCCTGCGGATCCTCGGACTTCAGGCCGGCCGCGAGCACGTCGAAATCGTCCGGGTGACCGAACAGGCCCAGGCACCGCACCGCCACGCGGCGAACCTCGGCGTCGGGATGTTTCAGGAGCTTCGCGCGAAGAATCGGCAACGCCTCGACGGCCTGAGCCCGCGTCAGCAGAATCGCCGCCGTCTTCAACTCGACGGGCTTGTCGGACGTCTTCAGCACGTCCAGCAGGACCGGGATGCCCTTCGGACCGTACGTACCCCACAGACACTGCAAGGTCAGCGGCCAGTCGATCGTGAGGTAGTGGGCCGGAATGAACACGGAGCCCTGGTCTTCGTTCAGACAGGCCTTGAGCATGTCCAGGGCCCGCGCGTCCTGAGTTTTGGCGGCCTCCAGCGCGACGAAGAATACGTAGTTGTAATTGGCCGTTTGCGGCGCCACGCGCCACTGGGCGGCAATGGTGGATGCCTCGTCCAGCGAGCCGATCTCCCAGAGCAGACTGGCTGCGCCGAGACGGAAGAAGGCGTCGGTCTGCTTGGCCTGATCGAGGGCTTGGATTTCGGCCTTGAGGCGGTCGGCGCCGGCCTTGCCCGCATTAATGATCACCTGCCAGGCCTCGGAGATGGCCGTCGCCTTGGCCTTTTTCTGCTCGTCGGTCATGGCGGCGGGGTCGATGTTCCGAAGGGCGGCCACGGCCTTGTCGAGCGCTGCGGCATCGACCTCCTGGGCGGCCGCCCGTAGGGCTCCGACACCGAGAACCAGGGCCGCCGCTACCACCGTTATAGCCAGGCGCCACGGGGAATCGCTGCGAGAACGTGTCATAGGAGATGCCTCCACAAGGAGCAGAAAAGGGCGCCCGCCGCCCGGGGCCGCGCGACGCCGCGCCACCGAACCGCCGCCGTTGCGGCAGGCCATGGACGCCATCATAGGATCCGCCCGTGGCCGCCGACACCAAAAAAAGCCTCGAAGTCCGCAGCCGTGAAACGTTTGACATCCGGTCTACCGGTGGTATAATCTACTTCTGCACTGGTGATCCCACAGCACCCGTGCTCAGGACAACCTGCGGGGGCATAGCTCAGTTGGGAGAGCGTCTGGATGGCATCCAGAAGGTCAGGGGTTCAAATCCCCTTGCCTCCACTCGACTTATAAAAAGGGCAGGCGCGGCGAAGCGTCTGCCTTTTTTCAGTTTTGCGGGGATGTCCGGCAAGCGGCCGCCGACCTTGTCCTCTGGCCTCAGGGAACAGTAGCCAAAGCCCTTCTTCCCGTTTGCAGGGAAAGCCGCCCCGCATGCAGTCACAGGGCGGCGAGAGTTGGGCCGAGCACGTCCAGCGAACCGTTCACATCCCCACCAGGTCGCGGCACGTGTCGTCCATCCACTGCTTCACCGCGGTGTGATGGTAGCTGTTGTAGGGCAACTGGTCCGCCATCAGCGCGAAGGCGATGGTGCGGCCCTTGACGGTGCGGACATAGCCGGCCAGGCTGCGCGTGTCGCGCAGCGACCCCGTCTTGGCATGGACGCGGCCGCGAACGGCCTCGTCGCGCATCCGCGACCGCAACGACCCTTCGCCGTCGCCGCTGACGGCCAGCGAGTCGATCCACACGGCCGCATGGGGGCCGCGGTGCATCGTCACCAGCAACTCCGTCAGGGTCCGAGCCGTCAGCCGGTTGTTTCGGCTCAGGCCGCACCCGTCGTCGAAGACGCAGTCGTCGGTCGGCACCTTCAGGGCCGCCAGCGTCTGGGCGACCGTGCGGCACCCCAGCGCCCACGACCCCTGCGCCGCCGGCCACACATGGTCCTTGCTCGCCGCATAGGCGGCCAACGTCTTCAGAATACACTCGGCGTACAGGTTCTGGCTCCGCGTGTTGGCCACGCCCACCGACTGGCCCAACGTCGAGTTGTGAACCACCACCGGCTTGAACTCGGCGGGCAGACGCCACGCCTCGGTCCACACACGGCGGCGGATCACGTGACCGGCCACCGTCACGCCTTCGGCCTGAAAGGTTTCGCGAATCACCGTTCCCGCGAACAGGCCCGGATCGTGTACCGTCCGGAAATAGGTCTGCGTGCCGCTCTTCAGGGGCACCTCGCCGCCGAGCTGGAAGCGTTCCGTGCCGCGGATGCGGTCGATGCGCGGGCTGTTGCCGCCGCCGGCGCGCGTCTGAATCTGGCCCAACAACGTGACGTACTCGGTCATCGGCGCCACGCGAACGATCGCCGCGTCGCCGTCCTTGGCGCCGGGACGAACACTGAGCTCGACGCACGAATCGTTCAGCACCAGGGCGCCCACCGGGGCCTGGTACCACCATTGGAAATCGGCGGCCGGCCAGTTCCCGTGCGTCCACTGGGCCTCGAACAACGAATCGTCCACGACGAGGTTGCCCTTGACGGCGGTGATGCCCCTGCCGCGCAGGACGGCCGCCCAGCGTTTGATTGCTGCGGTAATGTCGCCATCGTAAAAACGTCCCGACAGGTTCGGGTCGCCGCCGCCGACGATCACCAGGTCGTCGCCGAGAAGGCCGACATGGGTCCGCAGCTTGAAGTCCGGGCCGAGCACGTGTAAGGCGGCTGCCGTGGTCGCCAGTTTCATCGTGCTGGCCGGCGTCATCGGCGTCGTCTCGTCGGCCGCCAGCAACACCTGCCCCGACTGGACGTCCACGATGTGAGCTGCCAGACGCACCTTGGCGAATTTCGGGTCGGCCGTCAGCTTCGCCAGCCGCGCGGCCAAAGGATTGGCCGGCGTCGCGGCACCCGGGGCGGCCTCCGCCGCACCCGGTTTCTCGGCGGGTTTCTGGGCACCGATCCGGGCGACAGGCATCAGAGTCGCGGCCGCCAGAACAATCGCAAAACCACACAACACAACCATGCGGCGACGACAGGGCGACAACGCACAACCTCCTTCTGTTACGGGAGCAACGGATCGCGGTGGCTCGACAGGCAACGAGCCGAGGATTATAATGCCGTTGTGCATCGTCGGCAATCCCAGGGGCTGTTCATGAGCGAACGTGCAGAGACCGAGAGCCTGATGTCGCGTCGGCTGGAATCGCTGATCGACGCCGTCAACCGCATCAATACGCTGCGCCCGTTGAACGAACTGCTGCTGGAGATCGCCAACGAGGGGGCCCGGGCCCTGGACGCGCAACGATGCACGGTCTGGATGCTCGACCGCGAGCACAACGAACTGTACACGCGCGTCGCCATGGGCATCCCCGACGAGCCGTTGCGGATGCCGGCCGATTGCGGCATCGCCGGCGACGTTCTGCGGACCGGGCGGCTGAGCAATGTCCCCGACGCCTCGGCCGACCCGCGGTTCAACCCCACCCTCGGCCAAAGCCCCGACTTCAAGACCCGCAGCATGCTCACCGTGCCCATGATCACGCGCGACGGCCAGTCCATCGGCGTCTTCCAGATTCTGAACAAGACCGACGGCACCGCCTTCGACGAGGCCGACGAGCGGCTGGCCCAGGCCTTCACCAGCGCCACGGCCGTCGCCATTCAGAACGCCCGCGAATTCGAGGAGGTCCAGCGCGACCGCGACGAGCTGGACAGCACCAACGCCCGCCTCCAAATGACCCTGGAGCACTCGTTCTGCGCCAGCGAGATCGTCGGCAACAGCCCCCAGATTCAGGCCGTCCTCGACACGGCTCGCCGCGTCAGCGACACCGACGTCTCCGTGTTGATCACCGGCGAATCGGGCACCGGCAAAACGCTGCTGGCCAAGTGTTTGCACTTCAGCAGCCGCCGACGCAATAAACCGTTCATCGACGTCAACTGCGCCGCCATCCCGGACACGCTGCTGGAGGCCGAACTGTTCGGCATCGAAAAGGGAGTGGCCACGGGCGTCGAGCGCCGCGTCGGCAAGCTCGAAGCGGCCCACGGAGGAACGATCTTCCTCGACGAGATCGCCGACATGAGTCTGGCGACGCAAGCGAAAATCCTGCGCGTTGTTCAGGAGAAACGGTTCGAGCGCGTCGGGTCGCAGCGGACGCGGTCGGTGGACGTGCGCATCCTGTCGGCCACGCATCGGAACCTGGAGGAGGAAATCCGCGCGGGCCGGTTCCGCGAAGACCTGTTCTATCGGCTGAACGTCGTGACGCTGCACTTGCCGCCGCTGCGCGAACGTCGCGAGGACATTCCGGCCATGGCGCTGCGGATTCTGGAGCGACTGCGTCAGCGGTTCGGCCGTTCGGCCGCCGGATTCACCCCAGAGGCCCTCAACCGACTGGCCGCCTACGACTGGCCCGGCAACGTCCGCGAACTGGAAAACGAGATTGCGCGCAGCCTGATTCTGGCGGTGGACCGCCGCGAACTGGCTCTGGAGGACCTGTCGGAGAAGATTCGCGGCGCCGCACCGCCGGCTTCCGTGTCGGCCTCAGGCGACGCCGCCCTCGGCGGCACGCTGCCCGAGCGTGTCGAATCGCTGGAACGGCGCATGATCGACGATGCCCGCCGCGCCGCCGCCGGCAACAAGTCTCACATGGCCCGACTCCTGGGGCTGTCGCGCGAAGGCCTCCGCAAGAAACTCCTCCGCTACGGCATGGCCTGACCCGCAGGCATAGCGGCCCGATTCCCCGAACCGTAGTACCGTCGGTGTGGTACGATCCGCGGCGAGGCAACCGAGGCCCAGGGCGGCGGTGGCGGGAAAGGCGTGGCGCGCCCACACCGTTGGCACATTAGCCCGGCAACAAAGTGGGCAGCGTTTCTACTGAATTAACGCTGGTTTTCGATTCTGGTTTATGCTTCTCTCGCAAAACCGCCGGTAAACTGACTACTTTGTTGGCATCTTCCTGGCCAGCAACAAGTCCTGGCATACTCTCAAAAGAGAATCCGAAGATATTGCAAAACAATGTCTTAGGAACTGTCCGCTTTTTCGGCCCTCTCGTGGCACGCCGATTGCACCTAAGGAGGGGTGACGTTTCACGTTGACAGTGCTGAATGATGCGGGTCGCGGGGGCGTCCCAGGTTGCATGGATTGAAGCGCACTGTCGCGGGCAGCGAATCGGAACCAGCAGAAGCGACCGAGGGGTAGGGCGCCGGGCCAGGCGAGTGCTGCGAGGCAACGGGTGTCGATCGGCGGGTATCCGCATCCGCCGACCGGCTCCGCCTCGCGGCCGGGAGGTTCCGCCATGAACGACCACAAAAAAACTTCGGGGACGGCGTTGCCGCCCCGGCGTTCGATGCACGTGTACAACGTGGGGCCGTGTTTCACCTGCGGGTGCCGCAACGTCTGCTGGTTCGCGGGTATGGGCTGGGACAAGGTCAACCACATTGGCGGCCACTTGTCGGGTTTCGACGAGCCGCCGTGCCGTCGCCTGAGGGCCGTGCCGACAACCTCGACCCATCGGGGTCTCGGGCTGGATCGGCCGGTGTCGCGTGTCTGGCGTGCGGCCGATTCGCAGGATGCGACCACGCCCGCCGCCGCACCGGCACGGCAGCCCAAAGCGTCTGACGATTCGGAAGAACCATAGCCGGACCGGCCGCCCGCGGGCGGGCTGCGGCGGGACGTACGAGGGGATCGCCCCGGCCGCACAGCCGTCCGGCTGCCCATCTAAGCAGGCCTGTCGCTCCGAGTAACATGCGTAACCCTGGCCACGCAGTTGCTCGAACGAGGCGGACAGGCTTGCTTTTTTATGGCAGCTCGGACCGTTCCTCGCCTCCTAATCGTCCATCGGCATCAGCCGCAGGGTCTCGTGAACCTTGTCGATCAGACGCTTCGGCGGGAATTTCGCGTCCTTGAACAAGGCTTCCTCGATCTCGAACCAGTTGCGGCAGACCGGCACGTCCTCGCTCACCGTCTCCAGGTTGGCGAGCGTTTCCTGCCAGTACTTGCGCTTGTCCTTGTCCCACTGAATGTCGGGAATGAGGACCGAGGGAATCTGGTTCGCGACGTAGGCGGCAATGTCGCTGTACTTGTCGCCGACGGCGAGCCGAATGTTGGGGAACCGCTGCTTGAGCCGCGCGATCTCCGCCGTCTTGAAGCTCCCGCTGCCTTCCAGGAACCCCTTGATGTCGCTCGTAAATAGCGGCCCCGGCGGAAACCGGTTCTTTCGGATCCACATGCGACTGGCGGCCTCGAAGAAATCCGGCCGGTGCGTCAGGTACACAATCGTCATCTTCTTCTCGGCCACCAGGCGCCCGAGCACCTCCGCGGCATGGTCGAACGGCTTGGCCATGCCGACCATGACGCGCTCGAAGCCGGACATCACGAGCGTCTTATCCATGTCGCAAACGGCCAGGGGCGTCTGTTCGGCACGAACGTACACGCAGAACAGGACTGGCGTGACGTCCGCATCGTCCACTTTCTGGGCCGCCTTGACACGGAAAAAGTAGTTGCCCTCGGCATCGATCTTGCGCTCGAAGACCAGCAGCCCCTTGTCGTCCGTGCGGCCGCTGAATACCTCGGCCCCGGCCGCATCCGTGACGATGAGCTTCGCGCCGCCGAACTCCTTGACTGTGGTTCGCCCGAAGCCGCGACCGAGCTTGATCGTCGCCTGGGCCGTCTCGCCGGGACGGATCAGGCAGTCGCCCACCATGATCGTCGGCGGCGCCTTGTGGATGATTTGACCGACGATGCCCGTCGAAAGCGTCGTGTCTTCCTCCGGCAGTAGTTCCGGCCAGTCGGCCAGGACGACCGGTGCCGGCGCAGCAGCGGATTCGCCGGCGGCCGGCGCAGCCGTTGGTGCCTGCACTGTCGCCGCGCTGGTCAGGCCGGCGGCAGGCGAAGTCTCGCGGCACGATGTCGGCCCCATCAGCCCCAGCGCCGCCGCAACCACTGGCCACAGAAGCTTGCGTCGATCCATGAGTCCTCCTCCGGTCAGGTCGGGACACCTGTCTCTTACACCGCACCAGCATAGCACACCCGGTGCCGCTGCGAAACAGGTCACAGTCCGAAGGCACGAGAGGGCGGTTCGGCTCCACAGGCCAGACCTGGGCGGCAACTCCTCCCGAGGCGGCCGACGTCCAGGAAACTGTACGGGTCAATCCCCCGGCAGGGCAATCACTTGCACACAGAGAACCGTATTGACTGAAGTGGCAAGATACAATATGGCGATAACCTTATTAAGTCCGCACGGTAGGGGGGGCGGCCTTGCCTGGGGGATTTCCCGGGCCCAATTTGGGTGCGCGATGACTCGTGCTTCGGACCCACGCGTACTGATCGTTGATGACGACCCCTTGGTTCTGGACGTCTTGAGCCGGGCTGTTAGAGATCACCGATTTGCCTGCACTTCCGCAACCACGTTGCAGGAAGCCCGTCTGGTTGTCCAGCAGGACGAGATGGACATGGTGGTCGTGGACGCCGTCCTGAGCGACGGCAGCGGCCTGGATCTGCTCAAGAGCATCCGCTGCACGCATCCCAGCATTCCCGTCATCGTCATCACGGGCTACCCGTCGGCCGACCTGGCCGGCGACGCCCTGCGTCTGGGGGCCTTCGATCTCCTGGAGAAACCCTTCGAAGTCACGACGCTCGTCCAAGTGCTGGCCGAAGCGGCCGCCTGCCGCCGACGGCAGATCGCCAATGTCCGCGACACGCTTTCGATGATGACGCAGCCGGCGGCCTTTGCCGACCGCGGGCGGCACCTGATCACGGCCAACTGCCACTGGGAATCGCTGTTCGGCCCCGTCGAGGAGCGCATCAGCATCGACTCGGTCGTCGCCGCCGAGTCGCCGGTGACGTTTGGCGATCTGATCGCGGCCACCGAAGGCGCCGACCGCACCGTCGCCCAGGTGCTCCTGGTCGCCGGCGGCCAACCGCTGAGCACCGAGGCCACCATCCTCCAGATGCGCGAACGCCGCGACCAGCCGGGCGGCTACCTCGTGGCTCTTGCGCCGCAACTGGCCGGCGGCGGAGGGGGCCGCACGGGCATCACCGTATCACGCGACACCGATAGCCTGACCGGATGCCTGACGCACAGCGCCTTCTTCCGCGCCCTGGACGACATGCGACAGGAGGGCCTGCGGCAAAGCCTGCACGTCGGCCTCCTGCTGGTTGACGTCAACGACCTGCGAGCCATCAACCAGACCCAGGGCTACGAGGTGGCCGACCGGGCCCTGGAGAACCTCGCCCAGGAAATCCGCGGCGTCGTCCGCGACAAGGATCTGGTCGGCCGCTACAGCGGAGGCCAGTTCATCGTCGCCCTCCGCGAAGCCACCGCCGCCGACGCCGAGGCCGTCGGCCAGCGCCTCTGTTCCATCATCGCCAACCGTTCGTATGACCAGCACGGCTTCTCGCTGCCGATCACGGTCACCGTCGGGGTCACCGAATGCCCGGCCGGCTACACCGCCACCAACCGCGAACTGGCCGAACAAATGCGCACCGCCGTGCTCTGGGGGCGACGCCACGGCGGAGGCCCCGTCGTCCGATACAACCAACGCATGCAGAGCGACAACCGGCGCCTCGTGATGGACCAGGAAGAAATCGAGCGGCTGACGCAGGAATTCGCCGAAGTCAACGAGTCCTTGCGGGCCGCCTACATCGAAAGCGCCCAGGCCCTGGTGGCCGCCGTCGAGGCCAAGGACCCCTATACCCGCCGCCACGGCGACGCCACCGCCGCCTATGCCGAACAACTGGCCTGCGCAATGAACCTGCCCGAGCCCATGCAACGGTCGATGCGCTACGCCGGACTCCTGCACGACGTCGGCAAAATCGGCATCCCCGACCACGTGCTGACCAAGCCCGGCAGCCTGACGGTCGAGGAATTCGAACTCGTCAAACAACACCCGGTCATCGGCGCTAATATCGTCAGTCAGATTTCCTTCATGCGACGCGAGGTGCCCGTCATTCAGCACCACCACGAGAACTGGGACGGCTCGGGGTATCCGGCCGGCCTGGCCGGCCAGATGATCCCCCTGGGGGCCCGCGTCCTGCGCGTCGCCGACTCGTTCGACACGATGCTCTCGGCCCGAAGCTACAAGAAACCCTTCAACGTCGCCGCCGCCATTACCGAAATCGTCAAGGGCAAGGGCACGCTCTATGACCCGCGCGTCGTCGAGGCCCTGGAATCGCTCGTCCGCCGCAGCGGCCTGAGCGTCTTCACCGGATCCGAGGACGCCCTCGCCGGAAACTCTGCCGGCATTGTCACCTGACCCCCCACGGCTTACCCGCCGCCGCGTCGGCAGCAGAGGCCCGGCCCGACGGACGATGCCCCGGGGTTTGTCGGCGAAAGCTGACGCCGCGCCCTCGCGCCTCGTCGCACGGCAGAGGGCGACCACCGAGAGGCCTCTGCGACGACGGCAAGGGGGGACTCCGCCGCTTGGGTCACTTCGCCTCGAAGAACCGCAGCACGGTGTCGGCGTAGACCTTGTGGCCGTCTTTGCCGGGGTGGTTGATCCAGTTGTGCAGTTGCGAGAACGGCGGCACGCCGTGCGCGGCCTGGTTGAGCCATTCGGCGTACACGTCGGCCAGGGCAACGTCCTCTTCCTTCGACAGTTCCAGCAGCTTCTCGCGATAGGCCGGCCACCGCTTGGCCGCCGCGAGCCACGGATTCTGCTGCATCGTCACGACGATCATGACCTCCATGCCGGCGCTCTTGGCCTTGCGGATGATGGCACGCATGTCTTCCTTGTATTTCTCCGGCGGATTGTTCGGCTTGCCGCCCTCGGGCCCCGCACAATCGTTGCCGCCGAAACCCACCAGCAGCAGATCGGCCTTGCTCGGCAGCACCTTCTCTTCGATGACCTTCAGGCCGTACTCGGTGGTGGTGCCGCCCTGGAAGGCATCCACGCCCGTGATGACCGACTTCGGGAACCGCCGACGCAGCTCGACGATCACGCGGCTCGGGTAGCCCAGGTTCTTCTCCGTCCACAGGTTGGCCCACCACGCGGGGGCCTCGGCGCCCAGCTCGATGCTCGCCCCGGTGACGGCGATCGTCACGGGCTTGCCGCCGCGAAGCTTGCCGAGCGTGCGGGCCACGGCGGCCGGGTTCACCGGCGCCACAGGCGCCGCCGGGCGGACCGGGAAAATCTCGTGTTCGGTGACGGCGTACTCCGTGGCGGCCTTCGGGGACCCGGCGTCGTACCACGGATTACGTGCCGCCGGCCACGGGGCGATGTACACTCCCGCCACCGCCACACACCCGGCGTCGGGTTCGGGCAGTTGCGGGCAGACGATGCGGCTCGCACCTTTCTTCACCCGGAGCGTGCCGTCGGCCGACGCCTGCACCAGGTCCAGCCGCTGAAGCGTCAACGTGTAGCTCGCCTTCAAGTCAGTCTCGCCCGCCTTGCCCAGGCGTCCGCCGAGGCCGCCGATCTGGCCCCAGTCGGCGTTGACCACGTAGTCCTCATTCACCCGGAACGTCCGGCTCCCGTCGGCCGACGTGATGCGGATGGACTCGGGGGGAATCTGCCGGAACAGGCCGCCGAGAATCTGCGTGCCTTCCTCGTCCACGGCGGGCTTGAGGCTCTGGGCGACGATCTGCCCCTTGTATTTGCCAGGCCACGGTTGCCAGTTGTCCCAGTGGGCGGCCTTGTCCTGCGGGGCCTTGACGGTAACGGTCATGTCGCGTGTCTCGGGCGGATCGAACGTCAGGGTCGCCCCGGCCACGCGGATCGTGGCGCCGTCGGGGCCGGCCAGCTCGCCCGCCTGGACCGTTACCGTCAGAGTCGGCGAGGCGGCAGGCTCGATGCGCAGCGCGGCCATCGCCGTCCGACCACAGGCTGCCTGCGCCATCGCGGCCAGCACGGCCACGGTGACCAAGTACACAAAACGTCGGTCCATGATGAGGGGCTCCTTTCCTTGGGGAAGTCGCGTTGTATTGAACCCCGTGGCGGGCCGGATTGCACCACCCTTTCTTGCGCAAAGAGGAGCCCCGCCGGACGCGCGGTCCTGCGGGGCTCTCGGGTACGACCGGCGACGCCGCCGTGGTGGGCGGCAGGCGTCGCGGAGGCGCCTACGGCTTGACCTCCTGAATCCACACACAGTCAACGCTTACCTTCTTGGCGCCGGAACCTTTCAGAGCGGTCCAGAAGCACTGGCCTTCTTGCGCCGTCCATGCCGGACTCTCGAACGTACGCCACTGGCCCTGGCCGATCTGCTCCGCCGTTACGTGGAGGCCGGCGCCCTTGGGATAGATTCCGAACTCCCACACCTCGCCTTGGGCGCCCTCGTTCAGGTCGGCCTTGGCGCGGACGATGAGCTTGTACTGCTTACCCGGCACGAAATCTTCCTTCGGACTCAGCACGTATTTCGTGTGCCACCCGGAGGACGGCACATGGGCGGCCCAACCGTCGCTGGCTCCTTCCGCCGGATCCCACCACTTCGGGTACATGTCGAACTGGCACGCCTGCACCAGCCGGTAGCTCGACGGGGCGGCATTGGCCAACTCGGGCGGCACCGGCACGCGGCCCGTCTCTTTGACTTGGGCCGCATACTGCTTCGCCCAGTTGATCCACCGCTTGACGTCGATCGGGTCGCAGATGCTGTTGATCTGCCACTCGTCCACAACGCGGGCCAGATTGTCGGCGATAGCTACGATGTCGAGCTTCTCGCCGACGGCCTGCTCGACGGCCTGCCAGGCGGCCGTCCCCGGGCCGCGCTTCATCAGAACGTACCACACACCCATGTGGGCATGACGCACGCGACGCTCGAAGACGGGTTGACCGGCCACTGCCTTCTCGGCCTCGCGCAGTGCTTTCTCGGCTTCAGCCAGCACCTCCGGATACAGATACGGAGCGTTCAGGTGAACGCGACGACCATTGTGAAACTCCTTCGTACGGGCCACCCTGTGGATCGTGTCCAGGTACTTCAGCACGCCCGCTCCGCCGGGGCCGTAGAAGCCGTTGCAGAACTCCTCGATGAGTTGGCGGCTGTCGGCCTCGGGGTTCCACATCGCCTTGGCCAGCAGCCACATCTTCAGCGCCACCATGTCCGTCCCTGTGCCGCGGTGCATCCCTTGGTTGAAGATGCCCGCGCAGCGGTTGTCCACAAAGAACTTCGTGTTCGGCACCAACGTTTCGATCTCGGCGTTGGGCATCAGGTAGTGATCGCGGTTGCCGACGTAGTGCCAGATGAAAATCTTCTTGGCGATTTTGCCCCAGCCTTCGATGTCTTCCTTGAACGCCTTGTTCTCGGGGTTCGAGGCCGCGGCCAGCGGGTGGGCGAAATCGCACTCGATCGAGCACAGCGTGATGTACACGTTGTCCAGCGGCTTCAGGGTCTTCGGCGGTTTGCGCGACCAGCCGTAGGCGGCCGTCACGATCTTCGCGTCGGGAATCTCCTTGCGGACCTCTTCGGCCACCTGGTTGGCGAACCGGATCACCTGTCCGGCGTGCGACTCCTGCTCCTTGTCGATGGCCGCACACTGCTCGCACTGGCAGAAGTTGTCGTTGTCTTCCTGGCCGACGACGACGAATTCCAGACTGGGATCGGCCTTGTACTTGGCGATGACGGCCTTGACCACGGCGGCCACCACGTCGGGATGCGACAGGCACGGCTGGCTGCGGACCTTCGGTTTGCCGTCCCGCTGGGCCCACATGGCGTCGGTCATCGTGACGCCCGACGCATCGAGCAGCGAGTTGTAGGAGTGGACCAGGTTCCCGCTGACACGATACCAACCGCCCAGCTTCGCCTCGGTCTTTTGCCAGGCCATGCCGTTGACCTTGTTCCGCGCCGCCCAAAGCTTGCCCGCCCTGTTGAAGTTCTCCTCGAACATCATGTCGCGGTATTCCAGCTTCGGCACTTGCCGATCGTTCGTCTCCGGAACGACAATCGTCGCCAGCGACGGCACGAACGTCTCTCCGGGGTACCACCACCGGACGCCCAGATTCTCCAGCAGCGTGTACACGCCATACAGCGTGCCTCGCACGCGGCTGCCGGCAATCACCAGCCGCGAACCGATCGTCCGGATGATGAAGCCGTCGTTGCCCAGCGACGGATCGGGCTCAACCCCAAGGGCCTTCGTCGCATCGCCGAAGCCCAGGACGACGGCCTTCTCCGGCGCTTCGGCGGCCGTCTGGACGGCCAGCGTCGCGCCGCTCATCTGCTTGATGTGCGACGCCAACTCCTCGGCGGCCCACTTCTCCGACTCGCTCGCCTCCGACGACAGCACGATCACGTAGTCGCTCTTGCCGTCGGCAACCAGCGTCACGTCCGCCACCGCCGCCGTCGTCGCGGCGGCCAAGACGGCCACGCTCAGACTCGCTTGCAGAATCCGCATAAGACACCTGTTGTGACGACACTCCATGGCATCCTCCTGCTTGATAGGGACGAAATCCGCACAGACCGCATTCGCGCTGCCCAACGCGCCACGTCCACAGCAACGAACGTCCCACAGAAACCCGAGCCTACTATTTAAACACCTCTGCGGCACCGTCACACGCCCCAATCGACGGTGTGTGGAATATGGCAATTTCCCGCACGCAACCGGTCGCGGCCGCAGCTATCCTGAGTATGTAGGCCACTCCCGGAATCGTAAGAAAGTGCAAATCAGTCGTAAGAAAAGTTGGCTCGGCGGGCGGATGCGGCCCTGCGGGTAGCCGGGTGCGCACGAAATGACATGATGCGATGACAGCCTGGGGCGGCTCGCGGCAAGGCGCCGGACGGGGCGAACGACAAAACGCCTTTCACCGCTACAACACATGTGGCCGTGAAGGGCGTCGGCGCCATCGTTGGGCCCCAGAGGTTGCCCCGCGGTCAGGCGTCGGCGAATTGCGGAAGCCACTGGGCCTCGGCCTCGAACATCTCATCGACCATGGCCCGGATCTCCTTCAGCGAGCAGACGGCCGAGGTGAGCGGGTCGAGCGCCACGGCCTGGAAGGCCGCCTCGCGGTCGCCGGTCAGCGCCGCCTCGACGGCCAGTTCCTGGACGCTGACGTTGGTGCGGTTGATGCCCGCCAGGTGCGGCGGCAGGTCCCCGACGAAGCACGGCGTGATGCCGGCCTTGTCAGCCAGGCACGGCACCTCGACGCAGCAGTCGTTGGGCAGATTCGTGATCAGCCCCGTGTTGCGCACGTTGCCGTTGAAGCGGAACGGAACGTTCGTCTCGCAGGCGTTGAGGATATAGGAACCGTACTCCGGGCTGCGCGTGAAATCGAGCGGCTCGTCGCCGGCGGCGATTTTCTCCATCCGGGCCTTCCAGTCGGCGCGGTTGTCGCCGTAGAGGACCTTGATGAATCCGTGGTCGCCGTTCCAGGTGCATCCCTTGGGGCAGAACTCGTCGAGAATGTCCTGGCGTTTGCGGAACCAGGGAACGTACTCGCTGTTGTGCCCGGAGCCTTCGGTGACGAAGTAGCCGAAGTGGCGGCACATTTCGCTGCGCACGGGTTCTTTACGGCGCAGCTCGCCGTCGGCGCACGACTGGAGAATCTGCGGATACAGGTCGAGCCCCTTGTATCGCATCTGGAGCACCCAGGCCTGGTGGTTGATGCCGGCGACCACGTAGTCGCACTGCTCGTAGGGGACGCCCGCGGCCTCGGCCAGCTTCATCGTGGTGTCCTGGACCGAATGGCACAGGCCCACCAGCCGCACGTCGCTGGCGGCGTACATCGCCCAGCACAACATGGCCATCGGATTCGTGTAGTTCAGCAACAGCGCCTCGGGACACAACTCCTCCATGTCGTGGCAGAGATCCACCATGATCGGGATGGTGCGCAGCGCGCGGAAGACGCCGCCCGGTCCGAGCGTGTCGCCGATGCACTGGCTCACGCCGTACTTCATCGGGATGTCGATGTCGTGGCGGATGACGTCGATGCCGCCGTGAAGGATCATGCAGATGACGTAGTCGGCGTCGTCGAGCACGGTACGGCGGTCGGCGGCCACTTCGAACGTCGCGGGGTACTTGCCCTCGCGGATCACGCGCTCCGCGACGCGCTTGGCGTAGCCGAGCTTCGTCTCGTCCACGTCCACCAGGGCGAAATGGCTTTCCCGCAGCGCGGGGAACGACAGAATATCCATCATCAGGCGTCGGCTGAAGACGAGGCTTCCGGCCCCGATGAAAACGATCTTCGGCATGGCGGGCTTCCTTATGGCGTCAGCGGCGGTCTTGTGGTGTGGCCCTCTCACACAAGGGCACGACGGCGGTGAACCCGTATTGTCCCGCGGTGGGCGCGGATGTCAAGGGGCCGGCGAGATCGACGCCGGAGAGGAACGCAAGCGGCGCGGTCCGGAGGCGTCACATGTAGGGCGAGGCCGGAGCGGCGGTTTCCTGGATCGAATCGGCGACGATGACGACGGTGCGGCGGCCGTCGAGGGTTTCGCGTCGGGCGGTGCCGAGGACGCGCACCCACGTGTCGCGCTGGAGCCGCGAGGCGTCGGCCCAGCGCACATGCAGCGAGATCGGGACGGCATCGGCGGCGCAGCAGGTCATCTTGAAGCGGGTGATCTGGAACAGGTCGCCGCGCGTGCGGTCCACGGCGGTGACGAACCCGAGCGTCGAGACGGGCGTGTCGCCATGGGCGTAAACATGGTCGAGCACCTCCAGCAGATTGAGCTTCTTGTACCGGCCTTCCATGTCGATGAACTTGCGCCGCTCGGCGCGGAAGGTGTCGAGGATGTCCTGGGGATCACTGGTACCGCTGCGTCGCAGGGCGGCCAGGGCATTGAGCCCGCGCGACGGCACCAGGACGCCGACTAGCAGGGGCATCAGCACCAGGCCCAGGACGAGGTGATCCTTGACGTCGGCCCACCACGACCAGCGCACCACGGTCGGGGCCTCGTGCGTGCCGCCGCAGGCCTCGCACGGACAGGCCGACGCCGGCCGCCGCAGGATCGCCAGGGCCGCCTTCGCACTGAGCAGCACCAGTAGGACGCCCGCGGCGCCGGTGAAGTAGAAATACGGCGACGTCTGGTAGCACCGCTGGAGCGCCCCGGTGCGGTACATGACGACCAGGTACGCGCCCCAGAGGATGCCCAGGACGAGCCACGTCAGACGTCGGGATGCTTCGTTGCGTGCCATGGCGGAGCTATCCTATGACCAGGTACGACCAGGCCAGCACGGCCAGGAAGACGACCACGAGAATCGTCGGCACCAGGACGGCGATCAGGCGTCGGCGGAAGACCATGCCGTACATGATGATGAGCTTCATATCGAGCATGGGCCCGAGGACCAGAAACGCCAGCTTGGCGGCGAAGCTGAACGTCGTGGCGAAACTGGCGGCAACGAAAGCGTCGGCTTCGCTGCACAGGTTGAGGATCAGGGCCAGAGCCATCATGCCGAGCACGCCGAAGACGGGGTGGCGACCGAAACCGACGAGGGCGTCGCGCGGGATGAGCGTCTGGGCGAGGGCGGCCACGGCGGCGCCGGCGATCAGGTATCGGGTCACGTCCATGAATTCGATGACGGCGTGGTCGGCGGCGGCCGAGAGCTTGCGCCGGACGGTCGTCGGCGCCTCGTGATCGTGGTGATGCGTGTGAGAGTGCTGCCCATGTGACGCCTCGTCGGTCAGCAGCGACTCGGCGGACTGCTTGCGGAGGATGGCCGGGACCAGGGCGGCGATGGCGACGGCGGCGGCGACGCCCAGGCCGAGGCGCGACAGCGGCATGGCCAAGTGCTCGGCCTTGCCGCGAAAGGCGGCGAACGTCGAAACGATAACGACGGGATTGACGATCGGCGCGGCCAGCAGGTAGGCCAGGGCCATCCTCAGTGGCATGCCCTTGCGCAGGAGGCGTCGCAGCACGACGATGACGCCGCACTCGCACACGGGCAGGGCCACGCCCGCCGCCGCGCCGACGAGCAACTGGCCCACGGCCGACCGCGGGATGATCCGCAGCAGGGTCTGCCGCGAAACGAACATCTCGATGATGCCGCTGACCAGGGCCCCGAGCAGGACGAACGGCATGGCCTCGAACAGGATGCTGAGCATCGAGAGGCTGAAGACCTGGACGGCCGGGTTCAGCGTCACGGGCAACAGGACCCTGCGCAGGACGGCCAGCACGATGACCGTCGGCACCGCGGCGCCGAGCAGGACGAGGCCGGCGATCTTGAGCTTGTGGCCGACGGTCCGGCTCGGGTCGTGGTGGTTTCCGGAATCGTGCACGCAGGGGCTCTCCCGTGTTGCGGCTCAGGAATCCGACATGACGCGGATGACCATGAGCGTGAGGTCGTCGGTGCGGGTGCGGAAACCGGCAAATCGCCGCACGTCCCAGAGCAGTTGCTGGGCCAGGTCCTCGGCGCTGTAGGGCGTCGCGGCGTGCTTGATCAGCGACTCGACCAGGCGCTGGCGGCCGTACCGCTCGTTGTTGTACGTCATGGCGTCCACAAGGCCGTCGGTGTAGAGCACCAGGGTGTCGCCCGGGAGGAGCTGGATGCTCTCGTGGGTGAACTCGGCGTTTTCGATGACGCCGAGCAGGGGGCCTCCGGCCGTCAGGGGCGTGATCTGTCCGTCGCGCAGCAGCAGCGGCGGATCGTGCCCGGCGTTGCAGTAGGCCATGCGGTGCGTCACGGAGTCGATGACGCCGTAGAACAGCGTGACGAATTCACTGGGCAGCGAATCCTCGCAAAGCATGCGGTTGACGCGGCCGATGACCTGGCCGATGCGGAAGATGTTCTGGGCCTGGGCCTTCAGCGCGCTGCGGACGCTGGCCGTCAGGATAGCCGCCGGAATGCTTTTGCCGACCGAGTCGGCGATGGCAATGCCTGTGCGCCCCTGCGGCATCACGATGTAATCGTAGAAGTCGCCGCTGACCTGCTTGCTCGGGATGTTGATCGCGTGAATGTCGAGGCCGGGAATCTGCGGCGGACGGCTGGGGAGCATGCGGCTCTGGACCTCGCGGGCCAGTTGCAGCTCATGCTCCATCTGCATCTTCGCCACGCTTTCCTGGAGCAGCCGCGAGCGCTCGATCACGCCCGCGGCCTGGGCCGCCACGGCTCGGAACAATCGTTCCTCCTCTTCCGTGAAGTCGTGTTCCTCGCCCGTGTAGATGTGGAGCGTGCCGATGGCCTTGCCGCCGGCGATCAGGCCCACGCCCAGCGAACTGACCAGCCCCTCGCGGCGCGCCTCCTCCGGGTACCGCACGTTCGGATCCGTCGCCATATTCCGGATACGGATGATCTGGCCCGCCAGGATCGCCTGGTCCCAGTGGCTCTCTTCGACCAGCACGGGGCCCTTGCGCAGGTAATCGCGGCTCAGATTGTATGCCGCCTTGATCACCAGCTCGCGGCCCGTCGGATCCAGCAACCGCACCGAGCAGGCCTTCACCTTCATGATCTCGGCCATCGTCCGCACGATCTTGTTCAGCACGGTGTCCAGGTCCAGGCCGCTGTTGAGGTGCTTGGTGGTCTCCTCGATGACGCGCAGCTCTTCGAGCCGCTGACGCAGCATCACCTGCTGGTAGCACAGCGACGTGATCGTGTTGGCCGTCAGTTGCAGAAAATCGATGGCCGCACGCATCTGGCTGTCGGACCACGGCTGGATCTCCTGGGCCATGGCCCACAGCTCGTCGGCGTTTACCCCCATCTCGGCGGCCAGAATGTCGATTTCGTTGCGGTCGAACGGGCGCTCCGGGCGGTCGCCCAGGACGATCGTGCCCAGGACGCGGCCGTCCAGCTCGATGGTCGCCGCGTACTGCGTCAGACCGGCGTGACAAACGTACTTCACGGGCCGCCCTTGCCGCGTGGCCCGACGCGTGGATTCCGAATTGCTCAGGCGGCAGCGGCGCTCAATCTCCGGATGCTCGCTGACCACGGTGCAGAACCGGTTCGGCTGGCTCGGGCGCGTCAGGCGCATGCCGTTGGGGTCACGAATGCTCACGGCCGCGCCGCACAACTTCGAAAAGCCGTCCTGGATCTTCTGGAGCGTTTCAATGTCCACCAGATCCGTAAGTCGCCACCGCGTGCAAGGTTCGCCCGGGGCCGCCGCCGCGCCGCGCAGCCGCGGCGACTCCTGCTTCGGCGAGGCGGCCGGCTGCGACTCTGGAGATTGTCTGTTGCGTTTCTTCGACATCGTCTGTGTAGCCTCAAAGAAGGCCCCATTATAGCGTTCCCCCGTCGCTGTTCAACTGACTGAAGCCTCCGTCCTCGCGCCAAATCCGCTTGCACAGTGCGGCGGTTGCTGGCATGATGACAGTGCGACGACCGGCGGCCGCAGCCGCGCCTCGGCGACCCATGGGCCGACCCGGGCTGCACCGGCTGCCGTCGGCATCCAGACAAGGAGCATGCGCCATGACTGTCCTGAGCGTCAACGTCAACAAGGTGGCCCTGGTCCGCAACTCGCGCGGCGGGGACGTTCCCAATGTCGTCGAGGCCGCGCGGCTCTGCATTCAGGCCGGATGCCACGGCATCACGGTTCATCCGCGCCCCGATCAACGGCATATCCGCCCGCGCGACGTGTACGACCTGGCCGAGATGCTCGACGTGGAGTTCAACATCGAGGGCAACCCCTTCGCCGGCAAGGAGGGAACGTACCCAGGGTTCATGAACCTGGTGCGCGACGTGCGTCCGGCCCAGGCGACCCTCGTTCCCGACGATCCGGGCCAGTTGACCAGCGACCACGGCTGGAACGTCCGCCGCGACATGGACCGCCTGCGCCCGATCATCGACGAACTGAAGGGCCTCGGCATCCGCGTCAGCCTCTTTATGGATCCCGACCTGACGCAGATCGAGGCCGTGCCGCGGACCGAGGCCGACCGGATCGAACTGTACACCGAGGATTATGCCCGCGCCTACCCGACGGCCGACCGCGACGCGGTAACGAGCAAGTATGCCAAGGCGGCCGCATGTGCTCAGGCACTCGGCCTCGGCGTCAATGCCGGGCACGATCTCAATCTCGACAACCTGGCCTATTTCCTCCGGTCCGTGCCGGGCGTGCTGGAAGTTTCCATCGGCCATGCTCTGGTGTCCGACGCTCTGATGCGCATGGGGTTGCCCGAAACAGTCAAGGCCTATCTCAGATGCCTGCCGTGAAGCTGCCTCGGCGCCGGCGTGCGGATTGTGCGGTGCCGCCGCAGCCCAGGGCGGCGGGGCCACGACCAGTCTGCCCCGAGCGCGTGTCTGCGGCGCGCCCCGCAGGCGGTCATGCGGCGGAGGGATGGGTCTCGGCTTTCCAGAGGGGGACGGCCCGAGCGATGCCGGTCTCCAGCGGGGTGAACTCGGCTTCATAGCCGGCGCGTCGCAACGCGGTCAGGTCGGCCTGAGTGAAACTCTGGTAGCTGTCGCGCAGCGCCGGGGGCTGGGCGACGTACACGATGGATCCACCGCCAACCTCGCGCGTGACGGCGGCCGCCAGGTCGTTGAACGTTCTGGCACACCCGGTGCCGACGTTGACGATGGCGCGGCACGGCTTGGGCGACATCATAAAATGCAGGTTCACGGCGACGACGTCGGCCACGGAAACGAAGTCGCGTTGCTGGCCGCCGTGGGGAAACCCGTCGGTGCCCTGGAACAGGCGGACGACGCCCTCGGTGGTGGCCTGTCGATAGGCCTGGTAGGCGGTGGACGCCATGCGTCCTTTGCGCGACTCGCCGGGACCATAGACGTTGAAGTACCGCAGACCGACGACGGTGCTGCCCGGGCCGCGAGCATGGAGCCGCACGTACCGATCAAACAAGAGTTTCGACCAGGCGTAGTAATTGGCGGGCCGTTCGTTTTCCGGGCGTTCGGCGAAACAGCGTCCGCGGCCGTACACGGCGGCGCTGGAGGCGTAGACCAGAGGTATGCCCTGGACAAGGGCCCACCGGAGCATGAGGGTGGAGAATTCGTAGTTGTCCCACCAGAATCTCCAGCGGTCGGTGGACATGGTGTCGGCGCAGGCGCCCTGGTGGAACAGGCCTTCGACGGCGCCGAAGGTGCGTCCGGCGGCAACGGCCTCGCGAAACACCTCCTTGTCCAGACAATCGACGATGGGGGTGTTGCCGAGGCCCGCCGCGACGCGGGTCGGGTCGGACAGGTCGTCCACGACGAGCACCTGGCGCCCCTGCGCTACCAAAGCGCGGACAAGGTGGCCGCCGATGAACCCCGCTCCTCCGGTGACGATGTACACGGGGGGCGCTCCTTTCGTCCGTCAGGCGGTTCGAGCCGAGCCGCCCACGCCCAGCGATGCAAGGCGGTCGCCTTGCCACCGGAGCACCAGCGGCGGCCGCGCGGGGGCCGGGTGGCGGTCCACCAGGTACGCCGCCAGGAGCGGCAGGGCCACGCTCGGTTCGACCCAGGCCATGGCGACGTCGGCCTCGCGGTGGATCTTGCCCCAGCTCTGGGCTTCGCCGAGGGTGCTGGAGGAGAGACCGCCATCGGCGGTGACGGCCGTGGTGACCTGGACGGCGTAGGCGTGCCCGCGGTCGAGTCCAAAGATGTAGCCCATGACGATAGAGTCGTTGATGTAATTCTTGGGAACGCCGCCGGCGACGTAGATGGCGGCCGTCTGGGGCGATGCGACGACGATCTGGGTCAGTTCGTAGTTGTCCCTGATGGAGTCGATGACGATCCCCTCGCGGCCTTCCTGTCGGCAGCGGTGCCGGTGGTGAGTCAGCCCGATCCCGATGGAACTGTCGTTGATCGCTGGGCAGAACACGGGAACGCCCAGGTCATGGCAGGTGCGGAGAATCGACTGAGGATCGTCGAGCCGCGAGGCCAGATGATCCAGGTACTGCCGCGAGGAGTAGTTGCCCGGAGGCAGCTCGTCGGCGACGCGCCCGCACCAGAGATCGGTCTCCCAGAATCGCTCTTCGTCGACGTAGGTGTCGTAGATGCGGTCGATGTAGAGGTCGCGCAGGGCGGCGTCGTCGGCATTGGGGTGACCGTGGTAGTGGCGGAACCCGCGTGCCTGATAAATGTCCTGGTAGAGAATGGCCCCCGTGGAGACGACGACGTCCACATAGCCGCCGGCCACCAGGGAGCGGATGACGTCGCGGAGCCCCGCGGCGATGAGCGGTCCGGCCAGGCCGAGCATCACGGTGGGACGCCGGGGATCGCGCATCATACGGCCGAGCACCCTGGCGCAGCGGCCGATGTTGCGGGCCTGGATGGACATACCGGCCATGGCCTCGACCATGTCGGCGACCGTCAGACCCGCCTCCATCTTTAGCGGCACGACGGGTTTCGACAGCAACGCCTCCTTGCGCCGGCGGGCGTAAGCCGTCAGCGGCGCCCCGGCCGTCGGCCCCCCGGCGTCGGTTCCGCACGTTTCGTTGTTCATCATGGCTCCTTCACGACAGCGGCGGGTCCGTGGACCCCGCCTGCAAGACTGGGCGGTCGCTCTGGGGCAAGACGCCCGGCGCCGCACATGACCGGCAACGGTATTACAAATCTCACGGTCGTAATACCGCCACAGGATACCGGCGGCTGCCGAGCGTGTCAAGGCCGTCGTCTTCCGTGTTTCGAGGAATAAGACCTGTTGATGGGCAGGCGGGGCGTCCCGGGGCTGTCGCGGCTGCGACGGGGCGATCAACGATACAGCCGGTGATCGCGGATGTAGTCGGCCACCGCCGGCGGCACGAGCCCGTCGATGGGCAGGCCCTGGCGGATGCGGCGGCGGATGTCGGTGGCCGAAACGTCCATGCGCGGCGTCGCCAGCACGTCGGCCAGCAGTGCGTCGGCGACGGCGTCGCCCAGGGCGCGGCGAAGCGGCTCCAGGCGGCCCAACTCCACGCCCGGCCGCGGCACCGTCACCACCCGGGCCAGACGCACGATCTCGTCGAACCGATGCCACCGATGCAGGTCGCGGAGCATGTCGGCCCCCACCAGCAGCACCAGCGACGCCTCGGGCCGCCGGCGACGGAAGTCCGCCAGCGTGTCCACCGTGTAGCTCGGCCCCTGGCGACGCAGCTCCACGTCGCTGACCTCGAAGCGCGGATCGTCGGCCACGGCCAGCCGGCACATGGCCAGGCGGTGAGTGTCGGCGGCCAGGTCGGCCGGGGGCTTGTGCGGCGGCCGGGCGCTGGGCACCAGGACGAGTCGGGTCAGCCCCAGGGCCTCCATCGCCGCCCGGGCCACGGCCAGGTGCGCAACGTGGATCGGGTTGAAACTGCCGCCGAACAGGGCTACGGTCGAGTTCATGGCCACGGTGATAGTGGTTTGCCGCGGCGGTGTCAATGGGGTGATTGCGGCCTCTGCGGCCTGACGTCGGCCGGAATCGACGGCCGTGGCAGCCGATCAGCCCAGGCGTGTCTTCTCCGATTCGTCCTCCGGGCCGGCGGCAGTGGCTGCGACCGGCGGTTCGACGATCGGCAGACGGATCGTGAACGTGGAGCCGGCGCCGACGTGGCTTTCGACCTCGATGGTGCCGCCGTGCTCGTGGATAATCTTCTGCGAGACCGCCAGGCCCAGGCCGGTTCCCTGGTGTCCCTTGGTCGAGTGGAACGCCTGGAAGATGCGCTGAAGGTCTTCCTCGGGAATCCCCACGCCGTTGTCGGCCACCGTGATGACGAACTGACGCCGGCGGTCCAGGCGGCGGCCCGCCCCGGCCTCCTCCACCGACGTGCTCACGGTCACCCGCCCGGTGCGCCGCTCCACGGCGTCGATGGCGTTGACCACGATGTTCAGGCACGCGTGATGGATCCCGTTCGGGTCGATCCAGATTTCCGGCAATCCCGGGTCCAGGCGGCTGACCACTTCCACCTGTTTCTCGGCCGCACGCGGCGCCGCCAGCTCGATCACCTCGCGCAGAAGGGCATTGACGTTCTGCTGCTGCCGGACCGGCTCGCGTTTGCGGCTATAGTGCAGCATGTCGAGCACCAGATCGTTGATCCGTGTTTGGTTGCGCCGGACGATGTCCCATCCGCGGCGGATGCGGTCCAGGTCGTTGGTCTTCAGGGCCGTCTCGACGACGCTCGCGCCGCCCTGGAGTCCCTGGAGGATGTTCTTGATGTAGTGCGACAGGCTGGCCACGGCCTCGCCCACGGCCGCCAGACGCTCGTTCCGCAACGCCGATTCCACCAGCTGCGTGTTCTCCAGCGCCAGGCCCGCCAGGTAACCCACGCTCGTCATCATGCGAAGGTCCACTTCGGTGAACGGGCGCTGCTGAATCTGCGTGTCCACGTGCAGCACGCCCAGACGCCGGTCCCGGGCCTTGATCGGCACGCAGATGGCGCTGCGGATGCCCAGGTCCTGCACCGAGTCGCCCTGCTCGAAGCGGCGGTCCTGCATGGCGTTGGTCGCCAGCACGCCCTCGCCGTGGTCCAGGCAGTAGTTGACGATGGTCCGCGACACCAGGATCGGCTGCTTCGGCTGCTCGCCTTCGGCCTGTCTCCGACCGCCGCGCTCGGCCTCGATCTCGTCGATCAGGTCGTCGCGGAACCGCACCGCCTTCGGCACGATGTTGCCCGTGGCCTCGTCGCACAGCAGGATGAATGCACGGTCGGCGTCCACCACCTCGAACACCATGTCCAGGATGGCGTCGCACAACTGTTGCGTATTCAGAATCCCGCCCAGGGTGGTCGAGAACTCGAACAGAACCTTCAGGTTCTCGGCGGCCCGACGCTGGCTTGCCTCGTCCTCGCGCTCCGTCAACGCCACCAGCGGATCGAACTCGCTGCGGGCCGTCGCCTGAATGGCCGCGTCCACGACGTTCCCGGCCTCGTCGATGTAAACCGGGCCGCCCGAGGTCAGCCGCGGCTGCGTCACCACTCGACCCAACGCCAGGATCACCGCGCCCAGACGAATCTGATCCCCGGGACGCACCACGGCCTCGTCGATCCGCTCGCCGTTGACGAACGTGCCGTTGGAACTGGCGTGGTCGATCAGGCGGAACTTGCCTTCCTCGATCCGCAGCTCGGCATGGTGCCGCGACACGCTGTGGTCCGTCAACGCCACGTCGCAGTGCGGGTCCCGGCCCAGAACAATGCGCGACCCGCGCAGGTCGAACACCTTCCCGCGATCGTCTCCCTGGATCACCGTCAGATTCGCCATGAGCCGATTACTCGCTTCCCTGCCGACCTCCCACGCCAACGCCGAGTACGCCGCCGGCCATGAGGACGCCCCACCGCATGCCGTTTCCGAGGCATTATTCCTGGGGGCGACGCACGCCACCGGATCGCGGTCGCGCGGCCGCCGTCAGCCCCATCCGCCGCCGTCCTCAATAGGAGGGGCCCATGCCTTGCCTGAAATAAGGCATCTATTTTACGACAACTTCTCGTTGTTCGGCAAGATATTGTGTGACAAACGTCTGTATAGCGCCCCAGACATCGTCAACCCCTGACCAACGGCTTGACGTGCCTGGGGACGCGGGGGGTTGGCATGGCCACACTGGTGCGGCCGCCAAGGGCCCTTATCCCGTAAACGGTCGGAGGCGGCGTCGTACGGCGTCACGGGGCGCCTCCCTGGGGCGGACGGTCGTCGGGCGCGTCGGGGCGATCGGCACGGGGCCCATCGAACGGCAGCGGCCCTTCGACCTCCGGCGGCAACGCGAGGGGCGTCGTCGAGTCGCCGGGCCAGGCGTCCACGGGCTGGGCCATGGGGGGCGCGGAGGGAGCGGGAGGCCTGCCCGTCACGAGGGCCGCACCGAATGGGCCGGGGGCGCCGGATTGCGGCTCGGCCAGGGTGTAGCCGCAAACGCTTCGGAAGAAGGCTGCTTTCAGGAAGAAGCCGAACACAGTCACCCAGATCATCAGAGGAAGTGCGAGAAGCACGCCCAGGCCGACCAACAGGGCGCCCAGAGGCACGTTCTTGCTCCCGACGAGGACCATGACGCCGCCGAGCAGCAGAGGCGACAGCACCAACAGGATCAGGAGCATGAGGCCGACCGGGGTGAAAAACGTAGCGAGAAACTGGCCGGGGCGGTTTCTCAGAATTCGCAGGTTGGTCTTGATGCACTCGACCGGATTCGGGGCGGCCACAGTGAAGACCAACAGCGGCGCGAGGAAAAAAACGATCTCCAGCAAGGTGTCGTACACGGATTGCCCGAGCTGGAAGACGACGCGGGTCATTTCGAAGTGCCACGAGCCGAAGCCGCCTCCGCCGCCTTTGCCGCCGATCATGGGGCCCAGGGCGGCCATGCCGAGGATGGCGAATGTGGCGATGATCGGGATGAGTTGCAGCCCCGCCTGGATGAGGCCGATGACGGCGAGGCTGTTGAATCGCGTGCGGAAACCGAGGAACAGGTCGTCGAACCTCGGCGCGCGGCCGTCGTAGGTGAGGACCACCGACCACGACAGCCCGGCCATGAGCGGCACGACGACGAGGGCTTGCAGCGCCAGCGGCCCTATGACGACGAGGCAACTGACGACGCAACTGGCCGCGACGACGCACAGCCCGATCGCGAGCAGATACAGGGCCAGGGTCATCCCGTATTTTTTGTGAGTGGTCCAGGCGCGCCGGAAGAGGTCGCCGAAGGTGACCTCTTCACCCACGCGGTAGGTCAGGTCCGAAGGGATCATGGTCATGCGGGTTCTCCTGTCCGGTTAAGGTGGATTTCTGGTTGTCGCTCCAAGGCGGCGCGCCGTTCTTGGGATCGTCTTGCGACGGCGGGTCGTTGGCGGCGGCGGGCGTCGGCGTGGGGGCGGCGGGGCGGTCGGGGGTGGTGCCCGCGGCGGCGGTGTCGCCGGCCGGGAAAGCCCCGTCGTCGCCGCCGGGGCAGTCGGCGCCGGCGTCGCCCGGATCCTGGGAGCAGTCGAGGTCGGTCGACGCTAGCACGCCGTCCTCGCACCAGCACTGGTTGCAGTCGCAGTCCCAGCGCTCTCCGT
>CAZCOA010000033.1:0-31672 GCA_964500225.1 uncultured Anaerolineaceae bacterium | reverse complement strand
CGCGGCAACGAGATGACCGACGTGCTGACGGACTTCCCCAAGCTCATCGACCCCCGCAGCGGCCGGCCCCTGATGGAACGGACCATCCTCATCGCCAACACGAGCAACATGCCCGTGGCCGCTCGCGAGGTCTCCATCTACACCGGCATCACCCTCGCCGAGTTCTACCGCGACCAGGGCTACCACGTGGCCGTGTTCGCCGACTCGACGAGCCGCTGGGCCGAGGCCCTTCGCGAACTCTCGGCACGCCTGGAAGAGATTCCCGCCGAGGAGGGGTTCCCGGCGTCGTTGCCCACGCGGCTGGCCCAGTTCTACGAGCGGGCCGGTATGGTCGAAACGCTTTCCGGCGGCACCGGCAGCGTCAGCGTCGTCGGCGCCGTCAGTCCGCCCGGCGGCGACTTCGCCGAGCCCGTTACCCAGCACACGCGACGCTTCGTCCGGTGCTTCTGGGCCCTGGACCGGCAACTGGCCGACGCGCGGCACTATCCGGCCATCAACTGGCTCACCAGCTATAGTATGTATCTGGAAGACGTCGAGCCGTGGTGGAAACGCACCGATCCGGCTTGGGCCGAGCTGCGCAACCAGACGATCAGCCTGCTCCAGCAGGAAGACAAACTCCAGCAGATCGTCAAGCTTGTCGGGCCCGACGTGCTGCCCGACAGCCAGCGGCTGGTCCTGACGGTCTGCGAGATCATCAAAACGGGGCTGCTCCAGCAAAGTGCGTTCGACGACGTGGACATGTACTCGACGCCCGCCAAACAGATGGCGCTGCTGAGGGCGATGCTCCACTTCTACGAACGCGGCAAAGCGTTCATCGTCGGCGGCGGCACGCTCGCCGAGGTGCGCTCCATGGCGATTGTGCAGGAGCTGGTTCGGGCCAAGAGCACGATTGCGAACAACGACGAAGAGGGGCTGCGCGGCCTTACGAAGCGCGTGGACGAGCAGTTCGACCGATTGGAAAGAAGGTAGCGGCGATGGCAGTGCGCGATAGGGCATTGACGTATGTCGGCACGCGGCGGATCGATGGGCCGCTGGTGGTGGTCCACAAGCCGCACGACGTGGGCTTCGACGAGATCGTCGAGATTCAGGATCCACAGGGCAATTTCCGCCTTGGCCGCGTGCTGGACGTGGGCGAACGCGAGGCCGTCGTCCAGGTGCTCGAAGGCACCTCGGGCCTGTCGAATCAGGCAACGCGCGTCCGTTTCCTGGGCAAGACGCTCGAACTGCCCGTGTCGGCCGACATGCTCGGCCGCGTCTTCGACGGCCTGGGACGTCCGCTCGACGGCGGGCCGATGCCGCTCTCGGCTGCGTTACGCGACATTAATGGCGCGCCGATCAATCCCTACAGCCGCCAGTATCCGCGAGAATTCATCCAGACCGGCGTCAGCGCCATCGACGGCATGAACTCCCTCGTCCGCGGCCAGAAGCTCCCCATCTTCTCCGGTAGCGGCATGCCGCACGACCGCCTTGCCGCCCAGATCGTCCGACAGGCCACCCTCCTGGGCGAACAGACGCAGTTCTCCATCGTCTTCGCCGCCATGGGCGTCAAGTACGACGTGGCCCAGTACTTCACCCGCACTTTCGAGCAGAGCGGCGTGCTGGCCAATGTGGCCCTGTTCCTGTCGCTGGCCTCGGCGCCGAGCATCGAGCGGCTCCTGACGCCGCGGTCGGCCCTGACGCTCGCGGAGCACCTGGCCTTCGACCTCGGACGCCATGTGCTGGTGCTGATGACCGACATGACCAACTACTGCGAGTCCCTGCGCGAAATCGGTACGGCCCGCGGCGAAATCCCCGGACGCAAAGGGTATCCCGGCTACCTCTACAGCGACCTGGCCGAAATCTACGAACGCGCCGGCCGCATCCGAGGCAGCGACGGTTCCATTACCCAGATGGCCATCCTCACGATGCCTTCCGACGACATCAGCCACCCGGTGCCCGACCTCACCGGCTACATCACCGAAGGCCAGATTGTGCTGGAACGCGAGCTGTTCCAGCGAGGCGTCTATCCGCCGATCGCCGGTCTGCCGAGTCTGTCGCGACTCATGAAAGACGGTATCGGCGAAGGGTACACGCGGGCCGACCACGGGCCGCTGGCCAGCCAGCTTTTCGCGGCCTACAGCTACGTCAAGCAGGTCCGCGGCCTGGCCGCCGTCATCGGCGAAGAGGAACTCAGCGTCCTCGACAAGCAGTACCTGGAGTTCGGCAACACGTTCGAAATGAAGTTCCTGGGCCAGGGCGAGTACGAAAACCGGTCCATCGACGAAACGCTCGACCTGGGCTGGAAGGTGCTCAGCCTGCTGCCTCGAAGCGAGCTGCATCGGCTGAGCGAGGCGCTTCTGGATGCGCACTATGTCGGCGACAAGGAATCCGATGTCCAGACCGTAGCCCTGGGCGACGAGCCGGTCTTCAAGCCGCTCGTGCCGCCCGAGACGTGACGGGGGCGCCTGCCGCGCCGTTTGTGGGGCTGCGGTTTGCGGCCGCGCGGACGAGAGGGCAGGGCGGGTTCCGGGAACCCGCCGTGAAACGGCAGAGTGGTTTTGCTGGGGCGGCTTGCGAGCCGTCCATGGAAGTGAAAACGTATGGCCAAGCTGGAAGTGGCGCCGACAAAATCGAAGTACCTCGAGCTGAAGCGCGACCTGGCGACGGCGACGCAGGGCTTTGAGCTTCTGGACCAGAAGCGGACCATTCTGACTATCGAGCTGATGGGCCACCTGGACCGCGTCCGCAAGATGGAAAGCGAGCTGGACCCGCTCCTGGAGAAGGCCTTCGCGGCACTGCGCGAGGCGATCATCGAGTCGGGCAGCGACGCCCTTCAGCGGCAGAGCCTGATTGCGGCCGCCGGCCACGACGTCGAGGTGCGCAGCCGTCCGCTGATGGGTATCGCGTTGCCGAGTCTGGCGGTCCAATACAGCGAGGCCAAACCGTCGCTCGGCGCGCTGGACAGCACGTCGCGCGTGGACGAGGTGGCGAAGTTGTTCACCGAGGTGTTGCGGATGGTCGGACAACTGGCGGAGTTGCAGAACCTGGTGGTGCGTCTGGCTCGCGAGCTTCGCAAGACACAGCGGCGCACCAACGCCCTCGAGAAGCTCTTCATTCCGAGCTACGAGGAAACGATCAAATACATCAACGACACGCTGGAAGAACGCGAGCGCGAGAGTGTGGTCATGATGAAGATGGTCAAGGCCCGGCTCGCCGCCGGTTCGGACCGTTAGGAGATCCCTCGATGGCCAAGAAGGCGTTTACGCACATTATGGTCCTGGTGGACGGCAGTCGGCAGAGCTTCCGCGCGGCCGAGGAGGCCATCCGCCTGGCCCGGGAGGTCGGTGCACGCATGACGGCCATGGCCGTGATCGACACCGAGACCCTCAAAAACCTCCTCACCTACCGCATTCTGGCTACACAGGAAATGAGCGATTTCCAGGTTGAGCTGGAGACCAGCGCGCGGCAATACCTGGACCGCGTTCGTACCATGGCTCTGGAGGAGAAGGTGCAGGTCGAGCAGGTCCTCGTCAAAGGACCTTATCATACGTCGGTCTTGTCGCAACAGAAGCAACTGAATGCCGACCTCGTGGTTATCGGAGCATTCCAGTCGAGCCAGGCCACGCGCGACCTCCTGGCCCGCGAACTTCAGAAAATCGCCGACATGGTTCCCTGCCCGGTGCTGATGGTGAAGTAGATGCAAGCCGCCGGGTGCCATGCCTGCCCCGTCAGGCATCGACGAGTCTCCGTGCCCCTGCGCGTAGCTGCCCCTGGAAAGGTAAGGTTCGGAACCTAGTGACAGCGGCGAGCCCTTCTCCGCCGAACGCTCCGCCTGGCATCCGACGTCACTCGTCGCACGCCCGGGCCGCGGGGGGCTGACTTTCGCCAAGAAATTGCCGCATGATCGCCACGCCGGCGCTGGTGCCGATGCGCACCGCCCCGGCCTCGACCATCGTCCGCACCTGCTCGAACGTCCGGATTCCGCCGGCGGCCTTCACGCCCGCGCGGCCCGCCACCTGGGCCTTCATCAGCCGTATGTCCTCCGCCGTCGCGCCGCCGGGTCCGAAGCCGGTCGAGGTCTTCACAAAGTCCAGCCCGGCCTCGCAGCACAGGTCGCACAGACGCCGTTTCTGGTCGTCGTTCAGATAGCAGGTCTCGAAAATCAGCTTGAGCACGCGGCCCTCGGTCACGCTGCGCATGGCCTGGAGCTCGTCGGCCACGTCGTTCCAGCGGCCGCTGGCCACCGCCGTCAGGTTCACCACGAAGTCCACCTCGTCGGCCCCGACGGCCACGGCATCCTCGGCCGCGCGGACCTTCTGGAGACACGTCCCGAACCCCATCGGAATCCCCAGGGCCGCCCCCGCCTTGACGCCCGTGCCGGCCAACTGGTCCACTACCAGCGGCAGATCGTACGGACTGACACACACTGTGTGGAATCCCCATTGGACGGCCTCGCGGCACGTTTGCCGCACATCGTCCAGCGTGTGGGCGGGGCGGAGAATCGTATGATCGATAAGTACAGCCAAACTCTTGGCGGTCCATGAGGTCATCGTGTGCAGCTCCTTTGCATGGGGTTCCGCTGCCGCCGGCGTGGCAGCGGCGCCATTCTACGTCTTGCTCCATTGGTCGTCCATGATCTAGGCCGAGCCGCTCTCAAGGGGTCACGGTCCGATGGTCGATACAAGACCTGGGGCGCCCCGCCGTCGGGGACCCCCTGCGCGCGTGGGTTGCCGGGAGTCGGTCATGCGAATCCGTGTGGTTCTCGGAGTCGTCGCTCTGTGGACGGCTATGCCGTGCGCCGCCCAGATCCCGCCGCCCGAGGCCATACAGACCAATGTGACCGACCTCCGCCAACACTTCCGCGAACCGATCAAAACGTTCGACTTCGAGCTCGAGGTGAGACTCGGCGAGACCGAGCCGCTCTACTGGTCGAAGGTCCGCGGCCGTGGGTATCCGGCGTACACGCGAGGGCGTTTCGATACCGATGCGGCCCAGACCGCCGGCACGAGTTTCTGCCTCCAGATGAACGGCGGCGACTGTGCCTACGAGTACGAACCGATGCGCCTGGCGATCAACACCGCCTACGACTACTACGTCGAAGGCTGGATTCGCACCGAGGGGTTGCGCAGCAGTCGCGCGATCCTGGGCCTCTGGCTCAACGATCAGCAGGGCCGCGCGATCCAGGGGACCAAGGTGACCACCGAGCCGCTCGGCGGCGACCTGCCGTGGACCCGCGTCGAGAGGTTCATCTCGTCCGTCGGCACGATTCCCGGACAGCCGCCCGCCCGGTTCCTCGGCCTTTCCATGGAGGTCCGCGGCGAGACGGCCCAGGACATCGGTGCCAAGGTGTGGTTCGACAACATCACTATCTACCGGATCCCGCGATTGCGCCTGGAGCTTAAGGACGGTCGTATGCTCTACGAGAAGGGGGACGTGATCACCCTCCACCTGCGGGCCGACGGGTTGTTGTCGGGCTCTTTCCCCGGGCGTCTTACGATCCGCGACGACCGCGGACGGCTGGTGATGGACCGCGTGGCGTCGCTGGTGCCCGGACCGCAGGGCGACGGACGACGCGACGTGGAACTGAAGGATTTGCCCGTCGGCGTGTACCATGTCGCCTACGACATTCCTGGCGACACGCCCTCGGTCCTGATGCGCCGCGTGTCGTTTGCCGTCATGGCACCGCGACAAAACGCCCCGCACCTCATCGGCAATGGTTTCGGCCTGGCCGACCCGACGGGCATCGACGACCCCGACCTCCTGGCCCAAATTGTCGGTGCCTTGGGCGTCCGCACCGTGAAGATTCCCCTGTGGCGTGCCGACACCACCGCCGACGACCTCCGCTTGGGCGACGACGCCGTCCGTCGCGTCCTGCGCCTGATGAGGCAGCAACACATCGAGTGCATCGGTGTCCTGGCCGAACCTCCGCGACATCTGCTCCAGAACGTCACCGATCCCATTACCGGCATGGCCGACCTCCTGGGCCTCCAGGAGTCCGTCTGGCAACCGTCTCTCGGCTTCACCGTCAGTGAGTACGGCACCCTGTTCGGCCTCTGGCAACTCGGCCGCGACGACGATCCCAGCACCGCGCGGCTCCAGTCGGACCCGACCCTGCTGGACGCCGCCGTGAAGCAGATGGACCGCCTCACCGCGGCCACGCCCATCGGCGTCCCGTGGCCGGCCTTCCGCGGGCCGCCCCGGGTGTTTCCACAGGGCATCGACTTCCTCTCCCTGTGCATCGGTCCCGAGATTCAGCCGCACCAGATCCAGGAATGCCTCGCCGGATTCCAGGTCGCCGAGGGCAAGCGGGTTTACCTGGCAATTGATCCCATGGCCCGGTCGCAACGCGCCGCCGACGATGTGGTGTTCGATTTCGTTCAGCGCGTCCTGGCTGCCAAGCGGGTCGGCGCCGACACGGCGTTCTTCCATCGCCTCGTGGACACCGAAACCGGCCTCATGCGATCCCCCACCGAGCCGTCCGATCTGCTCCTGGTGGCTCGCACCCTTACGGACATGCTCGGCGGCGCCGTTTTCGCGGGCTGGCTCCCGCTGGAAAACCACGTCGAGGCCATGGTCTTTCAGCGTGAAGACGGCAGCGAAATCCTCGTCCTCTGGAAACAGGGCGAACGCCAACCCGTTCAGATGCCGCTATACCTTGGCGACGGTCTGATGCAGACCGACCTCCTGGGCAACCGGACGCCTCTGCCGCACTTCGGGGGCATTACGGGTGTTACCCTTCAACCGATGCCCGTCTTCATCACCGGCATCGACCCGCAGATTTCGCAGACACGACGGTCGTTCCGCCTGCGTGGCGGCAGCCTTCCCGCCGCCTACCGCCGCCACCAGGTGGAGGTCGAGTTCACCAACTGCTTCAACCGCCCGATCTCCGGCCAACTGCGCCTCGCAATGCCGCGCGGATGGGTTACCGACAGGACGATTATCAATTTCCAGTTGGCCCAGGGTGAGCAGCTCGTGCAGCCCCTGACCGTCGTCGTGCCCTACAACGAGACCGTCGGCCGCAAAGAGATCCTCGCCGACTTCACCGTGGAGTCGAAGTCCACATACCGGTTTCTGGCGGTCGCGCCTGTCGATTTCCAGATGGCCACCGGCCGCACTCGGGCCGTCGCATTCCGCGACGGAGCCAACCTCGTGATCGAGCAGGACATCGAGTGTACCGCCTCGAAGCCGACGAGTTTCACGGCCTGTGTTCAGATTCCGGGGCGGCCGATGCTGAGCCACTACGCCGCCCGCGTGTCGCCCGGCCAGACCATCGTCCGCCGCTACGTCCTGCCGTGGTCGCCCTCCTTCAACGGTGTCAGCGCCCTGGTCGGCATCCGCGACGACACGCTCGACCGCGGCTTCGCCAACGTCCTGGTGCCCCTGAGCCGCGCCGAGCCGGTCGCCGCCGATCAGGCCCCCGCCGCGACCGCCTCCGAACCGTCACAGCCCACCGCCTTCCAGCGGTTCCCCAGCGGCATGTGACCGCCGACGGCCCCGCGCCTGAACCCGGGAGAATGAGTGGGGCAGCACGCAACTCATCGTCATACATTGAGTTACGTGCCCCATAACCCGCATCGCGGGGGCTTTCTCGCGACGCCTGCACGGTTGTCTTTGCATCGTCGTCCGTTGTCTGCTACACTTTCCCTCAACCATCCATGTCTGTGGCGGTGCGGCAAAACCGAAGGGAGGACCACGATGACGCAAGTTCGCGACGTGCTGGCTGCAATTGACCGGGCGGCGCCCCTGGCGCTTCAGGAAAGTTGGGACAACTGCGGCTTGCTCATCGGCGATCCGGCCGCCAACGTCACGCGGCTCCTCGTCGCCCTCGACCACACCGACGCCGTCGTCAACGAAGCACGCCGACTGAAAGCCGAACTCATCGTCACCCACCATCCGCTGTTTCTGTCGCCCATGAAGCGGCTGTGCCCCGATACTCACGATGGACGCATCGCCCTGGACCTGGCCGCCGCCGGCATCGCCCTCATCGCTGCACATACCAACTACGATGCCGCCCGCGACGGCCTCAACGACATCCTCGCACGCAGTCTCGGCCTGATGGACACCGTGCCCCTGGTCCCTGCCGCCGTCAGCCGAGCGACCAAGCTCGTCGTCTTTGTGCCCCCAGGCGACCTCGACCGCGTCGAGCGTGCCGCCTTCGACGCCGGGGCAGGGCATATCGGCCAGTATAGCCAATGCTCATTCCGTGTCAGCGGAGCGGGCACGTTCCTACCCGGCGAATCGGCTCATCCGACCGTCGGCACGCCCGGCCGCAGGCAGCAGGTGGACGAGCTGCGCATGGAAACCGTGGTGCCGACGGATCGGGTGGCCGAGGTGGTGGCCGCCGTCCGGGCCGCCCATAGCTACGAGACGCCGGCCATCGACCTCTATCCGCTGGACGTGGTGGCCGAGGGGGCGGGCCTTGGCCGCGCGGGCAAACTCGTCAAGGCCGTCGCCCTGAAGACGTTTGTGGGCCGCGTGCGACGGGCCCTGGGCGTCAAAACCGTTGAGGTGGTCGGCTCGCTCAAGGGCAACGTGGAGCGGGCCGCCGTCCTGGGCGGTGCCGGCGGCAACTACTGGCCGCAGGCCCGCGCCGCAGGGGCACAGGTCCTGGTGACCGGCGAAATGAAACACCACGAGCGTCTGGCCGCCGTTGATGCCGGCATGGTCGCCATCGTCGCCGGCCATTACGCCACCGAGCACCCCGCCGTCGCCGGACTGGCCAAGCTCCTGCGCGCGGCCCTGCCCGACGTCAAAGTCCAGGCCAGCGCCGCCGAGAAGAACCCGACTGCGTGGAGTTAGCAGCCGACGACTCGCACCGGCATCAGGGCATAAATCGGCAGAAACCCCGAGACGACTGCCGTGTGGCAGCCAGCCGATGCGTTGCGCCGGCGGGCGGCTGTGGGCGGGCTCAACTCTTGCGCGACATGCCCGCTTGGTACTGGCGCTCCATGACGCGGGTGAGCCACCACCATGTGATCCAGCCCAGCAGGATCATGCCCACCGAAAGCGCCCCGTAGGAAATCCGCCAGTCGATTCCGTGGGTTATCTCGCTATATTCCGACATGCCGCCAATGCTTGCAATCAGGTTCAGCGGCAGGAACACCACGTTGATGATCGTGAGGTTCTTCAACAGCACGTTCATGTTGTTGTTGATGATCGTTCCCCGCGCGTCCATCAGCCCCGACAGCACGCTTGTATAGATGCCGGCCTGTTTGGCGGCTTGTTGGTTCTCGATGGCGATATCGTCCAGCAGTTCGATCTGCTCGGGAGCGAACTTCAGCCGTTCCGCTACCGCCCGCAGCTTGCTGAGCACGCCGTGATTGGCCTCGATCGCGTTGTGGTAATAGACCAGGCTTTCGCCCAGAGAGAACATCTGAAGCAAATAGCGGTTCTCCATCGATGTCACCAGCTTGGCCTGCAACTCCTGCGATATCTGTTTGATCGCCTTCAAGTGTCCCTGATAGTGGTGGACGGAAAACAGGAGGGTGCAGAGCATCGCATCCACCGCGCAGGCCACTCTCCTGAACTCCTTGCCCGTCACAGGCAGCGTTCCGCGAGGCACGATGAAGACGACTCTATCCGCCGCCAAGATGATTCCGAGCGAAGACACCTCGAACTGAACGTTCTTGCCTTCCGTCGTGTTGTCCGGACGCTTCCAAATCATGAACGTCTTGTCCTGCGAGAACTCGATGCGTGGCACCTCGTCGGCGTCGAACACGCCTTCGAGGTCCGTCGCGTCGAGGTCGTACACGCGCAGAATCTCGGACTTCTCGGCTTCGTTGGGTTCGATATAACAGATCACATGAGCCTGGTCCGCACTGCACTCCACAAGGCCGTTGCTTCCGCTCGTGTACCCGGTCTTCATGTGTCATCTCCTTCCCGTCGTTGCCGAGTTACTTCACCGGCGTCATCTTCACGCTCATCGCTTCCATGTCCTCTTAGACTGCTTGCCCTATCTGCCCCGTCCGGCATGGGCGCTATCTTCTTGTTCTTTCCGCACGACCTCTTCGTGACAGGCCGGGGACCTGACAGCAGCGGGCGCAAGTCCTCTCTGCACACGGATTGTCCTCGAGCGGCGCAGGCCGGCACCGGCGAATCGATGCGGAGCTGCTCCAGGGCAGCGGGCCGGACGACCGCGGTTGCCGGTGTCCGGGACTCACTTGTGAACGGTGGGCCAACAACATGCCCCTATTCTGAATGCCATCACGTTTTATTGGAAAGGAAGAATGATGGCCCACGGCGTAATTTTACCGTGGTCCGGACTGACATGGAACTGCTTTCCCACGAGGGCTCGAAGGTTTTTCGCAGACTGCTCCCGGACCTGTTGCTGAACGAGGCCACCAAGGCGCAGCGCTCGGACGTCCTGGGGGGCCGCGGCCGACTGATTGGCGAAATCGGTGTGTGGCGCCGCAGGCGGCGCGGCGTCAGAGCGAATCCTTCGTGTAGCCCAGCTCCTTTACGATCAGAAGGATTTCCGACCAGGTTGGGAACGGGCGGCTGTATTTGCGTTTGTAGCGGTCGATGGCCCGGATGAACTCGACTTCCTCAAGGGTCAACTCGCCGTTTTCGATGCGTTCCTCGAAAGCCTTGCGGTCTTCCGCGCGGCGTCCGGCGATGCCCCCCAGGCGGCGTTCGGCTGTCAGGCGGCGTTCGCCCTGGCGACGCTCCGGACCGCAGTAGTCCGACGGGCCGCCCTGGCGGCGGTCTTGGCCCGTGCGTCGGTCGCCCTGGCTACGCCGCTCGTGACGTTCCTGCTGGCCCAGGGTTTCGATCAGATCGTCCGACATGGCCTCTTCTCCCGTGTCCCTATGTTCCCCGGAACAGCCAGCCGCCCCACCGCCCACGTGACGTTCGCTGCGCCCTAGGGCGGGGCGGCGTACGGCCCGTGCTATGCGCGCAGCAAGGACGTCCGTACGCTCCCCTATACTATCGGGCGTCCGACCCCGCCATCTTCACGCGAACTTCGCAGGCCGTCGGCGGTTGACAATCAACCTGCGGCGCGCTATAACATCGCTGCCTTTCGTGCAAGGTCTTGGCGTGTCAACGGTAACGTCCGGAGGAGAGTTCATGAGCAAGCCACCTGCGAAAGCCCTCGTCGTCATGACTGTGTTGGCTGTCGCCGTTTCGGTGTTCGGTTGCGGCGGCGGTTCCGGCGGTGCGTCGGGCCCCGGACGCAGCAACTACGTGACTTACGTGGACGATCTGACCGGCGAGAAGTTCCTCGTCCCGTGGAGCGACGACATTTATCCTCCGATCGTCAACCCCAAAACGGGTCAACGTACCCTGGTCCGGGCTTACGTCTATACGCCCAAGGACGGCGGACCGCCCCGGGCGTTCTATTATGAGAAATATACCGACGCCCAAATCAAGGCTATGAACGAGTACGCCAAGACCGCCAAGCCCGACATGCTGGCCGAGATGCCCCCCGACATGTGGCTCAGCACACAGAACGAGGGCCCGTTGCAGCGGCGTCCCGACGGCAAATGGGTTACGTTCCAGCAACTGATGGACGATCCGTCGCTCATGCCCAATCTTCGCCGGGAGGCCAAAAGCTTCATCGTCGAGACGCCTGACGACTGGGGCGAGAAGCTGGAAAAGGACCAAGTCAAGCAGTGGTGATCCGTGCCGGCCGGCCGGCGAAATTGCCCGAAATGGGCTTGCCAGAACGCCTCGAGCCGGTTATAATCCGCCGCTGTCTGAACGAGCGGGTGTAGCTCAGTGGTAGAGCGTCACGTTGCCAACGTGAATGTCGTGGGTTCAAGTCCCATCACCCGCTCCAGTTTTTTTTTGCTCAGGACGTTTTCCTCAGCGTCGAGCGGCTGGGGGGTCGTTGGGGCTAGGTTCGCACGGGGCCGCGTTGCCGGCCGATGTCACACGGAACGTGCGAATGGGTAGCCGCCCTGGTCGCCGCTTGGACCTCTGCTTAGGAGCCGTGTGATCCCTCGTTGACCGTTTTACCGCACAGTGGTCGCGTCCGCCGGGCCGAGGCGCCTGTCGCGTCGCGTTGGCTTCACCTGATTGAAGGCGTTGGACCGCGTCGGCGTTTCGCGGCGACCCGCAGATAGTAAGGAGACTTCTCATGGCCGTACGAATCGAAGATGCCGGCGTCTGCAAAAAGAAACTCTGCTTCGAGATTCCCGCCGAGGCGATCAAAGAGAAGATCGACAAGACCCTCGACGAATTGTCCGGCGAGGCCCAGATTCCGGGTTTCCGTCCCGGCCACGCGCCGCGGCGTCTCGTGCACCGGAAGCTGCGCCAGCAGATCAACGACCGCGTCAAAACCGAGCTGATCGCCGAGGAGTACAAAAAGGCGGTCGAGGACAACAAGCTCGCCATCCTCCGCGAAGAGAATTTCGACATGGACAAGGTCGAAATGCCCGAGGACGGGCCCTTCGTGTTCGATGTCGTGGTCGAAGTGAAGCCCGAGATCGCGCTGCCGGACTACCGGAACGTGGCCCTCGAGGTGCGTAAGGTGGCCGTGGCCGACTCGGACGTGGAGGAAGCCCGCAACAACCTGCTCCGCAGCCGCGGCCGCTTCGTCGAACAGAAGAAAACCGTTCCGATCGCCCATCGCGACATGCTGACGGCCGACGTCCGAATCACCTGCAACGGCGAGACGCTCTATGAGCAATTGGAATCCACCCTGGCCGTGTTCCCGCAGAGTCTCGCGGGTATCCGGCTGGAAAAGCTTGCCGACGAGTTGACCGGCAAGGTGGTGGGCGACACCGTGACGCTGAAGGTCGAAGTGCCCGAGGGCCACGAGAAACCGGAACTGGTGGGCAAAGAGGCCGAAGTGGTCATCGTCATCAAGAGCGTGCGGCGGCTGGAAGTGCCCGAACTGACCGACGAGTTCGCCAAGAGCATGGGCTTCGAGTCGGCGGCCCAGGTGGACGCCGAGCTGCGCAAACGTCTGGAAGCCGACGTCGAGGATATCCGCGAGCGAGCCCGCCGCGAGGCCATGGGCAACTGGCTTATCGAGCATGTGCCGTTCGAGGTGCCCGAGGGGGTCGCGCGGGCCAACGCCGGCCGTGTGCTGAACCAGCACATCGTGGACCTCCAGCGTCGCGGCGTGCCGATCGAAGTCATCGAGCAGCGCTTTGAGGAACTCCGCGAGGCCAGCGACCGTCAGGCCCAGCGCCAGTTGAAGCTCGATTTCATCTGCGAGGCCATCGCCAAGGCCGAAAAGGTGGAAGTGACCGAGGACGAGATCCAGGCTCGCGTCGCGATGATCGCGTCGGCCTACAATCGTCCGACGGACCGGCTCTATGCCGAGTTGGAAAAACGCGGCCTGTTGGACGCCCTGCGCGACCAGATTCGCGACGACAAAGTCTTCCGGCTCCTGCTGGAGAAGGCTACGATTACCGAGGTGGAACCGCCGGCCGCCGACCAAGCGGCCCAATCGGCCGAGGGCGGCGAGAAGCCGAAGAAGAAGTCTGCGGCTCGCAAGACGCCGTCGAAGTCCAAGGCCACTAAAACCGAAGACGCCGGCGACGACGCGTCCAAACAGTAGCAGCGGCCCAAAGCGCCGCCACGGCCTGCAACGAGCAATGTCACGACGGTCGGGCTGACTTTAAGGAACGCGATATGGCCTACCAGGATTACCAGCGGCAGCGGTGGATGACGCTCCAGGACATGCTCCTGGAGAACCGCATCATCTTCCTCGAAGGCGCCATCGACGACAGCGTGGCCAACAACGTCGTCATGAAACTGCTGTACCTTCACAGTGAGAAAAAGAACGAGGATATCAGCCTCTACATCAACTCGCCCGGCGGGTACCTGTCGAGCACCATGGCCATCTACGATACGATGCAGTTCATCGAGTGCAACGTGGCGACCTACTGCATCGGCATCGCAGCCAGCGGCGCGGCACTGCTGTTGACGGGCGGCGCGCCGGGCAAGCGGTTCATCCTGCCGCATGCCAAGGCGATGATCCACCAGCCCGCCGGCGAGGTGGGCGGTCAGGCCGCCGACATCGAGATCGCCGCCCGCGAGGTGCTCAAAGACAAGGAAACGTTGATCGGCCTGTTTGCCAAGCACTGCAAAAAGTCGCCCGACGAAATCCGCAACGATATCGAGCGCGACCGGTACCTGTCGGCTCAGGAGTCCGTCGCCTACGGTCTGGTGGACGAGATTCTCGGCCTGGAAACGCCTGGCAAGTAGCCGCGACGACGCGAGGGCAAGGAGAACCCATGCGAAGCCAACATCTGATTCCGATGGTTATCGAGTCCAGCGGTCGCGGCGAACGGGCCTACGACATCTATAGCCGCCTCCTGAAGGACCGCATCATCTTCATCGGCGGCGAGATTGAGGACGACATGGCCAACCTCGTCATCGCCCAGTTGCTCTTCCTCCAAAACGAGGATGGCGACGCCGACATCCACATGTACATCAACTCGCCCGGCGGCGTCGTCACCAGCGGCCTGGCCATCTACGACACGATGCAGTACATCACCGCTCCCGTGGCCACCTATTGCCTCGGCCAAGCCGCGTCGATGGCTGCCGTGCTCCTGGCTGCCGGGGCTAAGGGCAAGCGATTCGTCCTGGCCAACTCCAGGATCATGATTCACCAGCCCCTGGGCGGCGCGCGCGGCACGGCCACCGACATCTCGATCCAGGCCGAGGAAATCATCCGCATGCGCCGGCGGCTGAACGAGATTCTGGCTTACCACAGCGGCCAACCCATCGAGAAAGTCGAGAAGGACACCGACCGCGACCGCTTCATGGGCGGCGACGAGGCGGTCGAGTACGGCCTTGCCGACAAGCTCCTGAAGCAGATGCCGCGACCGACGCGCGACGCCTGAGTCCCCTCGCCGTGCCGGACGGGCTTCGCATAATCGGCCCGTCTCGAAAGGAAATCGCCGTGATCCTGGATCGCCTGGACAACTGCGACCGTTACGCGACGCTGCACCCGGCGTTTGCCGTCGCATTCGATTTCCTCCGCACGGCGACCGCCGAGACGCTGCGCAGCACGCGGCACGAACTCGACGGCCGACGGCTCTATGTGATCGTGGACCGCAAGGACGGCCGCACGCGCGACGGCGCGAAACTCGAAGCCCATCGCCGCTACATCGACATTCAGTACGTGGTCGAGGGAACCGACGAAATGGGCTGGAAGGCCCTGGCCGACTGTACCCACACGGAGAAACCGTTCGACGAGGCCGCCGACATCGTGTTCTTCCGCGATCGGCCCGAAGCATGGGTCCGCACGCCGCCAGGGACGTTCGCCATCTTTTTTCCCGAGGACGCCCACGCGCCCCTCGGCGGTTCGGGGCCCCTGGTCAAACTGATCGCCAAGGTGGCCGTCGAGCCATGAAGCAACGTTGTATCGCGCTCGGATGAATGGGATGAGCCAATCACGAATCGTGTTTCCTGCCGGCCAGTGGCAGGAAGCCTCCCCCGAGTCGCAGGGCCTCGACGCCCGGCGGCTTCAGGACGCCATGGACTGCGTGGCCGCCATCGCCTGCGACCAGGGCAACCGCCAGAGCCTCGTCATCCGCAACGGCTACCTCCTCTGGCGCGGCCCCGATATCGACTCCAAGCATACCGTCTGGTCCTGCACCAAATCGTTTATGAGCATGACGCTCGGACTCCTGGTGGACGACGGCAAGTGCCGCCTCGACGACCCTGCGGCCGACTATCTGCCGTGTCTGAAGGAGCACTACCCCACGGTCACGCTGCGACAATTCGCCGCCTTCACGAGCGGCTACGCCGGACGCGCCGAGGAACCCGCCGAAGCCCTGGCACACCTGGTCTTCGAGCCCGCGCCGCCGCTCTATGCCCCCGGCGCGTTCTTCCACTACAGCCAATCGTCCGACCAGCTCGCACGCATCCTCACGCGCATCGCCGGCGAACCGTTGCGAGACCTGTTCCGCCGCCGCATCGCCGACCCCATCGGCCTCGATCCCGACGGATGGAGCTGGGGCGACTGGGGCGACATCGACGGCATTCCCGTCTGCGGCGGTTCGGGCTCCTACGAAAGGGGTGTTGCGATCACCGCGCGGCAAATGGCACGCGTCGGTTGGCTCATCGTCAACGACGGCGCGTGGAACGGCCGACAACTGCTCAGCCGCCGTTACGTCCGCGAAATGACCTCGCCGCAGGTCGCCGCCGCCGTTCCGCCCTGGGATCCCAACGCGTGGTACGTGCGGTTGCCGGGCTCCTACGGGCTCAACACCTGGATCAACGGCATCACGCCCGACGGCCGCCGCATGTGGCCCGACGCGCCGGCGGGCGTCAGTGCGATCCAGGGCAACATGAACAACTTCTGCTTTGCCGTTCCCGAATGGCGCCTCGTTCTCGTCCGCATGGGCACCGACGGACGCATCAACAACGACCGATACACCGAGGTCTTCGCCCTGCTTCGCAGCGCCCTGAAGGATTGACTCCCCCGCCATGTCCCAGCGCTACGACCGATTCTTCGATAGCTTCGTCTGGACGGCCATCATCCTGTTCGACGCCGTGATGATGATCAACTTCGTCGCCACCGGCTGGCTCACCGTCCAGGTGCTCGGCGGACGCCACGGCGCCCTGGCGATCGTCGGCGTCGCCTACTGGCTGACGTATGTGCCGGCCAGTCCGCTGGCCGCGCGGCTCGGAGCACGCATCGGCCTGCGCCGCGTCGCCGTCCTCGGAGCAACCCTGCTGCCGATCACCGCACTGCTGCTGACCCGTGCCGACTCGCTTGCCGCCGTGTTCGCTACCATGGCCCTTCTGGGCCTCGGCGGCGGCGCATTCTGGCCCAACATCGAGGCCGAACTCTCCCGAGGCCGGCAGGGGGTGCTCCTGCGAAAACGCCTCTCCGTTTTCAACACCATGTGGTGTGCCGGCACCATCCTCGGCCCGCTCGTCGGGTCGCTGCTCTACCCGAGCGAACAGACCATCGCCGGCCCCGACGGACGTCAGGCCATCAACGCCGTCTTCTACGCCGGCATTGTTCTCGGCCTGGCCACCGTCGCCTGCGTCGCCCTGTGGCGCAACCGTCTTCCCACCGATGCCGAGGTCGCCGACCACATCCGCATCGAACCCGCGCACGGCCGCCAACTGCTCCGCACCTTCATGCGGATGAGCTTCATCGCCAACTTCATGGCCCACCTCGTCGTGACGACCATGCGGCAGTTGTTCGAGGGGCTTGCCCACGTCCAGTGGCAGGGACGCAACGCCACCGATCGCCACTTCTGGCTCCTCGTAGCTCTTGCGACGGCCGGCACCGCCATGTTTGCCCTGCTGTTCCACGTCCACGGATGGTCCTATCGCCTCAAACGGTTCATCGCGTTTCAGGCGATGCTTGCCGCCGGATTGCTCGCCGCCACCCTGACCGACAACTTGCCCACCGTGCTGGCCGGATTTGTCGTCATCGGGCTGGCCAACTCGTTCATCTACTCGGGGAGTCTCTTCTACAGCATCGAGGGAACCGACGAGTCCACCCACATGGCCGGATGGCACGAGGCCGTACTTGGCTCGGGCAGCATCTGCGGTCTGCTCCTGCCCGGCTACGTGCCGACCCTTCTGAAGGTCCTTGGCGTCCCGCCCGACTGGCCGCTGCTGATCCGCACGCCCTACCTGGCCGTAGCCGCCATGTGCGTCGGGGGCATCGGCCTCCAACTGGCCATCTATGCCCGCAGCCGCCGCGCGATAGCCACCGCGACGCCCCAGCCTACGCCTCGTTGACCTTGTCTTTCGGATCGTACGTGGACTTGATAAACACTGCACGCAGCGGCGCGTCGGTATCATTGATGATGTCGTGCCGCTCAGTCGGTTCCAGGCGGTATGCATCTCCGATGCGGATCGGCCGGCGCTCGTTGTTGATCACTATGGTGCCGCCCTTGCCCTCGATGAAGTAGAACGTCTCCTCCACCCGCTCGTGGAAATGCCGGCCCAGCGTCTCGCCGGGCGCAAACACGATCACGCCCCAGTCGATGATCGGCCCGCGAAACAGATACTTGACGCCCGAACGGCCCCCGCTGCCTCGGAACTCAAGATCCTTTTCGTTGACGTATTCCATGAGGTCTCTCCTGATAACGCCGGGGCCGATGCCATGCCCCGTGCATCTCCCGCACGGCAGCGCTATTGCTTGGCATTGTGGTTATTGTTCTTCTTCTTGCCGTTGGCCGGCCGCTCGCCATAGGTCCTGGCTTTCTCGGCGTACTCGGCCAGCCGCCGATCCACCAGTTCGCCGATGCTGCCCTTGGTCCACGAACCGCGCTTCGAACGCCTCCCGGCAGGCTTGCCCATGAGCAACTCGACACCGTCGTCCACCGTCTCGATGGCCCACAAGTGGAACTGTCCTTTGCGGATGGCTTCCAGGACATCCTTGCGGAGTACCAGGTTCTGCACGTTTGCGGCCGGCAGGATGCAGCCCTGTTTGCCCGTTAGCCCCTTGAGCTTGCACACGTCGAAGAACCCCTCGACCTTCGACGTCGCGCCGCCAATCGGCTGGCTGTCTCCCTTCTGGTTGATCGACCCCGTCACCGCAATCGACTGGTCGATGGGCACGTCCGCCAGGGCGCTCAACAGAGCATAGTACTCCGCGCTGCTGGCGCTGTCGCCTTCCACCCCTCCGTATGACTGCTCGAACGTCAGCGTCGCCGACAGCGACAGCGGCCGCTCCTGACAGAACCGTTCACCCAGCAGTCCCGACAGGATTTCCACGCCCTTGGTGTGAATGCTTCCCGACAGGTCGGCCCGACGCTCGATGTTGACCACGCCTGCCGACCCCAGGTGGACGTTGGCCGTTACGCGAGACGGCATCCCGAACTCGTGGTCGCCCAACTGATACACCACCAGGCCGTTGACTTGCCCCACCCGACGACCGCGCGTGTCGATCATCAACAGGCCTCGCTCGACCGACTCGCGCAGACGCTCTTCGATCAGGTTCGCTCGTCGCCGCCGCGCCTCGATCGCCTTCTCCACGTGCCGCGCCGTCACGGTCCGCGACTTCTCGCGCCGGGCCCAGTGGTCGCTCTCGCACAGAATATCCGTAATCCGTACAAACTGAGTGCTCAGCTTCGAGCGGTCCTCGATCAGACGCGATGCGTGGTTCGCCACCGCCGCCACTGCCCCGGCATCCAGCGGCAGCAGCTTGTGTTCCTCAATCTGCCGTGCGATGAACATCGCCAACTGATGCAGCGATGCGGCCGTGCGGTCCATGTCCACGGCGAACTCGGCCTTGACCTTGAATAGGTCGTGGAAATGCTCATCGAACGAAAACAGCAACTGGTAGATCACCGGATTGCCGATCAGGATCACCTTCGCGTTGAATGGAATCGGTTCCGGCCGCAGCGTCTCGCTGTAGGCGTAGCCCAAGGCCTGCCCCAAGTCCTCCAGTCGAATTTCGCGGCTCTCGATGGCGCGTTTCAGCGCGTCCCACGCCCCCGGCCGCGTCAGCACGTCGATCGCCTCGACGATCAGGTACCCGCCGTTGGCCTTGTGGGCCGCTCCGGCCTTCAGCATCGTGAAATCCGTGATCAGCGCTCCCAACGCATAGCGACGCTCGATGCGTCCGAACAGATTCGGGTGCGTCGGATTCGCCTCGTACACCACCGGCGCCCCGGCCTTCGGATCGTTCGTCACGAACACGTTGACCTTATACCGGTTGAACTGGGCGTCCTGCTTGGCGATCAGCGCCGGCGCCGACGATGCCGATTCCTCCGATTCGCTCTCCTCGGCCCGGAACATCGCATGGTTGCGCACCATGTCGTCCATCATCGCCCGAAGGTGCGCACAAATGCGATCCTGCTTCGCGTACTTGACGCACAGGTCCTTCAGCACTTCTTCCACCAGTTGCCGCGCCACGTCCTCGTCGATCTTCTGCATCTGGTCGCGGTGCTCGGCGTCCAGTTGCCGCAACTGGCGCATCGTCTGCTCCAGGCTGTTCTGCACCGACTCCTGCTGAAGCCGGATCGCCTCCTGACGTTCCGGCGGCAGCGCCTCGAACTGCTCCCGGCTCATCGGGTCCCCCGACTCGCTCAGCGGCACGATCCCGATCCCCAGCGCCGTCTGCTGAAGCGTCAGCCCCTTGTCGCGCAGCTCCCGGTTCAATACGGCCTGAATCCTTTCCCGCTTTTGCCGTGTACGCGACAACACGTCGTTCCGCATCCGGTGATACCGTTCCCCCTCGAACGCCTTCGGCAACTGGTGACGAACCTGGGCCACCGCTTTCTCCACGTCGTCGGCGAACTGCGGGCCCTGGCCTGCCGGCAGATTCAATGCCATCGGTTCGTCCGGACGGGCGAACTGGTACACGTAGCACCAATCGTCCGGTGCCGGTTCGTTCGGCGTCCGTTCCGCCAGAAAACGCGTGATCACGTGGCGACGCCCCGTACCCGGATACCCCGCCACGAAAATGTTGTATCCCTGACTGCGGATCTGGAGCCCGAACTCCAGCGCCTCCACCGCACGATCCTGCCCGATGATCTCCCGCAACGGAGGCAGCGACCGTGTGGATGTGAAATCGAAATCCTTGCCTTGCGACAGGTCGCGCAGCTCTTCATAGGTGAGTTTCCTGACCGCCATCAGCGCGTCTCCTTGGCATCCCATCCAGCCCATGACCGCACGCCGTTAGTGTAACGGCTCCGAGCTCCCAAGAAAAGCCTGTGTCGGCTCTTCTCGCCACGTGCAACGCTTGCCGATTGACAAGCCGCCGCGGCGGTCGTACAGTGAGTGCCGTTCCGCACACACCGTTTGCCGAGAGGGTCTGTTCGATGACGTGGTCCCGAATTGCCATTCTTTCCGCCGCCGCGCTGGGAGTCGCCGCGGTCGGCTGCTCTCCCGATCCGTTGACGCCCGACCAGCGGCTCCAGCGGGCCCTCCACGAGAACCGCAACCTCCAGCTCGAACGCCAGGAACTGGTCCGCCGCATTGCCGAGCTGGGCGGCGGCCAGACCTCCATGACGCCGCGCGAGGGAGTCGATCGCCTCGACGGGCGCACCGCCGAGGCGGAGGACCCGTTCCGAGCTGTCACCATCGAACTCGGCCGTGTCACCGGCGGCATGGACACCGACGGCAAGCCCGGCGACGAGGGCATCCGCGTCGTCGTCGTCCCCAAAGACCGGTACAACGATACAGTCAAGCGGGCCGGCGCCGTCGAAATCGAGCTGTTCGACCTGGCCCTGCCCGAGGGCCAACGACAACTTGGCCGGTGGACGTTTACCGTGGACCAGGCGGGCCGCGAGTGGGTCGGCATGTTCGGTGCCGGCAGTTATTCCTTCGAGCTCACGTGGCCCGAAGGACGACTGCCTCAGCACGCCGACCTGACCGTCGCCGTCCGGTTCACCACGCTGGACGGCCGCGTTTTGTCGGCCCAGCGAGCCGTCCGCGTCCAGTTGCCGGCCCAGTAGTCCCGTGCGCATCCGGTGGCGGGACGGGTGGATCGAATCGTTGATTGCAGGCACCAGAGGCTGTTTCATGGCTGCGCGACTGAAGGCATTCCTGCATTCGCCCCTGAAGCTGACCCTGGCGGCGCACCTGCTGGTGTCGCTGGCGACCGGCGTGGTTCTTGTCATCATGGAACTCTGCCGCCGCGGCGGCATCGGACGATCCTGGATGACCGGCAGTGCCGGGCCGATCTTCCGCACTCTACACAACCACGCCGACATCTACCTGTGGCTGCTGGCGGCTTCCGCGCTGCTGCTGGCGGCCCTGAGCCTCGCCATCGGGCTGATATTCGGCCGCTGGGGCCTGCCCGCACGACTCCAGGGCCGCGCCATGTTCTGGGTGCCCCCGTTGTCGGTGCTCTATGTCACTGTGGGCGTTGTGGCCATGGGGCTGCTGAGCGGCGCCGGCGTGCGCGACACGCTCTGCTGGGTCGGCGACCTTCTCGGCACGCCGGACGGCCTCGTCTCGCTCGGCCTCTACGCGGCGCTGATGACCTTGAGCGCGGGCTTTGGCTGGCTGGTTGCCATGACCATTGCCGATCACCGCCGCCGCCGCGGCCAATGGGAGACTATCGGCTACGTCGAGTGACATGAGACTGCGTTTCGTCCGAGCCTCCCGCCTGCCGCGCGTCCCTTGGTGGGCCGTCCTCCTTGTTGTCCTCTGGGGCGCGCTGATCCTGGCCACGATCATCCTCCAGCGCCGCGCCGGCACCGACTTCTCCCTCTGCGCCTTCAAGAACCTCACCGGCCTGCCGTGTCCGAGTTGCGGCTCCACGCGCGCCGCCGAGGCGCTCCTGGCCGGACACCCTGTCCGGGCCTGGCTCTTCAATCCCCTCGTCTGCACCGCCATCGCCGTGGCCGGCGTCGTCCTCGCCGTGCGACTGGTCTCGGCCAGAGCCATCCGCCTCGAAATGTCCCACCGCGAGGTTCACGCCGTCACCGCCGTGCTGATCCTGCTGCTCCTGATCAACTGGGCCTACCTGATTCTCCAAGGTTACTGAACCACCGCCGCCACTTCCAGTTCACCCGCTGCCCGTCCACATCGGTTTCTCCTCCACCATTGACCGCGGCGGCCCCACCGGCGATAATGCCGTGCTTGCACTGCCCGGGGGCCGGTTGCTGTCTGCCGCCGTCGTCCAACGCGGCCGCCGTACCGTCGCCCAGGCGAGCGTGGAGAGGTGGGATGCCCGACGAGTCCAGCATGGTTCACGAGTGCGGCCCGCTGTCGCCGCCACGGTGCGGCGACACTCCGCGCCGACCCTGGCTCTGGCTCGTGGTCCTCGTGCTCTACGCCCTCCTGATCAATCTCCCGTTTCTCGGCTCCGGCATCCCCTTGGAGCATCACGAGGCCCTCGTCGCCGAACGCACGCGCGGCATGATGGAGCACGGCCGCGGCCTTGTGCCGCACTTGTTCTCCACCGGCGAACCCGACTTCAAGAAGCCGCCCTTGCCGTTCTGGATCCAGGCCGGCCTCGGTCGTCTCTGCGGCGGCATCAGCGAGTTCACCCTCCGACTGCCTTCGGCCATGGCCGGTGTCGGCACGATGCTGCTCGTCGTGGCCCTTGTGCGGCGCATGGTCGCCTGGCGACCCGCCCTTGTGGCGGGCCTGGCCTTCATCACTTCGGCCGCCTCCATGGTCTGGTCTCGCAAGGGGTCCGTGGACATGCTTCTGTGTCTGCTGACCACGGCGGCCCTGGTGGCCTATTGGTACGGCCTTACCGAAACCAACCGCCGACGCCAGGTGGTCCTGTTTGCGGCCATGTGGCTGAGTCTCGGCCTGGGCGTTCTGGCCAAAGGGCCTCTGCCGCTGGCGGTCTGGTTCCTCGCCGTCGTCGGGACCGCACTCGTGGATCCTCGCGCCCGCCGCATCGGACGCATGTTGCCGATCGCCGGGCCGCTCATTCTCGCCGCCGTGATTGTTCCCTGGGGCCTTTATGTCATCCGATCGTATCCCGAAGCGGCCGGCCAGTGGCACTCCCAGTCCCTCGGTCGCACCCAGGGCGAGCTCGACGGGAGCTCGCGCCTCTACGACTACCTCTACATGGCCCCGGCACTCTGGCTGCCGTGGTCGGCCTTCGTCGTGGTCGGCCTGGTGACCGCCGTGCGCCGCAAAACGCTCGAACCCGGCGCCGTGGCTTTTCTCCTGGCGTGGGGCCTCGGCTTGGCTGCTCTGCTGACCTTCAGCGCCGAGAAACGCATCTACTACATTCTCAACACCACGCCCGCCATGCTTGCCCTGGCCGGCCTCGGCGAGGACTATGTTACCTTCCTCTGGCAGGGGCCCCGATCACGCCTCGGACGCTGGTTCGTCGCCCTTCACGCCCTGGCCATTCCCGGCGCCGTCCTGGCTGCCGCGGTCCTCGCCCGGCGTTTTCCCGACGTGAGGGACTGGATGACGCCCTTCGGTGCGATCCTGGTTGTCGGGCTGACCATTACGTTCGTTCTGTTCGTCCGCCGCCGCAGATTGGCCGCTATGGCGTCGATGGCGACGCTGATCCTCGTGACGTTCCTGGTCGTGCTCGCCGGACCGGCTCGTCTGATCCTGTCGCCCACGGACCGGGCTTCGGCCGATCTGGGGCGATTCATCGCCTCGATGAATCCGTCGTCCCAGGGGATTTGCCTTTACAAGTGGCGTCGCAATGCCGCCGCCGTCACTTTTTACGTTGCACAACGCGTGCCTGTTATGGAACAATTAGACGACTTGGCCGCTTGGCGGCGTGACCATCCCGACGGCTGCGTCGTAGTCCGCGGCGAGGAAGCGGCCGAGATCGAACAGCTCGGACCGTGGCGATGGGTATTTCCCGAGACGCCGCCGAGCGACGGCCGACGCTATTGCCTCTTGCAGGCTGACGGCCGCCGATGATATTTCCCTGTTACTCTTGATGAGGATGTGACGCGATGACCCAGAAGAAAACTTCCCGATCCGCTAAGACCCCATCGAAGAAGCAACCCTACATCGGCATCGTCGGCTACGGCGTCGTCGGCCGCAGCCTGCACCAGCTTTTCGGCGACGATGCCGTCACACTCGACCAGGACGGTACGGCCGCGGACCGCAAAAGGATCAATGCGTGCCGCGTTACGTTCATCAGCGTCCCCACGCCCATGAACGCCGACGGCTCGTGCGACACGTCCATCGTCGAAGACTGTGTCCGCTGGATCGAGTCGCCCTACATCGTCATCCGCTCCACCGTCGCGCCCGGCACCACCGAACGCCTTTGCCGCGAGACCGGCAAGCACGTGCTGTTCCAGCCCGAGTACCTCGGCGAGACCGTCGCGCATCCCATGGTCAACCTTCGCAACCGCCAGTTCATCATCCTGGGCGGCCCGCTGGCCGACTGCTCGGCCGTGGCCGACGTTTACAAGAAGTACTACCATAGCGAGCTTCAGTTCCACTTCACCAGCAGCCGCGCCGCCGAAGTCGCCAAGTACATGGAAAACTCCTTCTACGCCGTCAAAGTCGCCTTCTGCAACGAGTTCTTCTCCATCGCCCAGGCGCACGGCGTGGACTACAACGAGCTGCGCGAGCTCTGGCTGGCCGACCCGCGCATCAGCCGCGACCACACCTTCGTCTATCCCGACAATCGGGGCTTTTCCGGCAAATGTCTGCCCAAGGACGTCAGCGCCATCATTCACTCCTCGACGGTCCATGGGTTCGAGCCGCCGATTCTCAAGACCGTGATGGCCGTCAACCACCTTTACCGGGCCGACGATCCCAACTACGACCCGAACAAGTTCAGGAAGAAATAGGCCATGAGCAGCGACCCCGCGACGCACCCCAATGACGATGTGTACCTGTCGGTGGTGGCCCCGGCCTACAACGAAGCCGAGAACGTCGGCCCCCTGGTCGCCGAAGTGGCCGACGCCCTGGCCTCGCTCGGCCGCCCGTGGGAGATGATCATCACCAACGACGGCAGCCAGGACGACACGCCGCAGGTTCTCCGTCGCCTCATGGCCGAGTATCGGCAGCTTCGTGTGCTGTCGATGCGCCGCCGCAGCGGTCAGACTGCCGCCGTGGACGCCGGTCTCCGCGCCGCCCGGGGACGCTTCATCGCCACCCTCGACGCCGACCGCCAGAACGATCCGCACGATATCCCGCGGATGCTCGAGCACCTGGAGGCCGGCCAGTGCGACCTGGTCAACGGTTGGCGCAAGGACCGCAACGACCCGTGGCTGCGCCTGATCTCCACGCGCATCGCCAACGGCGTCCGCAACTGGCTCACGCACGAACACATCCACGATTCGGCCTGCGGCCTGAAGGTCTTCCGCCGCGAGTGCCTGGCTCGTTTGAAGCTCTACAACGGCATGCACCGCTTCCTGCCCACGCTGGTCCGCATGGAAGGCTACCGTGTCCTCGAAGTTCCCGTGAACCATCGGCCGCGGACTGCCGGCGTCGCCAAGTACGGCGTCTGGAACCGCGTCTTCAAGGCCCTCCGCGACGCCTTTGCCATCCGATGGATGCAGAGCCGCATCGTCCTCTGGCAGGCCGACGAATGGGAGCGACGCGATGCCTGACCACTACTATTTTCAGATGGCCGAAAACCTGATCCGCCACTACGCCTCGCAACTCCGCGGCAACCTGAGCTTCTGGGAACTCATCGGCTTCGTCGGGCAGGGCATCTTCTGCACGCGGTTCCTCGTCCAGTGGATCGCCTCCGAAAAGAAAAAACGGAGCGTCATCCCCGATGCCTTCTGGTACCTGAGCCTCGTCGGCAGCACGATCCTGCTGGTCTATGGGCTCGGCCTCAAACGCCCCTCGCTGATCGCGGCCTACCTGTTCAACAACATTGTCTATCTGCGGAACCTTGTCCTCATCCACCGCCACCGTCGCCAGGAAGCCGCCGCCGCAGCCGGCGACGCCACCCGCGGCGTCGCCCCTGCTGCCGACCCGCCGCCGGCCGGCAGCGAGCCCAGAGCATAGGATCGGCCTCCGGCGGAATCCGGTCCGGTGCATGGTTCATGTCGCCGGATTGTGGAATTTCAAAAAGAATCCGGTGATACAGCCACCGTCTTCATCGGTAATGACGGTCAGGCAAGGTGCCTGGGGCTGGAACGCATGCAATACAGGCTGGTATGAAGTCGATGGTATGAGCGAGAACCGCACGTCCAGTACGACGGCAGCAGGCCGCCTCGACCGCACGGCATGGGGCGACGTTGTTGACCGTCGCGACGACCGTGTGTTCCGCGCGGCGATGGCTCGGACCTGCTGCCGGGTGCCAGCCGAGGAGGTCGCCCGTAGGGTTTGGTGTTGGCGGACCCCTGGCTGGTGTTGCGTCAGTGCCTGCGGCGAAGCATGGCCAGCAGGCCAAGGGCCAACGTCGCCGCTGCGGCCGGCTCGGGCACGACCGTGTAGTCAATCTCCAGATACGGTCGGTAGCCGTCCATGGTGGCTTCCGTGCTGTCCAGGTATACGCCTTCCATGCCGCCTGAACTGCTTGCAGTCACACGCAGCAGCCAGCCGCAGTTCGTTACGCCGTTCTCCAGATATTCCGTGACGCTGGCCGTGACATCCCAGGTGTAATGGACGCCGATCACGCTGTTGGCGTCGAATCGCACCGTGCTGTCTGGATTGGTCTGGCGGTCGGAGGCGCCTTCGCAACCGGGGACCGACCAATAGCTTGTGCCCCGGAAGACGTTCCAGGTGGCCTGACTCTCGACCCAGTCGCGATAGGGGCTGATGCGATACGCGCCGATGGTACACCAATCGCCGCTCGGGAGGCTTCGGGTGTCGTTCAGTCGCAGCGATAACCGTGCCCAGTTCACCTGGATCGGCGATCCCGGCAGCAGCCCCGCCAGACTGAACCGGATCAAGGCGTTCTCGTCCGGCGCATCGTTGACCGAGTAGATATTCAATCGCACGTCGTTGCCGTAATTGGTCGTTTTCTCATCCTCGTCAAGCCACGTGTCGGTGGCCCCGGTGTAGCCCTGGTATCCCTGGCGGAGCCAGAGTCGGTCCGCGCGAGCTTGTCCGGCCGCCACAAGCAGACAAACCGTCGTCACTACAGCCCATCCTACTATTGTGCATGGTTGCCTTCGCATAAGTGCTTCCTCCCCAACGTCATGAGCACCACGATTGAGCCGGCCCATGATGTGCCGGCAGACATGCGCGTTTTCAGGACCGGCGATCCGTTGTCTCGTTGTTGTCGTCGGACAGACGCGGTCCGAAGCTCTCGGCGCGTACCGCAACCCTGGCCCGTCTTACACTACCGCAAACCGCGTACCGTGCGAAGCCGTCCCACGCGGTCGCCCGAGATTCGTTAATATCCCGATATTTCACAAGCCTTTAGACGCAGTGAACATCTCGTTTCAGGCGTTCGCCTGCCGCCCACGGATGTTGCCTTCCGTCATCAGCCGTTGGTTTTTCGCCATGGGAGATCCTGGGAGGACGGCTTCGGTGCATGATCCGATTCGGCCAACCGTAGTGGTCGCCCAAGGCTTGCCCCCCTTGTTGCTGTCGTACTTCACCTGTATGCTGTATTTTCGGTCCGCGACATGCTTGACGGCCTGCTGAAGTGAGGATAAACTTGCTTGCTCTTCCTGAGGCAACACCGCGAAGACCGAAACGATCCCGGCGGGCAGGCCCAAACAGCCTGCCCCAACTCGTCAGGCGACGCTGCGGCCCCGCAAGCGTCGCCCAGCGTGGGGGGCGTTCAGACCATGGCCAAGGACAAGTATGCGATCGTTGACCAGTTGATGGGCAAGCTGACCCTCGAGCAGAAGGTCGGTCAGCTCTTCACCCAGGCGTTCTACGGTTCGCTCAAGGTGCCCGACATCGTTCGTACGATCAAGGACCTGAACTGCGGCGGCCTCAGGATCACCCAATACTTCCGCGGTTTTCGCCGCTACGCCCGTGCCGGCGAGAAGCAGGAAGCCTTCGACAAACTCTCCCCCGACCAGATCACGCCCAACCTCCTCGACGACCGCAAGGACCTCCTTTGCTCGTCGCCGTACCTGACCATCGAGCAATACAGCCGCCTGCTGCTGGAACTGAAAGAGATTGCCGCCGACCGGCCTTACCATATTCCTCTGCACATGATGCTCGACCAGGAGGGCGGCGCGAGCTTCGACTGCCTGCGGGGCGGCATGCGATATTTCCCGGCCCAGTTCGGCTACGCCCGCACGGGCAACCGGCGGCTGGTTTACGACGTGGCCCGTGCCACGGCGACGCAACTGTCGGCCGTCGGCTTCAACCTCATCAACTCGCCGGTGGTGGACATCGTCTTCGACCCGAAGGCCACCTACATCCGCACGCGTTCCTTCGGCTGCGACGTGGCCATGGTCTCGAAGATGGCCGTGGCCGCCATGCAGGGCTACCACGACGGCGGCCTCATTGCCGCGGCCAAGCATTTCCCCGGCCGCGGGGCCACCGCCGTGGACGCCCACCACGACGTCGGCGCCATCGACAAATCCGCCGAGGCCCTCTGGAACGAGGATCTCGCCCCCTACCGTGCCATGATCCCCCAGGGGCTCCTGGCCATCATGGTGGGCCATTCCATTTACCCCGCCTGGGACCCGGACGACATCGCCAGCGTCTCGCGCAAGGTCATTACCGGCCTCCTTCAGGAGCGGCTCGGCTTCAAGGGCATGATCTGCACCGATTCGATGATCATGGGCGCCATCCAGAAGAAGTACGGTGTCGCCGGCGGGTGCCTGGCCGCCATCAAGGCCGGGGCCAGCGCCGTCCTCATGAAAGAGTGCGGTCCCATCCGCGAGGAGTCCTATCGCCTGGTCCTCGAAGCCGTCAAGGACGGCACCCTCACCGAGGACTACATCGACTCGCTCGTCATCCGCAACCTGCGGGCCAAGGTGGATGCCGGCCTGTTCGGCAAGAGTTACTGGCACAATCCGGCGCGGGCCGAGCGCATTGTGCGCAGCGAGGACCTCGGCCGCATCGAGACCCGCGCCGCCCGCGAGGCCGTTCACACGGTCCGGGACAGGGCAGGGCTCCTACCTCTGAGTCGCACCACGCGCATGTTGCTGGTCGAGCAGATCGCCGGGCCGCACCTCAGGGCCAACGACGCCTGGTGCCACCCCGGCATGTTCTGGGAAGAGCTCTGCCGCCACACGGAGAATTGCTCGCTTCTGGAGGTCGAGTCCGACCCGACGGCCGAGGACGCCGCCAAGCTCGACAATTACCTGGACTTCTACGATACGGTTATCGTGACCTATTACAAGGACCGCCACACGCTCGGCACTGCGCCGCTCGTGGACAAGTGTCTGGTCGCCGGCAAGAAGGTCATTGTCGTCGCTAGCAACCCGTTGCCCTACGAACTGCCCGACGCCTGGCCGACGGTGGTGGCCTGCTACGGCGTCATGCGGCCGGTGCTGGCCGTGACGGCCGACCTGCTCTTCGGCAAGTTCAAGCCGAAGACCAAGGCCGACCCGTATCCGTGGGAAGCACAGTAGGGGGGGGGCTGTGAACCCACGCACGCCGTAGCGCATCCATTTGAGGAAGGGCCGACCTCGTGACAGACATTCTGATTCCTGCCTCCGGCGACTTCGACGCCTGGCCCCGCACCAGCGACGTTTGCTTGGCCGTGGACTGGGATGGCACCTGCAAGGATACGATGGTTCCTAAATGGACCCAGGGCTTCAACCTCGCGATCACGGACATCTGGCCGCAACTGAAGCCTTACCAGGCCGAGATCGACCGCACCTGCTACGAAGTCAACATCGCCGACCCCGCCACCGCCGGCGTCCAACGGTTCGTCGCCCTGACAATCATGATGCAGCGATGGGCCCACCAGGGGCTGCCCGTGCCCGACCTCTCGAGGTTCTTCGCCGCTGTCCAGCACGTCGAGGCCAGCGGCGAACAGCACGGCGTCGCCACCTACGTCAAGTACCGCGACCGCTTCGGTTACGACGACTCGCCCCTGCGGTGGAGCGAGGCCAGCGACCGCCGGATCGCACGGGCCGTCAAGAACGCGCGGACCTTCGCCGGTGTCCGCGATACTCTTGCCGCCGTCCGGCCACTGGCCGACGTGGTGGTCGTCAGCGCCTCGAAGACCGAGGCCGTCCGACAGGACATCCTTGACGAAGGCATGACCGACCTCTTCTCGGCCCTGCTCGCCCAGGATTTTCTGCCCAAGCGGAGTATCCTCGGCGGCCTGGCCCGCCGCTACGACCGTGTCCTCTTCGTCGCCGATACCCAATGCGACGTCCTCTCTGCCGCCGCTCACGGCATACCCGTTTACCTCATCCAGCCCGGCAACGAGGACGCCTGTTGGCTTGCCGCCCGACCCGTCTTCGAACGGTTCATCCAGGGCCACGATTGTGCCGGCGCGCTGCTGTACTCGTGATCGCCCAGGGCTCTATGGCTGCGGCGGAATCGGCTCGTGGGCCTTGCGGCCATAGACCTTTTCGTACGCCTTGCACTGCGGACACAGACCGCTCTCGATCTTCCGGACGAACCAGAACAGCAGCCCCTTCTGCTTTGCCCGCGCCCGTCGGCACACCGGGCACGTCAGGCATCCCTCGGCCAGTCTCCGATCCCGATCGCTGATCGTCGGTTTGCCCATGCAACCCCCTTCTCGGCGCCGACTACGGCCGTTTCCGTTTCTGGAGATGGTCGATGAGTTTCTCGACCCGCATGTCGGCCAGGTCGGCCACCCAGTGGGCCAGCCACGCCGCCAGGCAGAGCAGGACCGTGCGAACCCCAGCCTCGGCGATGGCCGAAATGCCTTTCAGAAAAGCCTCGGTATCGTCGAACATGAGCGGCAACGCCGCCAGAACGCTGGCCACGAACCATGTGATGGCCGCGATGCCCAGCAGACGCGCCAGGATGTGAAGCCAGGGATAGGCTGTCTTGTCGCGAAGCTCGGCCACAATGTCGCGCCGCTCGAAATCCGACAGGAGATTGGCCAGACTCTCCTTGTGACGCGCGTTCCACGGTACGTGGCTCTGAGGCCCCGATTCCTCATGGGCTGTCATGGTGTTGCCTCCTTTGTGTCCGGTCTCCCTGTCCGATCTTCCACGACGTAACGTGCCGGGGCGACAACCTCCTCCCTGGATCTCAGTATAGGTATCAAGCGGATGTGTGCAAGGGGGCGTGTGGGCAGATAGTGCCAGTCGCGGCCGCAACCCATCACCGAACACATGGGGCGGGGGCGACTATGTCCATCAATACAACAGGGGACCGCACGCGGCCCCCTGTCGAACCAGCCCCCACCTCCAGCGCAATGGCCCCATACAGGGCATTACGGAGGGCATGGTATGGCTCTCGGTCGTAAAAAAGAGAGCTGGGCCGAACCCCAGCGCATGTCCGGCCCAGCTCGAAAGCGACTCACCTAATCCTGGTCGGCCTCGTTCGCCGACCGTCGCCCCCC
>CAZCOA010000032.1:0-32579 GCA_964500225.1 uncultured Anaerolineaceae bacterium | reverse complement strand
ATGGCCACGTCGCTGCCGCAGGGCAACCCGTCCGGCACGTTGCGCGTGGTGCCGAAGCGGCCTTCCGTGGCCACGCGGTCGAACGTCGGGCAGTCGGCCAGCTCGAAGGGTGTGCGGCCCTGGAGCGACTGCTGCGGCAGGTCGCCGGCGCCGTCGGGAATCACGATGGCATATTTCATAGCGGCCTCTCCTCGTCGTCGATCACGCGAATCGTGGCCGGCTCGGGCCGAACGGGGTCGAGGGATTCGATCTCGGCCAAGGCGCGACGGAGGTTCCCCTCGCGGGCCTGGTGCGTCATAATGATCAGCGGCACGTGCGTCGCATCGACCGGCTCGTGCTGGAGGCAGCTCGAGATGCTGATGTCGTGCCGTCCCAGTACCCCCGTGATGGCAGCCAAGACGCCCGGCCGGTCCAGCACCTCGAACCGCAGGTAGTAGCGCGAGCTGGTCTCGTCGATACTGCGCACGGTCGCCGCGGTCTCGCCGAACAGCCGCCGGCGTTTGAATGTAATGGCCATACGCCCCAGGGCGGTGTCCACCAGGTCGGCCACGACGGCCGAGGCGGTGGGCATTTGTCCGGCTCCGAGACCATAGTACAACGTGTCGCCCACGGTGTCGCCGCGGACCATGACGGCATTGTAGGCGCCCGACACGTGGGCCAGTGGGTTGCTCCGAGGCACGAAGGCCGGATGGACGCGCAGCGACAGGCAGCCGTCGCCGTTGCGGCGGCCGATGGCCAGCAGCTTGATCCGGTAGCCCAGTTCGAGTCCGAAGCGGATGTCGGCCGGCTGAATCCGGGTGATGCCTTCGCAGTACACATCCTCAAAACTGACGGGCGAACCGAATGCCAACCACGACAGGATGGTCAGCTTGTGGGCGCTGTCGCCACCGCCGACGTCCAGTGTCGGGTCCGCTTCGGCATAGCCCTTTTGCTGGGCCTCGGCCAGGGCCTGCTCATAGGAAAGTCCGCCGTCGGTCATCTTCGTCAGGATGTAGTTGCATGTGCCGTTGACGATGCCCGTGACCGACGAAATCCGGTTGGCCACCAAACCGTCCCGTACCGACAGCAACAGGGGGATGCCTCCGGCGACGGACGCCTCGAAGGCGATGGATCGGCCACATTCGGCGGCCAATTTCAGCAGCGGCATCCCGCGTTCGGCCAGCAGTGCCTTGTTGGCGGTGACCACGTTCTTGCCGGCCCTCAGGGCCTTCTCGACGATAGTGAAAGCGGTGGTTGTGCCGCCAACCAGTTCGCAAACGATCTGCACGCTGCCGTCGGATAGCACGCGGTCGAGCGAATCCGTCAACAGTTCCGGTGGGGGTTGGATTCCGCGAGGGCGCTTCAAGTCCGTGTCGCAGATGTACTTCAGGTTCAGACGCACCCCGGCGCGTGTCGCCAGGGCGTCGCCGCTCTCCAGCAGAATGCGGGCGACCCCCGTACCCACGGTCCCAAAACCGATGACTGCAACGTTGACGGATTCCATAGGTTCTGAACGGCCTTTGTCGGCATTGACTTCATGCTGTGAATCCGACAGAGTACGGGCAGAACCGGGTTTTTTCAAGCAAAAACACGCCACCACTTGCCCCCGCCACGGGTATCATAGCTTGCGTTAAGGGACCGACCGTTCACAAACGAAAGGAAAATCGATGCCACGTGTGGTCGAATTGGTCGCGAAGGTTGTTCTGCTGTGCGTTGTCGTTGTTGGAATCGGCGGCTGCGCCGACCGCAAGGCCTTGGATGGCGGTTGGCAGCCGGTCAAGACTTCGGCGGTTGGACCGCACGGGGGGCTGCTGGTCAACGGCCGGCCGATTCTGCCCCTGATGGGATTCTACCAGTCGCCCAAGAGCTTTGATCGTGCCGCAGCCATGGGGCTGAACGGGTACCTGATGCCCGGCCAAACCCCGACCCGCCAGTACCTGGACGCTCTGGCTGCCAGGAAACTCTATGGCATGGTTCCGTTCGATGCCGAGGCCGTGGGACACGAGGCCCTGGTTGCCTGGCTCCAGCCTCACGAACCCGATGCCCTGGTCGATGGCAAGCCGCGAAGCACCCCCGACGAGGTGGTTGCCGCCTATGAAACCATTCGCAAGACCGACCCGTCCAGGCCCGTGGTGCTCGACTTCTCGCCGCAGTTCATGCTCAGGGCCGATTTTGCCAAAGACCGTAGCGAGCAACAGAAGCGCGACGACTATGCGGCCTATGCCCGAGGCGGCGACATTCTGACGTACAACGTGTATCCGATCTGGCTGCACAATCGTCCCGATCGCATCGACTGGGTGGCCGAGGCGGCCGAGGACCTGCGCACCATCGTCGGTCCGCAGAAACCCTTCTTCGCCATGATCGAGACCGGCAAAGGGTCCAAGGCCGTGCCCGCGGACCAGCAGCGCGACGTGTCGATCGACGAAATTCGTGCCGAGGTCTGGATGGCCCTGACCCATGGGGCCACAGGGATCGTCTATTTCACGCACCAGTTCGTGCCCGCGTTTTCGGAGTTCGCCCCCGACGCCGCCAAACAGGCCGGCATCCGGGCCATCAACGCGCAGATCACACGGCTGGCGCCGGTCCTGCTCAGCGGACCGACCGAACGGCCGGTGGTCGTCGCCTTTGTCGGCGGACTGGAGGCCAGTTGGGCCGCCCGCGAGTACGGCGGCCGTTTGTACATCTTCGTGTTGAACGCCGACATGGGCCGCCGCGGCGGCCGTGTGTCCATCGCCGCCGAGGGGCTGCGGCCGGGGCAGAGCGTCGAGGTGATCGACGAACATCGAACGATCACGGTCGAGCGCGACGGCAGTTTCAGCGACGACTTCGGTCCGCTGGGGCTTCACATCTACGCGGTGGACATTACCGCTGACAAGCCATAGGCGGTTCTTCGTCAGGGGTTTTGTGGCACGTGCGTCATTGTACAATCGGACTGACCCACGTGCACTATTTTCCAGTTGCATTGTGCCCGGTGGGCAAGGGGGTACCATGCGCTACGACAATCGTATTGGGACACAACACGCACTCTTTTCGGAGGTTCCTTCCATGAGAATCCTGGCGACGTTGCTGATGGCCTTGGTATCCATAGCGATCTGGTCCGGCTGCGCGGCGGCCCAGGACAAACTTGAACCAATCCAGAAAGTTGAAATCGGCGATAACTGCGAACTTCGCGTGAACGGCAAACCGTTCTTGCCGATTGCCGTCTGGCTTCAGGATCCGAAGAATTTCCCTGCCATCCGCGAGGTCAACATCAATGTCGTAGGCGGATACCATTGGAGTGCGGACTCGAACAGCGGCCTCGGCGGCACCAAGAGCGTCAGCGAATATGGCGCCAAGGTCTGGGAGGCGGGTCTCTATTTCGTCGCGTCGCACATGGTGGATCATCTTGGATCGGTGGACGACCTGAAGGCGTCGCCCGGCCTGCTGGCGTGGATTCACGACGACGAGCCCGACCTGCCACGCACCGAGACCGACGCCAACGTCATCCCGGGCAAACAGATGAAGGTCAACCCCGGCACGCCCTTTTCCCGCATCGTGGACGGCGTGAATCACAGTTGGACGGTCCTGCAACCGATGGCCGGCGGCGAGTTCACGATCGTCGCCAAGGAGCCCGTGACCGTGGTCAGCCTGGCCGTCTGGCCGACGATCTCCGAAGGGCTGGCCGTGGCCAAGGAGATGGAGTTCCTGGGCGACGGCAAGTCGCTCCTGAAGGTGACGCTTGAGAACAAGAAGGGGCAGCAGAAGTTTGCGCTGCCCGAGCCGGCGACGTTCAAGGAGCTGACGGTCAAGGTGCTTTCGGAGTACCCTGGCACCCAGGTTTGGGGCTCGATCAGCGAGGTGGAGGGCTTCGACGCCGAGGGCAAGAACCTCCTGCTTAGCAAGCCTCGCACCGTCCCGAAGATGACCGTCGAGGAGGTGGCTCGCGACTACCAGCTCATCAAGCAGACGGACCCCTCGCGGCCGGTGATGATGAATCTGACGGCCAAGTTCATGAAGGAGCGGCAGGAATACAGCGACGAGGCCAAGCAGGCCATGTACCCCGGCTACATCGCTCACTGCGACCTTGTGGGCTTCGACATCTACCCCGTGTACGGCTACAACATGCCGAACAAGATTCACTGGGTGGCCGACGGCGTGACGGAGTTGCGAGCTCTGGCCGGTCCGAAGAAACCGATCTACGCCTGGATCGAGACCAACAAGGGCAGCCTGTGGATCAAGGACTACAGCAAGCAGATCGACGTGCGTCCCGAGTACACGCGGGCCGAGGTCTGGATGGCCCTGATCCGCGGCGCCACGGGCATTGCCTACTTCACGCACGCCTGGCAGCCCGAGTACACGCAATTCGCGCCCAAGGGCGACATGCTCAAGGAGCTGGCCCGCCTGAACGCACAACTGACGCGCCTGGCCCCGGCCATTCTCGCTCCGGCGGCCAAAGCCAAGGTCTCGATGACGCTGTCCGATGATCTGGCCTGCCACGTCAAGGCTACCGAGTTGGACGGCGCCCTCTACGTCTTCGCCCAGAACATCGACCTCGGCGCCGACGCGGCCAAGCTCCCGCAGGGGAAAGACATCACGCCTCGCGGCGGCAAGGCTGTGATCGCGGTCGAAGGGCTCAAGGCCGGAGCGACTATCGAAGTGGTGGACGAGGGCCGCACGATCACGGCCGACGAAGGCTCCTTCAGCGACGAGTTCAAGCCGCTGGCCGAGCACGTGTACAAGATCGTCCGCTGATTGGCCGTTGCCTTGGGCTGCGGCCGGTGTTGAACCAGGTGTTGGCGGCGGACCGACTCTGTGGCCCCAGGGATGCGAAGGGAGAGGCGACCATGAGAACCTCGTCTTATGTGAAGCCGGTGGCGGCTGCCGTGGCGGTGCTGGTACTGGCCGGCACGGTGGCGGCCCAGGAGAAGCTCGACCCGATCAAGAGCGTCAAGATCGGTGAGAACCGCGAGTTTGTGGTCAACGGCAAGCCGTTTCTGCCGATTATGTCGTGGCTCCAGTCCCCGAGCCGATACACAACGCTTCGCGGCATGGAGTTCAACACGTTCTGCGGGTCGAACAAGGGCAAGGAAGCGGCTGCGGCGGCACAGGCGGCCGGCGGATACCTTATTGCCGAGTTCACGCCGGATTTGGTCAGTCATCCCTACGTTCTGGCGTGGATCCATGGCGACGAGCCGGACATGCCGCAGAAGAGCAAGCAAGCGGCGACGCCCGATCAGATCGAAGGCCACAAGGAGGGCCGGAATTCGCCGGCCGGCTTCGAGCCGAAGCATCCGCCCGCTGAAGTGATGGAACACTACAAAAAGATCAAGGCGGCCGACAAGATGCGACCGGTCCTGATGACGTTCACGGGCCATTTCTATCGCGGCATCCAGACGCATTACAGCGCCCAGATGCAGGACAAGCTCTATCCTGCGTATATCAAGGCCGCGGACGTGGTGGGGTTCGACATCTATCCGATCTACGGCCACGGTTGTCCGGGGCGGCTCAACCAGCCGGCCGACGCCGTGAAGCAGTTGTGCGAGATGGCCAGTCCGCGACCGGTCTATGCGTGGATCGAGACGAGCAAGGGCAGCCGGTGGATGACCTATGAGAAGCAGCCGGACGTCCTGCCCATGCACACGCGGTTCGAAGTCTGGGGCGCGCTGATTAATGGAGCCACGGCCATCGGCTACTTCACGCATGCCTGGGCGCCGTCTTTCACCGAGTTCGCTCCCACGGCCGACATGCGGGCCGAGTTGAAGCGACTGAACGGCCAAATGGCCCGGCTGGCTCCGGCAATTCTCGCCCCGGCGGCCAAGGTTCGTGTTGCCGTCTCCATGGAAAAGAATCTGCCCGTGCAGTTCAAGGCCACGTCGTACGACGGAGCGATCTACCTGTTCGTCCAGAACCGCGACCTCGGGCCCGACGCCGAGAAGCTGGGGCAGTTCCAGCCGATCAGTCCTCGCGGCGGCAAGGCCCGAATCGCGGTCGACGGCCTGAAGGCCGGAACCGTCGTCGAGGTGGTGGACGAGGACCGCACGATCACGGCCAAGGCGGGGCACTTCGAGGACGAGTTCAAGCCGCTGGCCGAGCACATCTACAAGATTCCGCAGAAGTAGGCTTCAGGCGGCGACGGTGTTCCATCGGGCGGTCTCCCAGGCGGGGGATCGCCCGACGTTTTTGCGGCGGTTCGTCTGGACGTGCGGCCCCGACGGGATACAATCGTCTGCCGCGACCGGTCGCGGGCGCCGGGCGCAGAAGGGGAGGGGGAGTGCCGGTTGCCATGGCGGCCGGCGCGGCCAGAGGGCTTCTCTGCTGAATCGCCTCACCGGCGTGTGAGGACGATGCGAGAGGGAGAAAGAAGCTCATGTATCTGGGCATTGACAGCGGATCGACGAGCACGAAACTGGTCGTCGTGGACGGCGGCGGCCGGATGGTGGCCCACGGGGTGGCCGAGACGGGGACCGACTGCAACGAGACGGCCGCGCGGCTGTGGGACCACCTCTGTGCAACATGGAGGCTTTCGCGCGGCGACTTGCGGGCCGCTGTGGCCACAGGGTACGGCCGAGGGCGGATTGCCATGGCCGGGCGGCGCGTCACCGAAATCACCTGCCACGCCGTCGGCGTGCATTACCTCGCTCCGCAGGCCCGGAGCGTGATCGACATCGGCGGCCAGGACAGCAAGATCATCCGCCTCGACGAGGCCGGCCGCGTCGAGGACTTCACCATGAACGACAAGTGCGCCGCCGGCACGGGACGGTTTCTGGAAGTGATCGCCCGACGGTTCAACCTGACCATCGATCAACTCGGCGACCTGGCCGTGGGCGACGCGGCCCCGATCGCCATCAATGCCACCTGTACGGTGTTCGCCGAAACGGAGGTTGTGGGCCTGCTGGCCGAAGGGCACCCGCGCGAATCCATCCTGGCCGGGATCCATCTGGCACTAGCTCGCCGCGTGGCGGCCATGTTCGACCTGGTGGGCGCTCGCGGCCCGGCGGTTTTCTCCGGCGGCGTCGCACTGAACCCGGCCATGGTGCGGACGCTGCGAGGCTGCCTGGCCGAGCCTGTGAATGTTGTGCCGCACCCGCAACTGACCGCTGCCCTCGGGGCCGCACTGCTTGCCGCCGCGGACCGGTCGGTCACACATACCGGATGACCTGCGCGTTGCCGATCAATGAAAGAGCATGGCCACCGTCGGCGACCGCCGGGTGGCCGTGTGCTTTTGGTCGTTGCTGCGGCGATTGGCGTCCCGTTTGTCAGAATTGTCTGGTAAACAATAGTCCCGCGCCGCCCTCCGGAGCGGCGTAGGGGAGGACCGTAAAGCCTCCGACTTCGATCATGCGGCCCTGGGCCACGCTGTGGCCGATTACCGAGCCGAGCACCGCGCCGAAGATGACGTCGCTGAGCCAGTGCTCGCGGTCGTCCAGACGCCCTGTGGCCACCCAGCCGGTCAGCAGGTATAGCGGCACGCCGGCCTGCCAGCCGTAGTACTCCCAGGCCACGGCCGCCACCGTCGCGGTGCTGCTCGTATGGCCGCTCGGCCAGGCCCAGGCTTCGCCGTTGGGGCTGTGGTCGTTGGCCGCGTATTTCAGACCCGATGTGACCAGTCCATTGAGCGTCAAGGCCTGGGTCAGCGATTTCGAGAAGGCGTAGGTCTTATCGTCGCCGATCTTGAGGCTCAGGCCGTAGGCTGCCGCGGCGAAACCGAAGTGCAGTGTCGGGTTGCCGGCGACGGAACTGAAATCGTCCTCTTTCTTGAATATATTGCTCTTGGACCCACGGTGGAACGACTCGTCCACATGATGGTCCCACGAACCGCGGCTGATGGCCGACAAGCCGCCGGCGCCGGCCAGCAGCATCAGCGACGGCACGTTCACGCTGTCCTTCGTCGCCTTCCACAACTCCTTCGGAAACAATCGCACGTCATCCTTGAACACCTCGCCGGGGGATCGCCCGGCCAGGGGCTTCTGCCACCACGCGCCGCTGTCGCCGGCCGGTTCGTCGGCGGACGGCGCGGCGTCCGTCGGCTGGGGCGCGGTGGCCGTCGCATCTTCTCCGGCGGCGAAGATGACCGCGGGCATCAGGGTACGGTCGTCGTCGCGCGCGGCCAGGCCGTAGGCCGAGGAAGTGAGCTGCCGAGACAACTCGGCCCGCAGCCACTTGCTCTCGGTCGCCGTGTCGCCGCGGACGGTCTGCTCGCGGGCGGCGACCCGCTGCCGCACCACGGAGTGCAGCCCAAGCGCCGTGGCCCGCATGTCTTGCGAGGACGTGTTGCAGCCGGATACCACGACGGCGGCCACGACGGCGACAATGTACGCACCAGACGGTTTCACGGTCGGTTCCTTTCGGTCATGGTTTCGGCAGTTTCTCGTGCGAGGTGCGGTCATAGTACCACATCCTCGTCGGCTGATAGTACTCGAACCGCATGTCGCGGCACACGATCCGGTCCACGGCGGTCGCGGTCGTCTTGGCGGTGAAGCGTCGCACCGCGTGGATGCGCATGACGCGGCGCGGATCGGCCCCGGCCTTGACGTTGTCGGCGCGGAGCAGAAGCTCGATGTCGGTCTCTCTGCAATGCCGTTCGGGCCGTGTCTGCACGATCGTCACCTCGTTCAGCGCCCAGTCTTCGATCGGAAACGCCAGCAGCGACGCCAGTCCGTACACCCAGCTCTCGAACCGAATGACGATGCGGCCGGCTCGCTCGTTGACCAACTGGATCCGCGTCGTTTCGGCCTCGTCCGACTCCGACGACAGCAGGTTCACGCGGACACGCCCCTGGATCGTGACCACCGGCGCCATCTCGTGAATGGCGTCGATGCGGACCTCCTGCCCGGGTTGCACGTCGATGATCAGGCTTGCCATCTCCTGGTCGCCCAGACGCCCGAACTCCATGCCCGCCAGGTAGAACTTGTTCCATTGCTCCAGCACGCGGGCCATGTTGTTGATGGCCAGCGGCGCCGCCTTCAGGGCCGTCGCGAGCTCCTCGTTGGCCGGCGGACGACGGTCGCCTTCGGCTGCCCGTCGCTGCTCCAACAACACCTCCTGCAACTGCTGCTCGACGCCCACGACCGTCGGAGGTCCCGACTCGAAGACGCGGAGCACTTCGTCGGCAGCTCCGGGCGGCATCGTCAGGTTGGCCAGGCGAAACGCGCCCTGAAGAATGAACTCGACCGGCACCCGCTGCTCGCTCGGCGTGTTCAGGAGCCGCTCCCCGTGGCCGGCCTCCACCTCCATGCGCTTCATCAGGTAGGTGATCAAGGATCGAATGACCGGCGCGACGGTGGCTGCGTCGGTCCCGCCGCCCGGCCGCGACCGCGGATCAATGGCCGACTCCCCGCGATCCAGCACATACAGCACTGCCAGGAGGCTCGCCGTGTCGCGGACCCACTCGTGACGACCGGCCTGGGTCGGGTAGGCCTCCGCCTTGCGGCTCCAGGCCTTCATCCGCTCGGCGATGTCGCGCAACACCTCGGCCACCGAGTCGGCCACCTGGTCCGAGATCAGCAGTTGGAGATCGTCCTGTCCTGTAAACATGTGGCCGCGCAGAGCCGCCAGACTCAGGATGCTGCGATGCAGGCTCTGTTCACGGATCAACAGGATGCGACTCGGAATCGTCTGCCCGCCGACCTGCATCGCCAGCGGCTCGGCGCTCAGCCATAGATTGTCTCGAGCCTGGAACAGTTCGTCGATGCGTCCCCGTTCCAGGGCCCGACTGCTCATGCACCCCACCAGTACCAGCGGCGCCAGGACCGCCATCGCCAGAGATAGCGGGGGCCGAAGAGGGTGGCTCATGGTTTGGTCTCCCCGGCGCCGCTGTCTGACGAGGCGCCGCCGTGGCCATTCTGCGTCATGGCGGCCGCCGCCTCCTGGGCTCGCTGATTTGCCAACTGAGACAGGCGCTCAACGGCCTGCGACGGCGGATAGCGCTTCTCCTGGAACAGCACCTCCTCCACCTGCGACCAGTTGTCCACCACATCCACCTTCTCGGGCAGCCGCCGCAGACGCTGAATCCAGATTCGCACCACTTCGGCTGTCGGCATGTCGTCCGGATGGATAATTAACACGGCCTGCATCTGGTTGCCCAGATACACCTCGGCGTCGCTCACCTTGTCGCCGATGCCCAGGGTGATGCCTGGGAACGACTCCTTGAGTGCGTGGACGCGGGCGCTCTTGAACTCGCGACTGCCCTTGATGAACTCCGAGAGCGTGCTCACCAGCAACGGCCCGAGCGGATAGTTGTACTTGCGGAGCCACTGCTTGGACTGCTCGGTGAACATGTCGGGCCGGTGCGTCAGGTAGATCACCGCGCGGTCGCGCGACAGCCGATGGAGCACCTGCTGACTGTGGTCCATCGGCTCGGCCCGGCCGGCCATGACCTCCGCGAAGCCGCTCCGGACGACCGTGCGGTCGAGGTCTACGACGGCCATTGCCTTCTGTCGCGGCCAAGCGGCCACCACGATCTCGACGGCCGGGACGGCGTACTTGCGAACGTCCGGATCCTCAAGCCGCGCCAGGATGACGTGATTGCCTTCGCCTTGCGGTTTGAAGGTGATTTCGGCAAGCCCCTCGTCGTCGGTCCGCACGGCGCCGATCCTCTGGTTCGACTCGTAGAACCCGATGAGGTAGCCCTCCATGCCCTTCAGATAGTCGCCCCCCTGGAGCCGCGCCGTCAGCGTCACCTCCTGGTCCGGGTAGGCCAGGGTGTCAAATCCCTGAAGAAGCAGGCCGCTTTGCACCTCCGATGTCGGCCGGCAACCGGCGACGGCTAGTGCCGACGCCGCCAACACCAGCCAGACCCAATGCCTGCGATCTCTCATGGGGGCCTTCTCCTAATGGACGATGAAAACGTGACGCCGCCTGCTGGGTGTCGAATTGGAAACGGGATGACGCGCGCCTCGTTCCGGACCGATCGCCTGACGCCGTGCAGTGCGCATGTCGGACGATTCCTGCTTGGACGACGACTTCGACGACTTCGAATACTGCTTGACCAAGTCCCGGCGCGACAACACTTTCTCCTGGTACGCCTGGGCGCCGACGATCAGCCGCGGGTCGCTTGGGGCTTTGGGGTATTTCTCCTGGATGGTCAACAGCAGCGTCTCGACGCGGTTGTCCGGGTTGGGATGCGTCTTCAGAAACTCCGGTCCGCTCGATCCCGCCTGCCGCTCCAATTTCAGGAACATCTGCATCACGCCCACCATGCCCATCGGCTGATAGCCGGCTCGAACCATGTAGTCCAGCCCAAATACGTCGGCTTCGGTCTCATTCTTGCGACTGTAGCGGAGATCGGCCAGGTTCGCTACCAGGCTGGCCACATCCTCCATCATCGAGGCCGAGTTCTGGGCTCCGGTCTTGCCTCGGGTCAGTGCGGCCGAGGCGATGGAGATGAGCACGCTTACGCTCATCTGCCGCGAGATCTGCTGCGCACTGTGCCGCGCTGCCACGTGCGTCACTTCGTGAGCCAGAACGCCCGCCAGTTGCGACTCGTCGCTCAACTGGAACAGAAGGCCGCGCGTAATGTAGATGGGGCCGCCCGGCAGGGCAAAGGCGTTCACCACGTCGCTGTCGAGCACCGTGAAACTATACTGGTACGGATACTCGCTGCTGGTCGCCTGGGCGGCGACCTTCGCGCCCACGCCGCGAACGTACTCCTGTATTACCGGGTCGGCGTACGGGCCGCCGAACTCCTGGGCAAACTGCGGCGCCGCCTCCTGTCCCAGGGCCACTTCCTGCTGCGGCGACAGAAACATCAGCGTTCGCTCCTGAGTCACGGGATTTCTCGAACACCCGCCCCCTCCCAGCGCCGACAGCACACACACCGCCATCACACACGTCCATCGCACATATCGCATGGGAATCCCTCCCCCTCACGGGGTCCTGGTCGCCGAAACATAGGCCATGCGCGTCTGGTACAACATGCGGTCCAGCAGCGATTTCTCGTCGCTCGTCAGATTGCCCTGAGTCTTCTCCTCCAGCACGCCGAGCAGGTCGATCGTGTGCTTGGCCAGATCCAGGTTCTTCAGATTCCGGCCGGTCTCGGGATCGGTGTGCGGGCTCATGAACATCAGGGCCTGCGTCCCCAGGCTGTTGACCAACGTGGCAAAATCCGCCGGCGGCAACGGACCGTGCTGCTCGTCGTTCTCGGCCGCCTCACCGCCCAGAATGCCGTGGGCACGCTTGCGCTCGTTGGCCTTGTCTGCGGCATCCTTCAGTTGCTGTTCGCGGGCCAGACGCTCCTTTTCGGCTCGCGCCTCGGCCTTCCAGTCCTGATCCACGTGCAATTCCTTTTTGTTGTCTTGATTCTCAGCCATCGGCGTCCTCCACACTTTGCTTGGCTGACAAACAGGCATGACGGCGACAATGCATACGCCGCCGCAGTGAATTCTATCGCAACCGTTGCACCGGACCAATACCCCGGGCCGAAGGATTCCGCATGGCCCGCCATGCACCTATGTTGCGGCGTCGGGGATTTCCTTGATCCCGGCCGCCTCGCGCCCCATGGCCGCCGCCACCAGGCCCACGAAAAACGGACTCGGACGCAAGGGCCGGCTCGTCAACTCCGGATGCGCCTGAGTCCCAATGAAATACGGGTGCTGCGGCAATTCCAGAATCTGCATGATCGGCTGGTCGGGCGCCTTGCCGCTAAAAACCAGACCGGCCGACTCCAATGCGTCGATGTACCTCGGGTCCACCTCATACCGATGGCGGAACCGCAGTCGCACCGTAGCCGCTCCACCCAGAATCCGCGATGCCAGAGTGCCCGGACGGATCGCCACGTCGCGGCCGCCCAGTCGCATGTTGCCTCCCAGCCCTTCGATCTTCTTCTGCTCCGGCAGGATGTCGATCACCGGATTCTTGCACTTCGGATCGATCTCCGTCGAGTTGGCGTCGGCCAGCTTGCAGACGTTCCGAGCGTACTCGATGACCGCCATCTGGAACCCGTAGCACAATCCCAGGTATGGCATCGCGTGCTCGCGTGCATAGCGGATGCAGGCGATCTTGCCCTCGGCGCCGCGCATGCCGAATCCGCCGGGCACGATGATGCCGTCCACATCGGCCAGCGCCGACGCCACGTTGCCGTCGTCGATGGCCGACGTGTCGATCCACTTCGCGTGGACCTTGGCGCCGAGATGGGCTCCCGCGTGCTCCAGGGCCATCAGCAGGCTCGCATAGCTGTCGCGGACCGACACGTACTTGCCCGTGATCCCGATCGTGACTTCGCTGCGAGGCGACAGAATCCGGTCCACGAACGACTGCCACCGCGCCCATTCCCGACGCTCGACCGACGGACGCACCCGGTCCGTCAGGTCCAGCAGATGGACCACCTGCTGGTCGATCTGCGCCTCGCGCATGGCCGACGGGATCAGATAGATGCTCTCGCAGTCGTGCATGCTGAAGACCCGGGCCTTCGGCACATTCGTGTACAGGCTGATCTTCTCGCGGACTTTCTCGCTGACCTCCCGCTGCGCGCGGCAGGCGATGATCGACGGCTGAATGCCCATCTGAAGGAGCTGCTTGATGCCCAGTTGCGCCGCCTTCGACTTCTGCTCTCCCAGGCTTGGCGGCTCGAGGATGAACGTCAGCGCCACAAACAACACGTTCGCCGGCCCTTCCTCGTAGGCCAGTTGACGCATCGCCTCGATGTAGTAACCGTTCTCGAAATCGCCCACCGTTCCGCCGATCTCCACGAACACCACATCGGCCTTGCTCTGAACGGCCAGCCGCCGCAGACGCAGCTTGACCTCGGCCGTCACATGCGGAATCATCTGGACGTCGCGACCCAGGTACTCGCCGCGCCGTTCACGTTCCAGCACGCTGGTGTAGATCTGGCCGCTCGTGGCGAAGTTGTCCCGCGTCAGGTCCTGGTTGAGCATCCGCTCGTACGTGCCCAGGTCCATGTCGCACTCCATCCCGTCGTCCAGCACGAACACCTCGCCGTGACGGAACGGGTTCAGCGTCCCCGAGTCGATGTTCAGATACCCTTCGAGCTTGATCGGCGCCACGCGCAGGCCCTTGCTCTGCATCAGTCGCGCCAGGCTCGACGAAAAAATCCCCTTGCCCAGGCCGCTCATTACCGTCCCGGTCACCACGATGTACTTCACCTGACCCTTGGTGTAGCCGGGCGGGATCGGCGTGTAGAATTCGGTGTCGTCGCTGACATTGCTGAGGCTGGAGAGCAATTCGGTGGAGTCCATGGATTGTCCTGATCTTGTCCGGGGCAGGTTTGACGCGAGTTCGTCGTACCAGGCCACATTCTAGCGACCGCCGGTCCGCGCGTCAAAGGGGATGAATCGGGAGTTGACTTTGCCGCGCTGCGACCCTAATCTTGTCGCGGTCGTGCATCGTCAGGAGCCGTTTGCCATGAACGCCGTCTGCATTATTCCGGCCCGTTACGCCTCGACGCGGTTTCCGGGCAAGCCGCTCGTCCGCGAGACGGGCAAGTACCTGATCCAGCACGTGTACGAACGTGCCGCGGAGGCATCCTGCTTCGCCCGCGTGATCGTCGCCACCGACGACCGCCGCATCGCCGAGGCCGTCGAGAGCTTCGGCGGCGACGTGTGCATGACCCGTGCCGATCATCCGTCGGGCACCGACCGCATTGCCGAGGTGGCCGCCGGCCTGGAGGCCGATATCGTTGTGAACCTTCAGGGCGACGAACCGCAGATTCGCCCCGATCTGCTCGAAAGGCTCGTCGGTCTGCTGTCGGGACGTCCCGACGCCGACATGGCGACACTGGCCGCGCGATTCGCCGACGCCGACGAGGTGCTCAATCCGAATGTCGTCAAGGTGGTGGTGGGACGCGACGGACGGGCCCTCTATTTTTCACGATCGGCGATCCCATTCGACCGGGCGGCCCACTTGGCGGGCCGCAGCTTCTTGCCGGGAAACTACCTGAAACACATCGGCCTGTACGCCTACCGGCGCGATTTCCTGTTGCGGTTTCCGCTGATGCCGCAGACGCCCCTGGAGCGGCTGGAGTCGCTCGAGCAGTTACGCGCCCTGGAAAACGGCCACACGATCCTCGTCGCTGAAGTGGATTATGATGCGCACGGGATCGACACGCCCGAGGACTACGCCCGATTCGTCAAGAACATGCAGCTATGACGACGGTCCACTGATCGCCTGACCGGCATCGCGCCGAGGGGGCCGCCATGGGGTGAGCCTTCCGAACTGCCACCATATGGCAGATCGGATTTCGCGACGAGCAGCCGTAACCGCCTGTTCACCGCAGCTCGGCCCAATTCAGAATGACAGGGCATCATGGCCTTGTGGACCGGCCAGACGGTGCGAAACATGGCGCCGGACCGGTTGTTCAATCGACTGTCCTGCGAACCCGTGGGTCATGTTGGCCGGCGGCAATCGCACGGGGAAGACTTCTCAGTTCGGATGACGAGGACGGCGTATCATGGCAAATGCGTTGTGCGGCAAAGACAATGATCACGAGAAGGTGATTCCCTGTCGGTTGCATTTGTCGGGCTTCGAGAAGGCCGACTCCAATTTCTATTCCCTGACAATCGTCGGCGACGGCTCCCTTTACTTCACCCTCAGCACGCACAACATCGACACGCACGGCCGAGTGTACCGCTACGATCCGTCGCGCGACGTCCTGACGCTGATCTGCGATCTCGGCGAGGCCGCCGGCGAACGCGGCGCCAGGACGCTGCCGCAGGGCAAGAGTCACAGCCCGTTCTACGAGCTGGACGGCTGGCTCTACTTCGCGACGCATTACGGCTACTTCGCCACCACCGACGACCGCGAGGAACCCGCCCCGATTCCCGACGGCTACAAACCGTACCCCGGCGGCCACCTGATGCGGCTGCACATGGCTTCCGGCCGTGTGGAGGACCTCGCCAAGGCGCCCCCCGAAGAAGGCATCCTGACGTTGAACATGGACGCCCGACGCGGACGCCTCTATGGCCTGACATGGCCCAAGGGGTTCTTTCTTATCTACGACATCGACCGCCGCAGCCTGCGCAATCTCGGTCCCGTGTCGCGCGGCGGCGAAGTCGGCCGCGGCGACCAGTACTTCTGCCTCGTCCGCAGTTTCGCCGTCGATCCGCGCGACGGACGCGTCTATTTTACCAACGCCGACGGCCAGGTGCATGTGTACGATCCCGACGCCGACCGCGTCGCCCCCCTCGACGGCGTCACCTTGCGACGCGACATCCTTGGCCAGTGGGATCCCCACAAGCCGGGCCACCAGGGCTACAACTGGCGCGACATCCTCTGGCACGAGGAATCGCAGTGCTTCTACGGCGTCCATCCCAAGAGCGGCTGGCTTTTCCGGTTCGATCCTGCGGCCCGCAAACTCGACCTCATCGAACGCATTGCCGCCGCCGACCTGCGACGCACCGGCCAATTCGAACCGTTCCGCTACGGCTACCTGACGCTCCAACTCGGACCCGACCGCGAAACGCTCTACTACCTGACCAGCACCTACGGCCGCGACACGAGCGGCGACAGCCTCCGCATCCAGCAGGCCACGCACCTGGTCACCTACAACCTGCGCACCGGCCGCTATGACGACCACGGTGCCCTGCGCCTCGACGACGGACGCCACGTGCGAATGGCCCAGTGTCACGCTGTTCATCCCGGCGGCCGCTGCTACACGTGCCCGTGGATCGAGCTTCCACGCCGCGACGGCGACCAGCAACCACGGTGGCAGTGCGACCTCATCAGTTTCGCCGATCCGCTGGCCCCCGCCCGGCAGGGCCTAAGTACTCGCCAGGCTCCGTTGGTCGAAGCATGAAACCACAATACGACGCACGGACGACCCGTTCAGGCCGTCCGTGCGTTTCTTGCCTCATCACAGGGGCTTCCATGCAGCCCGCCGCTCGCCGACTCAGGTCGCCAGCAGCGGCGCCTGGGCCAGATCCAGACGCATCTTCCATCCGTGTCGCCCCGGGCCGTAGTAGTCGGTCAGCGACCGCACGGTCCGGAACCCCAGCTTCTCATAGAGTCTGATCGCCGGCAGATTCTCCTGATCTACCTCCAGCACGGCCACGCGGACCCCGTCGTGCCGCAACTGCTCGATGGCCTCGTTCACCATTGCGCGGCCCAGGCCCTGGTGCCGGTACTCGGCATCCACCGACAGGCTGTAGATGCGGCTCAGCACTCCCTTGTGTACACGGAACCGCAGCACCACCATACTGGCAATAATGCGATTCTCGCGGCGCACCACACGCACATCCGCCGTGCGGCTGCGAATCAGGTACTTCCATTGCCGCCGCGTTATGGCCGTCGTGGCGTCGAAACATCGGTTCTCCAGGGCCGCCAACTCGTCCACGTCGGATTCCCGGGCCTCCTGTGTTACGCTGCCGAAGCCCGCCGCCGGCGTCGCAGCCATATCCGCGGCCGACGTTGCCGTCATGGCCTCCACCGTCGGGAGCGTCACCAAGGTGGCGTCGTCCGACGGCGACTCGACGCTCGGAGGCTGCGCGACCTCTTCGGCTGCCACCGTTGCCGCGACCGACGAAACGTCCGCCAGGCCGGCTCCCACCGCCACCACCGTCGCCGGCACAGGAATCATACGCCACTTCTCGATCCGAAACGCCGGACGGTAGCTCTGCTTGGTGTAGGCCAGCGACGGAATGTCCCAGTCGTCGCCCGCATTGCACCACGTGGTCGCCGACCACATCTGGCGGCAAAACTCGCTGAAAATGTACTGAGCCGATCCGGCGTAGGTCCGGTCGGTCTTTTCGATCAAAATGTTGCACGTATCCGGGCCAAGCAGTTCGCCGAAGGTGAAACCCACCATCTCGTCGCCCGCGTATAGCACCATGCCCTTCAGACCGATGGCGTCCCAATGGCGAATGGCCTCGGCCGTGGCAAAGCTCTCCTTGGCCCGCTTGATGCCGATCGTCTGGCCCAGGCTGTCTTGGCTGTCGGTGTGCTGGTGCTGCCATTTGGCGAGCAGTTCCAGGCATGGCTGCACATGCTGCGGACCGAACGGCTCCGTCCGGGCGACATAACGCGTCATGAACCGCTTGCGGTCGTGCCGTTTGCTGGACAACTCGCCGCCGGCCAGGGTAATCATCTTCTCGGTCGAGTACACGTAGTCGCCGCCCATCGGCTCGGCCGTGAAACCGGCCGGAAACCGCTCGCGGATCGGGGCGCTGACGTACTCGATGGCCATGTTGCCCTGGTGGCCGGTCCTGTGGTTGAAGTCGCGGCAGATTTCGATCGAGTCGCGCAGGGCGGCCTCGAAGTTGCCGTCGCCCAACGGAGGTGCGATCATCGTCAGCCCGTTTTCACCGTTGGCGAACACGCACAGGTGCCCGTGGAGAACCGTCCAGCGCAGATGGATCGGGTGCCTCCACATGAATGTCCCGGCAAAACTGTAATCGGAAAGGCGGCTTGGGGTTGCTGCGTAGTAGGAATCGAATAAGGGCTTGTCCTCAATCAGGACGCCGCGTAGCCCATACGATCCATCAGGATCGTCTCCCATAGAGTTGAATCTGCTCCACTGTGGATTGCCGTACCGGGCGTCAGGAGGCTCAGCCCTCCGCATGGAAGGCTTACAGAGCCGGCAGTTCAGCGCCCCGCCAACCCACGCCTTTCAATCATACCATCGGCCAATAGAAGTCAATGGGGCCGCATGCCAAATTCAGAAAAAATCTTGTGTCCCCGGCCCCTCTCCACCCCAATCCCAAGGGCCCCAGGGCCGTTCACCCTCAGACTTGGGGGCCGGCGGCCATGCCCGCCCCGTCAGGCATGTTCGCGGCCAAGCCAAAGGCGCCTCCCGACGATTCCGCGCGGGTTCCAAACCGCATCCGGCAAGCTCCGCCATTGTGTGTGCCGCATCGTGTTTATTGGCAAGCACTTACGATCGCTCTTGCCGCCGCCCGTGCCCACGCTCCGCCAGCCACCCGCCGCCTCTGCTACGGATACCACCCCACCAGGTGGATAAGGCAGCCTCCGGCAACCACAGCGTGTAAACCAAGGATCACACACACGGTGACAAACAGAGCCCTAAGGCTTGACACGGATGCACCAAGCAGTATGCCATAGAGTGGGAATTGCGCAAATGCCACTATAAGGAACGGTCAACTCATAGGCGCATCACACCACGTCGGGATGACCATGGCGTAGGGCAACAGTAGCATGGCCCCAAGGTAGTCTCCATGCCCCCCGCCTGCGGAGATGAAAGCGAGGAGCATGACAGGCACGGTGAGCAGGGCACCCACAATGCCCCCGATCCCCGCACAGAATGCGTTTGCACGCAGCTGATAGACCAGCCTCATTGATCTCGTCTCCGCATGTTCAGCAAGCGCTGCTCGTGCTGCGCCTCCGGTCATTTTGTCCCTGATGCCTCTGTGGCTTTGTCGCAGCAATCGGCGCCGCCTGGCACTTTGTCTTTGGGAGTCCACTTGCCATCGAAACGGCAGCAGTTATCGTTCCACTTGCCCACCCATTCCTGGGTCCATAGTTCGGCTTCTTCCCACATCGGTCATTTCCTTCCATCGCATTCTCACCGCATCTTCTGCATCTGGGCGATCTATCAGCTTGGCCGCGCTGACCCAGTTCTCGGACGGCTCGCTGGCAAAGCCTATCAAGTAATCCTCGTACACTGTCGCTTCTGCGAACACATCCACCAAGCGAGCGGTGTGCATTGTAACGCGATCAGCGCCTCTGGTTGTGGGGCCGCATCCGACAAGGCTCAGTACGCACAAGACGCACGCGCCCGATGTCAACTGGTTCATGATGAGTCCTCGCCTTAATCCCGCAGGCCGGGTGTCACACTCTGGAGCGACGGCGAAGCCGACGCCAACGTGTGCCCTGTGTCGGGCAGTGCACGTTCTGGGGCTGCGCCCTTCAGAGTGTGAACCCGCAGACTCAAACGTGACGGTCCGCTAGCCCACATTTCCATCTCACCCATCTTCTCCAGAACGGAAGTGAAACTGCAACAAGCACAGCAACAACAGCAATCAGCTTGACCGCAAATCGGAGCGTCCATCTTGGGTCATATATCGAATCGTCCGGACCATGAGGTATGAGTTCTCTCCAGCCGGCGGCCATGACTTGGGACACGTAGTATGCTACACCTGCTCCGATGGTGATCCAGTACGTGTAGCGGGCCCAGCGATGGCTATTGAGAACATGAACGACAGCCGCTCCCAGCATGAACGCTGGCGGCACTATCAAGTGCGTGATCTCCTGCCACAAAGGCAATGCATAAAGCGTGGCCACGATCATACTCACCTCCCATTCACGGGTAAAACCAGTACACTGTATCATCACAACTCCAGTCGCGCATCGCCATTGTAGCGGCATAAGTCGTGGCCGCAGTGTGCGCAGCAGTGTGGGCGGCGGCTGGCGATGACATAGTCACCCTTGAATCGATTTGGTCAGCCACGGCATGCTGGTAATCCCTCAGCTGATCGATGAGGTACTCTTCGAGGAGTTTGGCGCGGTCGTCACATTCGGCCGTACTCTGAGCATCTCCGTGCGTGAAGATCCACAATCCGCGAGTGTAACAGCATGTTCGAGTGTCCGTCAGGATGCCGATGTACTTTCGCCATACCGCGATGTGGTCAGCGCGGTGGTATCCCTCGTGTAGGGAGACAGTAGCGACAAGGGCAGCGGTCATTGTGGCCCTGCCTATGCCCAGAAATCCATCCGCGTACACTACGCCAACACCAGGAACGTCGGAAGTCACGCCATAGTCATATGCCTCGATGTGAAATGTGCAACAGCACGGGCTCGCTGGAGTGTACGTTGCCGCGACCGCAGGCAACCGATTGCTCACGGTTTGCCCCCCGTAGCTTGAGCTTGTCCTCACGGCTTTCCAAGCCGCAGTGGTTGCGTGGACGGTTTCGGTATCATAAAGCAATCTGCCAGAAACCGCCAACCCTGTAGGATCAACGAAGACGCCAGGGGTGCTTCGACAGTACTGGTAGAGGTTCATCCCATCGTGGTATGGCCCCACGGCACCGCGTGGCACGAACGCGCCGCCCATGGCCGGACCGCCTGTGGTACGAGGTGCGCGAGCCTCCATCATCGCTCCGGGCCCCGGGTCGCGGCTCATGAACCGGCCCATGGTCGGATGGTAGACGGCCTGGGCGTCGGCGGCGAAGGCGGCAAGGGCCAGGACGGCTCCGACAGTGGCGACAAAGCGGCTGCGTCTCATGTGATGAAGCTCCTTCCGGTGATTATACGTTTCCGTTGAACCTTCGTCTCGTGTCAATTCGCTGTTGGTTCCATCGTCGGCGGTTGAAACATCGTCGCGGCCTCCGGCTGCAGCAGGCCGGGCGTCGCAGGCGTGGAACCAGGCCCTGCGACGTCGTGCCCCGGCAACTGCTTGCGTAACCACTCGCGTCGCGCGGCGTCTTGCTGTTGACTCAGGACGGATTCGAGAGTCTTGTCGAGCCCCATGTCCTGCTGAAGGAGCCGGGCCAGGGCGGGCGTCGCCGGGCGATAGCTGCACATCGTTGCCGCCTTCAGGAACCAGTCGCGGTAGCACCGGCGGTTCGTATCGTAGCGGTAGGCGTTCTCGAAGCATCGGGCCGCGAATGCGTGCTCCCCGTGGTCCGTGCCGCAGTGGCCGCGCGCGGCCAGAAACTGGGCCAGTTCCTCCGTGGGCGTCAGCGAGACAAGGTAGCCATTGGCCTTGATCTCGGCATCGGTCACCTGGAAGGGCCAGGTGGCGTAGTAATCGTCGTCGAAGCTGCTGAAGCCATGGCCCGCGCCTTCGATGTTGAACCTCTCTCGCCAGGCGGGATTCGCGTGGTCCAGCCCGTCCCAGCGGACGAAGATGTGGCCTCGGGTGGTGGCGAGCCTCAGAGGATAGCCGAGTCGGCGACCGACGGCGACGTACATCACGGGCATCGAGACGCACGTGCCGCCCCGTGTCTCGGCCGCCGTCTGCCCCTGGGCCGGGATCATCCCGTGGATGAACGCCACGCGGGAATCGCTGAAGTCGAAGTTGTCCCGGGCGGTCATGTCGTATCTGACGCCGAGATCTTCCTGGAGCACCTGCAACAGCATCGAGGCTCGCATGTAGGCCTCACTGTGCCGGTAATACTCGGCGTATCGTGCGTCGGTCAGGCGATAGAAGTGCCGCTGCGTCTCAAACCGGACACGCTCGGACCACCTGTCCAGCGTCGTCAGCGCGTCGCGGATGTTCAGGTTCTCCGCGCCGGGCAAGCCCTTCGCACAGAGCAGATTCATCTCTGCGATGTCCACGTCAGCCAGTTCCTCGGGCGACAGGGCGAGCAGGGCATCAAGCGTTTCGGCTTTGCGAGCAGTCTTGGGCGCGCGGCGTGTCACGGACTCAGTTGCGCCACGCGGGGGGGGCAGAAGAGAATACCGTATATCCAATCGCGGCTGCAACGGCCGCAGGCAGCGCTAGCAGGAACAACCTGACGGGTAATCCCCGTCGGTTCGATGCGGGTCGCTTCCGCGTTTGTGCTGGGTTTCGCCGCGCCATTCAGATTTCCTCGCGGGCATCGGCCGGATTACCCCGTCTCAACGCCGGGCAGAAAGGTATTGCCGCAGGAGGCTCGACAACAACACGCTAAGTAACATCTATCAATCCGGATGGCAATTGGAAAAATGATGTTCACAATGTGAGAAGTGCCCGCGGGTCCTCTGGGGCCCGATTGACGCGGGTCTCCATCGGCACGGACGGCGGTGAATCCCCGCTACCGCGCGGATTCGTGGTCTGCGGTGGGGGGCGTCCTTCTACGGCTGTACTCCTATCGCCGCCAGGAGCGGCCGTATTGGGCGAAGTGGGCGTTGCGCTCGGCGGCGGTTCTGAAACGGCTGACGACCGCCTTGTCCAGGTAGCCGCCGTCGCCGGCCAGGACCGAGGCCGTGTGCCCCACCAGCACGTCGGCCCCGAACAGGAACGAGTCCACCACCGGAGCCAGGGCCTCGGCATCGAAATCGTCCACGAACTTCTGTCCGGGGGCATTCAACTCCGTTCCCACCACCAGCGGCAGGTCGCGGCTATTCGCCAACTCGACCACCCGGTGCAGGTTTGCCACCTTGATTTTGCGGACAGCCGGATCCTTGATGTTCCAGTTGCGGTCCGGGATGATGTTCAGTGCGGCCGTGCCGGCGGCCATCTGGAGATCCAGCAGTTCCTCGATGTCCTGCTCGCCACGGCTGGTGCCGTCCAGCCACGTCATCGTCGGGATGCCGCCGATCGACAGGGCGAACCGGTTCATGTCGGTCATGAGCGGGAACGTCTCCGGTGTGGGTTTTTGGTACCCCACGCCGCCGCTCTTCATCGTCTTCGAGCGGATCAGGGCCTGTAGCGCCCGGCCGTCGGCCACCACCGGGGCCATCTGGTCGGGTGTGCCGCCCAGTTTGTCGGCCCAAAACCGCACCCGGTCCTCCATCTTCGGGAAGATCTCCTCGGCCTTTTTCTGGTAGGCGTAGCACAGGTGCCGCTCGGTCGGCGTCCCCGACGGCGATAGCGGCAACACGTCTGCGGCGTAGTCTAGGCACACCGGAGCCAGGTACGGATTGACCAGCTCGACGACGGCGATGTTGCGGTTCCGGGCGCTGGTTCGTAGCGCTTCGGCAAACCGGGCGGCCTTCGGATCGTCAATGGACGATCGTGTCACGCCCATGACCATATGATAGGTGATGCCCGGTTCGCCGGGGGAGTTGATCTCCCGGGTGGCGAACTCGGGAATGTAGGACCGCGTTTCCATGCCGCCGACCGTCGGAATGCCCAACAGCTCACCGGCTCGGAAAAACTCGTCGATGCCGTCGAACACGTCGAAATCCACCAGTCCGACTGCCCGCAGCCCCTCGCGACGAGCCCGCCAGACGATGTGCGCGGGCGAATACCCTTCGGCATTGAACGAATAGAAGGAATGCGCGTGCAAATTGACCCGCGGTGTGGGCTCCGGCAGGATGATCCGCCCATCTTTGACCAGTTTCAGCAGGTCGTCCAGTGCCTGGTCCCGTTCAGCGCGGTCGAAACTGTCGAGCTTGGCTTCCAGTGCGGCAATCTTCGATTCCATATACGGCGCCTTTCTGCACGATCTTTTCTTGGATCCAACAGCCACCCTACGGTTGACGGGGGCTTTGTGCCTGTGGGCGAGCTGCCTCCCGTGCGTTCCCGTCTGTACTAGAGCAGGCGCTGGAACGCCTGTTCCACGGTGTCTCCTGTCACCTCATACGTTCGGCCGTCGATGGGACGGACCCAGTCGCGGTTCACCGGCACGACGCCGCGGCTGACCACTTCGAGAGTGATCGTCACGGGCTTATCCACCACAAACGGCTTGATCTGGCCGCAACGGCGGACCGCGTTCGCGGCTGCCTGGCGGATCAGCGCATGGGCCGCTTCCTTGGCCAACATCCGGGCGCCCTGGCAATCCAGCCCCTTCTTGACCTCGGCCGTCTCGATGCCGGGAATCAGGGCTCGCGCCTCGGCGCACACCTTGTCGTCGCCGGTCACCAGGATCGTCGGCACGCCCGAGTCGCCGGCGATGCCCGCGTCGATAGCCACCTCGCCGCTCGGACGCCCGTTGATCCGAAGGTTCTGCCAGTGTTTGCTGGTCATCGTGTGCTCCAGCACCGCCTCGACTGTTCCGGCCATGGCGTGGTACCCCAGCAGGATCAGCCCGTCGAACGTTTCGATGGCCGGCATCCGCTGCCGGGCGGTACGACCTTGGATGTATTCGGCCCGGCCGTCAAGCTCATCCCATAGCATGTTCAGCCCGCCGGCGTGGGCATCGCGGACCACCACGCGCGACGCGCCGCCGTCGAAACAGCCCGCCACGCACGCATTCGTGTCCCACGTCATGAACCGCCGCGCCGCGGCATAGCCGCTCTGGGTGTTGTCCACCTGCGCACTGTTGCACACGCCGCTGATGCCTTCCATGTCCACCATCACGAAAATGCTCGGGCCGTGACCCATCGCCTCTCTCCTGACAGAGTGACCGTTGACCGTCAGAGCATAGCAGCGACCCCGTGCCGCGCCAAGCCGACGCTCAGCGTGCGGCGGATATGAATATCTCGCCACTTCGCCGCGGTGCGGGACCTTGGGTTCAACGTGTCACGTTGTCTGACGCGACGCTCCGGTGGGGCCGCAATTTTATCCAGGACGGACGGCAAGAACGCAGCCGTGCCGCTCCCTCTATTGCCGAGGAAAAGGCATCATGATACAGTGTGACCCCGGAAACTGCGGCGAAACGGCCTGAAATGGCGATTCTTGTTGGGCGGTTTTCTGTCGCGAGGCCACTGGTTCCCGCTCCCACGGACTCGTCGCGACGGCGACTCCCGAAGGCCCCGCCGCTTCCATCCAGGAAGGGGAATTGCATGGCAACGATGAAGGCTCTGGTCAAGCGCGAGGCCGGCGTGGGCCTGCGGCTCGAAGAGGCCCCGGTCCCCGAGATCGGCATCAACGACGTGCTGGTCCGCGTGCTGAAGACGGCCATTTGCGGCACCGACGTGCACATTTACAACTGGGACGCCTGGGCCGCCCGAACGATCCGCGTGCCGATGATCATCGGACACGAGTTCGTCGGCCGCATCGAACGTGTCGGCTCGAACGTCCACGACTTCTTTCCCGGCGAGATCGTCAGCGGCGAAGGGCACGTCGTCTGCGGCCGGTGCCGCAATTGCCTGGCCGGGCGTCGGCACCTCTGCCCCAAGACCAGCGGCATCGGCGTCAACCGGCCGGGGGCCTTCGCCGAGTTCCTGAGCATTCCCGTCACCAATGTCTGGCACTGTGATCCGAGCATCCCCCTGGATGTATTGGCGTGCTTCGACCCGCTCGGCAATGCCACTCACACGGCCCTATCGTTCGACGTGCTGGGCGAGGACGTGCTGATTACCGGCGCCGGCCCCATCGGCCTGATGGCCACAGCCATCGCCCGCCACGCCGGGGCCCGTTACGTGGTGGTCACCGACCGCAACCCGTATCGCCTGGACTTGGCCCGCAAGATGGGCGCCACGCTGACGATCGATGTCAGTGACGGCACGACCCTGGCCCACGCCCAGAAGCAACTCGGCATGAAGGAAGGGTTCGACGTGGGCCTGGAGATGTCCGGCAGCGCTGCCGCCCTGCGCGACATGCTGGCCAACATGTGCCACGGCGGCAAGATCGCCATGCTCGGTATTCCCGAGGCCGACACCCGGATCGACTGGAACCTGGTGGTCTTTAACGGCCTGACGATCAAGGGCATCTACGGCCGCGAGATGTACGAGACGTGGTACAAGATGACCGTCATGATCCAGAGCGGCCTGGACATTTCGCCGATCATTACGCACCGCTTTGATGTCAAGGACTTCCGTGAAGCGTTTGACGTGATGCGGTCGGGCCAGTCGGGCAAAGTGGTCCTGAATTGGGCAGAGTAGGGGGGGGCGGCATGTTCGACGCGGCGCGCGAGGTGTTCCGGAACGAGTTGGCGGCGATCCGCGACAGCGGCCTGTACAAAGACGAGCGAGTGATTGCCGGTCCGCAAGGCGCGCGGATCAGCGTCCGCGGGCGCGACGTGCTGAATATGTGCGCCAACAACTACCTCAGCCTGGCATCGCATCCGGCCGTCGTGGCTGCGGCACGCGACGCCCTGGACCGATGGGGATACGGCCTGGCCTCCGTCCGGTTCATTTGCGGCACGCAGACGATCCACAAAGACCTTGAACGTGCGATCGCCGAGTTTCTGGGCATGGACGATGCCATTCTCTACTCGTCCTGTTTCGATGCTAACGGCGGCCTGTTCGAGACGCTCCTGGGCCCCGAGGACGCCGTCCTGAGCGACGCGCTGAATCATGCCAGCATCATCGACGGCGTCCGCCTGTGCAAGGCCCAGCGGCTGCGCTATGATCATGGCAATATGGCCGACCTCGAGGCGAAACTCAAGCAAGCCGCGAGCGCGAGGTTACGACTCATTGCGACCGACGGCGTCTTCAGCATGGACGGCGACATCGCAGACCTGGCCGCCATTTGCGACCTGGCCGACCGCTACAATGCCATGGTCATGGTGGACGACTCCCACGCCGTCGGTTTCCTGGGTGCGCGCGGCCGCGGGACCCACGAGTACCGCGGCGTCATGGGCCGCGTGGACATCCTCACCGGCACCCTCGGCAAGGCTCTTGGCGGCGCCAGCGGCGGGTACACGGCAGCCAGGAAAGAGATCGTCGAACTGCTGCGACAGCGATCGAGGCCGTATTTGTTCTCCAACACCCTCGCGCCGGCCATTGCCGCAGCGTCCATCAAAGCTCTCGAGTTGCTCCGTGCCTCCACGCAGCTTCGGGACCGTCTCATGGACAACACGCGCCGGTTCCGTCGGGCCATGGCCGACGCCGGCTTCGACATCCCCCCGGGCGAGCACCCCATCGTGCCGATCATGCTCGGCGACGCCGTGCCGGCCCAGCGGATGGCCGCCCTGTTGCTCGACAAGGGCGTTTACGTCATCGGCTTCTTCTATCCGGTGGTCCCCAAGGGCGCCGCTCGCATCCGCGTGCAGCTCTCGGCCGCGCACACCAGCGACGACGTTGACGTCGCCGTGAAGGCGTTCACCGAGGCCCGCCGCGAGCTCGGCCTCTGACGGCATGCCTTTCGCCGCGGAGGCTTCATCTTGAAGTGCGTCGGCAAACGTGACATAATGCACGCAACGAGTTCATTTCCATTCCACGGGTCTGCCGCCGGCACGGTGGGGCGGCGGCCCGGGTATCATCTCGCCGAAGGAGATCGTCCATGGTGCGAACGATGGGCCGGTGCGGCATGGGGGCGGTGGTGGTGGCTGTTGTTGTGGTGGTCGGACTGGCGGCGACCTGTGTACATGCATCACCCCCAACGTGGCAGACTCTCATGGCCAAGGCCCAGGAGGAAGCACGCGGGCATGACAAGCTGATCCTCGTGAGCTTTATCGGCAGCGACTGGTGTTCCAACAGCGCTGACTTGAAGCGAGACGTTTTCGATACGTTCGTCTTTGCCGATTGGGCCGAGAAGAGCGTTGTGCTTCTGGAGGTGGACTTCCCGCGCAAGGCCAGGCAGCCCCCGGCCGTCAAGAACCAGAACGAGCGACTCAAGGCCGAGCTGAAGATCGATTCTCTCCCGGCCGTGGTGTTCCTGGACAGCGAAGGAAACGAAGTCGGCCGCATTCCAGGCTATGCCAACGGCGAGGCCGACGCATGGATGGAGAAGGCCCGGGCCATTGTCGCAAGCCGCCCGAGAATGGGACTCTGCGAGTCTCTGGCGGCCGCTGTTAGCCAGGCCCGACGCGAAGGCAAAGCGTTGTTGCTGATCGTTAGCAATGGGCGCGCCCCCGATTCCGCGGCCAAAGTCGCCGCTCTCGTCGGTAACGCCGACTTGGTGCGGCTTGCCAATACCCGCATGATTGCCGTTCATCTGAAATCACCCGATGACCTTCGCGGGGACAATCTTGTCCGGCGCCGCGAACTGGTGCACCGGTACAGCCTCGTCGATCAGCTCGACACGGTGGCCGTAATCGACATGGCCAACGACAAGGTGCTCTACACCGCCGACAGCCTTCCGGCGCCCGAGGACGTCGTCAAGGCCGTCAAGGACGTGCTGCCGTTGCCGAAATACGACGGTTCCTGGCTCGACGACTTCGCCAGGGCCCAGAGCCTGGCCGCTGCGCTGAACCGGCCGATGCTGCTCGATTTCACCGGAAGCGACTGGTGCCCTTGGTGCATCAAGCTGGACAATGAGATTTTCTCCACGCAGCAGTTCAAGGACTACGCCCGCGAGAAGCTGGTCCTGGTCAAGCTGGACTTCCCACAGAACAAAAAGCTGGCTCCCGAGACGGTTGCCCAGAACCGCGCTTTGGCTACGAAGTATTCCATTCGCGGCTATCCGACGGTCGTGATCCTCGACGCCTCGGACGCTCCGTTGGGCCGAATGGGCTACATGGAAGGCGGGCCGGAACCGTTTCTGAAGAGACTGGCCGACATCATGCAGAGGACGGCGCGGAAGCAGTAGGGGGGAGGGCTTGGTGCTGCCATGGGCGAGCCTTCGGTGATTATCATCGGCGGCGGCTCGTTAGCGGATGAGGCGGCTGCGCCCGGGGCGGCGCCCAGGGTGGCCACGGTCGAGCAGCTTCTGGCTTTGTCCGGGCAACCCCCTCCTCAGTGTGTCGTGATCGACGTGCCGGATGCCGAGGCTGCGCGCGACCTCTGTCGGCGGGTCAGCCAGGAGTCCCACCTGGGCGGAACTGCCGTGGTACTCGTGGCCGATCCTCAGGACGTGGCCGGATTCTCCGAAACACTTGCGGAACTGGCGGTTGACGATATCGTATTCCGGCCGATCCGGCTGGAGTCCGTACTGGCCACAGCCGCTCTGGCCGTCCATCGACGACAAGCCTCTCGCCCCCTTGCACCGGGCGCCTCTCTGTTGCCGCAACGCGTCCTCAACGACATCCTGGACGGTACGCCCGTGGCCATGTTCGTCATCGACGTGGATCACCGTGTCACGTACTGGAACCGGGCCTGCGAGCAACTGACGGGGGTGCGGCGCCGCGACGTTGTGGGCCGCCGCATCGACGGCGGCATCTTCTACGAGGGCCGGCCCCATCCGCTGCTCGCCGAGATCGTCGTGGACGGCGACTTCGACACGCTCCATCGCCTGTACAATGGCAAGGGCGTCACGGTCAGTCCGCACATTCACGGCGCCTTTGAGGCCACGGACGATCTGGTCATGCAGGGACGCAGGAGAACGGTCAGTTTCCTGGCCGCCGTGATCCGCAACGCCGACGGCAAGGTCACCGGCGCCATCGAGACACTCCAGGACATCAGCGAGCGTCGGCAGGCCGAAATACGGCTTTCTCAGTATCAGCAGCGGCTTCGGATGCTGGCCTCGGAATTGTCGCTCGTGGAACGGCGCGAACGCCGGGAGCTTGCCGCCGCCTTGCATGACGGCGTCGGCCAGAACCTGTTTGCGGCCAAGACCAAGGCCGCTTTGATGCAGAACCTCGGCCTGGACGGCCGACAGGGCGAACTCCTGCGGGAGATTGTCGAACAGATCGACCACGCCATCCAGGGAGCCCGGACGCTGACCGTCGAATTGTGTCCGCCGCTGCTGTACGAGGTGGGGCTTGCGGCAGCGCTGAAGTGGCTGACCGAGCAGTTCGCCAAGCGCACCGGCATCGTCGCGGCGTTCGTCGGCGAAAACGTCCGGGACCACCTTGACGACGATTGCCGCGCCGCCCTGTTTCATTCCGCCCGCGAGCTGCTGATCAACGTGGAGCGGCACGCACGGGCCAGCCGCGTGAACGTGACGATTGACTCGCGAGGCGGTACTTTGTACGTTGGAGTACGTGACGATGGTTGCGGTCTGGATCCGTCGTCGGCACGGCACGAATCTCACGATGCCTCCGCAGGATTCGGCCTTTTCAGTATTCGGGAGCGGTTGGTCGCCCTGGGGGGGGTGGTGCAGATCGACAGCCGTCCCGGCGGAGGAACACTGGTGACGTTGGCGATGCCCGATCAGGCATTGCCGGCTGGAGAAGGACACTGACCCATGAGCATCAGGATTCTGTTGGCGGATGACCATCGTGTGGTGGCCGAAGGGCTTCGGGAACTGCTGGACAACCAGCCCGACATGACGGTCGTCGGGGTGGCCTCCAACGGTCGGCAGGCGGTCGAAATGGCCGGCGAACTTCTGCCGGACGTCGTTCTGATGGATGTAACGATGGCCGATCTCAATGGCGTCTTGGCCACCGAACAGATCACGCGCCGGCATTCCCAGGTCAGGGTGCTGGCCCTCTCGATGCACGCCAACCGCGAATTTCTGGCTGCCATGATGCGCGCCGGGGCTCGCGGATATCTGATCAAGAGCGCTCCGGTAGACGAAGTCATCCGCGGCGTTCGCGCCGTTGCGGCCGGTGGAAGTTTTTTTTCGTCCGAACTGGCCGAGTTTTTCAATCCCGAAACGCTTCTCGAGAAAACCCTTCCCGACGGCACGCTGGCGCCGCAACTGACGGCCCGAGAACGAGAAGTTCTGCAACTGGTCGTCGAGGGCAAGAGCTCCAAGGAAATTGCCGCCATCCTCTATGTCAGTACTAAAACGGTCGATTACCACCGCCAGAGCATCATGAACAAGCTCAACCTGCGCAGCGTCGCCGAACTGACCAAGTACGCTATCCGCGAAGGGTTGACGTCGCTCGACCCGTGATATCGTCCAAGCCATCCTTATTGCCTCGCACGTGACACGCCCCGTCGCTTGTGGGATACAAAACTGGTAGTTCTTCCAGTCATCCCGCCGCCGTCTCCAGCCGACATCCTCCGCTATCACCGGAGGTCCTAAGGGGGGACTGAGGGTGTGATGTATGGCCGTGACGGCGGAACGAGTGGCCAGACAGCGGTCCGAAGGTGCCATACGCATGGCACTATGGTGCGGACGCCTGGCGCAGCAACCGACCCTCCACCCATCGTTCCCCGGCCGCTGTCTCATGCCTCTTGATTGTCGTCATGCTTCTCTCCAACGTGAGTATTGTCTGAAAGTGAGCCCCGCGCAGGCTGGGAGCAGGCTTCTGTGCGGTTCGGCAATCGGGATCGTGTGATCCTGCGGTGCCGAAGGAGTCATTCTGGAGACCCTTTGCGAAAGGAAGAAACCATGTTCGGGAACCTGAAGCTGTCGACCAAGATGGCGCTGGGATTCGGCATCCTCGTGGTCATTGCGGCCATCATGGGCTACGTCGGCTGGGATGCGCTCAACAGCACGCTGACCGTGGCCAACCTTCGCAGCGAGGGCGAACAGTGCAGCAAGCAACTCGACGCCTGCGCCAAGTACCGCCGCGACTTTACCATCAGCGGGTTCGCGAAGGTCAGCGGCGAGAAGACGGCGGCCGATCTCTGGCTGGAATCGTTCGCCGAGTTGAAATCGTCGCTGGAGGCGCTATCGCAGCAGGGGTCGCTGAGTGCCGAGAACCGGCGTGAGGTGGCCAAGGCGATCGCCGATGCGCAGGCCTACGAGAAATCGTTCGTCCAGGACGTGCTTCCGGCCGAGAAGGCCAAAGAGGCGGCATGGGCCGAATGGGGAGACATCGGCTGGAAAGTGACCGCCGAGGTGGACAAGGTTCGATCCGAGGTCATCGCGCCGGCGAAGCAGAAGGCGGCCGAGACCAAGGACTACGACGCCCTGGCCCGGCTGGCCGGCATCGAGGAGAAACTCCAGGGCGATATCGTCAGTGCCTTCTTCCTCCTGCGCGTGACGGCGGTCTACATGGCCAAGACGCAGGCCGACGCGCAGTACCAAGCCTATCAGAAACAACTCGAGACGACTCTTGCCGGAGCTGAGAACTGGGCGAAGCTCGTCACCGGCGACGAAAAACTCAGCGAGGCCGCCACGGCCATCAAGGGACTCTTCGCCTCCTATCGTGCCACGGGCGACAGGTTCTACGACGGCGTCGTCAAGAGCCGCGCGGCAGCCGCCGAGATGGTCAAAGCGGCCGCGGCTGTTGTCGAGGACATGAACGCCCTGGATGCCGCCCTGAAGCAGGAGATGGAGACCATTGCCGCACGGTCCAATGCGCTGATGATCGGTATGGCTATCGGCGGCGTGGTCGTCGGTTCGATCCTGGGGGTGTTTATTACACGCAGTATCGTCAAGCCCATCCATCGCATCATCGTGAACCTGACTGACGGCGCCGAGCAGACGGCGGCGGCGGCGGGACAGGTATCGGCGTCGAGCCAGTCGT
>CAZCOA010000031.1:0-33663 GCA_964500225.1 uncultured Anaerolineaceae bacterium | reverse complement strand
GGGCTGGGCCTGGGCGGCGTGTACTTTGAGGAGTCGCTGAGCCGCGACATTGTATGGCGGGTCCATCGCACGCCGCTGGGGTTGGCGCTGTTCGTGGTCGTGGGGTTCATCGCGGGCATGTTCGGCCTGGGGGCCGGATGGGCGAGCGTGCCGGTGCTGAACCTGGTGATGGGCGTGCCGGTAAAACTGGCGGCGGGCAGCAGTGTTTTCATGATTTCGATCAACAGCTCCGCGGCGGCGTGGGTCTATTTGAACAACGGCTGCTGGCTGCCGGTGATGGCGGTGCCGTCGATTCTCGGGTTGATGCTGGGCACGTCGTTGGGCGTGCGGTTGTTGGGGCGTTCGCGGCCGCGAAGCGTCCGGTATGTGATTATCGCGGTGATGGTGTTCGCGGGGGTACGTTCTCTGCTCCGAGGGCTGGGGGTGTGGGTATGAGCGATCATTCCAGCGGAAGCAGCGAAGTGCCGCGCCCGTCGATGTCGCCTGAGGAGGCCCGGTATGCCGCCGTGTTGCGGTGGGGCGTCCGCGGGGCGATGGTGCTGCTCGTGGCGGCGGGCGTCGTGTACGGTCTGGGTGTGCTGCGGCCCGGGGTGTCGCTGGACGAACTGCCGGCGTACTGGGGCCTCGGCGCCGCCGAGTACGTCGAGCGGACCGGCGCTCCCGTGGGATGGCAGTGGCTCGGGCGGTTGGGCGAGGGCGACATACTGACGGTGCTTCCGGCAATTCTGCTGGCGAGCCTGACGGCGGCGGGCATGGCGGCCGTGCTGCCGCAATTTGTCCGACGACGCGAATACGTTCATGTGATCGTGATTGTGCTGCACGTGGTGCTGATTGTCGCGGCGGCGGCGGCCGGGTGAGCCGGCGTGTCGAGGATGGGCTCATGCCTCGGCGCCGTGCGGGCCGGGCAGGAGGCCGGTCAGTTCGCTGAGGCAGGCGATGGTGGGAACGTCCGGGTGGAGGCCGAGTCCGAGCGGGTCCGGGGAACCCACCCTACGTTGGCTCACGCAAAGAGGTTTCGGTCGAGACGGCGGTACTGGATGGCTTCGCTCAGGTGGTGCATGGCGATGTCGGGAGCGTTGTCGAGGTCGGCGATGGTGCGGGCCAGGCGCAGCACTTTGTCGTGGGCGCGGGCCGAGAGGCCGAGTTCCTGGGTTGCTTGTTTCAAGAGCGTTTCCGAGCGGTCGTCGAGGCGGCAAATCTGCTTGACCTCGCGGTGGCTCATCGTGGCGTTGGTTCGAGCGGCCTGACCGTTGCCTCCGCGGCCGCTGAGGCGTCGGTGTTGCATGGCCCGGGCGCGGACTACCTGGTCGCGCAGTTCAGCGCTGGAGGCGCCGTCGCGCGTGCTGCGCAGGTCGCGGTAGGCGACGGCGGGCACCTCGATGTGAATGTCGATGCGGTCGAGCAGGGGGCCGGAGATGCGGCCCATGTAGGCCTGAATCTGCCGGGGGGTGCATCGGCACTCGTGCCGCGGGTCGGTCAGGTAGCCGCAGGGGCACGGGTTCAGGGCGGCCACGAGCGAGATGCGTGCCGGAAAGGTCATGCTGCCCTGGACGCGGGCGATGCTGACGATTCCGTCTTCGAGCGGCTGGCGCAAGACTTCGAGGGTCTTCTTGTCGAATTCGGGCAGTTCGTCGAGGAACAGGACGCCGTTGTGGGCGAGGGAGACCTCGCCGGGCGTGGGGACGCTGCCGCCGCCGACCAGGCCGGCATGGGAAATCGTGTGGTGCGGCGCGCGGAAGGGCCGCGTGCCGAGGATGCTCTGACCGGGTTTCAGGAGTCCGACGGAACTGTAGATGCGTGTGGTCTCGAGGGACTCTTCGAGGGAGAGCTTGGGCAGAATGGTCGGCAGGCGCCGGGCGAGCATGGTTTTCCCGGAGCCGGGGGGGCCGACCATGAGGACGTTGTGGCCTCCGGCGGCGGCGACGGTGAGAGCGCGTTTGGCGGACTCCTGGCCACGGACGTCGGCGAAATCCAGATCGTAGCAGGACGATTCGTTAAAGATGGTTTCCAGGTCGATGGCGATCGGCTCGATGGGAAGCTGGCCGGAGAGGAAGCCGACGGCTTCGGTGAGGGAGCCGACGGGAATGACGTTCAGTCCCGCGACGACGCCGGCCTCGCTGGCGTTGGCGGCGGGGACGATGAAACCGCGACGGCCGTCGGCCCGGACGGCCATGGCGGCGGCGAGGCACCCGCGGACGGGCCGCAGGGTGCCGTCGAGGGCCAGTTCGCCGGTGGCGGCGTAGTCGGCGAGAAGTTCACTGTCGAGTTGTCCGCTGGCGGCGAGCATGCCCAGCGCGGTGGGCAGATCGAAGGCGGGACCTTCCTTGCGGATGTCGCCGGGGGCGTAGTTGATGGTGATGCGGTCGCTGGGCCACTGATAGCCGCTGTTGCGCAGGGCGGATTCGACGCGGTCCTTGGATTCCTTGACGGCGGCATCGGGCAGCCCGACGGTGATGATCGAGGGCATGCCGTGTCGGATATCGACCTCGATGGTGGCCATGTAGCCGTCGATGCCGACGACCGAGGCGCTGAGAATCTTGGCAAGCATGATGGGCTCCCGCTTGGAATTAACGGGATGTGAATATAACCGGGGTATAGTGGATTGAGCAAGCCGAAACACAGGGCCGCCGCTGAGAGGACGGAAGGGGTCGGTTCCCGCTTGCAAGGGGCGTGGATTCGGGTACAAGAGGGGCGGGATTGGTCGGCAGTGCGGCGGGCGGGGCGTGTGGCGGCAGGAAGAGCACGGGAGGAACGATGGGAGACGTCAAGGAGACGAAGGCCGAGTTGTATATCGGCGTGGACGTAGGCGGGACGAACATTCAGGCGGCGCTGGTGCCGGAGTGTGGTCGGATCGTGGCTCGGGAGAAGTTGAGCACGCCGCGATCAGGCAGCGGCGCCGACACGGTGGCGGCCATCGAGACGGCGATCAAGGCGGTGCTGTCGGAGCACGGCCTGAAGGCCGGGGACATCGAGGCGGTGGGGCTGGCGGTGCCGGGGGTGACGGATCCGGCGGCCGGCCGGGTGATCATCACGCCGAATCTGAACCTGACGGGGATGGAACTCGTCAAGCCGCTGGCGAAGCGTCTAGGTGTGCCGGTGGCCTTGGGCAACGACACGAACCTGGGTACGCTGGGCGAACGGTGGCTGGGGGCGGGACGGAAGGCGTCGAGTCTGTTCGGCATCTTTGTCGGGACGGGCATCGGGGGCGGTCTGGTGCGCAAGGACAAGCTGTGGCGCGGGTATCGCGAGTCGGCCGGCGAGATCGGCCACACAGTGATCCAGTATGGCGGTCCGAAATGCGCGTGCGGCAACTTCGGGTGCCTGGAAGCGCTGGCCGGGCGATGGGCCATCGAGCGCGACATCCGCGACGCGGTAAAGGCCGGGCGGACCACGGTGCTGACGGAGTTGTTGAATGGCAATCTGCGGCAGATTCGCGGCGGGGCGCTGGGGCAGGCCCTGGCCGCGGGCGATGCCCTGGTGACCGAGGTGCTGACGCGCGTCGGCGAGGTGCTGGGACAGGCGTGCGTTACGGTGTTCCACATGGTGGATCCGGAGATGATTGTTCTGGGCGGGGGCGTGATGGAGGCGTGCGGCGATTTTCTGTTGCCGATCATCCGCAAGGTAGTGCGGGAGCATCGCCTGCCGGGGTCCCGCGAGGGCGGGGAGGTGGTGTTGTCGCCGTTGGGAGATGATGCGGTGATCGTCGGGGCGGTGGCCTTGGCGCGGCAACTGGCGGGTTGCGACCCGTTTGATCCCGATTTCGAGGTGCAGCCGGTGTACGATCCGATTCGCGAGTCGGGCGACGGCGAGGTAACCGTGGGGGACGAGACGTGCCGTCGCGGCGTGATGATTCGCGTCAACGGGGACGTGAAGAAGTGGCAGTGGGAGCCGGCGGCCGTGGGCGGCAGCAAGGCGGCCCTGATCGGTGCGGAGGACGTGGCGCGAGCATGTAAAGGGGGGCCGCACATGTTTTTCGTCGGGACGGGGCGCGACGGGAGTCTGACGCTGAGCGAGGCGTCGCAGGCGTACCTTTCATGCCGTGGCATCGGCTGGGAAGCGGTGCCGACGCCGAAGGCGATCAAGGCCTACAACGGATACACGGGGCATAAGGCGGCGCTGCTGCACCTGGGTTGATGGGGTCAGTCGGGCCGCTGCATGGGCCGGAAGCGGACGGACGATTGTCTGGCGGCCTCGGCGGCGGCGACGGCATCGGCGTAGAGTTTTTCCTGGGCACGAAGGGGTTCGTTGTCCTCAACGGCGATGCGCTGGTAGGTGCCGTTGGCGGTCAGGCGTCGGGCTTTGACATTATCGGCCAGGAAGATGTGCAGCCAGTCGATGAGGCGTCGCTGCAATCGCGGGTCGGTGACGGGAAAGAGCAGTTCCAGGCGTCGGTCGAGGTTGCGCTCCATCCAGTCGGCGCTGCTGAGGTACACTTCATCGCGTCCGCCGTTGTTGAAGTAGAAGATGCGTGCGTGTTCGAGGAACCGATCGACGATCGAGGTGACCTCGATGGTCTCGGAGAGCCCCTGGACGCCGGGTCGGAGGCAGCAGATGCCTCGCACGTTGAGTCGGATGCGAACGCCGGCGGCGGCGGCGCGGTAAAGGGCCGCGATGATCTGGTGGTCCTGGAGGGAGTTGACCTTGGCCATGATAAGGCCTGGCCGCTCGGGCGAGGACAAGTGGATTTCGCGTTCGATGAGTTCGATGAACCGCCGCCTCAGGCCGGTGGGGGCGATAGTGAGTTTGGACCAGCCGACGGTTTCGCTGTAGCCGGTGAGGAGGTTGAAGAAGGCGGCGACGTCGGCGGCCATGTCGCGGTCGGCGGTCATCAGGCCGATGTCGCTGTAGAGTCGGGCAGTGCGGTCGTTGTAGTTGCCGGTGGCCAGATGGACGTAGCGGCGGATGCGGCCGCTTTCGCGTCGGACGATGAGCAGGGCCTTGCTGTGGGTTTTGTAGCCGGCGATGCCGTAGATGACGTGGCATCCGGCGTCCTCAAGACGGCGTGCCCACTGGACGTTGCGGGCCTCGTCGAAGCGGGCCCTGAGCTCGACCAGAGCGACGACCTGTTTGCCGTTCTCGGCGGCGCGCTGAAGGGCCTTGACGATGGGCGAATCGCCGCTGGTTCGGTAGAGGGTGATCTTGATGGCCATGACGCCTGGGTCGTCGGCGGCCTGCTCGACGAGTCGGACGACCGGATCGAAACTCTCGTAGGGATGAAAGAGCAGGGCGTCGTGGTCGCGCAGGGCGGCAAAGAGGTCGTCTTCGCCGAGGAGGTCTCGCGGCGGCTGGGGCGGCCAGTCGGGATACCGCAGGGCATCGAATCCCTCGCGGTTGACGATTTCCCAAAGGGCGGTAGCATCGAGGAACCCGTCGATCTCGTACACGTCCTCGGTGCGGAGCTTGAGCCACTGAACAATCCACGTGAGGAGCCACGCGTCGGGCCGTGCGGAGATTTCGAGCCGGACGGCGGCGCGGCGTCGGCGTGCGACAAGGGCCTCCTCGACGGCGTGCAGGAGGTCGCCGGCGTCGTCGTCCTGAATGTCCACGTCGGCGTCGCGTGTGAGGCGGAAGACGACGGCGGCGCGAATGCGTGCGCCCGGGAACATCGACTCGGCGAAGGCGACGATCACATCTTCCAGCCGAGCAAACTGGAGACCGGCGTCGGCCGGCACCGTAACGAGGCGTCGCAATTGCCGCGGGATGGAAATAACGATGAGACTCTCGTCCGGTTTGCGGCCACGGCCCTCTACCAGGGACAGGGCGACATTCAGCTCCAGACCGGGCAGCAAGGGTCTGGGGTCCAGTTCCTGCATGGCCAGAGGCGTCAGGACAGGCTGGACTTCCTCGGCGAAGTATGTCTGAAGGAATCGACGCTGCTCGGGCGACCATTCCTCCGGCTCGAGGATGGCGATGCCGTGCTCGCGCAGTTGCGCCAGCGCGGATCGGATCCCGCGGGCCTGGTCTGCGACGAGGCGGTGAACCCGCTGGCTGATGGCCGATAGTTGCTGGGCGGCGGTCATGCCGGCGGGCCCGCGACGCCGCATGCCGGCCGAGCGTTGCCGCATCAGGCCGGCGACGCGGATCATGAAAAACTCGTCGAGATTGGAGCTGACGATGGCGAGGAACTTCAGCCGCTCCAGGAGGGGAACGTCCTCGCTCATCCCTTCTTCGAGGACGCGGTGGTCGAACTCGAGCCAACTCAGTTCGCGGTTGATGAAGGATTCGGGTCCGAACGTTGTGCTCTTGGCCATAACGATTCCTGATTCGTGTGTTCCGCAGTCGGGATGCCGACGGTCGGCGATATCTGCGTGTTACATCTCTTCCAGGCGAACCCTGAGCCCGTAGATGTCCTCGAACAGATCACCTTTGGCCTCGAGGCTCTTGGCCTCAAGGATCAGGTCGCCGGAGGCCGCGACCTGAAGGGTGAGTTCCTCGTCGCTGCGACGGCACCGGAAGTCGCGGACGCGCTGCTGATGGCCTTGGTCGAGGGCGTCGGCGACACGGAGCAGGGCGGCCAGCTTGCTGATGACCATGCGTTGCTCTCGCGGCAGAGCCATGTACGGCAGGTGCGTCGGCTTGGGCATGGCCTGGCGATGGTACCGGGCGACCTGGGCGACGATGTCGAGCTCGTTCCGAGTGAGGCCGAAGATTTCGCTGTTGGCGATGAGGTAGTAGCTGTGCTTGTGATGGGCCCGGTTGCTGACGTAGCTGCCGGCCTCGTGAAGCATGGCGGCGGTTTCCAGGAGCAGGCGGTGCCGCCGCGAGAGGCCGTGGTCGGCAGCCATGTCGTCGAACAACCGCAGGGCGATGTCGGCGACGTGTCGGGCGTGGCGGGTGTCCACGCGGTACTTCTCGGCAACGGCGGCGGCGGAGTGCAGGACGCCTTCGGTCAGTGACAAGTCTTCCTGGCCGGTGGCGCTGCGGACGACGTCCAGCAGCAGGCCGTCGCGCATCGAGACGTCGGCGACGATGACTCGTCTGGCCCGCGTGACGCCGATCAGGGCCTCGTAGATGAGCAGGGCCGGAACCAGCGTCTCGGCCTCGGAATAGGGCAGGCCGTACTGGCGGACCAAGTCGTCCGCCGACAGTGAGGCACAGCGGGCAGTCTGTTTGCTGAACTCGTCGGCGGGAATCGCGTGCAACCCCTCGCCGAGGGGGGATCCGACGCGCTCGGCCATGAAACGGGCATCGTCGCCGACGGCCACGAGCGTCGAGATGCCTTCTAGATGCACCGTGTTTTGGAGCGAGGCAATGTCGCTGGCGATTCTCTCGCGCAGCATTCCGGCGGAACGGGCGGGGGTTTCATAGCTGGTGCCGAGGGATTCCTGGAGGCGGATGGCTCCGAGACGCAGGCTGAGGCTCGACTCGATCTCGCCGCGATGCAGGAGCGTGAGCAAGGTGCTGCCGCCACCGACTTCGGCCACCAGGGTCCGCCGCATGCGCGAGCTGATCGCCCTGCCGGCCGCCTGCCGCACGGCGGCAACCATCAGCCGGCTCTCCTCGGACGTGTCGATGACGGCCACGTCGAGGCCGGTGGCCATGAGGATGCGATCCAGGAAGGTGTCGCTGTTGCGGGCCTCGCGGACGGCGCTGGTGGCCACGGTGCGAATCTGTCGCACGCCGTAGGAGTCCAGTAGCCGGCGGAAATCGCGCAGGATGGCCACGGCCGCTCGCATGGTTTCGCTGGAAAGACGCTCGCGGCGGAAAGTGTCCTGTCCGAGCCGCACCGGCCGCTGGAGGCTTTCGAGCGTTTCGATCTGTCCGTCGGCAAGCACCTGGGCGATGAGCATGCGGATCGAGTTGCTGCCGATATCGATGGCGCCGACCAGGTTCGGCGGTTTCTGTATGGCATCCTGTGGGGGCATGGGGGGCCTCAGTGAGTGTCTTTGTTATTGTCTCCGGCGTCGTTGCCATGATTGGGCGTCTGCGGCGGCGTGTTGTCTTGTGCATCCGACCGAGACGACGGCGGTTCGGCCTGTTGCAGGCGTTGGTCCAACGTCTGGACGAGTTTTTCCCAGACCGCCTGGTCGCCGAACCGGCTCCACGTGCGGCCGGCCTCGGCGAACAAGTGGTCGCGTTTGCGTCGATGCTGTTCGAGCAGGTGCTCCAGGCCCGGTCGCAGTCTTGCGAAGGGTCGCGTATGGCCGAAGTACTCCTCGGTTCGCTTCCTTTCCTCGCGGACGAAGGCGTCGATCCGTTCGATCCACATGTCGCAATCGTGCAGGTCGCCGAGGGCAGTCTGCAGATGTCGGGCGGCGTCGATCTGCGGCTTCAGTTTCGAGGGGTACGCTGCGGCGAAGGCCTCCATGGCATATCGGAGCCTTTTGGCGGCGATGCGCATGGCGTGGTGGCGGGCCACGTCGCGCGGGTTCCACAGGCAGTCTCTGTGGCCGAGGAGCGTTTGCAGCGCCGCTAGAATCTGTCGCGATCCTTCCGCGAACACCGTGCGGCTGCGCACGTCGGCGCTGCTGCGAATCCGGCCGGGGCCGAGACGTGTCAGCGACTGTCGCATCTCGTCGGGCGCCCCGCTGCGCCGGAATCGTTTGACGGCGGCCAGGAGGTCGTCCTGCCGACGATCGCGCTGCTGCCGCAGCCGCAGGCCGAGCCGCTCGATGCCGGGCTGTAGGCGCCGGTCGTCGGTCGAGGCGAGAAACTCGTCGAGTTGGGCGATCTGAATGTCAAGGTCCCTGGCGTCGCCGAGAGTCCGCAAGAGCCGCCGCAACTGGCGTCGCCAGCGCCGGGCCGGTTTGGTCGGAAAACACGGCGAAAACACCTTGATTGCCACACGTAGCCGTCGTGCGGCCACACGGGCCAGGTGGATGCACTCGCCGCGCGATCCGTCGCCGACGGATTTCAGATGTTTGGACAGGGCGGCGAGATGCCGTGCCGCGTAGGCGGCGGCCAAGCGTCGGTAGCCTGTGTCTGGTGTGTGACTCATCGACCGCATGACTCGATCCAGCCGGCGAAAACCTGAGTCTTGACGCTACCACAGAAACGGGGTCAAGTAAAGTTAGGACTCGGCGGCCTCCGGGCTCACTTGATGTGACCGACGGGGTATGGCTTACTTGTGGAGGGGGGGAAGGCCGGCCTCTCGGCGGAGGCGGCAGGCAGCTTGCCAGAGTGCGTCGTCGCGGCCGAGAAACCGCACTAGCGACCCGGTCGAGACGGTCAGGGCGGCCGCCGTATCCGACAGTTTCGCGCCGTCGGCCGCCAGGCGGTCGAGCACCCGTGCGGCCAATCGCCAGAAGCCCTGCGACTTCGGCGACAGCGAGGGCCATTGGGGCGACGCGAGCAGGGCGGCGAGGTCGGCCGGCAGGCCGTCGCGTCCCTCGACGGCCGGGCATCGCACGTGCAGAGCCAGGGCTTGTCGCATGCGCTGGAGGGCCCGGTGACGGTTCTCGTGTTGGCTGCGCCGCTCGGATGCAGTGACGACGACGCCCGAGGCGGCATGGCGAAGACGCACGCCGGTTTCGACCTTGTTACGATGTTGGCCGCCAGGGCCGCCGGCGCGATAGTTCTGTGCCTCGACGTGCCGCAAGAGCACGTCGTCGGACGCCTCGATCAGGGCGTCGCGGTCCGCAGCAGTCATGACAGGGTGTGTCACCGCACTACTCCTTCAGGGTGACCACCGTGACGGCGATGCCCCCCTCGGCTTCGTTGCCGCTCCGGAAGGAAGCGACTAGCGGATGGCCGCGCAGATGGTCGTGAACGCCTTTCATGAGGGCGCCTGTGCCGCGGCCGTGGATGATCGTGACGCGACCGTAGTCGGCCACGGCCGCCTGGTCCAGAAAGCGGTCCACTTCGGCCAGGGCCTCGGCCACGCGACGGCCGATGATGTTCAGTTCGATGGCGGGCTCCGTGGTCGCGCGCACCTTGGCTTGGACCGCGGTTTGCGGACTTTCGCTCCGGTCGGCGGCGGTGTCGGGTTGCGACAGGTCGCCGGCGCCGACCTCGACCGCCAAGCCGCGCACGTTCACCGTCACGCGGTTGCCCCGACGGTTGACCGACTCGACCACGCCCTCGGCCCGCAGGGTTTCCACATACACCTTGGACCCCTTGACGAGTCGGGAGGCGTCGAGCTTCGGGCGCTGGCGTTCATGCGCGGCCTGGGCCCCTTGGGCCAGTCCGGCCTTCTTGCGGCGGAGTTTCTCGCGAAGTTCCTCGACTTCGCGGGGCGCCGCGTCGGCCTGTTGACGCGCGCGACGGACCACGTCCTGCATTTCACGTTTCGTGTTGTCCACGATGCCCGATGCCTGGCGATAGGCTTCGCGGAGCAGGGCCTTGCGTTCCCTGCGGGCCTCGGCCAGCTCGGTCTGGAGTTTTTCCCGCTCGGCCTGGGCTGTCTGGCGTTCGCGCTGAGCGGTGGCCAGTTCCTCGCTTAGTCGGCGGCGGTCCTCGCTGATGCGCGTCAAGAGTTGTTCGAGGTTCAGATGCTCGTCGGAGAGCATCGCGCGGGCGCGGTCGAGGACGGTCCGGGGTAGACCCAGACGCTCGGCGATGGTCAGGGCGTGGCTTGCCCCGGGTTCGCCCTGGATGAGCCGATAGGTCGGTCGCAGGCTCTCGGTGTCGAATTCCATGGCGGCATTCTGCATGCGATCGTGATCGTGGCAGAAGATCTTGACCTCGCGCAGGTGAGTGGTGACGAGCGTGGTGGCCCGGCGTTCGGCCAGCTCCTGGAGGATGGCACAGGCCAGGGCGCCGCCTTCGGCCGGATCGGTGCCGCTGCCCAGTTCGTCCAGGAGGACGAGCGATTTGTCGGTCGCTTGTCGCAGGACGCTGATGATCTGCGACATGTGGCTGGAGAAGGTCGAGAGCGACTGCTCGATGGACTGCTCGTCGCCGATGTCCACGAGGACGCGATCGAAGACGGGCAGCCTGGCCCGGCGAGCGGGCACGTGCAATCCTGCTTGGGCCATCAGGGCCAGCAGTCCGACGGTCTTCAGGGCTACGGTCTTGCCGCCGGTGTTGCTGCCGGTGACGGCCAGTACGCGGACGTCGGCCGGCATGCGCAGCGTCAGTGGCACGAGGTCGCCCTGTCGGCCCTCGGCGGCCAAGGCCAGTTCGAGGATCGGGTGTCGGGCCTCGATAATTTCCAGAGGATCGCCGTCGGCGGCTACGTCGGCGGGGATCATGTGCCGCGACCGCGCGAAAAGTGCCGCAGCACGCAGCAGGTCGAGTCGCGTCAAAATGTTGAAGGAGTTCCGCAGTTCGTCGAGCCACGGACGCAGCGAGCGGGTGAGGTCGGCGAGGATGCGCCGCACCTCGGTTTCCTCTTCGGCGGCAAGGTTCTGCAACTCGTTGCCCATCTCGATGGTGGCGGAGGGTTCGACGTAGAACGTCTGGCCGGTGTGGGATCGGTCGTGGACGAGGCCGCCCACGACGGTCCACTGATTGGCCTTCAGTTGCAGCACCATGCGGCCGCCGCGGCGACTCGGGTGGTCGCTGGCCAGTACGTCGCGGACGGCAGGTTGGCGGATCAGGGCTTGCAGGCGGCTCTCGATGCGGTTGTTGATGGTGCGTATGCGATGGCGGATATCGCGCAATTCGGGCGATGCGTCATCGTTGACCGAACCGTCCTCGGTGATGGCTTGGGCCAGCAGGCGGCGGACGTCGGGGAGTTCGACCAGCGGCTCGGCGATTTCAGCCGTCAGCGGCGCGTCGTCGCGATGGGTTCGCATGAACCGTCGCACGGTTTCGGAGCAATCCAGCAGCATGAGCACCTGAAACAGCTCGGAGCCGGTCAAATAGCTGTCCTCGATGCGCGCCCGCTGGAGGCACTCGGTCGGATCGTTCAGTGGCAGGAGGTTGAAGTCCTTGTCGCGGTCCATCAGGGCGACCAGTTCGCTGATGGCATCCCGTCGCCGCTCGAAGGTCCATCGGTCGTCGGCAGGCACGAGTTCTCGCTCCAGGGCGGCGCGGGTGGCCTCCAGGGCGCATCGCGAAGCGATGTGCTGCCGTATCTTGTGAAATTCCAGAAGCGCAAGGCTGTGTGCGTTCATCCGACTCTCCGAATCGTTGGGGGCATTCTATCGCCGGCCGCCTGCAAAGCCAAGCGGTTGGTCGCGGCCGGTGCGAGGCGGGCAACTGGTAGAATTGACCATTGCTACCCAGGGGCGGCAGCCCTACAATGCCCGTCTTGGGGCCGCACGTCGATGCGGACAGGGGACCCTAATCGATTCGGGCGAGGAAGGCAGGCCGTTCATGAAGGTTCTGGTTATCAACGCCGGCAGCAGCAGCATCAAGTATCAGTTGTTCAGCATGGCAACCGAGACGGTGATTGCCAAGGGGCTTGTGGAGCGGATCGGCGAGTCCGGGAGCCGCCTGGTTCACAGCGTCAACGGCGGCAAGAAGGAAGTGGCCGCGCCGATTGCCGACCACAGTGCGGCGTTCAAGCTGATCGTGGACACGCTGCTGGGCAATGGCGGCGCGATCCGTTCGGCTTCCGAGATACAGGCCGTGGGGCATCGGGTGGTCCACGGCGGCGAGCACTTCACCGGCAGCGTGCTGATTACCGAAAGCGTGCTGGAAGCGATTCGGGCGTGCATTCCGCTGGCGCCGTTGCACAATCCGCCGAATCTCACGGGCATCGAAGCCGCGCAGAAGCTTCTGCCCTCGGTGCCGCACGTGGCGGTGTTCGATACGGCGTTTCACCAGACGATGCCGCAGGTGGCTTACATCTATGCGATTCCTTACGCCCTGTATGCCAAGGACCACATCCGCCGCTACGGGTTCCACGGGACGAGTCATCGTTATGTGTCGGAGCGAGCGGCCCAGATTCTAGGCGTTCCGATGGATCGGTTCAACGCCATCACCTGCCACTTGGGCAACGGGTGCTCGATGGCCGCCATTCGCGGCGGCAAGTGCGTGGACACGTCCATGGGCCTGACGCCGCTGGAGGGGCTGGTCATGGGCACGCGGTCGGGCGACCTGGACCCGGCGATTATCTTCCACCTGGCCGACGTCAAGGGCATGAGCCTGAAAGAGATCAACGCGATGCTGAACAAGGCGAGCGGCCTGATCGGCATTTCGGGCGTGTCGAACGACATGCGAAGCCTGGTCGAGGCCGCCGCGGCGGGCAACAAGCAGGCGGACCTGGCCATCGACGTGTTCGCTTACCGGATCCGCAAGTACATCGGCTCGTACATGGCGGTCCTGGGACGCACCGATGCGGTGATCCTGACGGGCGGCATCGGCGAGAACAGCGAGGCCGTCCGCGACCGCATCCTGCGCGACCTGGACGGCATGGGCATCCGCTACGACGCCTCGAAGAACGCCGGATCGCGCGGCAAGGAAGTCGCCTTGACGACCGACGACAGCCCGATTCGTGTTCTGGTGGTGCCGACGAACGAGGAACTCGTCATTGCCCGCGACACGGCGGCAATCGCGCGGCAGAAGGCTTAACGCGGTGCATCGGGATTCCGGTTCGCCGGCTACGGCGCGGCAGGCCCCGCCAGGCATTCCTCGAAGAACTCCAGCAACTCCTTAAAAGCGGCGGGGGCGGGACGAAAGCCCGCCCCCGCGTGATGTCGAGCGCACAGCCTTTAGAGATTGTCGATGCAGCGGCTGAGCAATTTCTCCTCGCCGCCTTTCTTTACGAGCGAAGCGGTGAAGCGGATCAGGTTGGCCAACAACCGCTTGGCGACCGGATTGGTCGCGGCCTGCTGAGCCAAGGTCAACTGGCAGAACACCAGATGTCCGCGGCCGACCGGAATCACGTTGATGAACGACCCGTGCTGATAGATCTCGGGGCCGGTCCACATGTGGGCGCAGAGGGTGCCGCACAGGCTCGTGCCGCCGGCAGCCGCCACGTCTTCGGCGTTGGCGCTGGGATTGGCTCGGCCCGAGAACACGTCGGCGAACTCGTAGTCCATCATGCCGTTGCTGGTGGGTAGGCCGTCCCAGATGGACGAGGGCCGCATGTAAAGCATGTTGCGCATCGGTATGTCCAGCCGGATCAGCGTCGGCGTCAGCTTGTCGTAGAGCATGGGCGTCTGGGCTTCGATGACCAGTCCCGCGCCGCCCAGGGTCACGATGCGGCGCAACTGCTGGTTGTACTCGTTGATGAGGCCCAGATGCTGGTGCGGTCGCGGCAGATAGATACACGGCACGTTCTTGTACCGGTAGTTGTTGTTCGCCTTGTCCACCTGTGCGATGCCCAGGCCCTGAAGCACCGGACGCAGTGTATCGTCCATGTCGAACATGCCGATGCGGTCGCACGGGGCCTCGGCCGGCTCGATGACTGTGAATCGGATGCTGTTGCTCGACAGCAACTTCGATCCGGCCCGCAGCTCGGCTTCCACCGTATAGCGTCCGCCCTTCGCCGGCGCCTGAATCGGCTCGTCCAGGACTTCCTGCACCCATCCCTTGGCGCGAACATCGCCGGTCTTGGCGAATGTCGTGCGGCCACCCGCACCCACCACGCGAAGTTTCCACGTGTAGTGGACGCCCGTGGTATTCTCGTTCACGATGCGCAGGTTGATGCCCAGGGTGTCCCTCGGGCCGACCACCCGCGTGCTGACGTGCGGCACGATGAGCGGCGTCTGGCTCGCGATGGCCATGTCCTTGAACCACCGTCGCGGATTCCGCCAGATGTCGGTGGCGCCGAAGAGTTCGCCCGAGGCGTCGGCCAGTTGCGTAAACACCCAACCGGAGTTTCGCGGGTTGGCGCGCATGGCCGAGACGATCGCCCGGATGTCCTCGCGGTGAAGTTCCTGGCTCGCACGGATCAGCCCGTCCACCGAACCGAAGATTTCGCCGAGGCGGCTCTTCTTGAACTGTTCCTTGAGCGACTCGTAGTAATTCTTGTGCTGAACGTAATCTTCCAGACCGAGCTTCCGTTCGGCGGGCGTGTAGGTCGAGAGCACCTTCTCGTAGTCGGGCGGGTTCTCGAACGCCCCGAACTCGCTGATCAGCAGGGCGGGAACGTCCTTCGGGTTGCGGCCGCTCTTGCGCTTGGCGACCGACGAGACGAAATTCACGCCGTCGGGCTTGAACGTGTCGCCGCCGCCGTGGGCGCGATAATGCTGGACGCTGCTTGCCGGCAGCGGGATGGCGCAGTAGGCGTGAAGGTCCATCAGCCGCGTCGGCTTCTTTTCGAACGGCAGGAAGCACATGACCGTGCTCTCGGTGTGCACCGAGCCGAGGCTGCCGCCGGAGTTCGTCACGCACAGGCGCGTCATGTCGTTGTCGCGGCAGGCATTGGCCACCGCACGCTCGAATTCGCTGAGTTGACTCGGCGTGAACGTGCGGTAGTGCGTCGCCTCGTTCAGCAGGCACCACATCACGACGCTCGGTCGGTTCCGGTCGCGGCGCACCAACTCGCGCACTTCGCGCGTACACCGGGCGATGGTGTGCGGGGTGTTTCGGATCCACCCGATGGGCGGTTCTTCCATCAGCAGGATGCCCAGCTCGTCGGCCAGGTCCAGGTGGATTGGCGGCGGCTTGAGGTGCGCCCGGATGAAGTTCATCCCATTGTTCTTCAGCAGCATCAGTTCCTTGCGGGCGTCGGCCTTCGACGCCGGGAGCACCAGCGTCCGCGGGTACACGCCCTGTTGCAGAAAGCCGCGCACGGCGATGCGCTGCCCGTTGAGCTTGAACACGCCGTCCTCGGCCGTGAAGAACCGGATGCCGCACGTTACGCTGAGCGCGTCGTACCGGCTCGTCGCGTCGCTGACGCTGACCGTCGTCGTGTACAGGAACGGATCCTCGGGCGACCACAGATGCGGCCTGGCCACCTTGGCTTCGCACCGGATCGTGTTGATCCCCTTGGCGAGCGTCACGGTTTTTTCGATTCGCACGCCGGTCTTCTCGTCGCCCGACTTCGGCGCCATGTCGATGACGACCGTGTAGCGGCCGGCCTTGCAACCGTTGACCAGCGTCACGTCGAACTTCACCGTTTCGAGGTCGGCCTGCGGCTGGACGAAGACGTCGTCCACGTGAAGCGGCTCGGTGACGATGATCTCGACCGGCTGCCAGATGCCGCCAAAGTTGAAATACCAGCCGGCCTTCCAGGTCGGGATGTCCGACTGGCTGAGCGGCGCGCCGCTGCGGAAACCCTGAATTTCGCGACGTCGCGGCGGATCGATCACGCGCACCACCAGCTCGTTCTCTTCGCCCAGCTTGGCCACCTTGGTAATGTCGAACACGAACGGCGTGTAGCCGCCCTCGTGTTCGCCGATGCGCTTACCGTTGAGGAACGCTTCGGCGTAGTAGTTGACTGCGCCGAACTTCAGACGGAGCAGCTTGCCGCCCAGGTTCGCCGGCAGCGTGAACCGGCGGCGATAGAACCCCTGACCGTCGTAGAACGGCCGCGCCTGCTCCCAGACGCCCGGCACCTCGACCGCATGGGTCTTGCGGACCTTCTTGAAGCAGTCGGCCTTCAGCGTCTCGTTCTCGTCGAAGATAACGTCCCAGGTTCCGTCCAGCGAAATCGTCCTGCGACTCACTGCGTGCTCCTCCTGAAATAGACCGGTCGGGGCGGATTGCCGCCTTGGTTCATTTACGTCTGAGGCGTATTATCCGAATCTGCGAGGGCCGGTCAAGCCGGATCGACTCGGTCCACTTGGCTTTTCCACCGGTGTCCGGGGGCCGTTTCGGATCGCTTCGAAGCGCTACAGGGCATTCGGCGTCGATCCCCCGGATCTCCTCAAATGGTTGGTTGGGAGGGGGTACATTCTCGCTTAACCGTTTTCTGCTTCGCGGGCCGGCTCTGAACTATCCATGCAACGTCGAGCTCCGCACCGTCGAGGCCGGCCGCTCCGCCGTTGGGATCAGTTCGTTACGGTCAACCGTCCAACGTCCGTAGCAGCACGCGAGCCGGCTCGCCGTCGGCCCCGGCCGTTCAGCTATTTATCTGCGGCCTGGTCCTGGCGGGTCTCGTCGATCAGGGCCTGGACGGCCTTGGCGTCGAGGCGGTCGGCCAGCCGCTGGAACTCGCCCAGCGTCCGCGGCGGCGGCGTCTCGGTCAGGCTTGCCCACGTCAGCGGCTCGACGGCCAGGCAGGCCTCCGTGCGCTCCACGAAACCGGGGATGACCGGCTTCAGGTACACTGCCAACAGACGCGACGCCTCCAGCGCGGCCGACAGTTGCTGCCGAGCCAACTCGGCGTCCGTCTTGACCGTTTGCCACGGCTGCGTCTGCTCCAGGTAACGGTTGGCCTCGTCGGCCAGCGCGCAGATGCGGCGCACGGCCAGGGCGAAGTTCCGCGACTCGTAATGCCCGGCGATCTCGTCCGCGGCGGCGCGAATCGCGTCGATCACCCCCGCGGCGGCCGGGTCCGGCTCGCACGTGCGACCGTCGAGCTTCGAGAGCACCATCCGGGCCGCGCGGCTCACGAGGTTCGCCAGCTTGCCGACCAGTTCGGAGTTGATCCGGTTGACGAAATCCTCCAGGCTCAGGTCCAGGTCTTCCGGATCAGGGCCGAGCTTCGATGCGTAGTAATATCGCAGCGCCTGCGGCGGCAGGTGCTTGGCGAACGTCCGCGCCTGGATGAACGTACCGCGCGACTTGCTCATCTTCTGCCCGTCCACGGTCAGAAAACCGTGAATGGCCAGTTGCGTCGGCGTGCGGTACCCCGAGCCCATCAGCATCGCCGGCCAGAACAGGGCGTGGAAGTACGTGATGTCCTTGCCGAGGAAATGGTACAGTTCGGTTTCGTCGGCGCGACCGGCCTGCCAGTAGGCGTCGAAATCCTGTCCCGTCCGAGCGCAGAGGTTGCGGAAGCTCGCCATGTAGCCGATCGGCGCGTCGAGCCAGACGTAGAAGTATTTGTCCTGGGCGCCGGGAATAAGAAATCCGAAGTACGGCCCGTCGCGGCTGATATCCCAGTCGCGCAATCCCTCGGAGAACCATTCCTGGAGCTTGTTGGCGATGGACGGATGCACGTGCCCGCCGCCGACCCAGTCCTGAAGTTCGCGGGCAAAGTCGCCCAGTTTGAAGAAGTAGTGGTCCGAAAGCTTTCGCACCGGCGCCGTGCCGCACACGGAACACCGTGCGTCGATCAGGTCCGTCGGACGGTACGTCGCGCCGCAGACATCGCAACTGTCGCCGTATTGGTCGGCCGCGCGACACTTCGGACACGTCCCCTTCAGGAACCGGTCGGGCAACCACATCCGGTCGCGCTCGCAGTAAGCCTGCTCCACCTCGCGGACGGCGATGTGGCCGCCGGCCTCCAAGGCCTTGTAGATGCCCTCGGCCAGCTCGCGGTTTTCCGGCGAGTGCGTCGTGTAGTAGTTGTCGAACGCGATCTCGAACGCAGCGAAGTCGCGCACGTGCTCGGCGTGCATCCGGGCGATCAGTTCCTCGGGCGCAATACCCTCACGCCGGGCGCGGATCATGATCGGCGTTCCGTGCGTGTCATCGGCGCAAACGTACGTGCACGCGTGGCCGCGCAGCTTCTGGAACCTCACCCAGATGTCCGTCTGGATGTATTCGACCAAGTGCCCGATGTGAATGTGCCCGTTGGCGTAGGGCAGGGCACTGGTCACGAGAATCTTGCGTTGCTTGGCGAAGGCTCGTCTCCTTGAATCCGAGGGAACCATACAGCGACGCGCCGCACGGCGGCACATCGTACGACCGTGATATTATAACGAATCGGCTCGGCGTGTCATCGAGATTCACGCGCTACGCCTCGGCCCACTGGGCGGCCAGCAGGTCGCGCGTGGGCTTCAGTTCGCGGCCGATGTCCTGCCAGGCGCATTCCACGCTGATGCCGGCGTCGTATCCGATGGCCTTGAGCCGGCGGAATACCGGCCTCAGGTCGCTCCCGGCCCGCGACGGCTCGTGCCGCGTTGCACCGTCGGCCACGTGAACGTGAACGATCAGCCCGGCCGCTTGGTCGATGACCTCCAGGGGTTCGCCCTCCTGGGCCAGGTGATACGTGTCGATCAGGAGCCGCACCGCCGGATGGTTCACCTCGCGGACGAACCGGGTCGTCTCGGCAACGGTGGTCAACAGGCCGCACTCGGCCCGACGCAGATGTTCCATCGCCAGTACCACGCCGTGGGCCGCGGCCATCGGCGCGATGCGCCGTGCAAACGCAATCAACTCGTCCCAGGCGCGGTCCGCCGGATAGCCCGGCGGCGGCGTGCGTGCCTTGCCGCTGCCGAACACCTGGATCGCGCAGCCAATTGCTTCGAGTCGCTCGAACAGCCGCCCACAGTACTCCAGGAGTCGGCCCATGTCCTGCTCAGGCCCGACGAGCTTCAGGTCGCCGCCCAACAGAAGGTTGCATACGAGCGTCGGCAGCGGGCACGCCAGGAGCTTCTCCCGCAAGGTCGCCCACTCGCCGTCGCCGACATCCGGCCTCAGATGGTAGGCCGCGGCTGGTTCCACGAATTCGTAGCCGGCGTCGCGGGCGATGGCCGCCCGGTCCAGGCCGCAGATGCCGATTCGCATCGTGGGGGCCTCCCGTCGTTGAACGTGCACGCAACACGCGACCTCATTATGGACCTTTGACCACCGGGCATCAAGAGCACAACGGCGGAATCTTGTCGTTCCCGGCAGCCGCTGCTATAGTGCATCCTGGCACAGATCCCGCGATTCGCATCGCGAGGGACCCATGATGGATAACGCTAGCATGACGGATCGAGTTGGAATCACGGCCACGGTACCGATCGAAGTGCTTTATGCCGCCGGGCGGCGGCCGCTCGATCTGAACAATGTCTTCATCGAGGGTCCCTCGAGCGACGACATCCACGTCGCCGAAAGCGCGGGCTTCCCCGTCAACTGCTGTGCGTGGATCAAGGGCCTCTACGGGGCCGCGCGTCGGCTTGGCATCCGCGAGGTCGTCGGCGTCGCCCAGGGCGATTGCAGCAACACGCACGCCCTGATGGAAATCTGGGCCGACGAGGGGATGCGCATCTACGATTTCGAGTACCCGTATCCGCCGTCGCCGTCGGACCTCGACGCCGAGTTGCAACGGTTCTGTGCGGCCTGGGGCGCCTCGCGACGCCGGGCCGAGGAGGTCAAACGGGAACTCGACGAGGTTCGCGCCGTGCTCCGCCGTATCGACGACCTGACGTGGCAGACCGGGCAGGTCTCGGGCCAGGAAAACCATCTCTGGCTGATCGGCGCGAGCGACTTCGGCGGCGATCCGTCGGCCTACGGCCGCCGAGCCCGGGACTTCGCGGCCGAGGCCGCGAGGCGTCCCCCGCGCGACAGCCGCCTCCGCCTGGGATTTATCGGCATTCCGCCCATCTGCCAGGGGCTCTATGAGCTGCTCGAAGCCGCCGGTGCGCCGGTCGTCTTCAACGAGTTCCAGCGGCAGTTCGCCATGCTTCCCGAGAGTCACTCGCTCTGCGAGCAGTATCTCCGGTACACCTATCCGTACGGTGTGGCGCCGCGGATAGCCGATATACGGCAGGAGGTGTCGCGGCGGCGCATCGACGGGCTGATTCACTATGTGCAGAGCTTCTGTTTCCGTCACATTCAGGACCGTCTGATCCGCCAGGCCGTTGGCGTGCCGGTGCTGACGCTGGAGTACGACCGGCCCGGCCCGCTCGACGGACGGAGCCGCACTCGGCTGGAGGCGTTTCTCGAAATGCTCGACCTGCGTCGAACGCAGCGCTCGACCGATAGCGCATGAACGCGACCGCTCGCAAATCTCTCTGGTTCGCCGTCCGGGTGCTTGTCAGCGCCGCCTGCATTGTTTACGTCGCCCACAAGATTCCGTGGTTCGCCCAGGTGGACGACGCCGGCAACGTCGTCACGCGCGGCTTCCTGGACATTTTTGCTGGTGCGTTCCGGCACGGCCAATGGCATTTCCTTGTGGCCGCCGTGGCCGCCTACATGCTTTCGCCGCTGTTCGGCGCGTGGCGATGGCGGATGCTGCTTCGCATCCAGGACATCCGCCTGACCCTGCGCGAGGCGTGGCGGCTGACCTACATCGGGTTCTTCTTCAACACGTTCATGCCCGGCGTCACCGGCGGCGACATCATCAAGGCCTACTACGCCGCCAAGTACACCGACCGCAAGGCCGAGGCCGTCGCCACGGTCTTCCTCGATCGCGTTCTCGGCATGCTCGGCATGGCACTGATGTGTGTTTGTGTGCTGGCGATGCAATGGAGTCGCCCGACCATCGCCGCCCCACGCTGGATGCTTCCCGGTGGTCTCGGGCTGTCGATCCGCGAGGTCATCCTCGTGTTTCTCGGGTTCGCCGTTGCCGGCGCGATGGTTGTTTACAGCCGCCGGGTGCGACGGTGGACGCGGATCGAGCGGCTCATCGGGTGCCTGCCGTCTCAGCCGCTCGTTCGCCGCGTGGACCAGGCCGTTTTCGTTTATCGTCGCCATCGCCGCGCGGTCTTGGTCGCTATCCTCCAATCGTGGTGCGCCCACGCCGTCACCATCGCAAGCGTCTATTGCTCGGCGCTGGCCCTCGGACTCGACCCGTCGCCGGTTTACTTCTTCATCTTCATGCCCGTCGTCTGGATCCTGGCCTCGTTCGTCCCGAGCGTCGGCGGACTCGGGCCCATGGAAACGTTGAGCCAGGAGTTCTTCACCGCCGCCGTGCTCGGCCTGGCCGATCCGCAGGAGGCCCTGTCGGTGGCGGTCGCCATGATCCTGGTGTTCCGCGTGGCCATGTTCGTCGCCGTGCTGCCGGGAGCCGTGTTGCACATTCTGCACGGCGACGTTACCATCCGCCAGGCCCGCAATGCCATGGCCGCCGTGGAAGGACACGAATGACCGAATACGAGTACGTCGGAGCGATCCACCTGCACAGTGCCTTCAGCGACGGGCGACAGCCGGTGGAAGAGATCATCGCCGAGGCCCAGAGCGCCGGGCTCGACTACATTATTGTTTGCGACCACAATAGCGACGGCACGGCCCGCTGCGGGCTCACCGGGCGTCACGGGCGGCTCCTGGTGCTCTCGGCCCCCGAAGTCGGCGGCCGCGGCAACCCCCACTTTCTGGCCTTCGGTCTGAAGGACCTCGACGCCCTCGTCGGCATGCCGTCGGCCGACGCCCTCGAAGCCGCCGCCGCCCAGGGCGCCGCCAACGTGATCGCGCATCCCCATGCCGCCCACATCGCCCTGTTGCCGCGAAAACCCGTGGACTGGGCCCACTGGGACACCCAATCCTTCCGAGGCATGGAAATCTGGTCCTACATGCACGACGTCTGCCACAGGGCCGTGCCCTGGCGCCTGCCGCTGGTGTTCACGTGGCACCGCCTGCTGGTCGCCGGTCCGCGGCCCGAGACGCTCGCCCTCTGGGACCGCCTCTGCCTGACGCGACGCGTGGCCGCCTTCGGATCGCTCGACAACCACGCCACGCGCAAGATGGTCATCCGCGAGATGTATCCGCACCGCGACCTGTTCCAGACGATTCGCACGCACGTGGTCTGCCCGCCGCTGCCGGACGATGCCGCGGCTGCCATGGCCGCACTGACTGATGCCCTGCTCGACGGTTGCAGTTTCATCGCCATGGACGCCTGGGCCTCTGCCGCCGGCTTCAGGTTCCGCACCGAAGGCGCCGCCTCGCTCGGCCTCGGGCAGGAGGCCCCGTGGCAACCGGGCCTGCGCCTGGTGGTCGAGTCGCCGCGCGAGGCCGACCTGACGGTGATCTGCAATGGCGAGCCCATCGAGCGGCAACGCGCCTGCCGCCGGCTGGAGCTTTGCGCCGAGCGTCCGGGTGTGTATCGTATCGAAGGATGCCTGGGGCGGCGGCCCTGGGTGTTCACGAATCCGATCTACCTGCGCGACGGGTGACCCCGCATCGCGCGTGCTGCACGAGAGGATCCCTGTTTATGCCCCAAGCCGGCGCCATTGTCGGGAAAGCCATGGCGGCGATCATCGCCGATGCCGTCGCCCGCAACCTGTCGGTGGACTTCATCCGCCTTCTGCCGACCGGGCACGACGCCTGCCGCTCACGGTTCATCGAGGTTCCCGGCATGGCCCTGGCCGTCGAGGTGCCCAGCCGCATGGGCCACCCGGTGCCCGTGCGGCCCGGCGAGAACGTCGAAATTCGTTTCCGCCTGCGCGACCAGCCGTACTATTTCCGATCCACCGTGGCCCGGCGGACCCAGGTGGCCCTAACCGAACGACTGAACATGGCGATCCTGGCCCTGTTGTCGCCCAAGACCCTCCATCCGCTCCAGCGGCGGCAGTTCGTCCGCGTGCCCGTGGACGCCCGGGAGCAGTTGGTGGCCCACCTTTGGCCTGGCGACGACCAGGGCCGGATTGACGACGTTGAGCCGCCCGCGGCCGAGATCCTCGACCTGAGCGGCGGCGGCCTTCGGGTTGTTGTCGAAGGGGCCCTCCGCGGGCGGTTCAAGGAGGGACGCGCCGTGCTGGTTCACATCGACCTGGCCGACGGGCGCCCGCCGCTCGTGCTCCGCGCCCACGTCGAACGCGTGGACCGGTCCGTCGCCCACCAGGCGCGGCTCGGCATCCATTTCGAGGACCTCGACGAGTCACCGCAGGGCAGGGCCGCCAGGGACCGCCTGACGCGCTACGTCGCCCGACGCCAGAGTGCTGAGCTTCAACGCATGAAACGCTAGCGCGTCCGGGCCCACCGCCTCGGCCCGTCGCCAGGAGACACGGCTATGCTTGCCCGTCGCCGGCAGGTTCATTCCCGTCCCGGTCCCGGGCCGTTGGCCTATCGCCTCGTCCCGACGCCCTGGGGGCCGATGGCCTTCGTCGCCCGACGCGACCGCCTTGCCGCCACGCTGCTGCCCGACGCCGACCGGCAACGCCTGATGGCTACCCTGGCGTCCCGATGGCCCGAGGCGACGCTCGACCGTCGCCTCATGCCGTCCCTGGCCGCCGCACTGGCCGACTACTTCGCCGGCCGCGCTGCCCGGTTCAACGTCGATATCGATCTCGACGACCGCACGCCGTTTCAGCGGCAAGTCCTGGAAGCCTGCCGCCGCATCCCGCCGGGTGAGGTCGTCACCTACGGCCAATTGGCCGCCCAGGTCGGCCGCCCCCGCGCCGCCAGGGCCGTAGGGCAGGCCATGGCCGCCAACCCCGTGCCGCTCGTCGTCCCGTGCCACCGCGTCGTTGCCGCCGATGGATCTCTCTGCGGCTTCAGCGCCGCCGGCGGTCTTGAGATCAAACGTCGCCTCCTTCACCATGAAGGCCGGTTCTGGAACTCAAATGCCTCTCGTGGACGGCATCGCCCTTGACAAGCATGGGGTGCGGGGGTAAAGTTACTGTCTTGCGTGGTCGCGGGGCTTCGGTTCTGCCCTGTCCGACTCCGGAAAAGCGAAAAACCGATACGGTGCGCCCATAGCTCAATTGGATAGAGCGTCGGTCTACGGAACCGAAGGTTGCAGGTTCGAGTCCTGCTGGGCGTACCATCTTCTTTTCTAAGGTCGTCCGACGCCCGTGATCGAAGCCACCGACGAAGCCATGATGGACATCGCCCTTCGCGAGGCCGCCAAGGCCCGCGAGGCCGACGAGGTCCCCATCGGCTGCTGCATCGTCCGCCAGGGACGCGTCATCGCCCGGGCCCACAACCAGCGCGAGACCCTTGGCGATCCCACCGCTCACGCCGAAATGATCGCCATTACCCAGGCCGCCGACGATGTGGGCGACTGGCGTCTGACCGATTGCACCCTCTACGTCACTCTGGAACCCTGTCCCATGTGCGCCGGGGCCATTCTCCTGGCCCGCATCCCGCGCGTGGTCTTCGGCGTCCGCGATCCCAAGGCCGGGGCCGTCGTCAGCCTTTACCAGTTGCTCAACGACGAGCGGCTCAACCACCGCGTGGAGGTCGTCGAGGGCGTCCGTCCTCACCAGTGCCGCGCGATCCTCCAGGAGTTTTTCCAGCACCGCCGCAGCCTGGGCGAAAAATGATCCGCAACAGCCGCCGTCGGGCACATCCACGGTCCTCGCCAGGGGGATACGATGTTCCTTGTCGCACCCACCTTTTCCATTTGCGATCCTTGACGAGAGGGGCACTGGTTGATAGAGTGAGGTTTTGCTGCTGTCGGGGGCGGCCGGTTGTGTGACGCGTTGGCCGGCATTCCGTCCGACGGGTGCCATTTGCGGAGAGGTGCCAGAGCGGTCGAATGGGCCGGTTTCGAAAACCGGTGTGCCCTTTATGGGTACCCAGGGTTCGAATCCCTGCCTCTCCGCCATACCTTTAGCCGGGCGTTTCCCATGAGACAGGGGAATCGCCCGTTTTTTTCTCCGAAGGCCACTGGTAGTTCTCCTAGGGGGCGATTGCACAGCTACCCCTTGCATCGGATGTCGGAAAATGGCATAATACCGGGCTTATTAACATTGGGGATGTCGTTTCTTCGGCGTTCTCAGGGAGACATGCGGTGAGTCAGCCTGAAGCGGATCCATCTTCGGAGCCGCAGTCATCCAGTCGGCGTCGTCAGTGGGGGATCGTTCTCTCCGCGGCTTTGTTGCTGTTTGTGCTGCGTTTCGTGGCGGCGTGGCCGTTCAGCAGCCCGTGGTACGAACCCGATGAGAGCACGTACGCCCTGAGGGCTTATCATCTGGCCCAAGGGGACGGCTTGTCCTGGCGTCATCCGAACCGTCCGGCCGGGGCTCCTGGGGCGCCGATTCTCATGTCCCTGATGTGGCTCCTGGCGGGCGACGACACCGACCTGTTCGTCCAGTTGACCTATACGGTCAACAGCTTCCTGGCGTGTGGCATTGTGATCGTCGGCTATGCGGCGTTTCGCCGCTGGTTCGGCCACACGGCCGCGCTGCTCGGGGCGATTGCGATGGCGCTTTATGGGCCGATCTTCATCTACGGGTACACCTTCCTCGGCGAGCCGCTCTTTTTCTTCCTGTTCGTTGTCACCGTGTGGGCGGCCCAGCGTGTTGCCGATGCCGGCCGCTGGTTCTGGTGGCTTGCCCTAGGGCTGGCCACCGCCGCGTCGCAGGTCGCCCGCGTGACGGGCTTCGCCTTCGTGGCGGCCGCCGTGGTTGTTGGTATTGTTCATCTGGTCCATTATCGCAACCGTGTCGCCGCAGGCCATCTGGCCTGCCTGCTGGCGGGCATCGCGGTTCTCCTTGGGCCCATTGCCGTGCTGAACCGTCCGCGCGAGGAACCGGCTCCCAACGTGGGCATTGAAGTCGCGGCTGGGACCTTGATCGGGCAACCGTCTGATCAGACGCAAGCCTCGGAATCCGCGACAGCGGCAGATACCACCCCGGCCGCGTCGGCCCCGGCGGCTGGTTCAACGACTGCCCGAAGCAAGAAACACCTTTACACATACGATCCCACGCGACGAGAGTACACCAACCTGGTTCGTCGCCTGCTGACCGATACTACGGCCAAGAAGAACTTCAGCATGGTCGTCCTGTGGGCGATGAACTACATCCTGTTGGCGGGCATGGTCCTGCCGGTGGTGCTGGCCGTACGTTTTGCCCTCATTCGCCGCTGGTTCCAGCCGGCTGACGGCCAGGATCTCCGCCGAACGGTCGATCCGGGCGTGCTGTACATCATGCTGGCTTGCCTGTTCACATTCGGCGGGATTGTTCTGCGGCTGGGGCTGTCCGAGTCGGCCACGATCGAGTCGATGTACGGCCGCTATCTGGACGTAGTCGTCATGATCTGCGTCGGCCTGGGGTCGGCGTATCTGGCCGACGGGCTGATCTCGCGGGAATCGTTGCTCTCGTTTGGCCGTACGCAGTCGGCCCGGGAAATGCGACGCGCCCGCAAACGCGGTGCGACCGAGCATCGCACCGGCGCCGCGGCCTGTGTCACGCTCTTCGTTGTCGCGTTCATCGTGACGGTGATCGCCGTCGTCACGTTGCCGAAAAACATCAAGATCATCTTTTCGGCCAATCTGGGCACTAATTACGCGGCCCAGATCGGCGGCCAATTGAGTCAGGCGATCAACGACTGGATGCAGGAGCATGGCAAGGACGTGATATTCAAACCGGGGCACGGAGCCGGTCTCATCGCCGTTATCCTGACGCCTCTGCTGGCCATCCTGTGTTGGCTGGCCTGGGGGCGACCTCTCGCTGCGGCCGTCGCTCTGCTGCTGCTTCTGGTCACCAGTTCGGCTATCGCCTACCACCAGTCGATGGTATTCATGGCCCGGAACCGGGCCCAAGACTTCCACGAGTTCGCCCGTCAGGCCACGGCCGTCCTGGAGAAGCATTTCCGGGAAAATCCTCACCTGGAACGAGTGGTCGTCGTGGACAAGCCGCCGATTACCAGCAGCATGACCAAGGAAGAGCGCGAACGGGCTACCGTTTTGAATTGCAACAGCATGTGGAGCCTGGAATTTCACAATCGCAACATCCGTTTTGTGCAGCTCTGTCGCGACACGAAGGTGTATCCCGAAACGCCAGTGTTCAGCATGCGGCCTCTGGAGTTGCCGGTGCTGATCCGCCATGTCAAGGAGCGTGGGGTGGATGCCCAGGGGCGTACCATCCTGTCGCCTTTGGGGATCTATCGAGGTACGAAGCTGAAGGTGGAAGGCGGGGAGGAAATGCCCGATATTCCCACCGATTCGCGGAGCAGCATTCAGTTTAACCTCGTCCGACGCGTCCGGGAGACCCCCGGCATAGGCTGACGGGGTGGGGCAGCTTCTGCCTGGGAATCGCCACAATTCGGGGAAGTCGGGGGCGTCCTTCGTCGTTAGGGTCAGGGAGCCGCTGAGTTGGAGCTGCGCAGGTTGCCTGCGGCCTCTGCCGGGCATCAGGCGCTGCGCCGTCCCGGAGGCGAGGACCGTCCGTTGAAGATGAATCCGGACCATGCACTGATGAGCGAACCCCGCGAGAACGACTTCGTGCGGTACGACCTCAGCGACCCCGCGTCGTGGACGGAGATCGTCCAGGAACACTACGACAGCGTGTTCCGGGCGGCCTTGGGTCAGACTCGCCGCCGCAGCCTTGCCGAGGAAGTGGCCCAGGAAACGTTCGTCCGAGCCTTCGAGCGTCACCACCAGTTCGACGGCCAAGGATCGATCGGGGCATGGCTCCACCGGATCGCCGTCAATTTGAGCCGCGACGTCCTTCGCCGCGAGAACGTGCGCAGTCACGCCGAGTTGTCCGAGGCTCACGAGACGTCGGCCGCCGACCCTCACCCGCCGGAAGTGGTTCACCGCAAGCACTTGTGCCGCGTCCTCCGCGAGGCACTAGACGAGATCCGCCCGCCGTTGCGACGGGCTTTCGAACAGACCGTGGTTCTTGGTTACAGTTATCGTCAGGCCGCTGAGATCGAGGGCGTCAGCGAGGGTACCATCGCCTCGCGCGTGGCCCGCACACGCAACGCCCTGGCCCGCAAATACCGTGATCTGGATGCCTGAGAGAGCCACTGTGCCGCAACATAAGGGCCGTGACATGGATGACAATGATGAACTGCTGGAATTGAACCGCCTGGTCAGCGGCGAGCTGTCCGACGAGGAGTCCATAGCGCTGCAGAATCGGATGCTCCGGGACGACGATCTGCGAGCCCAGTATGAGCGACTCCAGGAGGTGGATGCTCTGGTGCGCGAGGCGTACCTTCAGCACCGGGTCGGGGGGGCCGCGCCGCCCGGCGAGGACGAGGCGGCGCTCCGCGTGTCACATGACAACCGCCGTCTGGAGCACATGGACGAGATCATCGGTCGTATTCACGAGGCGGCCCTTCTTCGAGGCCGGCGGCACACGGTCCGGTTTCCGCGCCTTCCGTGGGGCATTGCGGCAGCGCTGCTGGTGGTCGTGGGTTTGTCGGTCTGGGCAGGGCCGCGACTGCTGGGCCCCAGGGGACCCGACAGTCGCGCGTCCGTGATTCCGCTCAGTGCCGATCGCGTGGCCCACTATGCCGCACTTCGCGAGAAGCTCGGCGAGAACGTCGCCATCATCTGGCGAGACAATGCCGGCATCTACAAACCCGTCTCCGGCGAGACCCAGCGGCCCGTGGTGGTGCGTATCACGGTGGTCCGTACCGATGCCCAGGAGCAAACGCCGTGGACGGCCGACGCCGTCGTGCCGCAGGGCGAAACCATCGAAATGGTGACCAATGACCAGACCGTGTGGCCGGCAAGCATTCGCGTGAGCGTTGCCGCCGGCGGGGAGAGCGCGGTACCAGTGACCCTTCAGGCCCAACTGGTGCGCGGCGCATCGTCCGACATCCATGTGACGGCCGATGTGCCGGCGACCGAAGTGGTCTCGGTCGGCAATCTCCAAGTGGGCGCGGCCCGGTATGAGATTTTCGTGCAGGCCGAGCGCATGGCCCTTGGTCGTCAGGCCATGTGACAACGGGGAAGAGGGGGCGTCATGAACGCCAGACATATCGCCATCGTATCGGTAGGACTATGGATTATTGCCGCCGCAGCGGGCTATGCTCAGCAGGCGGAGCCGTCCGCCGGGTCGGCATCGCAGGCCGGCCCGGCCGTTCCGGGCGACGCTGACGCCGCTGCGGCTGAGCCGGGCTTGGCGTCGCCGGTGCTGAGGACGCTGGCCGTCCTGGACTACGAGGCGGACTGGATCGACGACGTCCAGGCGGCCGGTCGCATGGCGGAGATCTGGCCGACCTACGTGGCCACCCGTCTGGGAACGATGGACGAGTGGGTCGTGGTGCAGCGGCCGCACGTGCTCGAGGCCATCCGGAGTGTCCGGCAAGAGGGGCGGCCGCTGGACCGCCGAGCGGTGGGCAAGCGTCTGGGGGCGCGGTTTGTGCTTTCAGGACGTGGATTCCGGATGGACGGCAAGGTTATGATCGTCAACGAGCTGCTTGATGTTGAGAGCGGCGAAGTGCGCGGCCTGGTCGTTGAGTTCGCTGCCGACACGCCCCAGGGCAGCATGCTCGCCGAGGCGTGCGATAAGCTTATCGCGCAACTGCCGGCCAAGCTGGAGGATTTACGGTCGGCGACGCATCCGACTTTCGGGGTGGTGGAGGCGATTCGGCGGCGATTGGGCGCAACGGTCCGGCAATGGTGTGTCGCGGCCGTAGAACAGTCCGGAGGTGTCGAAGTGGAGTCGGCGGCCCTGAAGAATGAAATGGAGCGGATGCTGACGGCCGCCGGGCAGAAAGTCCGTGTGCTGAGCGATCCGGCGGCCAATGCTCTGGCCGCGGGGCGCAAGACGCTGAACGATGTTCTCGACGGCGACCCGGTGGACTACTTCCTGATCGGCGACGCGCGGGCTGAAGTCATGGAATCAGCCTTGCCGGAGTTGGTGGTCTGCCGCGGCAGTGTCGAGATGCGGCTCCTGGACGGTCGCAACGGACAGGTTCTGGCGACGGAGGCCACTGGCGACCTGGGGGCCGCCGCTACGAAGGCCGAAGCCGCCGCCGGACTCCTGCGCGCCGCCGGACGCAATCTGCTTGTGCGACTGTTGGACAAAGCGCCGCCGACTTCTCCCCCATCCTCGGTCCCATCGGTTGAGTGACAACGGCCGTAGGCGTTCCTGGTGTGGCGCACGGTCTGAGTCCGCCAGACGCGCGGGCGTCAGGCGTGGTTGCGCAGCTTCAGTTCCAGGGGATGGGGATTCAGATAGACCTGTCGGCTCAGGTACTCGACCTTGTGCTTGCGAACGTGGTGCTGAAGCAGCGTGATGGGCACCACCAACGGCACGAGGCCCGCATGATACCGACCGATCACGTCGAGCAATTCCTGTTTCTCGTCGGCTGAGAGGTGACGGCGCAGGTGCCCCATCATGTGCTGAAGGGCGTTGACGTGCTTGCGGACCGTAGCCGTGAGCTTGAGGGCCTGGAGCATGAGCCGCTCGTACTCGGCCGTCAGGTCGGCCGGGCTGACCTGGTCGGCGCGGCCCACGATGTGCCCCATGCGGCGCATCAGCTCGGCGCTATGTGACATCAGCAGAATCTTGTGATCGGTGTGGAACTCGACCAGTCGCCGGCGACCGCCGCCCTGGGCCAGCATGTCTCGGTATCGCTTCAGACAGAATACGCGCTCGATGAAGTTCTCGCGGAGCAGGGGATCGTGCAGTCGCCCCTCGTCCTCGACCGGAAGCAGCGGGAATCGCTGCATGAAGGCCCGGGCGAACAGGCCGACGCCGACCTTGCGGCTATTGCCGCCGGCGTCGTAGATCTTCACTCGTTCCATGCCGGAACTGGGCGACTTGCTCTTGAAGACGAATCCGCAAAGCCCCTCGCCCTCCAGCTCGTCAATGCGCCGCGCAGCCCAGGCGAGCATCCGGTCCGTGTGGTCGATGTTGGTGTGGATCGTTACCAGGCGAGGGGACTCGGCGTCGCCGACCAGCCGCATGGCCTCGCGCGGCACCGGCAGGCCGCACTCGACCTCCGGGCAGACCGGCACCCACTCGACGTATTGCCCGAGGGTGTCCACGAGGAAATCGTCGCGTTTGTGACCGCCGTCGTAGCGGACCGGCTCGCCGAGCAGGCACGTGCTGATGCCGAGTCGGATTTTCTCGGTCGGCATCGTCATGCGAGCGGCTCCTTGGGCGACGGAAAGACGCGGCGACCGCGTCCCGTCAGGCCTCGTTGCCCAACTGGAATGCGTCGTGGACGGCCTTCAGGGCGTTTTCGGCGTCCTGGCGCCTGATGATACACGAAATCTTGATCTCCGACGTCGTGATCATCTGAATGTTGATGCGGGCGTCGGCCAGCGCCTTGAACATTTTCTCGGCGACGCCGGTGTGGCTTCGCATGCCGACGCCGACGATGGACACCTTGGAAATGTTCTTGTCGAATTCGACGGCTCCGGCGCCGATTTCCTTGGCCAGGCGGTGAGCCACGTCGGACACGTCGTCGGCGTCGGTCTCGGCCACGGTGAACGACAGGTCGGTCTGGCCCTCGTTGGAGACGTTCTGGATGATGTCGTCCACGACGATGTTGGCCGCGGCAATCTCATGGAAGATTTTCGCGGCGATGCCTGGGGTGTCGGGCACCGCGCGGATGGTCACCTTGGCCAGTTCCCGGGTCATTGCGGCGCCTCGTACGACGATGCCTTCCATGTGTGCTGCCTCCTTGGTAATCATCGTGCCCTTCGAGTCGTTCAGACTGGATCGCACGTGAATGGGGATGTCGAATTTCTTGCCGAACTCCACGGCCCGGCTGTGCATGACGCCCGCGCCGAGCGACGCCAGCTCGAGCATCTCCTCGTAACTGATCACGTCCAGCTTGCGGGCCGTCGGCACCTTCCGTGGGTCGGCCGTGTACACGCCGTCCACGTCGGTGTAGATCTCGCAGATGATTTCCTTCTCGCCGGCCAACTTCATCGCCGCGGCCAGGGCCACGGCCGTGGTGTCGCTGCCGCCACGGCCCAGCGTCGTGATGTTCTGGTGGCCGTCCACCCCCTGGAAGCCCGCCACGATCACGATCTTGCCCTGGGCAAACTGCTCCTTGAGCCGCTTGACGTCCACTTTCTGGATGCGGGCCTTGGTGTGAACGCTGTCGGTCACCAGGCCCACCTGCCCGCCCGTGAAACTGATGGCGTCGTGGCCCATGGCGTGAATGGCCATGGCCATCAGGGCGATCGAAATCTGTTCGCCCGTGGACAAAAGCTGATCCATCTCGCGGGCCGACGGGCGGTTGGTGATCTCATGGGCCAGTTCGATCAGTTCGTCGGTGGTTTGCCCGCGGGCCGAGACCACCACGATGACGTGGTGACCGGCCTGGCGAGCCGCAATGGCGCGACTCGCCGCCTTGCGTATCTTGTCGGCGGTTGCGACGCTCGTGCCGCCAAATTTCTGTACGACCGTTGCCATGGGATCCAGCCTCTCTATCGTCTGAGGAAATACTCCATCAGCTCGTGGCCGACGGGAATCCGGAAGCCGCTTGTGGCGGCATGTTTCTCGGTGAATGGTCCCGGGTGAAGGGGCTCCATGCCCGTGCCGATGATGCCGACCGGAACCGGGTCGGCCGTGTGGGTGCGGACGTTGATCGGCGTCAGGTGATCCGGCAGGACCATCAGGCGCCAGGCATCGTAAGTCGATTCCATGTGGGCCAGCAGCGGCGCCAGGATGTGACGGTCGATCTCCTCGATGGCCTGGATTTTGTGGGCGGCATTGCCTTCGTGGCCGCTCTCGTCGGGCGCCTCGATGTGGACGCACACCAGGTCCACGTCGTCCAGGGCCCGGATGGCCGCCTGGCCCTTGCCGCGGTAGTTGGTGTTCAGATAGGCGTTGGCGCCCTCAACTTCGATCACTTTCCAGCCGATGGCCCGCGCAATGCCACGGACCAGGTCCACGGCAGTGATGGCGGCCCCATGGATGCCAAACCGCTCGTGGAACGGCTGGAGCTTGGGCCGCAACCCCTCGCCCCAAAGCCAGATTTGCGTGGCCGGATGCTCGTTGAGGTCGCGCCGGACGCGGTTGATTTCGTGGTCGGCCAGGAGGCTGCGGCTGGCCTCCATGAGACGCAACAGTTCGTCCGCCCCTTCGCCTGTGGGCAGATAGTTCTTGATCGGTTTCCCGAGGATATCGTGCGGCGCGGTGGTCCGCAGGCCGCTTTTGCCGTGGCCGCGGTGGATCAGCAGATGGCGGTAGCCCACGCCGGGATGGAACTCCCACTGCTCGTCGCCGAGGGCCTCGGCGAGGTCGCGGATCAGGGCGGCGCCTTCCTCGGTCGAGATGCCGCCGGCCGAGTTGTCGATCATCGTCTCGTCGATCACGGTGACGAGGTTACAGCGGAAGACGAGGTCGTTCTTGCCCAGCGGAATGTCCTGGGCCAGGGCCTCCAGCGGCGCGCGGCCCGTATAGACCGTCCGCGGGTCGTAGCCGACGACGCTTAGGATGGCCACGTCGCTGCCGCAGGGCAACCCGTCCGGCACGTTGCGCGTGGTGCCGA
>CAZCOA010000030.1:20503-34628 GCA_964500225.1 uncultured Anaerolineaceae bacterium | reverse complement strand
CCCGCCCCGCACGCTGCGTGATTTCCATCACCTGGGATTGGCCTTGCGTCGGCTGTCTGATACAATGGCCCCCTGGAGGATCGGACCAGCTTTCGGAGCCGCCGGTGAAACTCGACGATATCACGAGCGAATTGCTGTCCCGCGCCATCGACACGTATCTGAAGACGGCTTACCCGCACGGCGAGCCGTCCGAAGCCGTCCGCCGACAGGCCGACCTGCCGCCCGGCCGGCGCGGACGAGATCTGCTCGACGACCAGCGCTTCGAACGCATCGTCGGCGACGGCGCGGACCCGGCGTCCGTCCAGCGGTTCAACCTCCGGCTCGGCAACGAAAGCTACCCGCACATGAAACTCGGCGTGGACCGCGTCTGCGGCACCGACGATTTCGTCCTCGTCGTCGATACCCACGACAAGCACTTCGCCATGATGGTGCAACAGAGCGAACAGGAACGCTACAAGGAGTTGCTCCGGCACAACGACAGCGTCAAGCAGGCCATCGAACGGGCCTGGACCGAGGCGGGGCTGCCGACGTTCGAGAACTATCTGCGCGGCCGCCTGTCGGGCCTCAGCCGCCGCACAACCGGCCAATGAACGCGACACGACCATGCGGAATCATCTGAGACTCGGCCACAAACTCATCATCCTGGTCGTCCTGACGGCCGCGGTCTCCGTCTGCGTGCCGAGCATGCTCGTCATCACGCTCAGCACCCGGAGCATCGAACGCCAGGTCGCCGACCTGACGCGCAGCCAGGCCCGCAGCGGCGCCCTGGCCGTGCAACTGCAGATCAACGACACCATCCGCGAGGTGCTCGGTCTGAGCGACCGCCTGAGCGAATTGGAGCCCGGCCGCGACCGGCGCGAGGCCGTCGTCCGCGATTGGCTCGCCAAGAACCCCGATGCGACGATGGTCGGTGCCGACGATCATGCCCCTGGCGGCGGATGGCACACGCCGCGCGACGCCAACACCGTCAACCGTCCCATTCCCCTGACCGTCGAGCTGCGCGAACACGCCTCCTACGGCCAGGTGCTGGTCCACCTCGAACGCCACGAGCAGGGTCCGCCCCTGCTGGTCATGACGGCCAACCGCGAAGGGCGTCTCAGGGTGGTCACCAAATGGCGGCTCGACCCATTCAGCCTGCTGCTGCGCGACACCCGCGTCGGCACCACCGGGTACCTCATGCTGGTAGACCACCGCGGCCTGCTGCTGGCCCATCCGTTGGCTATCTCCGGCGCCGGCGAGCCGCCGGCCCCGGACGCGTCCCGCGTCGCCGTCGGCATGGACCTGAGGAATCTCGACTTGGTTACTGACGCCTTCGCGCACGAGCCGGCCAGCTCCGCGCGGCTCCGACGCTACGACAACGAGACCGGCCATCGCGTCGTGGCCGATGCCGCCCTCGTGCCCCGGCCCGCCGGCGCCGCCGACAACGCCCTGCGATGGGCCGTCATCGCCCAGGAGCCCGAACATGAGGCCGTGCAGGACATCGTCACCATGAAACGGCAGGTCCTCCTCTGGGGGTCCACGACCGGCCTGGTGGCGGTCCTCCTCGGATTGGCCATCGTCGGTCAGATCACCCGTCCTCTGGAGATCCTGGCCGAGGCCGCCAACCGCGTCGGCGAGGGCGACCTGACCCATCCTGTCGGCGTCGCCACTCAGGACGAAATCGGGCAGCTCGCCCTGGCCTTCAACGAAATGCAGGTGCGGCTCCGCGAGATGTATCAGAAGCTCGAACGCATGGTTGCCGAACGCACCCAGGAACTCCAGGAAACCACCGACTTCCTCAACAGCGTGCTGGACAGTTCCACCGAGTATGCCATCATCGCCACCGATCTGCACGGAACCATCCTGTCGTACAACGAGGGCGCGCGGCGCATCTACGGCTATGAACCCGAGGAGATCATCGGCGCGCCCGTTCAGATCGTCATCCCGCGCGAGCCGGCCGAGGTCGAACGATCCAAGGAAATCCTCCGGCAGGTCCGCCGCGAAGGCACCTTCAGCGGCGAAACCGTCCACGTCCGAAAAGGCGGCCGCCGGTTCCCCGTCCGATTCGTTCAGACCCTCCGCTACGACGACGACGGCAACCCCGTCGGCTACACCACCATCACCAGCGACATCACGCAGCGCAAGGAGCTCGAGGCCAAGCTCCTGGAGTACACCGAGAACCTCGAATCGCTCGTCGCCTCCAAGACGCGCGAGCTCCAGGAAGCCAACATCCAGCTCGCCCGGGCCAACCAGCTCAAGGGCGAGTTCCTCGCCAGCATGAGCCACGAGCTGCGCACCCCGCTGAACGCCATCATCGGGTTCGCCGACGTGCTGCGCGAAGAGCTGGCCGGTCCGCTCAACGACGAACAGAAACGCTGCGTCCGCGACATCCTCGAGTCCGGCCGCCAACTGCTCAACCTCATCAACGACATCCTCGACCTCTCGAAGGTGGACGCCGGACGCATGACCCTCGACATCGAGACCGTCGAGCTCTCGGCCGTCTTTGAGGAAGTCCAGACCATCATTCAGGGCATGGCCGTCCGCAAGAACCTGTCGCTGGCGTTCCGCGAGCAGCCGCCCGGCATCACCTTGCGGGTGGACCGTCTGAAGCTTCTTCAGATTCTCTACAACCTGCTCTCCAACGCCGTGAAGTTCACCCCCAAGGGCGGCTCGATCCGCGCCGAGGCTCAGTGGCGCGAGACGGATACCTGTTTCCGCGTCATCGACACCGGCGTCGGCATTCCGGCCGACAAACTGGACGTGATTTTCGAGGAGTTCCGGCAGGTGGACTCGCGTCTCAGCCGCGAGTATGGCGGCACGGGCCTGGGCCTGGCCCTGACGCGCAAGCTGGTGGAGCTTCACGGCGGCAAGCTCACCGTCGAGAGCCAGGTGAACCAGGGCAGCACGTTCACGTTCACGATTCCGCACGTCCTGCCGTCGGATGCCGAGGCCTCGGACATTCTGACCGATCCCGGCCGCGAGGCCGAGTCGGCCTGACACCGCAAGGGGGTACGTGCCATGTCACACGTCGGCGAAGTCGGCAAGATCCTGATCGTAGACGATAATCCGGCCAACGTCCGCCTTCTGGAGATCAACCTCCGCGCCGCCGGCTACGCCACCGAGACCGCCTCCGACGGGGAAGAGGCGCTCCAGAAGGTGGCCGCCGTCAACCCGGACCTCATCCTGCTGGACGTGATGATGCCGAAGATGGACGGCTACGAGGTCTGCCGACGCCTCCGCGCCGACGAGGCCACCAGCGTCATCCCCGTCGTCATGATCACCGCCCTGAAGGACAGCGAGGACCGCATCCGCGGCCTCGATTGCGGCGCCGACGATTTCGTCAGCAAACCCTTCGACAAGACCGAGCTGCTGGCCCGCGTCAGGAACCTTCTCCGCATCAAGTACTACCGCTCCATGATCGCCGAGCGGCAGAAATTCGACGCCGTCATCGAAGACCTCAGCCACGGCATCATCATCACCGACGGGGCCCTGAAAACCACCCTCGTCAGCCGCCAGGCCCAGATTCTTCTCTGCAAGACCGACGTCGAGTGCCTCGGACGCAACGTCTTCGAGTTGTTCGACGGATTCGCCATGACGCCCGATGCACAGACTCTCCAAAACACCACCGAGCGTTCCGTCACGGTCGAGCTCGAACAGCTGAACGTCAGCCCGAGCGTTTATCTTTCCGGGCGATGGACCCGGATCCTCGATCCCGCCGGCGCCCTGACCAACCTGGCGTTCGTCTTCCGCGACGTCACTCGCGAGCGCCGCAAGGAAAAGCTCCAGCGCGATTTCCTCGCCCTGATGAGCCACAAGCTCAAGACCCCCCTGACCATCGTCACCGGATACCTGAGCCTTATCGCCAGCGGCAAGTACGGCCCCCTCCACGAAGACCTCGCCCAGGCGTTTCGTCTGGTCGAATCCCGCGCCGCCGAGTTGAAGATGCTTATCGAGACGCTGCTGCGCTATGCCAGCCTCAGTGCCGAGGAACTGCGTCACGAGGCCTTCGCCGTGAACCTGGCCGAGGTAATCCAGCGCAGCGTCACGCGCACCGTCGGCCGCCACGGCGGCGATCACGCCGACATCCGCATCGAGCTGGCCGACGGCCTGCCGCCCGTCCGGGTGGACGTCGAGCACCTCGCCCTCGTCCTGGACAACCTCCTCGACAACGCCGTCAAATTCTCCCAGGGCAAGGTGGCTCATATCGTCGTCGCCGCGCGACCCGTCGCCCCCGACAAGATCGAGGTCGCCGTCAGCGACAGCGGCCCGGGCATCTCCCCACAGCACCAGGACGACATCTTCAGCGATTTCCTCCAGGTCGAGGAATGGTTCACCGGAAACGTCAGCGGACTCGGGCTCGGACTGCCCACGGCCAAGCGGCTTGTCGAAAACTGGGGCGGCACCATTGGCGTCGAAAGCAAGGTCGGTCAGGGCTCCACGTTCCGCTTCACCGTTCCGGTCCAGACCGCCGAGTCGCCCGCATCGCCCGCCGCCCAGGGCGCGGGCCCCGGACACATGGAAACCGCCTGAGCACCACCACCGCCAGGGGCGGAGGAACATCCGTCCACGCCCGCATGTCATGGGAAATGAAGGGCCGGGCGCCGGGTAGCCATGCCGCCGAGATGTGCAGGATGCGGCCCACAGCCTCACGCGGATATTGCCGCCGGAACACTCAGTGCGATAGCATCGACCTCAGCATTGCCCAATCCTCGCACCGGGGAATAAGAAAATCGCGCGCACGCATCCCGTTGCGCCGGGCAAACCACGCCAGCGCCGCCGCAGCCGCCAGGGCGTAGCCCGCCAACGACGCTGCGGCCGCACCCTCGATGCCCCACCGCGGAATCAGCGCCAGGTCCAGTCCCGTGACCAGCACCAAGGCGACCGCCGTCACCACGGCCGGCGCCCACGGCCGCTCCTGGGCATAGAACACCGCGAACAGCATCCGCGCAAAGCCCACCGCCAGCACCCCCGGCAACAGAATCCGCAGCGGCGCGATGCTGGGCGCGAACGCCTCGCCGAACGGCGCCACGATCAGCCAGTGCGACGCCGCCTCGAAAGCAACCGCCAGGGCCAGCCCCGCCGCCAGCCCGCGACGGCACAAGGCCGCCGCCGCTCGGGGAATCTCCCCCGCCGCCAGGCTGCTCATCCGCGGGAACAGCACGTTCTCCACCGCCAGCAGGAAAAGAAGCACCACCTCGGCCACTTGCACACTGCGCGAATAGAATCCCACCTCGGCGGCGTCTCCCGTCAGCCATCGCACCAGGTACACGTCCGCCCGCAGGAGCAGCACCATCAGCACCGCCGAGACATGAGCTCGCCAGCCGTAAGCCGCCATGGCCCGCACCAGCCCGCCGCGTGCCGACGATTCCTCATGAGGCCCGCTCCCGCCGTCGTTGTCGCCGCGGCGCGTGCCCCCTCGCACGAGCCGAAGCACCATCGCCAGCGCCGCCACGTCGGCCAGCAGGTAGGCCGCCACGCTCGCCGCAACGATGGCCGTCGGCTCGCGATGCCCGAGAGCCACCGCCCCGGCCGCCAGCGCCGCGTACAGCCACCGGTACGACAAGAGAATGGCCATCCGCCGGCCGAAGGCCTGCCGCCCCTGGCATACGGCCATTGTGGTCTGAATCAGAATCTCCAGCGGAATCACAGCGGCCGCCAGTGCCGCCAGGGGCAGCGCCACGCCCGCCGCACGGGCCGCCCACGGCAACGCCGCCAGGTACGCCCCGGCCAGCGCCGCCCCGCAGGCCAGGGACAACGCCAGGGCCGACGCGGCGATCCGCCGTGCGTCGTCCGGCCGACGGCTCAGGAAATGGCTCACCGCCGCAGGAAGCCCCAGCGTCCCGACCAGCGCCAGCACGTTGGGCCCGACCATGGCCATCACCAGGCGACCGGTCTTCTCCGGACCCAGTAGCCGCGACACCAGGATACTGACGAGGAGATTTGCCGCCAGGCCCGCCAGGTAGGCGACGAACGTTGCAGCGACATGTCGGCTGAACCGTGGGCTCATGGGCGCCCATGGTAGCCGACCCGGAACAAAAAGGGAACCTCTTCCGCTGTGGTGTGTGGCGGGGCAGCGTTGCGGCGAAGACCGCCTCTATCCTGCTGCGGCGGCGCCATGGACAACGTAGAACATGACCCCCTTGCGAACCATCATGACGCCGATGCCGGCCAGCAGGACCATGAACACCTTGGAGATGCCGCCGAGGACCTCGCGGCCAATGTGGGCCGAGAACCATTCCGCCGACCGCAGCCCGAGGTAAACCAGCGCCAGGTTCGCCGTCAGGGCCGTCAGCGTCACGGCCTGCCCATGCTGGGCCTGCATGAGGATAATGGTCGTCAGCAGCGCCGGTCCGGCCACGAGCGGCGTCGCCAGCGGCACGATCCCCACCGCGATATCGTTACGACGCATCCGGCGTCCGCTGGCCAGAATATCCATGATGGCATAGCAAAACAACAGCATCCCGCCGCCGATCTGGAAATCCTGGACCTGGATCGACAGGAGCCGGAAAATGGACAGCCCCGACAAGGAAAACGTGAATGCAATCGCCACGCTGACAATCGTCGCCTGGAAAACGATGCGCCGCCGGCGGCACTGATCCATCTCGGACGTCATGCCCACGAAGATCGGGATCAGGCCGGGCACGTCGATGGCCACAAACAGCGGCACAAACGCCAACGCCACTGCCGCAAGGAATTCCATGGTGCACACGCTTCCCAAGAGCAACATGTCCGGCGGCCGCTTGCAGCCGCGCGGGGCATGGGGACCGGGCCTTCCCCGGACCAGGCGGCGATCCGTCAGGCCTTACGCACTTTCCGGGGCTTGGCGTAGAACAATTGCCCTTCGCCGCCGGTGACGAACGTGACGTTGGGGTCCGTCACGAAATCTTCCATGGCCCGCCAATCGAACTTGCGTTTCTCGCCCCCGCGGGCCATGCTGAGAATCGGCTCGAACTCCACGCGGTTCTCGGCCAAGATCGTTTCCCATCCGCTGTTGCGCCCGTCGTCGTTGGCATCGGACCGCCGCTTGGCGAAAAAACTGCGACCATAGAGCCGGTACTTGATCCTCGCCGACCTCGGCAGATTCCGCGATATATAATCGAATACCTCATCGGCGGCCGTCGAAGCGACGATCACCACGTCGAACTTGTCGGCCAACTGGATGGCAGCATCGATGTTAAGCCGCTGTTTCGTCACGCCCCCTTGAGACGACGTCTTCCGCAACGGCGATGTGCTCGTCAGAATCGCCACGCTGGCCATAAACTATTGTTCCTCCCACACCATGGTGCCATGCTCCGTTCGGCCCCAGCCCGCCGATGCCGCCCGCCTTCATGTCGGCCGAGATCACATACTATAGGGGTCAACCTGCCCTTGTCAAGCGCATCAGATAACAGCGCCTAAGAACACCATCGCCGCCTGGCCGACCCCCGCACCCCGTCGCCATGTCAAGCGTAAGACACATGTTACGCGCACGGACAACCGCTCACGGGTCCGGCGGCCAGACAGCGGAAGCTCTTCTTCAATGCGGGGGGCGGGCTCTCACGGTGTGCAACGTTTGACGGCGTCATTTCTTCCCTGACGACCGCGGCCGGCGCCGGATCCTGGTGCAGCGTCCCGTGGAACGAGAACATCCCATGCCGGCAGCCGCAGACGCCCTCCGGGCGGCTTCGCCGACGCAGCCGCTCAGGCGACTTCGCCGGCTCACTCGCCCGGCAACCCCATGAAGGCTATATGGCGGTCCCACGGCAAACACTTGCCGTGGGCCGCCATATAGGCCTTCTGATTCTCAGGTATGCGTTCAAACAACCCCTACGGCTTATGGCCGCACGATCGTCCGGCCGAAGTCGTCCACGCCAGCCGATTCCGACCCCATGGACCCGAGGCCCAAGGCGAACGCTACTTGGCCGCGCCTGCCAGCTTGTAAATGCGGACGCCGATCGGTTCGAAGTCGTCCGTGAACGTCAAGCCCTTCAGGGCGATGGTCCGATCCTGGCCGTACACTTCCACCTGGAGCCCCTCGGGCAACGCCTTGCCGTCGGTCCGGCGGCCGAGCGTGAAGGTCACCTTCTCGCCCTGGCGGCCCAGGTTCACGGCAAAGATATACACATTGCCCTGACCGTCCGTCGTCGCACGAATGTCCACGCGGCCGCCGCCCTGCTCCTTATGCGTCACCGGCACCGGCGACGCCTCGCCCAGGATCGCCTCGGTCAGCGCCGTCGTGTCGTCCACGAACTTTGTCATCGCTACGAAGTTCTCCGGCGGCACCTTGCCCTGGTACGGGTACCAGTGGACGCCCTTGGCCTGGTGCACAATCGACAGCCAGCACACGAAATCGATCTCAGCCGGCGTCGGCGTACCGCCCTTCTTGCCCGGCGTGCAGTCGGCCGGCGCCACATTCACGATCACCGGCACCAGGCCCATGTTCCAGTTCACCGCCCGGTCCGCCACCTGCGCGTAATCGACGAACGTACCGTACTTCTCGTGCTCGTTCTCAATGGGGTAAATGTCCCACGAGTACACGTCGCCCACCAGGTGCGGCCACGTGTTGTACACCAACTTCGCCCGCAGAATGCCGATCTGGTAGCAGTTGCCCATCTCCAGATTCTCGTGCATCCGCTTCGGGTCCAGACGCTTCACCAGGTCGTACCACAACTTCACCGTCGCGGCGTCGTACTTCCAGTTGATCGGTTCCTCGCGCCACATCCACCACGCCACGCCGGGATGGTTCACAAATTCCTTCAGATATTCCTCGATGGCCGCCGGATCCCACGGCGGCAACCCCTTGCGGTCGAAGCGGTCGTCGGCCGCCGGGCCGATCACCTTCATCCCCTGCTCGGCCGCCACGTCCAGCAGACGCTTATACTTCGGCACGCCCACCAGCTCCGTGCCCCACTCCTTGCCGTACAGGAGGTTGCAGTACCGCTCCTGCTTCCACTTGGCGATCTCGGTCCGCTTCAGGCCGAACGACGTCACCGGGAAGAACTTCTTCCCCTGGTAGGTGATCGCGTTCGACGCGTCAATCGAGAACTCGGTGTCGCCGTCGTAGGGCTTGGCGTAGCTGTATGTGGCGGCCGCCCGCGGCTTGCCCGAGGCGTCCTGCAACGTCACCGTCAGGGTGTACTGGGACGCCGGCAGCCCGGCCAGGTCCACGCGGAAATCCACGCGTCCCTCGAACGGTCCCTTGCCCTCGAACACCGTCCGGTTCAGCCCCGCCTTGCTCGTCAACGTGGCCACCACGCGATCATTCTCCCGGTCGCCCGTCAGCAGGGCCACCACCGGCGCGCCGATGCGCGGCACAAAGTTCGGATGTGCCAGCCGGACCGCCGCCTCGCGCGGACCCGTCGGAGCGTCCGTCACCTCCACCTCGTCCACCAAGATCGACCCGCCCGCCGACCCGGTACACTCGAGCAACCCCACCACCAGGCCGTCCGGCTTGCGCGGCAACGCCACGCCCGACGCCGCCAGTTCCTTCTTGCCGTCGAGCATCACCGCCACGTCGGCCTTGCCCTCGGCCTTGGGAACCACGTGCAGTTCCACGCAATGCCACGCCTTGGGCTTCAGGACCGTGTTGCCTTCCTTCTTCTCGGACGAAGACAAACAGAGCACCAGGCCGTCGCCCTGCTGCTTCACGGCGACCTCGACCATGTGCCCCTCGTAGTTCCCGTCGGGCGGCGCCTTGAAACTGCCCAGCGCCATGACGCTGCATCCCGAACCGGCCTTGAAGTCCTTGCCGAATTGCAGGTGCGCCCGCAAGCAGAACGACTTGGCCTCCGCGAACCGGGGATGGCCCGTGTACTGTCCCATCACACGGGCCTGGCGCGGCTCGGCGCCCGAGTCCGGCGCCGTGCAGAGCACCGCGTACCGCCCGCCGTAGCGCACGGCCGTGCTCAACTCCACCTTCCCGCCGCCGGCGGTTTCCACGCGACGCCAGATGTCCAGGTCCCCAACCTCGGTCGGATCGCTGAACAACGCCTCCGGCCAGGGATAGGTCGCGTCCGCCTGTGCAGCTACGGCCGCCGATCCGCAACACAGCGCCGCCAGGACGACCATCGCCCACGACGCCGACGACTGCACCAAGTGTCTCATCGCTGTTCTCCTTCCGGGATTGGGCTCGCCGCCGCACGACTCTCCGCCGCCGCGGGCAGTTTGCCGTAGGTTTCCACAAACGCCACACACAGTTCGCTCACCAGGTCCGTGCACAGAAACGTGCCGTACGCACTGGTAACCGGATTCTGCATCCAGAATCCACCCGGCAACTCGACCAACACGCTATGGCGGCCGGCCGCCAGGAACGTGCTCGCATTCAGCGTCGGACCCGACGAACCGTTCCACAGACCCTCGTTGACGATCCGCTGGATCGTCTTCTCGTGCTGTTGCCGCAACACGTAGCGGCCGGCCACGCGCTCCGTGAACCGCCGTGCCAGCGTCTCGGCCGCCTCCGCCGCCCCGGGCAGCGACGAACGGCTCGACATCAGCTTGTTGAAGCCCATCCCCGACGGATTGCTGTGAAGGTCCAGCACGGCACGGAACCGACCTCGCGCGACCATGCCCATCAGCGTCCGCGTTTCCGGCTCGCTCAGCGGCGCCTCGCCTTTCCAGTCCTGGTCGCCCGGACCATACGCCCCGTCGCCATTGGTGTCCGCCGCCGTGTACTCCTGCCACTTCACGTCGCCGTTGCGGTTCAGGTTCACACCGTTGGCGTTCACTCGCGACACGCTATCATACCCCGACGGGCACACCACGGGCACCACCGTTAGCCGCACGTGGCGCGGATCGAAGCCGACCTCCGCCGGCCGCTCGAGGACATGTCGCACGAACGTGACCAGGCCCAGGGCGTTTTCCCACTCGTTACCGTGAACGCAGCCCAGGATCAGCAGGCCCGGCGCCTCGGCATCGCCGATAGTCAGGCTGTACATCTCGTAGCCGCCCGCCGCAGGACCTTCCGCGCGACACGCCAGGGCCGCATGCTCCGCCGCCAGGGCCTTCATCTGCTCCACCAGTTCGGCATAGGTCGGCTTGCGCGGCCAGAGACGGCCAAACCGGGCCCGGTTGCCCACCGCATTGGCCGCGAACAGGTACTTGTACACCGTCCCTGGATGCCAGACGTACGGCTCGCCGGGCGTTTGCAGATCGGTCACGACCAGGCGACCCCGGCCCACCTGTTGCTGAACCAGCGCGGCCGCCGACTCCGGCCCTGCCACGGCGATCACCATTGTATCCATTCCGTCGCCCACGCCAGCCAACGCCGCCAACCTGCCGCGCCCGTGCAGCGGCAGGCGGTCGCCCACCTTCAGCCCGGCCGCCAGATCGCTCTCGTGGACGATCCGCACGTGGTCCGTCGGCGCCATGACCAGCGCCGCGCCGGTCATGGCCGCATAGGCGGCCGTGTCCACGACGACCGTGCGGCCACTTTCGGCGTACCGGCGAACCGTTGCGAACACCGCCGCCGCGTCGGCCGTGCCGAGCGACAGGACCACCATGCCCAGTTCCCCGCCCTCGGGCATCCCGGCGGCCAACGCCTCGGGACGCACAACCACCGTCGCCGGGCCAAGGAGCAACTTCAGACTGGCCGCCGGACCGACCGATTCGTCCCAATCCGTCACCAGCAGGCGTCCCGGGGCCTCCACGGGCGTCATCCATAGCAACGCAGCCGCCTGGGGCGAGGCGACTCCCGCGTCGCATAGCGCCGCCTCGGCGCAGTCCCCGGCCCTCGAACAGGCCGGACCCGCCGACGCCGCCAGCAACAACGCCACAGTCAACCATATCCTCGGGCATCGGGACAACTGCTTCATCACATCCATCCTCAGGTCGGAAGTACAATCACTGCACACAAATTCTTAAACTGTCCGATACCAGAGTGGGTTTTTGTCGTTTTACACCATAGAGCAAAGGAAACACGAGAAATACTCGGTATAATTGGCACCAGCAATTGGTCTTTTGCACCGCGGCTTTCGTGGAGGGCACGCACTATGAAACCTGGCCCCCTAGGCACCCTGGCCGTGAGACGGACAGACCTGCCCGTGTCACAAAAGCAACCGGTGCTTTATCTGCTGAATACCGGCGATCATCCCTGGTCCACGGCATACGAGTTCCACTACCCGCTGGAGTTGGGCATTGTCCAGCGCGGGCGGATGCGACGGATCTTCGCCGACTACGAACGCATTCTCGATCCCGGCGACGTCTGGTTCTGCGGCATGTGGGAGCCCCACGGCTACGAGATCATCGAACGTCCATGCCACCGGACGGTGCTGATCATCCATCCGCCGCTGCTGGCCGACACGCGGTTCGAGGAAATTCCGGGCCACAACTGGCTGCTGCCGTTCTCGGTCAGCGCTGCGGCAAGGCCGCGCGTGGCCGAAGCCGACCGCCCGGCCATGCTGGCCATGACCGAGCGTCTGGCCGTCGCCGCGCAGCCCGACCCGATGTCGCAGGTGCGGTTGCGTCTTCTGGTATGGGAAATCATGCTCGATCTGACGCGCGGATGGCAACCGCCACCGGGTAGTACCACCCCCTCGCCGGACGACTTCGGCCGCGTGCGGCAGGCCATCGACGCCGTCTTCGCCACCCGTAAACGAATCAACACGAAGGACGCCGCCCAACTGTGCGGCCTGAGTCGCAACCGCTTCAGCGACATGTTCCACAACGTCACCGGCATCACGTTCGCGGACTTCGCCCTGCGGTACCGCCTCAGCGGCGCCGCCCGCCAACTCGTCGGGTCCAACGACCCCCTGAAGGTGATCGCCAACGACTGGGGCTTCACCGACATCAGCCACCTGTGCCGCGCGTTCCAGGCCCATTACGGTGTACCGCCCACGGTCTATCGTCGCAGACAGACCGCCGGAGACGACACGAAAAATACCCCCGACTGACGGGCGTCGCGGCCACATCGCACCACGCGGCGCCAATCCAGCGGTCTGCCCCGTCCCCACCTGCGGCGGTCGCTGGTTTATTGTATAATTCCTCCCTCATGAGCGAATTTTCCTATTGCCCTATCGCTATCCACTCTGCTTAAATAGCCGTTGTGGCAGCCGTGCCTGTGGCCGACACGCTGTATTTTGCACTGTTGCCGACGATCGTTCTGGAGGACGACAAGTGAGATCTGGAATGCGATCCGGCTGGCTCGACGCCATGGCCATCCGACGCACGGACCTGACGGTCTCGCGGGAAAATCCAATCCTCTGCATCTTCGCCGATGGCGAGGTCCCCTGGGGAACGGCGTTCGAGTTCCACTACCCGGTCGAACTGGGCATCCTTCTCAGCGGCCGCATGGCTCGCACTTTCCCCGACCAGGAACGCATCCTCGAACCCGGCCAAGTCTGGCTCTGCGGGATGTGGGAACCCCACGCCTACCGGATGCTGGAACGGCCGTGCCGGCGCCTCTCGTTGATCATTCATCCTCCCCTGCTCGCCGACACACGTTTTGACGAGTACACGGGGCATAGTTGGTTGCTTCCATTTTCCGTGCCGCCGGCCCACCGGCCGCAGGTGGCCGAAGCCGACCGGCCGGCGATGCTGAAGACGGCGGAACGGTTCCGGGCCGTCGCCGATCAGCCGGGACCCCAGTGCCAGGTGCGGTTGCGCCTGCTGTTGCTGGAAACGATTCTGGATCTGACGCGCGCCTGGCAGCCGCCCCAAGGCAGCGCGGCACCGGCCGATGACGATTTCGCGCGCGTGCGACAGGCCATCGACGCCGTCTTTGCGACGCGCAAGCGGATCAACACCGACGATGCGGCCAAGCTCTGCGGCCTCAGCAGCAACCGATTCAGCGACATGTTCCGCCGCGTCACGGGCATCACGTTCGCGGACTTCGCCCTGCGGCACCGGCTCAGCGGCGCCGCCCGCCAACTGGTCACCTCGGATGACTCGCTCAAGACCGTCGCCCAGGAGTGGGGGTTCACCGACGTCAGCCACCTCTGCCGCGCGTTCCAGGCCCAGTACGGCGTCGCCCCGACCGCCTATCGCCGCCACCATGGCGGCAGCGAGGCCGCTGCAAACGCATGAGGCCGCGGATCATGGCCATGCCCGGATCGCCATGCCACCGGCCTGGCGGCATGGGGTCCACGTCAACGGAAACGGGGCGAGTCTGCCGCCGCGCCCCCCGGCACCATAACAGGATCAACAGCGGGGCAACAGACCGCTCCCGCCCGGC
>CAZCOA010000030.1:10972-20493 GCA_964500225.1 uncultured Anaerolineaceae bacterium | reverse complement strand
CCCCGTTCTATTCCGCGGGCGTGCACCACGGTCGGCCTGTCTGTCGCCGCAGAATAGAACGGGGCGAGTCCACCGACTCGCCCCGCTGAGCATTCCCAGGATGACAGGTGTGTGAACCGCCCGCTCAGGCCCGGCTCAGGTACTCGCCGGTGCGGGTGTCCACCTTGATGACCTCGCCGTTCTCGATGAAGGCCGGCACCTTGATTCTCGCCCCGCCCTCGCACAGGGCTTCCTTCATCTGGGCGGTGGCCGTGGCGCCCTGAATCTGCGGCGGGGTGTCGGCAACCGTCAGCTCGACCGTGTTGGGCAGGTCGAACGTGACGGCCTTGCCCTCGACGAACGCCACCTGCACGCGTAGGTTCGGCGTCAGGTACACAGCGGCGTCGCCGATGAAGTCCGATCCGATTTCCACCTGATCGTAGGTGGACGGATCCATGAAGACGTAATGGTCGCCGTTGGCGTAGAGGTATTCCATCTCCTTGCGTTCGAGGTAGATTTCGTTGAACAGTTCGTCCGTCCGGAACCGCTCCTTGAGAAGTTGACCCGTCTGGAGGTTCTTCAACTGGATGACCTGCGAGCTGCGCCAGTTGCCCTTGGCCACCTTCTCGTTGCCGACGCAGATCCAGATACCGTCCTTGTATTCCACGGCCATGCCGCGACGCAGATCGATTGCCTTGATACCCATAGAGACTCCCTGCCTTCAGACCGGTTCGCTTGACAATGCTTCGCTACAGCTGCCGCGCGGTTCCCATGGCAGGGCCGCCGCACGACAACCAAGAGCAGCATTGTAGCCGCCCGGCGCCGATAGCACAAGAGCGCAACGAGGACACTCAGTATACGTAGATCCGCCCGTAGGGCCGCCGCGACACGGGCAGCAGCTTGACGAACTGCCGGTTCAGGATGTCCTCGACCCGGCCGCCGAAGGCCGCCACATACTGCTCGACGAACCGCTGCAACTCGTCCCGGTCCGCGGCGTCCAGGTCGCTCTTGCCGACCTCGCGGCCGAGGCGGTACTCCTCGATATCATCGCCGAGGATCATCTTGCCGCCATGCATGCCGGTGCCGGTGTAGATGCCGCTGATGGGCTGCCCCGGCAGGCGTCCCAGACCCAGGACGATCATCAGGCCGCCGGCCATGTACTCGCCGAGGTAATCGCCGGCCGCGCCGCCGATGACGACTTCGGCCCGCTTGTCGCGATAGCTCTTCATGTGGATGCCGGCCCGGTAGCCCACGCTGCCGCGCACCAGGATCGTCCCGCCGCGCATCGAGTGGCCCAGTACGTCGCCGGCCTCGCCGTGGATGACCACACGGCCGCGGTTCATCGTGTTGCCGATGGCGTCCTGCCCGTTGCCATAAACGATGATCTCGGGACCGTCCATGAACGCCGCCATGTCGTTGCCGGGCGTGCCGTGCACCACGATCCGCCCCGATCCCGACAGGCCGCAACCGATGTACCGGTGTCCCATGACGTCGTGCAGCTCGATGCACGCCGCGCCGCCGTCGAAGGCCCGGCGAATCTCCTCGTTCAGTTCCCGATAGGTTTTGCCGCGCGCCGAGAGCGTGACGCTCCCGGCCTGTGCCGTCGTCGTCATACCTCGATCCCCGGTCCACTGACCATGTGCTTGCGGTACTCGCTGTCGAGCGACAACAGCCCGAACTCGCTCGACAGCAGCAGCGGCTTCAGGGCCTCGACGTTCAGTTGCCGTTCGATGAGCCCCGCGAAGATGCCCGCATTGTCGATCTCGCCCACCAGGATCACGCCCACCATCCGCCCCTGGCGGAGCACGACCTTCTTGTAGATGCCTTGCTTCGGATCGCGACGCACCAGCACCTCGCACCCCTCGTCGGCGCAGTTGTCGCAGACGGTGGTGCGACCGATGGCAATGGTCGGCACGTCGCAGATTTCGATGCTGTTCATGGCCATGCCGCCGTGGTAGCACTCGTCCTGGCCGGCCATGTTGCGGCCCGCGACGAAGCCCTGCCGGTACGCCAGCGGCAGAATCGGGATCGGCCGCTTCTCGCCCAGCAGCACGTCGTCGGCCTCCACCACGTCGCCGGCGGCATAGACGTCCTCGACGCTGGTGCGCATCCGGTCGTCCACGACGATGCCGCGGCGCGTCGCGATGCCGCTGCCGGCCAGGAAAGCCACGTTGGGCACTACGCCGATGGCCACCACGAGCATCTGACAATAGATCTCGAAATCGTTGGTCAGGTGAACGCCCTGGATCGTGCCGCCGCGTGAGAGCACCCGGTCCACCGTGGTCTGAAGGCAGACGGCGGCGTCGCGTCGGCGCAGGGCCTCGGCGAGGATCGCCCCCGCCTCGGCGTCGAGGGTGGTGCTGAGGAGCCGGTCGGCCAGCTCGACGATGGTGACCTTCAGGCCGCGTGCCATCAGGGCCTCGGCGGCCTTCAGGCCGATCATGCCGCCGCCCAGGACCACGGCATCGCGCACCGAGTGCTCGGCCAGGTGCGACTCGATCCGCCGCACGTCGTCCCATCGGGTGAACGTGAAGACGCCGCCGGTGTCGAGGCCGGCGATGGGCGGGACAAACGGCTTGCCGCCGGTGGCCAGCAGCAGCCGATCGTACTCGAAGCGGCGGTCCGCCGCGGTGGTCACGGCTCGCGCCGCCGGATCGACGCGGACGACTTCCTCGCCGAGGTGTGCCTCGACGCCGTGCGTCTCGTAGAATTCCGCCGGACGGTAGCTCATGCGCTGGCCGGCGACCTTGCCGGCAAGCAGGTACGAGATCAGCGGCCGTGAGTACGTGTGATCCGGCTCGGCGGCCAGCAGCGTGATGCGCCCGTCGCGGTCGGCGGCCCGGAGGGCCTCGATCGCGCCGACAGCGGCCGCGGAGTTGCCGACAATCAAGTAATTCACCGTCGTCGCTCCTCAAACACAAGTGCTTCGTTCGGACAGTTTTCGACGCAAGCGGGCACGTCGAGCCCCTGGCACAGGTCGCACTTGCTGGCGACGTGGCCCTCGCGGCCGCGCTGAATGGCGCCGACCGGGCAGCTCATCAGACACATCCAGCACCCGACGCACTTGTCGGCGTCGTGCAGGATGACGCCCGTCTTCGGGTCGCGCGTGATCGCGCCGGTCATGCACGCCTCGAGGCACCGCGGGCGCTCGCAGTGGCGGCACTGTAGCGCGAAGGTCACCTGGCCGGACTCCTGGACGCGGACGCGCGGCGTGATGTGGCTCTTCTCGCGCGTCATGGCCGTGATGATCCGCTTCGACTTCGAGTGCTGGACCAGGCAATGGACCTCGCACAGCCGGCACCCGATGCACAGATGTTCCTTGGCGTAAATACGTTTCACGCGTTCACTCCCCCGCGGCCTTGATGCCGAGGATATTCAGCTCGCGGTCGCCCAGGCCGACGCCGCGCAGGTGCTCGCGGTTGCCGCGCAGGCTCTCGATGGCGTTGATGCCCATGCCGCCGAGCATTTCCTTGATCTCCAGCGACCAGCCGCGAAGCAGGTTCGTCAGCCGCCGCGTGCCCACGTCCGGGTTGAGCCGCTTCGTCAGCATCGGGTCCTGGGTGGCGATGCCCCAGTTGCACTTGCCGGTGTAGCAGCGCTGGCAGAGGTGGCAGCCCATGGCCACCAGGGCGGCGGTGCCGATGTACACGGCGTCGGCGCCGAGGGCAATGGCCTTGATGACGTCGCCGGAACTGCGGAAGCTGCCGGCGGCGACGATCGACGCCTGGTTGCGGATGCCTTCCTCGCGCAGCCGCGAGTCCACGGCGGCCAGGGCCAGCTCGATCGGAATGCCCACGTGGTCGCGGATCACCGTGGGCGCGGCGCCCGTGCCGCCGCGCACGCCGTCGATGCTCACAAAGTCGGCCCCGGCCCGGACGCACCCCGAGGCGATGGCCGCCACGTTGTGCACGGCGCTGATCTTCACGCCGACCGGCTTACGATACCGCGTGGCCTCCTTCAGGGCAAAGATCAGTTGCCGCAGGTCCTCGATCGAGTAGATGTCGTGGTGCGGCGCGGGGCTCAGTGCGTCGGTCCGCTCGGGAATCATGCGCGTGGCGCTGATCTCGGCGTCCACCTTCTCGGCCGGCAGGTGCCCGCCGATGCCCGGCTTGGCGCCCTGGCCGATCTTGATCTCGACGGCCGCGGCCAGGTTGAGGTAGTCCACGTCCACGCCGAAGCGGCCCGAGGCCACCTGCACGATCATGTTGTCGGCGTAGGGGCGGAAGTCGCGGTGCAGGCCGCCCTCGCCGGAGTTGGCGAACGTGCCGGCCTCGCGAGCCGCACGGGCCAGCGAGAGCGACGCGTTGTAGCTGATGGACCCGTAGCTCATGGCCGAGAACATGATCGGCGTCTGCAGGCGCAGTTGCGGTCCGAGCTGCGTCTCGAGCCGGACGTTGCCGTCACCGCGGGCGGACACCCTCACGCGGTCGGGCTTGCGGCCCAGGAACGTCACCAATTCCATCGGCTCCCGCAATGGGTCGATGGACGGATTGGTCACCTGGCTGGCGTTCAGCAGAAGGCTGTCCCACAGGACCGGCAGCGGCCGGTCGTTGCCCATGGCCGTCAGGAGGATGCCGCCGCCCTCGGCCTGCTTGTACACGGCGCGGATGCGTTCGGCCGTCCAGTTGCCGTTGGGCCGGAACTGAAGCGGCGCCTCCTGGATGCGAATGGCCTTGGTCGGGCAGAGCGTCGCGCAGCGGTGGCAGCCGACGCAGTGTTCGCTGTCGCTGGCCACGAGTTCGCCTTCTTCGTCGTAGTAGTGTACGTCGTTGGCGCACTGGCGGACGCAAACCTGGCAGTTGATGCAACGGTCCAGGTCGCGTTCGACCAGAAAATCGGGTTCCACAAGCCACTTACGCAAGGGCCACCTCCTGGCGCAGCCGTCCGATGACGGGTTCGCCGCCGCGCGGGTACCAGATCTGTTGCGGGTCGTCGCAGATGAGCCGGATGGCCGCCTCTTCGCTGGCGACGTACAGCGTATGGTTCTTCCGGGCCGCCACCATCGGCCGCAACTTGATACGGTCGTTGAAGCCGATCATGCCGCCGGTGAACGTGACGACGACGCTGAAGGGTCCGTTGAGCAGCGCGCCGCCATAGACGGCCCGGAGCGTCGAGACGAGGTTCCGTTGCTCGTCCGGCATGCGCTCGATCTGGCTCCACAGCGGCGGGGCCATGGCCAGACACGCCACCTCGATCGGCAGCGCGTGCTTGCGGATCAGCAGATCGAACAGGTACGCGATGACCTCGGTGTCGGTGTGCATCGTGCAATGGTAACCGAAGTTGGCCAGGTAGCGGCGGTTGATGCCGTAGCTGGAGACTTCGCCGTTGTGGACGACGGCCCAGTCGAGCAGGCCGAACGGATGGGCCCCGCCCCACCAGCCGGTGGTGTTGGTCGGGAACCGCGCGTGGGCCGTCCACATGTACGCCTCGTACTCCTCCAGGCGGAAGAACCGCCCGATGTCCTCCGGGTAGCCCACGCCCTTGAAGCAGCCCATGTTGCGGCCGCTGGAGAAGACGAACGCCCCGTCGATCACGCGGTTGATGTACATGACCTGCATGGCGACAATGTCGTCGTCCGTCAGGTCGTAATGCCGCTCGCGCACGTCCTGCTTCAGCGTGACGAAGTACCGCCACAGGAGCGGCCGGTGCCGGATCACGTCGAGGGTCCTCGTGGGGATCGGCTCGCCGTGCTCGACGCGGAAACTCGCGGCGATAAACTCCTCGGTCGCGTGTTGCGCCTGCGGCGTATCGAACATCAGATGCAGGCAGTAGTGCTCGGCAAACTGCGGATAGATGCCGTAGGCCGCGAAACCGCCGCCCAGGCCGTTGCCGCGGTCGTGCATGCTCTCGATGCTGCGGATGATGGCCTCGCCGTTTTCACGGCGGCCGTCCTCATGGATGAAGCCGCTGATGGCGCAGCCCGACGAGTCCTTCTCGTCGCGAATCCACTTGCGGTGGCGATCCTCTCGCCAGACGTCCTGCATGAGTCACCTCGCCTGACCATAGAAAGGCACAGTCGTCGGTCTTTCACCTGCCCGGGAAAAAGTGACCGAACGACTGTGCCCCGAAACCCTTGCGACCTGCCGACGCTGCTCAGAGAATCGGCAGATAGTTCTCCAGTTCGTACCGGCTCACGTGGATCCGGAAGCGATCCCATTCGATCCGCTTATTGGCGACGAACTTCTCGAACACGTGGTCGCCGAGCGCCTCGCGGACCAGCTCGCTGCGGGCCGTGATCTCGATGGCCTCGCCCAGGCTTCCCGGCAGCGACATAATACCGAGTTCCGCCTTGCGCTTGTCGCTCATTTCGAAAATGTCCTCTTCGACCGGGTCGGGCAGTTCGTACTTCTCGCGAACGCCCTTGAGGCCCGCCGCCAACATCACCGAGAAGGCCAGGTACGGATTGCACGCCGGATCCGGACACCGCAGCTCGGCGCGAGTGGCCTTCTCCTTGCCCGGCTTGTACATCGGCACGCGGACCAAGGCCGACCGGTTACGACGCGCCCAACTAATATACACCGGCGCCTCGTAGCCCGGAACCAGCCGCTTGTAACTGTTGACCCACTGGGCCACCACGCTGCAGAACTCGCGGGCGTGACGGAGCAGACCGGCGATGAAACTCTTGCCGACGGGGCTCAGGCAGTACTTGTCCGTGGCGTCGAAGAAGGCGTTCTTCGAGCCCGCGAACAGCGACTGGTGCACGTGCATGCCGCTGCCATTCTCGCCGAACAGCGGCTTCGGCATGAACGTCGCGTACACGGCGTGCATCATGGCCACTTCCTTCACCGTGAGGCGATAGGTCATGGCGTTGTCGGCCATCCGCAGGGCCTCGCAGTACCGCAGGTCGATCTCGTGCTGGCTCGGCGCCACCTCGTGGTGCGAGTACTCCACCTTGATGCCCATTTTCTCCAGTGCAAGGACCGTGTCGCGGCGCAGATCGCACGCCACGTCCAGCGGCGTCAGATCGAAGTAGCCGCCCTTGTCGAGGATCTCGGTTCCTTCGCTGTTCTGGAAGTAGAAGTACTCCAGCTCCGGTCCCACGTAGTACGTGTAGCCGAGCTTGGCCGCCTCGGCGAGGTTGCGGCGAAGCACCCAGCGCGGGTCGCCGGCATAGTGCTCGCCATGCGGCGTCAGGATGTCGCAGAACATCCGCGCCACGCCGGCCTCTCCCTGCGGACGCCACGGCAGGATCGTGAACGTCTCGGGGTCGGGCATCGCGATCATGTCGCTCTCTTCGATCCGGGCAAACCCCTCGATGCTCGAACCGTCGAAGCCCATGCCGCCCTCGAGCGCCTCTTCCAACTCCTCGACCGTGATGGCGAAGCTCTTCAGCATCCCCAGCACGTCCGTGAACCACAGGCGGACAAACTTGATCTTGTTGTCCGCAACGGCCTTCAACACGCCTGCCTTGTCCATCCTTCGATCTCCTGCGTTAGGGTGTCCCTTGCCACCTGAGCGCCTGGGAACGATGCCCGGGCATGCCCACCCTCGGTAGCAAGATTCATGCCACACCACATCTCAGTTCGTACAACCCTTGTCCTGGACGTCGGTTACAAACTCTCTCCGCCGCCACCCCCAAAGAGGCCACAAACACAAATACGACATTATTGTAGGCCACCAGGGGTGTGTGCCCCACAAATGTAGGATGCCTGTCCGTGGCCATGCTGCACCCGACGGGGCACGTCGCTCGCCGCCCCTGCCTGGCCGCGACCATGGCGGCCAAGTCACCCAACGCGCTCTCCACGCGTCAGCCAATGGCCGCCCTGCCGCGCTCCCCCGTGCGGATGCGGATGCACTCGGGCAGATCCAGAACGAAAATCTTCCCGTCGCCGATCCGGCCCGTCCGGGCCCCGCGGATGATCGCCTCGATGGTTCGTTCCACAAAGTCCTCGTTCACCGCGATTTCCAGGCGGACCTTCTTCAGCAGGTTCACCTCGACGTCCACGCCGCGGTAGGTCTCGTGGTAGCCTCGCTGCTGACCGCAGCCCAGGCTGTTGGTGATCGACATCTTGAAGACTTCGGCCTCGTACAGCGCCCGCTTCACCTCGTTCAGCCGGTGCGGCTGAATATAGGCGATGATCAGTTTCATGGTTCATGCTCCTGAACGTGCCGGAATCCGCCTTGCTGCAACCAAACGCCCTCGAACGATCACGACCGGTCATTCGGTCGTGAAGATCTGGAACCCGCTGTAGGCCTCCAGCCCATGCTCGCCGATATCGAGGCCTTTGAGTTCCTCTTCGTGGCCGACGCGCAGGCCCATCGTGTGCTTCAGCACCAGGAACACCAGGCCCATCACCGTGAGCGAGAACGCCGCCCCGGCCAGACCGCCCAGCGTCTGCACGCCGAGCTGGTGCAGCCCGCCGCCGTAGAACAGGCCCTCTGGCCCGGCGTCGCCGCCAACGGCCGGACTGGCAAACAGCCCGACAGCCAGCGTCCCCCACAGGCCGTTCATCCCGTGCACCGGCACGGCACCCACGGGATCGTCCACACCGAGCCGGTCGAGCAGGCGGACGCCGAAGACGACGATCACGCCGCCGATCAGGCCGATGGCCACAGCGGCCCAGCTCTCGATGTAGGCGCACGGGGCCGTCACCGCCACCAGGCCGGCCAGGGCGCCGTTCATCGTCATCGACAGGTCGGGCTTGCCGAACCGCAGCCACACGGTGACCATGGCGGCGATGGCGCCGGCGGCGGCCGCCATGTTCGTGTTCACGGCCACGCGAGCGGCCAAGGCGCCGCCGTCGCTCGTCACGCCGAGCGTCGAGCCGGGATTGAAACCGAACCAGCCGAACCACAGGATGAAGACGCCCAGCGACGCCAGGGGAATGTTGTGTCCGGCGATGGCCTTGGCATTGCCGTTGGGTCCGAACTTGCCGAGGCGCGGCCCCAGAAGGATGGCCCCGATCAGGGCCGCCCAGCCGCCCGTCGAGTGGACCACCGTCGAGCCGGCGAAGTCGGCAAACCCGAGGTTGGCCAGCCAACCGCCGCCCCAGATCCAGTGGCCGATAATCGGATAGACCAAACCGCTGATGATCATGGTGTAAACCAGATACGCCTGGAACTTCATGCGTTCGGCCATGGCACCGGCGACGATCGTGGCGGCAGCGCCGCAGAAGGCGGCCTGGAACAACCAGAACGCCCAGAGCGGCACGTTCACGCCGCCCGGTACCGAGGCCCCCGAGAGCCCGAAGCCGCTGAAGCCGATGAATCCGTTGCCGCTGCCGAACATCAAGGCGTATCCGATGACCAGGAACATGATGCTGGCGGCGCAATAGTCCATGAAGTTTTTCGTGAGGATGTTGCAGGAGTTCTTGGCCCGGATGAAACCGGCCTCGACCATGCCGAACCCGGCCTGCATGAAAAAGACCAGGAAGGCGCCGACGAGCACCCAGATGGTATCCACGCCGGCCAGCAGCCGAGCCGTGGCGTCGGCGACGGAGCCGTCGGCTGCGGCCGTCGCTTCGGTGCTCACCGCGTCGGCCGCCTCCTGGCCGTAAGCCGGCCCCGCCAGGGCCGGCAGAATAAACAGTATGCCGCACACC
>CAZCOA010000030.1:0-10872 GCA_964500225.1 uncultured Anaerolineaceae bacterium | reverse complement strand
GTCCGCATTCAGGCCCGCGTGCGGCGAGCCGTCAGAAGCTGAATGTCAGGCTGATGCCACAGACCACGTTGTCGTCATGGGCCACCGAGGCCCGCAGGTTGTCATCGAGGACGGCGTGCGGAGATACAACGCCTGTGCCATCGGCGTCACGACGCCGCCCGTGCCGCGGCGCAACACGTTTTCGCAGAATCGCTTAGCACGTCGGGATTTTTGATGCGGAGGTGGACCGGGCGGCGGGAAGGACGCCGGTGCGGCCACATTATTGTTGCCTCGATGACCATATACTACGTTTTTGTCACATGTTATCCGGCGCCGAAACCACTTGCCGCCGCGACGGTAGCCGGTCGCAGAGATGCCGCGGTGTTTGCGGAACGGCCGCCACAAGCGGCGGGCGTCGGCGAGACCGAGGTGGGCCGACGCCTCGCCGCCATGTCGCAAGACGCAGGCCGCGGAGGCCGCCGCCCCGCCGAATCGCAGAAAAATGCACGACAGTCGGTGATTTATGCATTTAACCCTTACGGCGATGCCGGTAAAGCACAGTGTGGCCTCATGGGGGCGCCGCAGTGGCGGGCGCGACTCGGGTTTCGAATTGGAGTATCTCCGATGAGACGTGAAACATGCCGGATGGCGGCTGTCGTGGTGTGGACGGTGTGGGCGACCGCGGCCGTGGCGGACGACGGCGTGACGTTGGTCGCCGATGGGAAGGCGGCCTGCGTGGTGGTCGTGTCGTCGGAGGCGAGCCCGTCGCAGCGCTGGGCCGCCGAGGAACTGATCTGCTACCTGAAGCAGATGAGCGGCGCCGACGTGCCGCTGCTGTCGGGCGATCCGCCCAAGGACTCGGCGGCCGTGCTGATCGGCGAGGGCGCGATTCCGGCCGGGGATCCGATGCGCGAGGGCATCGCCGGCCTGGGCACGGACGGTTACCTCATCAAGACGGACAAGGACCGGGTGGCGATTGTCGGCGGCGCGAAGCGCGGGACGATGTACGGCGTTTTCACGCTGCTGGAGTCGCTGGGGGTCCGGTGGTGGACGCCGGCCGAGACGTTCGTGCCGCAGAGGCGGACGATCGTGGTGCCGCCGACGAATCGTCGCGACGTGCCGAAGCTGGAGTACCGGGACATCATGTTCCTGGAAAGCTGGGACGGCGATGCGGCACGGCAGTGGTATGCCCACAACAAGGTCAACGGATTCTCGTGGGAGGACGTGCCGGAGAAGTTCGGCGGCCGGTACGAATTCTGGGGCAACCTGGTCCATTCGTACCGTCGGTTGCTGAAGCTCAGCGGCCACGAGATCACACCCGAGATGTGGGCGCTTCGCGGGGGCAAGCGGAGCGAGAGCCAGCCGTGCCTGACGAATCCGGAAACGGTCCGGGCGATGACGGCGGGGGTGCTGAAGGCGTTCGAGCAGTCTCCCGGCGCGCAGTTCGTCGTGGTGGGCCAGGAAGATAACGCCGGCTACTGCCAGTGCGACGCCTGCCAGGCGCTGGCGGAGCAGGAAGGGCTGTCGGGGCCGGTGATCCAGTTCGCCAACCAGGTGGCCGAGGCGGTGGAGAAGGCGCGGCCGGGGTCGTGCATCGCGACGCCGGCGTACGAGTGGTCGCGCACGCCGCCGAAGACGCTGCGCCCGCGCGACAACGTGTACATCACGCTGTGTTCGATCGAATGCGACTTCGCCCATCCGCTGGCGACGTCGAGGACGCCGGCCAATGTGGCGTTCCGCGACGACATCGTGGCCTGGGGCAAGATTACCAGGAAACTTTTCATCTGGGACTACGTGGTGAACTTCCACCACTACCTGATGCCGCACCCGAACCTGGACGTGCCGGCGCCGAACATCAAGTTCTTCGCCGACCACCATGCGGCGGGGTACTTCGCCGAGTGCGGGCAGACGGGTCGGGCGACCGAGAACGAGTGGATGCGACTCTGGGTGCTGGCCAAGGCTCTGTGGGACCCGGAGGCCGACAACAGCGCCCTGGTGGCCGAGTTCGTGCGCGGGTACTTCGGTCCGGCGGCCGAACCGATGCAGGAATACTTCGAGATCATGCATCGGTTCGTGCGGTCGAACCCGGAGACGGCGGTGGGCACCTACGTGGAGTTCAACGCCCCGTTCCTGATTCCGTCGGACATCGCCGAGGCGGAGGCTGCCCTGCGCAAGGCCGCGATGGCGGCCAAGGGGCAAGGCGACGTTGAGCGGCGTGTGCAACACGCCCGGATGCCGATCTGGTACGTTCTGACCGTTCGTGGCCCGGGCAGCGCGACATGGAAGGCCGTCGAGGCGAAGGTGGGCAGGATGGACTACGCCGAGGTGGCCGCATCGCTCCTGGAGGCGGTGAAGCAATGGCGGGTCAGCCATACGAGCGAGCACGATGCGGGCGGTCCATGGTTCGAGTGGCTGAAGGCCCATGCGGCGCATATGGCGGCGGGCGACTCATTGCTGCCGCCGGAGTTGAAGGGCCGCGACCTGAGCAGGATTCGGCTGATTCACCCTGGCATGATGGACGGCAAGGTGAGCTGGCTGAAGCCGCTGGAGGGAGCCACAGGCGGGTGGGTGATGCAGTGCGATTCGGAAGGATGGTACCTGACGCATTATCTGAGTCCGCACGACGACTTCACGCCGGGCAGGAAGTATCGGCTGTCGGTTCGGGTGCGCAGCGAGGTGAAGGACGGCGCCACGGGCCGCGCGTGGTACGCTGGGGTCTATCGGCGCAGCGCGAAGAAAGATGCGGCGTTTGTGGCCGCGACGGCCGAGCAGATTCGCCAGACCGGCGGCAACTGGACGGTGTACGAATTGGGCCCGTTTGAGCCGCACGAGGGCGATTTCTTCTACGTGGCCCTGCGGGACCGCGCGATGGTGAACAACGTGTTCGTGGACTGCTACTGGCTGGAGCAGGTCGAATAGTCGTTGCAGGGGGCAACCGAAGGATCCAGCCCAACCGTCCGTCATGGATCGGGCTTCGATGGCGTTGCAGCGGCGGCGGCGGGGGGCGGCGGTCGGTCGGCGGTCTCGGCGGCCGCAGGGGCGGCATCCTGGGCGACGTGTGCGGCGTTCTTGCGTTTTCGGCGTGCGGCGTGGCGACGGGCCCGGAGGCCGCGCAGGTGGGCCAACCGCTCCAACCGGCCGCGCAGACGATCGCGATAGAAGCGGATCAGACAGTACATGACGGCGTAGGTGGCCAAGGCACCGGCCAGGCCGACCACGACGCTACCGAGCCACAGGGGCGCCATGATGCCTTCCATGGCTTTCCAGAACCGGCCGAGCCAGCTCCAGAGATCGCCCATCCAGATGACCGGAGAGTGAAAGACCTGCCAGAACGACGGCACGCGGTGGACGAGGTCGGCCCATTCCTGGTAGACCTCGCCGGCGACGCGATGCCCCAGCAGCCAGGCGCCAACGCGATAGTTGAAGACGTACACGGGCACGGCCGTGGCGGGGTTGGTCACCCAGACCATGGGGAGCCCCGCGACGCGGTTGCCGGGGATGAACGTCAGCAGAAGCAGGACGATCAGCATCTGGAACCCGATGGTGGGGGTCAGGGCGACGAACATGCCCACGGCGGCGCCCAGGGCGATGCGGTGGGTGCTGTCGTCCAGGTGCAGCAGGTGGACAAACCACGCTCGCAGCCGCCTGACGTAGGAGCCGAGGGACATCATGGGGCGGCCTCCGTGGCAGGGGCGGCGGTGAGTTGCTCGACGGCCTGGAAGACCTCGTCCACACAGATGCGCCTCTGGCAGATGAGTTCCTGGCGTTGGCCCTCCCAGAGACACTTTCGCCGATAGCATGGCGAACAGTCGGCCCGTTCGGCCAGGACGATGTGGCCGTGGCCGTAGGGCCCCGTAAGCCGGGGATTGGTCGGGCCGAACAAGGCGACGATGGGCCTGTCCATCGCACTGGCCAAGTGCATGGGCCCGGTGTCGTTGGTGACGACGCACTCGGCCCGTCGCAGGACGGCGGCCAAGGCCTTGAGGCTGGTCCGGCCGATCAGGTCGATCATGTGGCGGCCGCGGAGTTGTCGCATGCGGTCGCTGATGTCGCGGTCGCCGGGCGCGCCGACGAGGACGGCGACCAGACCGCGTTTTTCGTAAAGCCGATTGGCCAGGGCGGCGAACCGTTCCTCGGGCCACCGTTTGGTCATCCACCGTGCCCCGGGCACCAGCACCACATAGCGGCGTCCGGCGAGACCGTGCTCATCGAGCAATCGCTCGGCTTCCGCCTCGGCGTGGTCGCCGATGACCATGCCGAACCGCCGCGGCGCGTCGAGCGGCGCGCCGACGTAGGCGGCGGCCTGCATATAGCGGTCCACCGACGAGAGTTCCTCGGGCGGCAGGGGAACGATCTGCGTGTAGAATCGGTCGGCGCCTTCGCGGGATCCGGCCAGGCCGAGGCGGCACGGGGCGCCCGAGGCCCAGGCGAGGAAACCGCTGCGGAACAGGCCTTGGAGATCGATGACCGTCGTGTACCGCGACCGGCGCAGCTTGGCGATAAACCAGCCGAAGGCGCCGAGCGTCAGGGGATTGCGCCACATGCGGCCAAAGCGGCCGCGGTCGAACACGACCACGTGATCCAACGGCGGCAACCCTTCGACGATCCCCTTGCATCCGGGCGTGACGAGCCAGTCGATGCGGGCCTTCGGGCACAGATCGCGCAGGGCCCAGGCCACGGGCAGCGCCTGAATGACGTCGCCCAGGCTCGACGGCTTGATGATGAGAATCCGCGACAGATCCAATCGCCTCTACCTTTTCTTGGCGGCCTTGCGGTCCATGGCCAGACGGATGGCCCGCCACCAACGCCGCAGCTCAACAGCCGGGGCCGTGCTGCCGCGACGCCTGCACGACACCGTGACCGCCCCGCGCATCGACGGTCCCAGGTACGTCTTCAGCAGCCGCAGGCAATCGCACACACTGGCGCCGGCGACCGTATCGGGCGCATCATAGCCCCAGTCCCACGAGAACGCCAGCCGCATCAGGTCCTTGACGCGACGGCCCTCCGTGACACGGCGCGACGGGCCGCCAAGGCCGTCCATGTCCACCAGGACCGCCCGCCACGACGCACGGTCGCGGCGAAGCAGGATATTTTGCGCTTTCAGATCGCGATGCGAAAGCCCCGAGTCGTGCAATCGTCGGATTTCTCGCGCGACGGTTTCGATACAGGCGGCGCGGTCGGGGCCGTGAAGCTCCGGCAGCACGCGATCGAGCGGACGATAGCCGTCGAGGGCTTCGGTAATGATCATGCCCCAACGTCCTCGCAGGCCGTCGCGTCGGTCGATCCAGGCCAGGGGCCGCGCGGTCCCCACCCCGCGCACCAGCAGCGCATGGCCGCGGCGCCAGGCGCGCTGGGCCCGCGTGCCGCGGCACCAGTCCTCGAGAACGCGCGGCCAGGGACCGCGGGACCGTCGGCCGCCGTTTTCCGGATCGCGTTTGATGAAGACGCGGCGGCCGCCCAGGATTGCAAAGCCCGATTCCCCGCCGCGCGACCGTTTGGTGAACTGGGTAATTGCCAGGGCGCGGGCCATGGCGGCCTCGTCGTCGGGCAGAAGCGACGCCCAGTCGGCCGCAGCCATGCCGACAAACCGCCCTGCACGAATCGCGCGGAAATACTTACTCTGGCGCAGGCAGCGGCGGTCGCGGCGACGATAGAACCGGCGACGGTAACGGCGCGTGGCGGCCTCGATCCACCGCGCGCCGCCGTCCACCGTCAGACCGCGCCGCTCCAGGAGCCGCAGCACGCGGCAGCGTTCGGCCCGTGTGGCCAGCGGCTCGAAAAAGTGGTTCAGTTGCACCAGGTGTTCCAGGAGAGAGCCGGGGCCGGGCATCTCTTCCAGGGCCGGCAGATCGAGCACCTCCAGACGCCACGAGGAACCGTCGCGAATGACGAGCAGGTTGTTCGGGTGAAGGTCCGTATGGCGCAGGCCGAGGCTGTGTAGCGTGGCGACCAGGTCGGCCAGCAGCGACGCCAGGGTCCGCGCATCGGGCACTTCGGGACCGGGCGGCCGGCGACGGCGATATAGCCGCACGAGTTCCGGCGGCCTGTGCCCGGGATACGGCGGCTCGTCGGCGGCGGATTCGAAGTATTCCTTATATAGAAGGTCGCCCAACGTTCGGGCGCCGGGCGTCTCGGCGGTGATATAGAACGCGCCGCCCTGCCAGCAGGCGGCTACCGGCTCGACGGTGGGCAAGCCCACACGCCGGGCCCAACAGACCACGCGCCATTCCTTGCGCGGCAACCGCCGCACCCGTCGAGAGCCGACGTACTGCTTGACGAAAAGGCCGCGTCCGGCGAGTTCGGTTCGGACAATGCGGCGGCCCTGGCCGTGCTTGACGATGCGGCCGTCGCGACCGTCGGCAATAGCAGCCAATGGCGTGTCGCCGTCCGGCGGAAAAAGCACATCCGCCCACGGGCCGGCCACGTGCCACGTCCGACCGCCAACTTGTCGCACGACATCCTGGGTCATGGAGGTCCGCTCGCCGCACGGCCGCGGCCGGCCACGGCCCTGCGCCGTCGCCCGAGCCCGCATCCGCACAGCCCTCATCATAACGAGCGCCGCCAGACTCGTCCAGAATGCCTCGACGAACCGCGACACTCGCAGCAAGCCGCCCGCCGCGGCGGACGCACCCGGAGCGGCGATTGACCCCATGTAAGACGAGACGTATAATCGCACTGCGCGTATCGGCGACGGCGGCGACAGCCCATTACGGAATCGGTCATGGACTTTCCCCTGGAATTCGGTCGGCCTTGGGCGCTGGTGCTGGCACTGGTGCTTGTGCCGATGGTTTACCTGGCGTGGACCACGCAGGCGCCGCTGCGCGGTGCGCGGTGGTGGGTCTCGACGGTGGTGCGGTTGGTGCTGACGTCGGCTCTGGTGCTGGCGCTGGCCGACGTGCGGTGGTCGCGGCACAGCGACGACCTGTGCGTGATCTTCCTGGTGGACGGATCGCGGAGCGTCGGGCCGAAGGCGCTCGACCTGGCGCGTCGGCACATCGCGCGCGAACTGCCGCAAATGCGCCAAGACGACCGGTTCGGCATCGTCGTGTTCGGTCAGCGGCCGCTGATGGCTCGGCCGGTCGGGCCGCGCGATCAGACCTTCGAGCTGAAGCCGCTGGATCCTTCGGCAAGCGATTTCACCGACATTGGCCGCGCGGTGCGGTTCGCCGTGAGCCAGTTCCCCCCGGGCTACCAGAAACGTCTTGTGCTGCTGAGCGACGGCAACGAGAACCTGGGCGACGCGCTGGCCGAGGTGCGGGCGGCCGCGGCAGCACAGGTGGACGTGGTGACGTGCCCGCTGGTGACGGGATACGACAACGAGGTCGTGGTGGACAGCGTGGTGGTGCCGGCGCGGGCGCGGCCGGATCAGCCGATCAGCCTGAAGACGCGGCTGAAGGCCACACGCGCCGGGCAGGCGATGGTCCGCGTGTTCCGTGACGGCCGGCCGATCGCCGAGGGACCGGTGGATCTCCACGAAGGGGCGAACCTGATCGACCTGCCGAGCGACACGATCGCCGAGCCGGGATTCGTCCGGTACGAGGTGTTGGTGGAGCCGGCCGCCGGGATCGACACGCTGGCCGTGAACAACGTGGGCCTGGGGTACACGCAGGTGTACGGCACGCCGCGCGTGCTGTATCTGGAAGGTCAGGCGGGGCACGGGCGGCGGCTGGCAAGTGCCCTGCGCAGCGCCGCCGGCCGCGACAAGGGCGGCTTTCTGGTGGACGTGGGCACGATGCAGTCGGTGCCGCAGAGCATCGAGGAGATGGCCCGGTACGATTGCATCATCCTGAGCGACATTCCGGCCACGGCGATGACGCCGGCGCAGATGACTCACCTGGAGAACTACGTCAAGGAGTTGGGCGGCGGCCTGGTCATGATCGGCGGGCAGCAGAGCCTGACGACGGGCGGGTACCTGGACACGCCGGTGGCGAGGGCGCTGCCGGTGGACCTGCACCTGGACCGCGAGCGGCACCTGGCCAGTCTGGCGCTGGCGATCGTGGTGGACCAGTCGGGCAGTATGACGATGGAAGTGGCTCCTGGGATAACGAAGATGGACCTGGCGAACCAGGCGTGCGTCAACGCAATCCAGTTGCTGGACGATTACGACGAGGCGGCAGTGTGTATGACGGACACGGCGCCGAAGTGGGTGGGCGGCGGGCTGCGTCCGATGACGCCGGGCAACAAGGCGGCGCTCTCGACGGACGTGCTGCGGAACAAGGGCGGCGGAGGGGGCATCTTCGTCCGTAGTGGTCTGGCCGCGGCGTACAAGGAACTGGCCCGGAGCCGCGCCCAGACGCGGCACATCATCCTGTTCGCCGACGCCACCGACAGCGAGCAGCAGGAAGGTTGTTTCGCCCTGGCCCACGGTCATGCCACGGGCGACAACCCGGTCACGTTGACGGTGGTGGGGCTGGGCTCGCCGGGCGACTGTCATGCGATGTTCCTGAAGATGCTGGCGGAGAACTACGGCGGCGGGCGATTCTACCTGACGGCCGACGCCAAGGCACTGCCGGAGATTTTCACGCGCGACACGTATATCGTGAGCCGCAGGGCCATCGTCGAATTGGAAAAGGGGTTTGCGGCGTCGCGCGTGGCGGGGGCCGAGATGATCGAGGAGATCGACTGGTCGTCGGCGCCGCCGCTGTACGGCTACGTGGTCACGCGGCCGCGGGACGAGGGCGAGGTGCTGCTGGCGGCCAAAGACGGCGAGCCGCTGCTGGCGCGCTGGCGGTACGGGCTGGGCAAGGCGACCGCCTTCGCCAGCGACGCCAAGGACCGCTGGGCTCGCGACTGGATGACGTGGAGCGGCTACGACCGCTTCTGGCTGCAGATCGTGCGCTGGACGATGCGAGAGACCACGGGCAGCGACATCCGCACGCAGACGGTCACAACGGGCAACCGCGTGGAAGTGGTCGTGGACGCCGTGGACCGCGAGGGGCGGTTCCTGAACGGCCAGACGCTGTCGGCGCACGTGATTTCGCCGGACCCGGCCGACCCGCCGCAGACGGTGCCGCTGCACCAGAGCGGTCCGGGGCGGTACACGGGGCGATTCGAGGCCCGCGCTACCGGCAGCGCCTACCAGGTGGCGGTGGTGGACGAGCGCCAGGGTCGGCGCGTGGATAGCGTGGGCGCCGTCATCAGCTACCCGAGCGAGTATCGCGACATGGAGCCGAACCTGTCGCTGCTTCAGCAGGTGGCCGACGTCGCGGGCGGTCGGTTCGTGTCGGGCGATCTGGCGGGGAGTTTCCGCCGCCAGCAGCGGCAGGTCCGCGCCCTGGCGGGCATGTGGCCGCCGCTGGTGGTCGCGGCCGTGTGTCTTCTGGTGGCGGACGTGGCGTCGCGGCGGCTGGTGCTGCGAAGGCGTGCGGCCCCGCGCGAGGACGGCAAGTTGTCGGCGGCGGAGGCGGCCGGCCACGTGGTGAGCCATCTGCGCAAGAGCCGCGACAAGGTGCGCCTGCGGCAGGAGAAGCTGGACGAGTTGCCCGTGAGCGGCCGGGGAGCCTCGGACGGCGCGAGGCCGGCGTCGCCGGCGAAAGCCGCCGAGAACGACGAAGAAGCCGTGATCGTCCTCCGGCGACGAAGCAAGACGGATAAGAAGTGAGCGGGGATAACGAATGGGAGCCGTATGTGACGCAACGGAACAACCGGCGGTGGGGACGACCGGTTGGCGTGCCTTTGGAAGGAGAAGACGATGACACAGATACCACCGATTGAACCACAGCAGCCGCAGCCGGCGCGACCTCAGGTGCAAATCCAGACGGTGCCGCCATCAAACCCGCCGCGCAGAAGCCGCGGAGGGCTGTGCCTGCTCCTGCTGATCCTGGTCGGCAGCCTGCTGATGAACATGGTGCTGCTGGCCGGGTTGGCCGGCCGCGCGGGGCTCGGCGGCCTGGGCGGCAGACAGATGGTGCAACCGATGCCGCTGAAGACGGTATTGCTGGAGGACGCCGACACGGACGACGCCATCGCCGTGATTCGGATCGACGGCATCATTACCGAACGGCCCGTCGGCGGCATGTTCGGCGGCGTGGAAGGGACGGACTACGAGTTCGTCAAGCAGCAGGTGGCCGAGGCGTTGGCGGATGATTCCGTGCGCGGCGTGGTGCTGGAGGTGAATTCGCCCGGCGGCGGGGCCACGGCTTCGGACATGATGCTCCAGGAACTGAAGAAGCTGCCCGCCAACGGCAAGAAGATTGTCGTTCACATGGGCTCGGTGGCGGCCTCGGGCGGCTACTACGTGTCGATGTCGGGCGAAATGATTTTCGCGGAACCGACGACCATCACCGGCTCGATCGGTGTGATCGGTCAGGTGATGAACGTCCAGGGCCTCATGGAAGACAAGCTCGGCATCAAGACGACCGTCTTCAAGAGCGGCGCGTACAAGGACGTGCCGTCGGCGTTCCGCGACATGAGCGAAGAGGAGTTCCGCTACGTCCAGGATACGCTGATCCGCCCGTTCTACGAGCGGTTCCTGAGCATGGTGGACGAGGGACGCCCGCAGATGACGCTGGAACAGATTCGCCCCCTGGCCGACGGTCGCGTGTTCATGGGCCAGGCCGCCGTGGCCAACGGTCTGGTGGACCGCCTTGGATCGTACGACGACGCCGTGGCCGAAGCGCGGCGGCTGGCCGGGTTGAGCCAATCGAAGGTGATCGGCTACAGCCGCGAGATGACGTTGCTGGAGATGCTCGGCCTGTCGGCTGCTGCGCCCCGCGGTGCGTCGGTCGCCAACGTCAGCCGCGAAGCGATCCACGCACTGAGCACGCCCGAGGTGCTGATGCTCTGGCGTCTGTAAGCGGCGGCAAGATCCGAAGGAAAATCGGTTGACCCGATGATCCGCACGGTGACGTGCTAATTCATCGAATCAGCGGCGCGCGGGGTCACAGGGCCCCG
>CAZCOA010000029.1:0-35217 GCA_964500225.1 uncultured Anaerolineaceae bacterium | reverse complement strand
CTTCGAGGAAGACCGGGGGCAAGATAGCAGTCTGGGGCGGGCCCGGTGAAGTTTTTCCCGTACCAAGTCTCAGGGAGCCCTGTGCTCTTTGCCGCGCTTGGGCCGGACGTAGTTGAAAAAGTGCTGGTAGGTGGCGGCCTTGGCGAGGACGTCGCGGCAGTCGCGGACCTCCTCATCAGGGGTTCACGATGTCTGGGGCGATTCCCATGGAAAATTGACACCCGCTGGACGAACCGATAAGATGGTGTTGTCGTCCCGACCTCCGGGGCCGCACGACCGAAAGGACGCTGCGTCATGCAATGCGAACGATGCCACAAGAACGTCGCCACCGTGCATCTGACGGAAATCGTCAAGAACGAGAAGATCGAAAAGCACCTCTGCGAGCAGTGCGCCAAGGAGGAAGGCTACACGATCAAGACGCACGTCAGCCTTCAGGATCTTCTGACGGCATTCATCTCGGCCCACGGCGAGGCCGACGACATGGCGGGAGCGACCTGTCCCGATTGCGGTATGAGTTACATGGATTTCCGCAACGAGGGTCGTTTTGGCTGCCCGAACGACTACGAAGTCTTCCGCGAAGCCCTGGATCCGTTGCTGGAGAAGGTGCACGGCAGCGTGGAGCACAAGGGCAAGCTGCCCAGTCATGCCAGCGAAAGCCAGCGCAAGCAGCGGCAGTTGATGACGTTGCGCCGTCAGTTGCGGGAGGCCGTGGACCGGGAGGATTACGAACAGGCGGCCCGGCTGCGGGACCATATCAAAGAGATGGAGACACCGGATGGAGCTGCGTGAGCTTGCGGGAACCCTTGGGGAATGGCTTCGCGGCGACGGTCCGCAGTGCGGCATCGTCATCTCCACGCGCGTCCGGTTGGCCCGCAATGTGGCGGGCTACCCGTTTCTGCGCCGGTTGACCGACGACCAGCGCGCGGACATCCGCGAGCGGGTGAGCCAGGCTGGCGCCGAACTCAACCTTATCTCGGCTCCGTGCCTGATTGACCTGAGCACGACAAGCCACATGGACCGCCAGTTCCTCGTGGAGCGTCACCTTATCAGCCGCGAACTGGCCGGAGGCGAGGGGCCGCGAGCCGTCCTGTTCAGCCGTTCCGAGACCGAGAGCCTGATGATCAACGAGGAGGACCACCTGCGGATCCAGGTGATGCGGTCCGGTCTGCAGCTTGAGGAGGCGTGGCGTCGGGCCGGAGAACTCGACGACCGCCTCGAGACGAAGCTCGACTTCGCCTTCTCCAGCCGCTTGGGCTACCTGACGGCCTGCCCGACGAACGTCGGCACGGGTCTGCGCGCCTCGGTGATGATGCACCTGCCGGCGCTGGTCATCACGCGACAGATCGAAAAGGTGTTCCAGGCCATCGCACGGATGCGACTGGCGGTGCGCGGCCTGTACGGCGAAGGCACCCAGGCAGCGGGCGATTTTTACCAGGTGTCGAACCAGGTCACCCTGGGAAAGACCGAGGAGGAAATCCTCGAGACGCTCAGCCTCACGATTCCCCGAATCATCCAGTACGAGGAGAAAGCCCGCGAAACCCTCGCCCGCGAGAGCGAGGTTTTCCTCGACGACCGCATCTGGCGTGCCATCGGCCTGCTGTCACGGGCTCGTCAGATCTCCAGTGGCGAGGCCACCAGCCTCCTGAGCGCCGTCCGCATGGGACTGCACATGGGACGCTTGCGCGGTCTTGATATCCAGCACCTCAACCGCCTGTTCATCGGCTCGCAGCCGGGACATCTGCAAGTTCGTCACGGCGGCGAGTTGTCGCCCGAAGAACGCGACGTGGAACGGGCCCGGTTTGTGCGCAGCATACTGAAAGATGTGGATCTGAACTGATCCGATCGGGGCAGAACCGCGGTGCAACCAGGGAGGGGGCCATGGAACCACTGAGACTTGCGTCCACCATCGGCTGGGGATTCCCTTCCTGGCGCGAGCGAGAAGAGGCCGCCCTGCTCCGCGAGTTCGGCGTCCACCGCGTCCAGGTCTTCCGAAACCGGGAGAAGAACATCAGCCCCCAGGATATTCGTCGCCCCCTCAACGACGAGGGCATTGCCGTCGTGGCGATGCACGCTTTCTTCGGCCCGGATTGGGACATCAGCACTCCCGACGAATCGCGCCGCCGGACCTTCGTCGAGCAGTTTGCCGCCGAGGCGGACTTCTGTCGCGACTTGGGCGGCCACCTGGTCATCGTTCACCCGGGCCACGGCGTCATCGGCAACGAGACCATGCAGCCGGCCCGGATCGAATCGCTTCGCCGTTCAGCGCTGCGACTGGCCGAAATCGGCCAGGAGCACGACTGCCGATTCGCCCTGGAAAACCTGCCCAGCGGACAGATGGGCGACGACCCTGTTATGCTCCGTTCCATCGCCGACGCAGTGGACTGCCCCTACCTCGGCCTCAATTTCGACTCCGGCCACGCCAACCTTGGCGCCGGGGTTCTGAAGGTGCTCGACACCTTCAGCGACCGCATGATCGGCACCCACATCCACGACAACATGGGCCGGAACGACGATCACCTGGTGCCCGGATTCGGAACCGTGGACATGGAGGCAATGTGTCGCGGGCTCAGCCGCATCGGCTATCGTGGCGACTTTACACTGGAACTGATGGCCGGTACGGACGAGATTCGCCGCACCTGCTCTCCGCAGTGGTGGGAAAGGTTCCGCGGCTGGTTGGCCCTGACCGGGGACGAGACGGGTTGATCCCCGCCGTGCCCGTGCGTCTGTCGGTCGCCGGGCGTTTTCCTCCGACACAGGTTATGCGGCGTCTGCCACCGGATTCACACCCATCCAGACAGTTTCCCGACGGCTCCCACGCTGGCCGCGTAGACGATGCTCTCATGGACCCCGTCGATGCCCAGCAGCCGGTTGACTTCGTCGTCGAACAACGCCCCGATACAGCACGAGCCCAGCCCCAGCGCCGCTGCTGCCAATTGCAGGGCGTGGCCTACATGGCCCGCGTCCAAGTACACGTAGCGCAGCCCACGGTCGCCGTACTTCCGCAACGTCCGATCAAACACCGCCGTCCACAGGAAACTGCACGCCGCGCTGCGGCACATTTCTTGGTCGAGGCACGCCATGGTCACGTCCTCGGCCAGGTCGCAGTCTGCCCGCAGCAGCACCAGATTCTCTTCGGGCAACTGCCAGTGATACAGCCCCGGCGCCAGCCCGGCCACGCGGTTGACCGCCACGTAGGTCTCGATGGGAAACAAGGCGCCGGCACTCGCGGTGGCCCTTAGCGGCACGTTTCCGGGACGCGTAATACCCTGGCTGGCCCAGAGCAGCAGATACAGGTTCATGCCCGAAAGCTCGGCAGGAACATAGCGCCGGACGCTGCGGCGACGGGCAACTGTCTCCCAGAACGAGGCTTTCGGTAGAGATTCCGGGCGGGGCAGCGCAATTCTCGGCAGGTTCTCATCGTAGCGCTTGTACGGCGCAACGCACGCTGCGGCACATCGAGCCTCGGGCAACTTCTCGCGGTAGTACTTCGTGGCATCCTGAAAGCTGCGGGCCAGATCCATCGGGCCCTCCTTATCGGATAGCCCCCCTGCCCCCCTGCTGACAGCCATCATACCACAGATTGCGCTTAGGCAAGCCTGAACCGCCGACGATCAGTTGCCGATCTTCAGCTCAGGCACGCCCACGGGCTGGAACTCGACATAGAACGTGCGCTCGTCCTCTCCAGGATCCCACTCCATGGCCACGCGCATCAGCCAACTGGCCATGCGGCGCTCGAACTCGAATCGAGTCCCCGAATTGGTCTGTGTGTTGTTGAACTCGTACTGCTCGAAGAAATGGAACTTCCACTTGCGGTTGATCACGTAGTCCATACCGAACGTGCCGATCGACGAGTCCGCGCCGCGGATATAGCGGCTCCCCAGATAGTAGCTCAGCCGCGGCGTTCGGGCTATGGCAACGCCCGCATTCGCCGTCCGCACATGACCGTCGTTCGTCGTGTAGTACACGTCGCCCACGACCGAGGTCGTGTCGCTCAACTGCCACGAGTAATCCATCTTCAGATTGTTTGCCGCCAGATCGTCGTCGGGCGACACACGAGGCGTCTCGGTGTTGTTCAGCCAAGTCATCAGGAAATCGGCCGTGATCCAGTCCACCGTCTTCTGATTCGGCCCGCGCTTGGTCTGCAACCGGTTCCGCCACCCCAGGCGGTACACATCCGTGTCGTCCACGCCGCGAACCAGCCTGGCCTCGGCCGATCCTGGCTCGTCGAACGGGTATAGATGCCGCGACCCCAGGTCCGTGCCCGCCACCGCGGCCTCGATGTCGAACGTGTTGACGTGCCTCAGACGGTTCAAATCCCACAGGCGGCTCTGCACCCCCTCGTACACCTTCGACAAGTACCAACTCGCCCTCGCCCCAGCAGCGCCCCAGACACGGCTGTCGGCCCCGCGCATGATCATACGCTGCGACACCGGCTGCCGGTCAAACGTCTCCTCAAAATACGACACCCGCCCATCCGCGAACGGCACCACTTTCACGAAGCCGATCTGCATCGGCGCGTCCACCTCGTGACGCGTGTCGGCAACGTTCGTCCACGGACTATCCTCAGGATTGCGCACCCGCTCGTCCACGTTGACGTGCCCGTACATGTACGTCCCGCGTCCGTAGTACGTCAGGCGGTCGTCAAGCAGCGGCTCACCGATCGCCTGGTAGTCCAGCCGCGGCGCCTGCGCCACCTCGTCCTGCCAGTCGTTGATGCGACCTTTCAGCAACGCCGTGAAGACCTGGTTATCCGACTGTTTCTTCAGGTGCAGCAGCGTCTCCTGGTCCTTACCCTGGGCATCCTCTTCCTCGTACCACTCGCGCAGGTACTGATCGTCGCTCAGCCACGACAATTCGCCCGTCACCTGCCACTGGTACGGCAGGAAATGTCGGTGCCGCCATGTCACGCGGCCCCGCTCCTGCGACGGCGGGTCAACGTCGTCGCCCGCGATGGTATCCTGGCCGTAGTCATGAATGTAGTTGGACATGAACTCGCCAAAGAACTGCTCGCGGCGATATTTGCTGTTGGCGCTGACGTATGGTCCGCGTTCGCCGTACAGATTCAGGTCAAGGTATGTCTTGTCGAATCCGTCCGGAATCTGCCGGACGCCAAGCAGCCGCCACAGGTACCATTCCGACTCGACACCCGTGCCGCGATTGCTGCTCTGCGACATGTTGATCCGGCGAAGCGGCGTCCACTGCTGCTCCAGGTCTCCGCTCAGCCGCGGCCACCATGTGACCGGCACACCGCGAATGCTCGTTGTGACATTCTCCGCCGCAAACCACATCCGGTGAATGTCCTTGCCCTGCTCGTCCTGGCCGGTCAGGTCCACCACTTCGAATTCGCTGCCGCTGATCGCCCACTGCGGATGCCCGAACGCATCCGTAGTCAGACTGGCCTTCTCGGCCGTGAACTTGCCCTCGGCCAGTTGCCGGATGCTCTTGGCATAGTAGTACAACGGCACGTCACGGGCCGTACTGAACGACTGAATCTTCGCATCGTGAATCAGGGCCTGCTTGCGGTCGAAATCGTAAAACGCCCGCGTCGCCCGGATGATGCGCCGTCCCTGGTTGATCGTCACGTTGCCTTCGAGGTAAGCCTGAACGCCACTGCCCTTGCCCGTGTCGCCCCAGACGACCACGTTATCGGCCCGCATCTCCAGTTCGCCCTGGCTGACGAGGATGCCGCCGGTCCAGATGCTGACACGCTCCTGACCGTCCATCCGCGACTCGAACGTCACCTGCCGCGAGTCGTCGATTGCGCCGATCGTGATCTCCTGATCGCGGTCAGGCGTCGGCTCAGCGGTTGCCGGTTCTCCACCGGGCCGCCCCTCGGCAACAGGCTCCTGCGCCGACGGCGCCTGAGCCGCGCCGTTCTCGTCTTCGGCAGCCTTTGCGGCCTTGGCCAGCGTGTCGTTGCGGAACCGTCGCCCACGAAGATACAGCGGCTCGGCATCGCCCGCGCGCTGAACGTCCTCGTGCGGACGCTCCACCGTGCCGCGGGTTTCCAGGGTCAAATACGCCATATCCAGCTTCACGGGCTCGGCCAGCCCCGGACCGCTCACGGTCACGCCGTCCTCGGCGTAGATGCCGACACGTTTCCATTCACCCGCCCACTCGGCCTCATTACACCAGACCACCCCGTCGCGACATGTTAGCGTCCACTGCCCTTGACGCACCGTGAAACCGTCGATCAGCATCACCACCAGCAGCTTGTCCGAAACGTACCAGCTCTGGGTCACGCGACTGGTCAGTTGGATATTGGCTTGAGGGTCTGTCGGCAGCGGAATTGGCGCCGACTGTTGCGCATTCGTCGGCGTGCACAAGACCACCGCCATCAGCAGGGCCGCGAGGCTACACGGCACGGCGCGGGAAACACATGGAAAACGGGCTCGTGTGTGGGTCACCATGATCTGCCGTAGTGGAGCCTGGTCTGCAATGAATCGTGACTATCCGTGCGCCGACTGCCTGCCGATGGCAGTTCGCGGTCAGTATAGGGAGCGGACTCGGGCGGTGTCAACTGAAAACGAACTGCCGCGCCGCCAAGCCTCAAGCACGGCGAATCCCCCGCCGCGGCACGTTGACGCACACGGTTCACTCGGCTACCATGGGGCCTTACGACAGGAGGGCCGACCGTGGCCAGATACTATCCCGACCTCGATACGTTCATCGCCTACACCCGACAGGGCAACACGATTCCCGTGTACCGCCAGTTGCTCAGCGACAGTCTGACTCCCGTCACGGCGTACCGCCAGATTGCCGGCGGCCCCAACTCCTTCCTCCTCGAGAGCGTCGTCGGCGGCGAGCGCATCGGTCGCTACAGTTTTGCCGGCGCCAATCCCCTGCTGACGGTCCGCGCAACCGGACACTGCGTCCGTATCGCCCGCGGCGACCAAGTCCGCGAGTTCCAGGCCGACAACCCCATAGCCTGCCTGGCCGACGAACTGAAACGTTTCAGGGCGGTCCACCCGCGAGGCTTGCCGCGATTCACCGGCGGCGCCGTGGGCTATGCGGGTTACGATGTGATCCGCTACTTCGAAGACCTGCCACACGCTCCACCCGACGACCGGCATCTGGCCGACATGCACTTCGCCTTCTACGACACGATGGTCCTGTTCGATCACATCGACAAGACCGTCAAGGTGGTGGCCAATGCCATGACCGAGGGCGTCGATCCGCGTGCCGCCTACGAGGCCGCCTGCCGCAAAATCGACCACCTGGTCGAGCGGCTCCAGCAACCCGTCGAACACCAGACGGCCGACATCGCCATCGGTCGCCGTGACGACCTGCGATTCGACAGCAGTTTCTCCAGGGCCGAATTCGAGGCCGCCGTCAACACCTGCAAGGAGTACATCCGAGCCGGCGACATCTTCCAGGTCGTTCTGTCGCAGCGTCTGGAGGTCGAGAGCCGCGCCAGCAGCCTCGATATCTATCGCGCTTTGCGCGTGATCAACCCCAGTCCGTTCATGTTCCACGTGAGGGCCGAGGACGTGGACCTCGTCGGCGCAAGCCCCGAGATCATGGTTCGCGTCGAAGACGGCCTCATCACCAACCGGCCGCTGGCCGGCACGCGACCGCGCGGAGCCACGCCCGAGGAAGACGATCGACTGGAAGCGGAGTTGCTGGCCGATCCCAAGGAGCGTGCCGAACACATCATGCTGGTGGACCTGGCCCGCAACGACGTCGGCCGTGTCGCCGAGTTCAACTCCGTCCGTCTCTCGGACGTTCTCTCCGTCGAGCGATACAGCCATGTCATGCACATCACGTCGAACGTCGAGGGCCGCCTGAAACCCGGCATGACGGCTTTGGACGCCCTCGTGGCCTGCCTGCCGGTGGGCACCGTCTCCGGCGCCCCGAAAGTTCGCGCCATGCAGATCATCGACGAGTTGGAGAAGACCCGCCGCGGCCCCTACGCCGGCGCCGTCGGCTATGTCGATTTCAGCGGCAACATGGACACCTGCATCGCCCTGCGGACCATGGTCATCCAGGGCAACAAGGTCTATGTCCAGGCCGGTGCGGGCCTGGTGGCCGACAGCGTTCCCGAACGCGAATACGAGGAAACCCTCAACAAGGCGCTTGCACTCCTGCTGGCCGTCAAGGCCGCCGAGGAAACCTTCGGCCCCGCCCTGTGACGGGCGTCACGGTCCCCGCGGCCGCGGGGGTGATACGCTTGAAGCCGCTCGTATGCCGAATGCGGCCGCCGACTGGGCGACGGTCGTAGCACAAACGCCTACTGGGGATCCTCGTCACATGAATTCACGCGAACGATTCAACCGTTTCACCCACGGCCGGGCCGTGGACCATATCCCCGACTTCGAGTTCTGGTTCTGGGATACCACCCTTCAGCGCTGGGTCGGCGAAGGGCTGCCGGACGACCTCACGCCCGCCGCCTGTCCCGATCCCGAGGTGCGATGCGCCAGACTCGCCGAATACTTCGATTTCGAATACATTCACGGCGTGCCGATCAAGACGCGATTCGTGCGCACGCCAACCGAGGAAATCATCGCCCAGGACGAGCACACCGAGACCGTCCGCACCGAGATCGGCGAAGAACTGATCCGATTCAAGCCCGGCCACGGCGAGAGCATCCCCACACACACGAAGTACCCCATCCGCACGCGCGAAGACTGGCAACGGATTCGCGACGAGTTCATGCCCGTCGATATCGAGCGCCGCATGCCGCAAGACTGGGATGCCCTGCGTAAGCAGTATGCCGCCCGCGACACGATCCTCAACAGTCCGCAGATGGGTTTCTACGGCTTCCTGCGCAACCTCCTCGGCGTCGAGGAAATCTCCGTCGCCTTCGCCCTGGATCCGCAGTGGATCGAAGAAATGATGGATCACCTCCTGGCCATCTACATGGCCGTGGCCGAGCGGATCGTCGCCGACGGCGTTCAACTGGACATCACCGGCTGGTGGGAAGACATGTGCTACTCCAGCGGTCCGCTGATCAGCCCGCAGATGTTCCGGGATTTCATGGTGCCCCGGTACCGGCAGGTCACGGACTTCTATCGCCGCCATGGCGTGGACCGCGCCATTGTCGACTCCGACGGCAACATCCACAAACTCGCCCCGTTGTGGTTCGAGGCCGGTATCAACATACTGCTGCCGTGCGAGGCCGCACACACCGACACGCTCCGGCTCCGACAGGAGACCCCGGCCACTCTGATCCTCTGCGGCGGCATCGACAAGAGGCAGCTCGCCCGGGGACGGCAGGCCATCGACGCCGAACTCGAACGCATTCGGCGCGTCATGGACCTCGGCGGCGTGATTCCTCACGTTGACCACCTCGTGCCGCCCGACGTACCGTTGGCCGATTACCTGTACTACCGCGACAAGAAACGCCGCCTTATCGGCAAGTGACTCGCCCGCTCCGCGGTTGCCGCGCCGGAACAGCCTCCGACAGCTTTCACTTGCCAAAACAGGGGCTTTCGGATAGTTTCGAAGTATGGACGCACGCAGCCTGTCAATCCTCGCACTGAGCCCCTATCACGGAGGACCGCGACGGCAATTTCTGGAAGGCCTGGCGGCCCACAGTCGCCACAGCCTCTTCACGCTTACCCTGCCCCCGCGGACGTGGCCGTGGCGGCTTCGAGGCAGCGCGCTGCACTTCGCCGCCGAGATTGCTCGTCTGAAGCGCAAGGCCGACGTGATCCTGGCCGACGACCTCGTGGATGTGGCGCGACTCAGGGCCCTACTGCCCCCGCCGTGGCGAACGGTCCCCGTCCTTCAGTACTTTCACGACGACATGCTCGGCACCGACCTCAAAGACCATCCGCGCGACGAACCTTTGGCGCTCGCGCAACTCTATAGCCTCCTGGCCTGCGACCGTGCCTTGGTGGCGAGCCGACACCATCGCGACTGTCTCCTGGATGCCGTCCGACGCCTCATCGACTCTTTTCCCGACGCCGTGCCCGCGCGACTCGCCGATGCCGCAGCACAGAAGCTCCTCGTCCTGCCGCACGGAGTGGACGTGGCCGCCATCCACGCCGCCGAACCTTGCCACGTGCCTCCCGGCCCGCCCATCATCCTGTGGAACAATCCCTGGGCCGACAGCCAGAACCCGCAGTTGTTCTTCGAGACACTTTACCACCTCGACGAGGAGGGCATCGCCTTTCGCCTCATCGCTGTCGGAGCCGCCGTCAGAAAGTATCCCGCCATCTTCCAGGAGGCACGCCGGCGATTCGGATCGCGTGTGCTCCAGTTCGGTTACCTGCCCGACCGCGACCGCTACTTGGCCTGCATCCGCGCCGCCGACATCGTCGTCAACACGGCTTTACGCGAGTGGTTTCCCCTGGCCACCATCGAGGCCGCCATCGCCGGCGCTGCGCCCGTGGTCTCCCGCCAACTGGCCAATCCGGAGGTCTTCGGCGATGCCCTATCCCACGTGAGCTATCGCGGCCCCGTGGACCTTCGCCGCCGCCTGGCCCGGCTGCTCACACGCCCAGCCGAACGCCGGCTCGCCACGTCCCTGAGGCAGTCTCTGGCAGCCCGTTTCGATTGGTCCCGGGTCGCCGCGTCTTTCGATCGTGCGGCCCAGGACGTGATCGGCCCGCCATCTGCGATTTAGGATTGCGAGCGTTGCCGCCTTGCGATAGACTGCTCCTGATGCGTCGCAACACCATCGATTCTCGCGCTAGACAGACCTGACGCGACGGAACTGATAGCGCAACCCTTTATATGAAAGGATCGACTGTGTCGAATCGCGACGTCAATGTGTTTTTTGCCATGCCGGCATGGGAAGTTCGCGACGAGTTCTGGACCCCCGAAGTCCAGGCCCTCGCCGCCAAGCTGGGTTTTCGAGTCCGCCTGAACGAGAGCCGCGGCCCTCTCACACCGGAGCAATGGGCCGAGGCCTTCGAAGGCGTCGAGGCCCTGATTACCGCATGGGGATGTCCCAAACTCGACGAGAAGGTGCTCGCTCGCAACACCACGCTAAAGATCGTTGGCCACGCCGCAGGGTCGGTCGGCGGCATCGCCTCGCCTCTGCTCTACCAGCGCGGCATTCCCGTTCTCTCGTGCAACCACATCATGTCCCAGGCGGTCGCCGAATGGTGCCTCATGGTCACCATGCTCATGCGCAACCGCTTCCTCGATTACGCCGGAATCGGCTCTCTAACCAATATGGTTTGGGAAAACCGTCAACGTAGCCGCGCCATGCATGATGCCGTCATCTCCATTTGGGGCTACGGCGACATCTCCCAGCGGCTCATCCACATGCTGAAGCCCATGACGCCGAAGGAGATACTCGTCTTCAGCAACCACATGAAACCGGCCGAGGCCGCCGCCGCAGGCATCACGCTCGTGGACTTCGACGAGATGTTCGAGCGAGGAGACATCATTCACCTGCTCGGGGCCCTGACCGACGCCAACCGCGGCCGCGTCGGCGCCGAACACCTGGCCAAGATCAAGGACGGCGCCGTGCTGATCAATGCCGGTCGCGCCCATCTGGTCCAGGAAGCCGCCCTCCTGGCTGAGCTGCGGAAGAACCGATTCACTGCGGTCCTCGACGTCCACTACAGCGAGCCTTTGCCCGAGGACAGTCCGTTCCGCGGGCTGCCCAACGTCATCGTTACTCCCCATGTCGCCGGTCGCGGCAAGGAGGGGCTCTACGCCAAGCACGTCCTGGAAGAGTTCGACCGCTTCTTCCGCGGCGAACCCGTGACCAGCGCCGTCAGCCAGGACCGGGCCGTCACCATGACCGGCGCCGCGGGGACCAAGGACCGCAAACGGTAGCGACGGCCGGTCTCCGACTTGCGCCGCCGCTCCACGTATTCGCCCAAGGGCCGTCACGCAGAACCGCGGGAAGCCTGAGGGACGCTCCGTCGTTCTTGATATGCTTGGCCGCAAGCATGCCGCCGGCACATGTGACCGAATAGGGCGTGCGCAATCCGGGTGGAGACCTACGGTGCGCGAAGAAGACATGCAAGAGAAACTGGGCCGCTTGCTGGCTCCCGGCCAGGTGGATGCCCCGGCCGCCCTGGATCTTCTCATTCGCCAGGCACTGGCCATAGGAGCCAGCGACCTCACCCTCAAGCCCCCTTCCGACATCTATTGTCGGCCGGGACTCTCATTCCACTTGGACCAGTTTTCGGGGAGCAGGTCACCGGACTGAACCCAATGGAGAATAAGAGAAAAGACACTGGTGGGCGCTACAGGACTCGAACCTGTGACTTCTACCTTGTAAGGGTAGCGCTCTAGCCAACTGAGCTAAGCGCCCACGCGGCGGACATCCGGCATTATAGACGCCGAGCCACAGAATGCAAGCTGCCTCCGCCGGACAATGAGCAACCGCACGACTCCTCCGGGCATCTCAGCGCACAACCCGCGTCCGGGCCAGCAGCAGCCCAAGGGCTGCCAACGTCAGCCACGGCCATAGCGGCAGACCCCGATCCACCCGGTCGCGGCGGTGCCGCCCTACGGCGGCCAAGGCCTCGGCCGTTTCGTCGATGCTCGGCCCCACGGTCTGCAGGCCCTCGATCTCGCCCAGTGCAGCCACCCCGGCCACGGGCGGCACATAGCGAACCGTCGAGACCGCCGCCGGTGCCAAGCGGCTCAGACAATTGTCCCAGAACAGCACAAAAGACACCTCGTCCGCCCACGTCGAGACCGCGCGGTCGATATCCAGCAGGATGGCGACCCGCTCCGCCGTGTCCTGCCCCCAACGAACCACCAGCGGATCGCCTTCGGACGTCTCGATGACCGCCGTGGCCGACGGCCCCAGTTCGAAGACGCGCACCGCACGAGCCGCCGGACCGGTCGCAGGCAGATGGGCCGTCAGCGGATCGCTCAGATCCGCAAAACGCCACCCATTCACGTTCTGGCGTACCCGTGGCGTGAGCACGAGCGGCCCAAACGATTCCGACGGATTCACCACGACCGCCGGATACGGAAAATCCCTCGGCGGCAGGCAATCCACAAACACTCCCACATCCAGATTGGGGGGCCAGGCCCCCGACGGCCGCTCGGCCTCGAACACGTCGGCCCCCGCCGCAGTCAGCAGCGCCAGCAGCGCTGCATCCGGCCGGCCCACATAGGCCACACGATACCGCCTCCCCTCGACTCGCATCAGATCCATCCGATTGTCGAGGCCGAAATCGTCTTCGACGCCTATGCTTAGCGCAATACGATCGGGCAGCGCCGACGGCACCGGAAAACTCCACGTCTGTCGCCCGGGATACAATGCCAGGGTGACGCGATGCTCCGGCATGCCCGGACCGCTCAGTGTTACCGTCGCCGCGTCAGGAGCAGGATCTGGCGCCGTGACCGAAAGCATTGCATCGGCTCGCCCATCGCGGTAACTCACGGCCGCTCGCGTCAATGCCACATTCCTCGCCGCGCCCCCGGTGGCCACGACAAACACTTGCGGCGGCCGGGCCCCCGACACCTCATCGTACGGCGACAAGTCGGTCATCAGCACCACCGGTGCGCGTGTGCGGCCATGGGCCAGCAGCACCTGGTTACGAATTTCCCGCGACGTCAGCGGCACATCCGAGGCCCGGAGCTCACGTTCGACGACGGCCCGAAGATCCCCGGCTCGGCCGTCCAACAGCCCGCGACCCGCCTCCTGAGGCAAAACAATCACCGAGATTGGCGTATCCGACCCAAGACCGGCAAGAAGTGCATCCACCCGTTGTCGCAATTTGTCAAGCCGCGTCTGCGACGAACCGTCCGTCATCAGCAGGCTCGGTGATGCGTCGATGACCACCGTACAGGCGACGCCCGCGTCGTCGCGCCCGGCCAGAGTCGGACCGGACGCCGCCAGGATCAGTGCAGCCAACAGGGCCAACAGCAGAACAGAGGCCCAGTCAGGACGCCGTCGCCGTTGGGTACTGGAGACGGTTGCCTCCGTCCCGACTCCCTCCCAGAACACCAGCGACGACACCATCACGCGACGCGCACGAGGCAGAATGAGTTGAAGCAACGCCAACAACGGCAACAGGCCCAGCGCATAGAGAACAGCCGGATACTCGAAGGAAATGGCCATGGTCAGCTTCGTTTCCGTCGCAGCATTGCCGCGGAGGATGGACGATCCCCGATGCCGCCCCCACCACCGCCTTGGCGGCGATCAGAGTTTTTCGATCTCCTTTGGAACAACGACCATCTTCGACAGCATCAGATAGTTCTCGCCGCGATACTCGGTCACCGTCCCCGAGATCCTGAACCTCACGGGCCGCCGTCCGAAGTCCGCCGTGTCTTCCACCTGCTGAAGCTTTGCGTTCGGCAACAGCACCAGGGGCTTGTCGCCGCCATCGAACACAAAGAGAGTCTGATCGTTTCTTCGGATGATGCGTCCTTCACGGTCGGTCAATCGCTTGTCCTGCCGCAGCGGCGCAGCCTCGACGACGGCCCCTGTCGGCGGCCGCACCGGCAACGGCCGCCGCACGTCGGGTTCCACCACAGGCGGCGGCTCCGGGACGCTCCGATCAATCGGCTCCGGCGCCGCGGTTCGATCGCGCGGACTGGGCGCCGCGGTATTGGTGGTCGCGCCGGCGCCGTCCGTGCCGGACGACACCTCCCAGGCCGGTTCTCCCGTCTCGTCGTACGGCCGGTCGTCGCTCTCGACTCGCGGCACTCGGAACGAATCCAAAAGGAGGTAGTTGCGTCCGCGATACTCAGTGACAATTCCTGAAACGATAAACTCGATCTCCTTGCGACCATAGTCCGACAATTCTTCGATGCGTTCAAGCGGCCTCGTCCGCACCAGCACCACCGGACGAGATACTCCATCGAGCAACAACACCGTCAGATCGCCTTCACGACTCGCCTTGGCGCGTCGTTCGGCAAACCGTTTGCCTTCGCGGATCAGCGGCTGAGCCGCAGGGGCCGTCTTCGCCCCCGCATCGTCGCCGACCGCTGAGGCCGTCGCTGCATCTGGAACGAGCGGCAAGGGACGTCGCCCGCCAAAGGGTTTCTCGGGCGTATTTTCACGAATGGGGCGTACCGGCTCGTCACGGTCGTCAACAGGGGAAGAATCGGCAGCAACCGCCGTCGGCGCGGATGCCGGCGTTACGGCTTCCGGCGGCAACGATTCCAGAACCTCCGGATGCACCGACTTCTCGGACTGCGATGCGCGAGCCGTCGCCGGGGCCGCAACCGCAGGCGCCGTCGTGGACGGCCCCACAGGCGTCATTGGGATCATCTGCATCGGCGTCGCTTCATCGGCAACAAGGTCCGCCGCCGCAAGACACATCCCGACCGCCAACACCACTCCGGCCCAGATCCACACGGCACCCGTCTTCATGAGCTGTTTCCCGTCAGCGAGCACTACCGTGAATTGTAGGCCCCCGCCTGTGCGATCGCCAGGGCAAAACCTCGCGTCATCACCCCAGCACACCGGCCACGGCCATAGCCGATCAAGCCTCGGCGTTCAGCAGCCCGCCGGCCAGCAGAATCCTGCGGGCCCGCCCGGAGGCGTCCAGTTTTACGGCAAACGTGACCCCCTGGGTCACATTCTCCACGTAAATCGTATCAAGTTCGGCCACCGCCGTTCGCAGGCCGACCATCCGAAGTTCGTCCCCCGGCTGCACACGGTCGTAGTCGGCCTCGTCGGCGAAGACCAGCGGCAGGATGCCGAAGTTCACGAGGTTGGCCGTGTGAATGCGTTCGAACGACTTGGCAATGACCGCCCGGACGCCAAGGAACCGCGGGCAGATGGCCGCGTGCTCACGACTGGACCCCTGGCCGTAGCTCCATCCGCCGATGATGAAGGCCGCCTGACCCTGATCCCACAGCGCCGCGGCGCGAGCCGCAAACCCTGCGTCCACGTTCTCGAACACGTGCTTGGCGTACTCGGGAATGTTCGACCGCAGCCGCAGCAGCCGCCCGGCGGGCATGATGTGGTCGGTTGTGATCTTGTCGCCCACCTTCAGGGCAGCCCGCCCTCTCAGTTCGTCCGGCAGCGACTCGCCCGACGGCGGGTCGCCGATGTTGGGGCCTTTGAGCACCTTCTCGCCGCTACCGTCGGCCGGCGGAAACACCAGCATCGAATCGTCCGTCAGAAACTTCTCCGGCATGCGGACCGCCGGTGCCTTGCCGATCGTCCGCGGGTCGGTGAGCTTGCCTGCCAACGCCGTCGCGGCGGCCGTCTCGGGACTCACCAGGTACACCTGGTCGTTTGCCGTGCCGCTGCGGCCGCTGAAATTCCGATTGTTGGTTCGCACCGACACGCTCCCCGTGGCCGGTGCCTGGGCCGCACCGATGCAGAAGCCGCATGCACACTCGTCCAGCCTCGCCCCCGCGGCCAGGAGATCCGCCAGCCCGCCGTCGCGAAGCACATTGATCAACACCTGTCGCGATCCCGGTGCCACGATCAGTTCGGTCCCGGCCGGAAGCCGGCGACCTCGCAGTATCGCCGCCACGGTCATCAGGTCTCGATACGACGAGTTGGTACACGACCCGATACACACCTGATGCACCGGCAGACCCGCCAGCTCGCGGACCGTCTTGACGTTGTCGGGCGAGCTCGGACACGCCACCATCGGTTCGAGCTCCGACAAATCCACCTCAATGACGCGGTCGTACGCCGCATCGGCGTCGGCAGCCAGCGGCACATAATCACCCGGACGCCCCTGGGCCGCAAGGAACCGCCGCGTCTGCTCATCCGACGGAAATACGCTGCACGTCACACCCAGTTCGGCGCCCATATTGGTGATCGTGGCCCGCTCCGGAACCGTCAGCGTTTCAACACCAGGACCGTAATACTCGGCCACACACCCGACGTTGCCCTTGGTCGTCAACACCTGAAGCACCCGCAGAATCACGTCCTTGGCCGACACAAAATCCCGCAGACGCCCCGTGAGCCGTATCCCGATTACCTTTGGACACGCCATGTGGAACGGCCGACCAGCCATCGCCGCCGCAACGTCCAGGCCCCCTGCCCCGATCGCCACCATACCCATTCCGCCGCAGGTGGGTGTGTGGCTGTCCGACCCCAGAAGCGTTTTGCCCGGCACGGCGAACCGTTCCAGATGAACCTGGTGGCAGATGCCATTGCCCGGACGGCTGAAAACGATGCCGTACCGTGCCGCCGACGTGCGCAGATACCGATGGTCGTCGGCATTCTCGAACGACAGTTGCATCATGTTGTGGTCCACGTAGCTGACCGACAGCTCCGTCCGCACCCGTGGACAGCCCATGGCCTCGAACTCGAGCATAGCCATTGTGCCCGTGGCATCCTGCGTCAGCGTCTGGTCGATGCGAATCGCAATCTCCTCCCCGGGACGCCAGTGCCCCGCCACCAGATGCGATTCGAGAATCTTCTGCGTAACGGATTTGCCCATGATTGACGATTCCTCCAAGCTTCCGCGAAAAGGGCGATTATAGTAAATCGCCTCCACGCGAGCAAGCCACCGACAGCGTACGGATAAAAACACAAGGGGCGAAGCCAACGCCTCGCCCCTTGCCGCCTTCCTCAACAGTGTGGCGCCGGTTGCCGATTCCGATTAATACATATCCGGGTTCGGCGCGGCCGGAGCCTTCTTCTTCTCGGGAATCTCGCTGACAATCGCCTCGGTCGTCAGCAGCAGCCCCGCAATGCTGGCGGCATTCTGAAGCGCCGTGCGTTCGACCTTCGTCGGAACGATGACGCCCGCCGCCACCAGGTCCTCGTACTTGTTGGTCAGGGCGTTGTAGCCCATGTTGCCGGAGGCTTCCTTGACTTTCTCGCAGACGATCGAGCCGTCGATCCCGGCGTTCTCGGCAATCTGCTTGATCGGCGCCTCCAGCGCGCGGCGGACGATATCCACACCCACCTTCACGTCGCCGGTGGCCTTCACCTTGTCCAACGCCTTCAAAGCCCTCAGACACGCCACGCCGCCGCCGGGCAGGATACCCTCTTCCACGGCCGCGCGGCACGCGTGCAGCGCGTCCTCGACGCGAGCCTTCTTCTCCTTCATGGCTGCCTCGGTCGCCGCGCCCACGTTGATCTGGGCTACGCCGCCCGACAGCTTCGCCAGACGTTCCTGCAACTTCTCGCGATCGTAGTCGCTCGTTGTCGTCGCAATCTCCGCCTTGATCGCTTCGATGCGCCCCTTGATCGCCTTGGTGTCGCCGGCGCCTTCGATGATCGTCGTGTTATCCTTATCGACGGTCACCTTCTTGGCCTGCCCCAGATGGCTCAGGTTGACGTTTTCCAGCGAAATCCCCAGGTCTTCGAACAACGCCTGGCCGCCGGTCAACGTCGCAATGTCTTCGAGCATCGCCTTGCGGCGGTCGCCGAAGCCGGGCGCCTTCACCGCGCAGACGTTCAGCGTGCCGCGCAGCTTGTTCACCACCAGCGTCGCCAGCGCTTCGCCGTCCACGTCCTCGGCAATCACCAGCAGCGGACGACCCGACTGGACCACCTTCTCCAGCAACGGCACCATGTCCTTGACGCTGCTGATCTTCTTCTCATGAATCAGAATATACGGCTTCTCGAGCACGACCTCCATGCTCTCGAAATCGTTGATGAAGTGCGGCGAAATGTAGCCCTTGTCGAACTGCATGCCCTCGACCAGCTCGACGGTCGTATCGAGGCTCTTGCCTTCCTCGACGGTGATAACGCCGTCCTTGCCGACCTTGTCCATGGCCGTGGCGATCATCTTGCCGATCTCGGGATCCTGGTTGGCCGCGCAGGTGCCCACCTGGGCGATTTCCTTGCTCTGGTCCACCGGCTTCGACATCTTCTTGTACTCGGCCACAACGGCCTCGACCGCCAGGTCGATCCCGCGCTTCAGTTGCATCGCCTGAGCGCCGGCCACGACGTTCTTCAAGCCTTCCTCGAAGATCGCCTCGGCCAGAATGGTGGCCGTTGTCGTCCCGTCGCCCGCCACGTCGCTCGTCTTGCTCGCGACTTCGCGGACCATCTGCGCGCCCATGTTCTCGTAGCTGTCTTCCAGCTCCACTTCCTTCGCCACCGTCACGCCGTCCTTGGTCACCAACGGACCGCCGAACGACCGTTCCAGCACCACGTTGCGACCACACGGACCGAGCGTCACCTTTACGGCCTTCGCCAGCTTGTTGACGCCGCGACGGATCGCTTCACGCGCGTCCTGGCTGAATGCGATTTTCTTGGCTGCCATATGCGTTCTCCCTTACGATTCCTTAGGTCTGTGTGCGGCCGCTACTCGACGACAGCCAGCACTTCGCTTTCGCCCATGATCAGGTACTCTTCGCCGCCCACCTTGATCTCCGTGCCGGCATACGACGTGAAAACGATCTCGTCGCCCTTCTTGACCGAGGGCTTCGCTCGTTCGCCGTTGTCGAGCAAACGCCCCTCGCCGACTGCGATCACTTTGCCGCGCTGGGGCTTCTCCTTGGCCGTATCCGGAAGAACGATGCCCCCCTTGGTCTTCTCCTCGGCCTCCAGACGCTTGACGACAATCTTGTCGCCCAACGGTGTGATCTTCATCTGCCTCCTCTCCTTTCCAAGCAATTCATGGGTCTATGAATCGAGCCTCGTGTGCGGCCGCCTGTCGCCACGTCATGGGCGGTTGCCGCTACACCTCGTCCGGGTATTGCTCCTGATAATACTTTTGAAGCACGCGAGACACCGTGTAGAGTATCCGATGCAGTCCGACCATTTTGCTCATCACCGTGTAGGCATGTAACGCCAGCGCCTCGGTCATCACCCGATCCGTCACAGCACTGCTAACGACAATGGCCGGCAACCGGTCGCTCACCTCCTGGCGAATGATCCGCAACGTCTCGATGCCGTTCAGGCACGGCAGTTCCAGGTCCAGAACGATCAGGTGCGGCCGCTCGTGATGGACCGCCTCGATGGCCTCTTCGCCCGAGGCGGCCTCGATCGTCTCGTAACCGCGCGGACCAAACGCCTCGCGCAAACCCTCACGCCACTGGTCGTCGTCGTCGGTGACCAGAATGCGAAACCGCCGGTCGTTCTGTTGTTCGGATGCCAGTGTCATGTCACTGCCTACACACCCCCGGCGCGGACCTTCCGCTGCCCGATTCTTCAGGCAAAGACTGTGCCAATTTCACCCAGCACAGCCAACGCAAGAACTGGCATTCCGCATCCACTTATTTTACAATGGCTTATGATTTATCCCGAGGCATGATCTGAACTAGCCGCCACTATCCCCTCGCAAGGACAAACCGCAATTCTGGCTTGAAACCGGACCTGATGACTGCCATTCTGGCAGCCCGTCACGCAAAAAGCGGCCCCAGCACCTTCATACTCTCTGCTGCCGCCCGGTCCGGGTCGGCACCGTAGGTGTACAACTCCACCGTCACGGTTCGGTCGTAGCCGACCTCCCTCAGCGACGCGGCCACGGCCGCAAAATCCACGTCCCCAAGCCCCGGAATCAAATGGTAGTGCTTGCGGCCGCGAATGTCCTCCACGTGAAGGTTCCAGATGCGGCCCGCCAGCCGGCGGATGACCTCTTTCGGCTCCTCGCCAGAGACGACCGCATGGCCGATATCCAGATTCGCGCCCAAACGCGGCGAACCCACCCGCGCGATGCACTCGGCCAGTTCCACACTGTTTTCCAGTAGCAACCCCGGCTCGCACTCGATACCCACGTCCACGCCAAGCCGGTCCGCGTAATCGAGGATCCGTCCCAGGTACTCGTCCAACACCGGGCGGCACGCCTCCGGCGACATACTCCCCAGGGGCTTACCCGTGGTAATCGAAATGTTCCTTGCCCCAAGTCCCGCAGCGATGTCGAGACTCCGCAGGGTCAGTTCCAGCCGCTTCTGCCGCAGGGCCGGATCGTTGCTGACCAGGCTCGGCTCGAAAAACGGTTCCGGCGGCGCGTCGGTCCAGAACCCGAACGCCGTGTTGGCGTTGATGTTCGATACGACCAGCCCCAGGTCGTCCAGCAGCCGTTTCAACCGACGAACGGCGGCATCGCCGAACGTCATCGGATAGGCGTGCGGCACGTCGCATAGAATCTCCACCGCACGATACCCGTGACCGGCGATGCGGCGGCACGCCTCCTCGATGTCGTATCCTGAGTAGGCGTTCGACGAGAACCCCAGCAACATGGTCATGGCACACACTCCCTCGGCACCGCAGTCACCGCGCGGTAGAACTCTACCAGTTCGTCGCGGGGATGTAAAATGAAACTGTATTCCCGATGGCGCAGTATGGCATTCTGGGCCAACTGGTCTGTCACCACGCCGAGTCGTTGTCGCGTGGCCGCCGGTTCGCCCTCATGAATTGCAGCGAGCTGGTTGTTGACCTCGCGCAGGCGACGCCACCGGTCGCTCCGTTCGTGTTTTGTAGCCCCGCGGCTGCTCAGCAACAACTGTTTCTCCTGGACCAGCGACCGCACCGCAGGACGGCTCAGCACCGACGGCGGAAGGAGCCGTTCCGGATTGTGTCGAAGGTCTCGCAGTCGTCGCAGGAGGACGTCACGGTCCGCTTGCGTCACGTCGTATGATTCGACCGGCAGCCACATCGTTCCGGTAGCCATGACGGCTTCGGGCGGTTCCACGCCGTAGTACGTGCGAACGATTTCCTCCGTCACCTTGTCATAGATCGCACCCCCCAGGCCGTGGACGAACAGGTCGCCGACGAACACTCGCGCAAAGAGCGTCAGCGTCAGCGCCCGCGGACGTATACGGATGCCGCCGTCCTCGATCGCTGCGAGCGTTTTTGCGGCCGCCTCGCCGCCGGCGGCCAGTTGCCGGCGGGCGATCTCCGCAAACGGCTGCTCCTGGCCATCCATGAAGAGCCGCAATGACGGGCCCACGTCGTCGCACCAGAGCCTCTGCCGCCGCCGCCCGGCGCGCCAGACCCAGAACGGAAGTTCCCATCGCCGAGCCTCGCGCCCCAGGTCGGGCACCGGCTGTGCGGCGTTCTTCTCGTGATGAACGGTACGAAACACCGCCAGGCTGCCATTGTGACAGGCATGGAATCGCTCAACGTTCGCCAGAATGTCCAGGATAAACACGCGGTACTCTTCGCTGCGGGCCACGTCGCTGACGAGAGCCTCAAGATTCTCCAGCCCGTAGCGCCGCTCCAGCCGGTGCCGCGCACAGGTCACGGTGCGTGCATAGCCTTCCTCCTGGCATCGGGACAGACCTATTCCGCGCCAGTATTGTTCTGCCGCATCGCACAACGCGGGCGACACCCCTTGCCGTCGCAGTTCAGCCACCGGATCGCGTTTCAGATGCGACGCCCGAAGCTCCTCATAGGGCAGACCGCCCGTCGGCTCCAGGTACGCTGCCTCAACCACCCGCCCCTGCCCTTTCTCCAAGACCGGCGCCTTGATCGTCACTTGGTGCGCCTCGTCGGTGTCCACGTTTAGATTCACCGCGACGCCGCCCACAGCCGTTGCCAGATGCCCCGCCAGAAAGTTCTTCAACCACACCCCCGGATGGTAGAGTTCCGGCTGATGGCCGGTCAGAATGATCGGCGCCGCCGGATCAGGCTCGCGCGCGTACGGATCGAGACGCTTCGTGCAATGATAGGGAATGGCCAGGAACCTGCGCCGAGCCGATCGGCGCAGCGACTGAACGTCGCGGCCCAACACCTCGAACTCGTAACCGGCCAACAACTGCCGATTGCGACGGATCACGCCGGGCAGCTCTGCCGGACTCGGCACGATCAGCGCCTGGCGATGCTCGCGTGGGACGCGGTAGTTCGCTCGCTTCATCGGCACGGGCATTCCACCTTGTGGCCGTCGCAGATCGGTTCCAATGTGCGGCCGATCTCGCGGCCGATCGTGTCCAGGTAGTATCGCAGCCTCCGCTCGGCGTCGTCCAGATCCCCACCGAATCGCCGGTTGGGATCCTTGTAGATCAGCTTTACGGGAATCTCCACCACGCGAAGACCCGCCCGGGCCGCCTGAATCCACAATTGCAGCGGCATCGAGTAGCCGCTCTCGACCAAGTGCAGCTTGCGCAGGCTCTCCACCCGGTACGCCTTGTAGCCGCAGAACGAATCCGTCAACCGGTAGGGTGTAAGCAGCCGCAGCAGTTCCGTGATCTGGCAGTTGATCCAGCGACGGTCGTCCGGGGCCTTCCCTTCGTGCAGCGAATGCTCCATGTACCGCGAGCCGCTGATGATGTCGGCCCGGTCTTCCTTGGCGACGCGAACAAAGTCGAGAATGGTTCGCGGCTCGTGCTGCTCGTCGGCGTCGAGGGTGATCAGCCACTGGTAGTTGTGGCCTATGGCATACTCGAAAATGTCGATCAGGCTGCTGCCGTAGCCCTCGTTCACGTCGTGGGCATGAACGGTGATTCGCCCGTCGAACCGGGCCAATTTCGCCGCCGTGCCGTCCGTCGATCCGTCATTGACTACGAAAATATCGCTGCAATAGCGAGCTACCTCAGTCAGAACACGTTCGATGTACTGCTCTTCATTGTAAACCGGCACGCCCGCGAGCAGTCTCATGGCACCCCTCCGCATGTAAACGTCATACTAAGGATGCCCGGGAATCAAGTCAAGCTGCCCGGCGGGCAGCCGGATTGGCCCGACAGCCTCGTGGCACGAATACAACTTCCTGATAATCGGAGGCAAGCGAACTCCGTCTGCTGGCAACACCAGAATCCATAGTGTCTTACGGTTCTGAGTCCCAACAGGCGGGGCATTTGTGCGTTGACCAGCGTCAACACACTCCAAAGATCCCTTGATCACCACAACGAGGCGGACAGGACAACCCAGATACACGTAACACCAATTATGCACAGCACTTGCACTTGCAGCCGGACTGCCTCAGCCCACCATTTGCAACGTCTGGCACACACTTTGCTATTGCTTCACAGTGCGATGTAGGGGCCACCTTGCTCGTTGTGCCCCTGCTGCGACCGGACGGAGGCGTGATGTGAGATTCTGTATCCTGCTTCTCTGTGTGGTAACCCTGGTCGTAATCGTCGGCCCGCTTCCGGCCGCCTCTTCTGGGGAGTACGTGCGGCCCGAGCCATCGCCGAATGTGGTAAGCTCGGAGTTATTGATCGGCGAAACATTTCCAGAGCCGATCAGCACGGTGTTCATCCTGACCGGGGCAGCGGCTATGGGACTGTGGAAACTGGCCCGTCATTTTGATCTGGTTTGACCTCTCTGACGCAGCATCACGACCAATGACGGCTTTGCAGGGCGGCCGATCCCAACGCGGTCGCCCCTTTTTTTGCGTTCCATGTGCTCCCCCCGGGGCCTGCCACGACGTCGAATGCAATCCCAGTGCCTTTGTCCTTCGGTTTTGGTTGACAATACACCGCCCGCTTTCTAGACTCCCCGGACCATGGGCCAGATAACCACTGTCGCCGTGTTTCTCGTTTGTTATGTTCTGTTCGCCGCGCTGCCGCGACACCGTCACTGGGTGGCGGTTGCCGGCGGCGCCCTCATGCTGATCCTGGGGCCGTTCGGCTTGGGCATCGACCTGACGTCGGCGTTTTTGTATCGCCTCGACGAGAACGGGACCCGGTGCATTCCGGCGGTGGACTGGAACGTCATGGGCATCTTCGTCGGCGTCCTGGTGGTCGCCGAACTGTTCATGCGGAGCGGCATGCCGAGCCATATCGCCGACCTGGTCATCCGCCGATGCCCGTCGGCCCGGGTAACGCTGCTGGCTTTGTGCGTCTTGACGGGCATCATCTCGGCTTTTGTTGAGAATGTGGCCACCGTCCTGCTGATCGCGCCGGTGGCGCTGTCGATCACACGGCGTCTGGGCATACGACCGGTGCCGTTCTTCATCGCCCTGGCCATTTCCAGCAACCTTCAATCCTGCGCCACGCTGATCGGCGACCCCCCGAGCATGATCCTGGGGTCGGAGGCCGATCTGAGTTTCAACGATTTCATCTGGCTCGATGGCCGCCCGTCGATCTTCTTTGGCGTGCAGGTCGGCGCTGCGGCAAGTTTCCTGGTTCTATTGTTCGAGTTTCGCAAGTATCGCCAAGCGGTCGAGCCCGAGATCGTCGAGCCGATCAAGACGTGGGTGCCGACGATCCTGCTGACGCTGCTGATCGTCGCGCTGGCCCTCAGCAGCGCCGTGCACGGCGGCTTCGCCTACACGGCCGGCATCATCTGCATGGTGTTCGCGGTCGTGGCACTGGCTTACGACGTCATCCGGCATCGGACTGATGCATGGAAACTCATCAAGGAACTGGATTGGGCGACGACGGTCTTCCTGGTCGGCATCTTCATCATCGTCGGAGCCCTGAGCCGGCAGGGAGTGCTCGTGGTCCTGGCTCAATGGATCAAGAGCATCACGGGGGGGAATCTTCTTGCGACGTACGTTCTTCTGATCGCCATCGCCATGGTCGTCTCGGCCTTCGTGGACAACGTGCCCTTCCTGGTGGCCATGCTGCCGGTCACCTCGACGCTGCTGAAGGGACTGGGCTACAGCATCGACGACGGCGACCCGCAGGCTTATCTGCTGATGTTCGGATTGCTGTTGGGCGCCGGCCTGGGCGGCAACATCTCCCCCATCGGCGCCTCGGCCAACATCGTCGCCATGGGCATGATGAGCAAGCTGGGGCACAAGCCGACCTTCTGGGAGTTCGTTCGCATCGGCCTGCCCTTTACACTACTGGCCGTGGGCACCGGCTCGGTCTTCATGTGGTTCGTCTGGGCGAAGTAGAGGCTAGCGACTGCGAAGCACAGCCAGCACGTCGGCCAGGCTGACGCGCGGCCTCATCTGCGGATTCACTGTCACAAACGCCAGCGTGCGTCCTTCGTAGACCAGTCGCGGCGGACGCAATGCGGCTGCATTGTTGACGCTCATCTCGCCAGCGGCGTCGGCGTAGGGGCTGCGGCCGTTCATCAGGCTTGTATCTGACACTTCGCCCCCGAAGACGCCCTGGGCGTTCAGGATGCCGAGCGGGTCGGTCGCCTCGGACGAAAGGCGACCCAGGAAGGTCCCGTCGTCGGCCAGAATCACCGCCCGGCCGCTGCGGATCGCCATGATCAGTTCCGCCGCCGTCGTCGGCCCCGCCAGCGACGGCAACAGTGGCGTCTCCGGATCGTCCACCGACCACCCGTCAAGCAGTTCCTCGCCCGGGTGCTCCACCAGGACAAACGTCAGATCCTGCGGCGGCGCGATGCGGCTGCGGCGGAGATGCTCGGCGGCCCTGATCTGATCCGCCCGGTTTTTCTGCTTGACCGACAGCATGGCCTCGCAGTCGGCCAACATCAAATCCACCTTGTCTCTGGTCAGAACGTTCGGGGGATAGACGCGGTCGGGCAAGCCGTCGCCATCGCCATCGTAGACCAGATCGCGGGCTGTCGGCGCCGTGCGACGCAGGCGTTCCAGTTCGTCGCGTCTGGCCTTCAGCACGGTCATCTCGTCGTCCAATTTCTTGACGGCGTCGGCCATGGCCAGAAGTTGATCGTCGATAGTCTGATTCTTCGCTGTGTATTGTGCATGGGTCTCGGCCGTCACCCAGGACGTTCCCCAGCGAGCCATCCCCTGCTCACGCATGGCCGCTTCGGCCTGAGCCGCCAGCAGGCGAAGGCGGCCCTTGATGGCTTCGTCGGTGTAGTTGCAGTCACAGGCCCCTTCGACAAGCAGAAGGGCCCGATAGGCATTGTCGCCGACAACCACCCTGTCGGGAGCCAACTCGGCCGCCCGCACGATGAGCGGTACGCCCTGGCGGTACTGTCGCCGAGTACATTCCAGTGCCGCCAAGTTGTTCAGCGTCGGGACATGGTCAGGCAAGGAGGCCAGAACGGCATAGTACCTGGCGGCCGCGGCCGATGGATTCTGTCTCTTCTGGTAAATCAGTGCGGCGTAGAAGAGCGCCCCGGGATGGTCAGGCCAGTGCGACAAAGCCTCCCGCAACACGTCGGCGGCCATCTTGTCCTCTCCGCGACCGTAGAGTTCGGCCGCCCGCGAGAGAAGTTCGCCGGCCCGCGTCTTGGACAATTCCCGCTCGGCCAGGGTCACCACCTTGCCCGCCCAGACGACCTTGCCTTCCCTGGCGGCTGTGTGCCAACTGGCCAGTTGGGCTTCGGCCTCCTGCCGCAACGTGGCCTGCGGGCCGAGCTCCTTGAGATACTTCTCCCAGACGGCGACAGCCTCGGCCGGACGGCTGGATTGCAGAGCCTCTTTCTCTGCGCGACGGTACGCCGCACGTTCCTCGGACGAGGCCTGGCCGAAGGCGTCCAACTCAATCGACGCCACCTCCGACCTCTTGAACATCCGGAGCCCCTCGTCAGTGACCACGCCAACGCTGTCCCCCGACTCCATCACCTGGCCGGTGACTCGCCGACCATCCTTTAAAACAACCGTAGAGTCGGCCATCGCCGAGGCCGTCACCAGGACGACAATCATCAGAGCAAGCATCCATTGTCGCATGGAAAGCCTCCCGATCTCGAAGGGGGTCGTGATACCGTGAGCAAGCAGCCCAAGTCGGCTCTGCCACGGACCGGCCCAGTCCGAAACCCCAGCGCGTCCGGCCTCGGATACCGGACGGCAACGCACCGACGGCGAGCACCGCTTGACCGATGCCGCCGTCAGACGCCCTTGGGGGCAATTGCTGTCATCTTCGCCCGATGCGACCCGGCCGAGGGCTACTGCCGGACAGCCCCCGTCTCCACGATCTGGGCACGACAGAAACCGACGTGGTCCACGCCGAACAAATGCGCCTCGCTGTACGAGGCCTGTCCACGTTCCGGCCGGTGCGGCACCAGATTCCTGACCTGGGTTCTCGCATAGGCGGCCGGCTGTCCGCTGCGGTTGTTCAGGATGAACAGCACGTCCACCACCGGCGCCGTCACGGACGACAGGTTCGTGATGTCGAAGTTGATCGTCCCCTTGGTCTTGCCCTGGCGTTCGACACCCATCGGCTTAAGGTCGAACTCGAAGACCGGCATGTTCGTATTGCCGTCTTCCGGCACTGCCGGCATGGGCTCAATGCCCACTTTGTCACTGGTCGCCTCCACATAGGGCGCTTCGAAGACAAAGTACACCTTTTCGTTGGGCTTGACGTCGTTGAACCAATACACCTGCTCGCTGAACACCTTCACGTCGGCCGGGTTGCTCTTATCGATAAACCGCAATGCCCATGTGCCGCGACGCACCATCTCCTTGCCGGTGTTCTCCACATAGCCCACCCACACTTCGTACTGCTTGTTGTCCTTCATCACCGAGTAGCTCGAGAGGTTGCCCGGCGGCATATGGGGCACGAGCGTGGACTTTCTCGCATCCAGCAACTCGTCGGGATGGACGCGTTCTTTGCTGCTCAGATCAACAACCGTTTCATCCACGGTCTGGATGACATTGCCTTTCTCGTCCTTGATCTTGTGGATGATCTGCTGCCGCGGCCCGATCTTGTCGCGTTCATCCCCCAGAATCTTCAACTGCTTGAAGGAACCGGACCGCTCGGCCTCACTGTACTGACGGTAGTAAACGACGAGGCCGATGACCAGGCCGATCAGCATCACACCCAGGACGCTGATCCATACCCACACGACCGTGCGATTGCGCACGGGGGCGTTGTCGAGCAGGTGACCCTGCTTCACGTCGTCGTCCATGTCCATGCTGAGATTCTTGGCCAGGCGTGTCTGATAGGGCTGCGGCGCCGCACCGGCCATGATTGGCTTGGGCGCCGGCTTGGGCTTCGCCGGCGGTCCGAAAACGGCTTCCAGCGCATCGGCGGCCGAGGATGCCCTGTCGCTTGTCGCCGCTGCGTCGCCCTGGACGCCCGCCGGTGCGTCGGCTTTGCGCCGGCCAATGGTCATGCGCTGCCGGCAATGGGGGCAGTGGACGCTGGTTCCCATCTGACGTTCGAGCACGCCGAAGGGCTTCATGCACTTCGGACACGTCACCTTGATCGTTGCCATAACCACCTCGCGGAAATCGAACCGGTTGTCTTTATGATATACGAAATGGTCCGGCTTTTGTTTGTCAAATTGCAGGTTTTTCACCGTGGGAGGAACGGCTGAGGAGAGGGCAAGGCAGGCACAAAAAAAACGAGGGATCCGAGCTCGCCGTTACCCGGATCCCCCAAGCCAGGCTGCCCGTCCTGACGGACGGTGACCCACAGCCTGCAATGGATATCGGACAGAACGCGAAACCCCATTAGCAGGAATTGACGCTTTGCGGCGCGAAAGACACTTTTTGTCAGATATCAAGGTCCGATAAACTGTGTCCGTGGACTGCCCGTGGGCCTCCTGTGCCCCGCCAGGCTCGTTTTTGCTGGTCCACGGCCCTGTGCCGCGACTATAATGACATGGTAACGGCATTCGCACTGGACACGTGCCTCCTGTGGAGCGCGCCGCGTGAGTATCTTTTCCTTTGGTCAGACCATTCGTAGCAGCCAGCGCCTGGCAACCATTCTGACGGTTCTGGCTAAGCACGGGTTCGGCCACCTGGTGGTCAGCCTGCGGCTTGAGCGGCTGGTCCCCTTCCGCCAGAAGCTGACGTCGAAGTTCCCTCCGAGACCCATCGGCCAGGACGACATCACGTCCGTCGCGACACGTGCCGCGGAAGCCATGGAAGACCTGGGCCCCACGTTCGTCAAGCTGGGGCAGTCGCTGGCCGGCCGCCCCGACCTGCTGCCCGTCGAGTTTCAGAACGCGTTCCGCCGCCTGCAAGACCGCGTGCGGCCTTTTGCGTTCGCCGAAGTTCGGCGCGTCGTCGAGCAGGATCTCGGCCGCCCCATCAGCGAGTTGTTCGCCACCTTCGAGGAAACGCCGTTCGCCTGCGGGTCCATCGCCCAAGTCCATCGCGCCGTCACCACCGAGGGGCGCAGGGTGGTCGTCAAGGTCAAGCGGCCCGGCATCGAACGCATCATCGTCAACGACATCGCGCTGCTGCGGACCCTGGCCCAACTGGTGGATCGGCATCTGCCGGAACTGCGGCCGTACCGCCCGCAAATGCTCGTGGACGAGTTTGCCCGGACCCTGCACCGCGAACTGGACTTCGTGAACGAGGCGTCGGTCACGGCGCGGTTCCACGAGGCCTTCGCGGGCAATGAGAACGTTCGGACGCCGCAAGTGCTCTGGCAGTTTACGTCGCACAACGTCCTGACCCTCGAACAGCTCAGCGGCACGACGGTCTCTCCGACCACCGACTATGGCGCGGCCGGATTGGACCGCAAACTGCTGGCAACGCACCTGCTGGACGCGTTCTTCTATCAGTTCTTCGAGATGGGCATTTTCCACGCCGATCCGCACCCTGGCAACCTGCTGGCTCAGCCCCCCGGCCGCTGGGGTATCATCGATTTCGGTCAGGTCGGCCGGCTGGACCCCAGCATGAGGTCGCGACTGGCCATCTGCCTGGTCTCGGCGGTCAACCGCGAGTTGGACTTGGTGATCGACATCCTCGACGACCTCGGTGCGTTACCCGAGGAGATCGACTACAGCCGCCTGCGGAACGACCTCGGCAACCTGTTGGACAAGTACTATGGCACGCCGATCAAGCGGATCAGCATTTCGAGCGTCTTTGAGGAGATCGTCAGCCTGGCGCGCGATCACCGGATCGTTCTTCCGCGCGACTTCGTGCTGCTCGGCAAAAGCCTGACGAACGTCGGCGGCGTCGCGTTGATGCTCGATCCCGACTGCGCTCCGGTCGAGATCATCAAACCCAAGCTCAACAAACTGTTGCTGGAGCGGCTGTCGCCGCGGCGCGTTGCGAGCAACCTGAGCGTCAACGCTTACCACGTAGCCAACATCATGCAGCAGGGGCCGCAGATGTTCAGGCGGTTCTTCCGCAACTTGATGCGCGGCAAGATGCGTCTGGTGTTCCGCCACGACGGGCTCGATACGGTCATCACTGAACTGGACCGGTCGAGCAACCGTATCGCCTTCAGCGTCATCACGGCCGCCATCATCCTCGGCTCCAGCATCATCCTCCAGGCTCGCATCGGGCCCAGCGTTGGCAATCTTATCCCGTGGTTTGCCACCCACACGCCGTCGGTCGGCGAGATTCCCCTCCTGGGACTGGTGGGCTTCGTCATGGCTGCCGTCAGCGGCGCCTGGGTGGTCATCTCGATTCTGCGCAGCGGTCGGCTCTGAGGTTCTCGAAGGCACAGTTGCCGCCGCTTCCCAATCGCTTGCCAACGTTCCCTTGACCGGGTCGGTCGGTTGTGTCAAAATGGGATGGTTTTGTGCCGGCGGAGCTTTCCCTTGTCCTAGAGGAGTTCGTGCATGGCAGAGCTCATGGTCAGCGTCAGCGGGATCCGGGGCATTGTGGGCGACACCATGACGCCGGAGGTGGCGGCGCGCTTTGCTGCGGCATTCGGCACACTCGTGGGACCGGGCCGTATCGTCCTCGGCCGCGACAGCCGCACCAGCGGACGCGCGATTGCCGCCGCCGTGTCGTCCGGCCTGCTCTTCACGGGCTGTGAAGTCATCGACCTGGGCATCGCCACGACACCCGGCGTCACCGTGATGGTGGACGAGCTGGAGGCCGACGGCGGCGTCATGATCACGGCCAGCCATAATCCCATGCCATGGAACGGCATCAAATTCTTCCGCGCCGACGGCATCGATCTGGCCGCAGCACAGGGCGCTCGCCTGAAGGAAATTTGGCAATCGGGGAGTTTCAACTATGTCGGCAGCGACGGTTTCCGCCAGCTCAAACACGACGATACCGTCCATTCGCGGCATATGGCGCGCGTGTCGGCAACAACGAACCGCAGTTTGATCGCCCGACGCAGACTCAAGGTGGTTCTGGATGCCTGCCATGGCGCCGGCGCCATCGTCACGCCCCAGTTGCTGAGCGAACTGGGCTGCCTGACAACCGTCATCGGAGGCCAACCCGACGGTCTGTTCGAGCATCCGCCCGAACCGATTGCCGAGAACCTGACCAAGACGTGCGACACGGTCCGCGCCGTGGGCGCCGACATCGGCCTCGTGCAGGACCCTGACGCCGACCGGCTGGCCCTGATCGACGAGCGCGGCCGCTTTATCAGCGAGGAGTACACGCTTGCCCTGGCCGCCATGTACCGGCTCGAGCAGCAGCCGGGGCCCGTGGCCGCCAACCTTTCCACGAGCCGCATGATCGACGACGTCGCCGCGCGGCACGGCCAGGTGTGCCACCGCACGCCGGTCGGCGAGGTTCACGTGGCCGACAAGATGGTGGCCGAGGGCTGCGTCATTGGCGGCGAAGGCAACGGCGGCGTGATCGACCCGCGCGTCAGTCCCATCCGCGATTCACTGGCCGGCATCGGCCTGATCCTGGAGCTTCTGGCCTCTCGGGATAAACCGCTGAGCGCCGTCGCGGCCGAGTTGCCGTCCTACACCATGATCAAGCGGAAGCGAGAGGCCCCGCGGCCCGCCATTCAGAAGCTTCTGGAAGTGCTGCCGGAGGAGTTTGCCGAGGCGCGCATCGACACGCAGGACGGCGTCCGCATGGACTGGCCCGAAGGCTGGGTCCATGTGCGGGCCAGCAACACGGAACCGATCTTCCGCATGATCGGCGAGTCTGCCGACGCCGGCTGGGTTGAAGCAATGCTCGAAAAAGTGGCGGGCCTGGCGACCCGTCTCGTGAATTAGGGAGCCGTCACCCTATGCCGATCTACGAGTTCCATTGCAACGACTGCGGCGCCGACTTCGAGGAACTGTTCCGAAACGCATCGGAACGGCGACGCCCCTCGTGTGACAAGTGCGGCAGCGGCAATGTGCGCAAGAAGTTCAGCACGTTCGCCACCTCCGCGTCGGGTGGCGAGGGAGGGGCGTCAAGCAGCGGCTGCGGCTCGTGCACCCGCTCCAGTTGCTCCGGGTGTCACGGATAAAAGCGGGAGAGGTCATTTGCGAATCGGCTTGCTCAGCGACACCCATATCACCGCCGGACGCCCGACTCTTCCGCCCAGACTCATCGACGGCTTGTGTCGATGCGACCTGATTCTCCATGCGGGCGACGTGTGCGACCTCACCGGCTTGGCCGCCGTCAAGGCCATCGGGCCGGAAGTCGCCGCAGTGACGGGCAACATGGATCGCGGCGCTCTGGTCGATATGCTGCCTGAGTTTCACGTGACCGAGACACCGGCCGGCGCCGTCCTCGTGCTGCACGCCCTACCGCACGTACCCGGCGGCCCCAAGGCCGTCATCGACCGTTTGCTCGGCGGACACAGGCGTCCCCTGGCCGTGGTCCACGGGCACACGCACTGCCCCGACGTACAAACGGCCACGCTCGCCGACGGACGCGAGGCTTACGTGATCAACCCTGGCAGCGCGATGCGACCCCGCGGCTGTGGCAGGACGTTTGCCACCCTGGACCTGAACGACGGGCAGGCGCACGTGGCCATCGAGACCCTTGACTGAGGAGGTGCGGCCGTGGAACGACTGTGGGCCCCCTGGCGAATGACCTATATCACCGGCCTGAGCAGCCCGGACGGGTGTTTCCTGTGCGACGCGCTGAAGGCCGACGACGATGCAGCCCATCTCATCATCGACCGGCGCGCGCACACGTTCGTCCTGCTCAACCGGTTTCCGTACAACAACGGCCACGCCCTGGTCTGCCCCAACGCCCACAAAGCCGGACTGGGCGAACTGACAAACGAAGAAATGTGCGAGCTGATGCAGACGACCCACGAGACTATGGAGTTGCTCAAGAAGGTCATGCGGCCCGACGGCTTCAACGTCGGGATGAACTTCGGCCGCGTTGCCGGCGCCGGATTGCCCGGGCACATGCACGTGCACATCGTGCCGCGATGGAACGGCGACACCAACTTCATGCCGGTCCTGGCCGATGTGAAAATCATTCCACAAGCCCTCGAAGACCTTCGGCAGTTACTCGTGGATGCACGGAAAGGATGTTGAGCTTATGTTGACCCGCGAGGACATCGAGCGCCGCGAGGACGCGTCACTGGCTCCGTACGCGGTGCGCAGCGGCCATTCGCGCGGCCGCGTCCACGACGAGCCCGAGCACCCGTTCCGCACCGTGTATCAGCGCGACCGCGACCGCGTGATTCACTCGACGGCGTTCCGACGTCTGGAATACAAGACTCAGGTCTTCATCATCCACGAAGGCGACCACTACCGCACACGTCTGACGCACACGCTGGAGGTGGCCCAGATCGCCCGCACCCTGGCCCGGTCGCTCAACCTGAACGAAGATCTCACTGAAGCCGTGGCCCTCGGCCACGATCTGGGTCACACACCGTTCGGCCATAGCGGCGAGGCCGCACTGAACGAGTTCATGAGAGAGTGCGGAGGATTCGAGCACAATCTCCACGGTTTGCGCGTGGTGGACGTGCTGGAGCACCCCTACCCCGGCTTCCGCGGCCTGAATCTGAGCTACGAGGTGCGGGAGAGCATCGCCAAGCACCATACGGTGCATGACTCGCCGCAACACACCATGGAGTTTCCCGGCGCGCATCCGCCGCTGGAGGGTCAGGTGGTCGAAGTGGCCGATCGTATTGCGTACGACAGTCACGACCTCGACGATTCGCTGGCCATGGACCTCATTCAGGCCGAGGAGCTTGTGGAGCTGGACCTGTTCAAGCAAGCGGCCGAGGACTTCGCCCGAGACGTCAGCGGCCTGACGCCGGATCAGAAAGTCCGCCGCGTGGCCAAGCTGCTGATCGACCTGCTGGTGCGCGACGCACTGTCGGTGGCGGCCGAAGAACTAGCTGCTTGCGGCGCGGCCTCGCCCGACGACGTTCGCAGCGCCCCCAGGCGGCTGATACATTTCAGCGACGATCTGGAAACCAAGGTCCGACAGGTGGAGCGATTTCTTATGGATCGCGTCTACCGGAACCATCGCGTCATGCGGATGACCCTGAAGGCTCAACGGTTTCTGACTCGGATGATGGAGGCATACGAAAAGGACATTCGCCAACTGCCGCCGACCTACCAGCGGTATGCCGAGGAATTCGGCGTCAAGCGGGCCGTCTGCGACTACGTGGCCGGGATGACCGACCGCTTCGCCCAAGACGAGTACCGCAAGCTGTTCGAGCCCTTCGAGCGGTTGTAAGGGGCGGTTCCGCGGCGATTGCCCCCTCTGCCCGAGTGCCTCCGTTCGGCGTCGCCCGCCGCCGTCACAACCCCCTTTTTGCAGACCGAATGTGCGATTGACAAGCCGGCCTTAGCCACTATAATGAGTTGAAAACGGGGTGTGGCTCAGTTTGGCTAGAGCGCCGCGTTCGGGACGCGGAGGTCGCTGGTTCAAATCCAGTCACCCCGACCAGCCAATGTTGACGACCCTGAACCGACCTGACCACCAGGTCCGAGACGTTCGGGGTCGTCTTTCTTTTCATCAACTCGCTCCTCTATTACGCGGCGCGAACACTTCCTGGCCAGCCGCTGTCCTGAACTATGGGTGGATCGGTATCGCCGGGAGTCATCCCCCCCTCCGCAAACCTGCATACCATCCGCCTGCCCCAAGT
>CAZCOA010000028.1:0-35396 GCA_964500225.1 uncultured Anaerolineaceae bacterium | reverse complement strand
ACGACTGGCTCGACGCCGATACCTGTCCCGCCGCCGCCGCCGTCTGCTCGGCGCCATCGCTAAGTTGCGAGGCAATGCCGCGCAGCGCCTTGTTGATACCACGACTGATAAGCAGCCCCAAGCCTACCGCTGCGGCCACACCGGCGATGGCTGCAACAAGCGTCACAGCCTCTAACGATGAGGCCATGCTGTGGCTTTGGGCCACAGTCACATCGGCAACATTTTGGTTGATCTCCACCAACTTGTTCAGCAACGATTCGGCGGCAAGAAAAGATTCTCGGTTGAGCGTAATCGCCTGATGTTCCATGCGGTCTAAGCACTTTATTGCCTCTTCAGCCTTGGCCTGCAAAGCATGGAACCCTTCGGACATGGCCTTGTTTGCCGGAACCAGTTGTTCGGAAACAATCTTCTGAGCCAGCTCCTTGTCGCCGGCAGCCACTGCTTCCTTGATCTTGGCGACTGCCGCATGAAAAGCATGGTGGGGCTTGTGAGTTGACTCGATGATTCTCAACAATTCGGGGTTTGTGGTCGAGAATTGTGCCAACCACCTGCCGTAACTGCATGTAGTCGGATCTTCGCCACCTTTGCAGGCCCCCGTCCCACTGATATGTTCAAGGACGGCAATATGAAGCAAAGCGTTGTCTTTCTCGAAAATGAAGAAGTCTCGTTGAAGAGCCGGGGGATCGGGGATGCCGATCGCCTCGAATTCCTTGGCTATCTTGACGTACTCCTCGTGGTCTTTTATCCACTTCTGCCAAGCTGGCACGAATTGTTTCCATGTTGCAGCTTCCTCGACCGTTTGAGGAAGCGGCTCATAGATTTTCCACGCATCCTCTGCCCGTTTCAGAGCATCGGCCATGTGTTTGTGCTGTTCGGCCCGCTGAGAGGAATCCAAATTGGTTGAAAGCAAGGCGTGTTCGGCACTGGCAACTGCGGTTTGGCCCTCACTAATAATGAGTAGAGAAGCCATGCTTAGCAGACGCACGATCCCGATTTCGTCGATGGCAATTCCACCTTTATGGATAGCGTAGTAGCCTACCACACCAAGAGTAGCCGTTATACTGGCAACAAGCAGGAACGACATCACGAGTTTTTTGCCAATTGTCCATTTTGTGTTCGTCATTACTTGGCTCCTCATGCCCCCCATTTACCGAACTGGTGCCATATGTCTGTCATCGCCGGGACTGTGTATCGCACGGCGAAGGCAGGAGCCACATAGGGAAAATACACCACCGTAAACATTGTCGCTCGCTACTGCGGACTCAAACGACCGGCAGAATAGCCGTTTCAACGCTGAAAAATCTGTTTGGGGCAGGTGCTTTCACCAGCAAAGCATCAGAAATTTTCCCAGGTCCGAGTGTTAATTGTGAGAAATCTCCTGTTCGCAGCCCGCCAGAGTTGAATCTGGCCGGCTTGGCGGCGAGCTATTTTCGTGGAACCGCGATAGCATACGGGCGTCTATGTATGCTGTAGAGCGTATGGGGTGAGCCCCGAGAGAGCCGCAGGCGTCCTCGCAGCCCCCCTTGCCCGACTCATCCGACAGCATCGCCGCCGCACCGATCGAGTCATCCTGATGAACCTGTTCTCGAAAGGATGCTTTCCATGATTCGCACAGTGATGATGGTGTTGACGTTGGTGCTGGTTGCCTCGCCTGCCGCCTGGGCCGGCGACATCGGGTTCGAGGAAGACTTCGCCCTGGCCAGGGATCGAGCCGAGGCGCTAAAACAGTTGATCCCGGGCACGGAGGAGTATTACTACTACCACTGCCTCCACTTCCAGAACACAGGACAACTCGACAAGGTCGAGGCGATACTCCAGCAGTGGATCGAACGATACAAGTACACGCCGCTGGTGGAACAGGTCCGCAATCGCCAGGCGCTGCTGACCTACGAGAAGGATCCGGCAAAGTCCCTGGATTTCATTCGCCAACGGTTGAACGTGCAGTTCAATCACCAGCGGGAGCGTATGGACCGTAAGAGCGACCTGCCGACGGCGCTGGCCCCGGCGCAGATCGGCCGCGAGCAACTCGAGAAACAGGCTCGGGATCGGTACGACGACCTCCAGGGCTTCGAGGATGCGGCCCTGGAGTGGCTGGCCGCGTCGCCGCTCAACGATACGGAGCGGCGCGACCTGCTGGGGCGGCTAACGCGGCCGGACTATGGCAATCTGCCGCAATTGATCGTGGACGACCTGAAATACAAGGGCAGCGGCGGCTTCGGATCGCTGGAGATTCACAAGCAGCTCTTGTTGCCGCAACTGGATGAGTTGGTACGGCTGGATGGGAATCTTCTGAACCATACTCAGTTTGTCAGCATCTACCTGACGAAGCTTCTGCCGAGCGACGATGTCGATTGGCGGCACGACGCAAAGGAGCGGCAAGCGTACCTGGACCGGCAATGGGATTTCGTTCGTCGGCTGAACCCGGCCCACAACTCGCTGAAGGCGTGCGTGCTGTATCATCGGCTGGTTCACGATCGGGCCCTGGGCGTGTACGACCGCGATCGGTTCATGGAATACGTGAAGCTGCCGCGCATGATTCACTACATGCGTCCGGAATGGCTGAACCGGGACGAGAACCGGCGGTATCAGGCCAACCTTAAGGCGGATTTTGCCAACTATGCCATCTGGCCTCCCATCGTCACCGATGAGCCGCTGGTTCGCGACTACCTGATGCACTTCTTCGTGATGGCCGACTCGATCGCTCCGTTCGACGAATACATCCGCGAGGACTACCTAAAGAAGCTATTCGCCGAAACAAAGATCGTCAACGGGCTGGGCGACCAGGAACAGTGGTACGCCATGCTGACGCCAGGCGAGTACCAGGCGTTGAAGGACCGGATCGACCTGGATTTCGCGCCGACGAACAAGGATGTGTTCACGGCCGACGAGCCGGTTGCCCTGGACCTGTTCGTCAAAAACGTCGAGAAGCTGATCGTGCGGGTGTTCGAGATCAATGCGGCCAATTACTACCGCACCTACGGCAAGGAAGTGGACACGGACATCAACCTGGACGGTCTGGTGCCGAACGAGGAACAGGTGGTCACCTACAATGACCCGCCGTTGCGTCGCGTATTGCGGCACTTCGAGTTCCCCACGTTGAACCGCCCGGGCGTGTTCGTCGTGGATTTCATCGGCAATGGCCGCAGCAGCCGCGCCCTGATCCGCAAGGGACAATTGCGTCTGGTCACGCGCACCAGCGCCGCCGGCCAGGTGTTGACCGTGCTCGACGAGAGAAACGAGATCGTCAAAGACGCCACGGCGTGGATCGCCGGCCACGAATACAAGCCTCAAGAGGGTGGCACGATCGTGGTTCCGTTCTCCACCGAACCGGGTCAACAACCCGTGGTGCTAATGCGAGGCGATTTCGCATCGCTTCAGCAGTTCAGTCACCAAAGCGAGCAGTACGAGCTAACCGCCGGCTTCCACGTGGACCGCGAGGCCCTGCTGTCGGGCCGGAAGGCCCAGGTGGCGATCCGTCCGGTATTGGCCATCAACAGTGAACCGATCAGCCTGAAATTCCTGGAGGACGTGACGCTGGTGATCACCTCGACGGACCTCGACGGCGTCAGCTCGACGATGATCGTCAACGATTTCAAGCTGTCGGAGGACCGCGAGGCGACGTACGAGTTCCGCGTGCCGGAGCGGTTGGCGCAGATCACTTTCACGCTGCGGGCCAAGGTCAAGAACGTCAGCCGCAACAAGAAGGACGACCTCCGGGCCGCGGCATCGTTCAGCCTCAACGGCATCGACCGGACCGAGCGTGTGGAGGATCTGCACCTGGGCCTGATCGACGGCGAGTACGTGCTGGACGTACTCGGTAAGACGGGCGAGGCCAAGGCCGATCGGCCGGTGCAACTGACACTGAAGCATCGAGACTTCCGCAACGAGGTGCAGGTATCGCTCCAGACCGACGACCGCGGCCGCATCCGGCTCGGCGCGTTGAAAGACATCGAACGCCTGACGGTTGAGGGGCCCGAGGGCACGTCGCACACGTGGACCCTGGCCCGGGACTGGCACAGCTATCCCGCCGTGGTGTGCGGCACAGCGGGCTCGACGCTCGTGTTGCCGTGGATGGAGTCCGGCGGCGCGACGCGCGACACGGTGTCGCTGCTCGAGATGCGCGGCGAGACGTTCGTCGCTGATCGGTTCGAGGCTCTCGGCGTGGCCGACGGCATGCTCCGGATCGAGGGATTGCCGGCGGGCGACTATGACTTGCTGCTAAAGACCGCCGACCGGCACATCAGCATCCGCATTGTCGATGGAAACGTGAAGGCCGGCTACGCCATGTCGGCGGCACGAATGAACGAAGTCCGCAACGAGAAGCCGCTCCAGATCGTGTCGGTCACGAGCGACCATGAGGCCATGCGGATCAAGCTGGCCAACAGCGGGCCTCTGGCCCGCGTGCACGTGGTGGCAACGCGCTACGTGCCGGAGTACGATTTGTCGAACCTGGACATGTGGCAGCCGGGTTTGTCGTTCGTCAGGCCTGCGGTGCCCGAGTCGGCGTATGTCGAGGGCCGCAACATTGGCGACGAATACCGCTACATTCTGGAGCGGCGCTACGCGGCGAAGTTTCCGGGCAACATGCTGTCGCGGCCGGGGCTGCTGCTGAACCCGTGGGCCATCCGCAAGACCGAGACGGGGCGCGAGGCAGTCTCGGAGGGCGGCGGCTTTGGCGGCGGCGTCGGACCTACAGGCAGCGACGGCCGGTCCGGGGTCGTGGCCTTACCGGTTGGCCGCGGGGAACAGGGCTTCACAAGCCTGGAGTTTCTCGCCCGTCCGTCCGTCGTGCTGTGGAACGCCGCGCCGGACGCCAACGGCGAGGTGGTCGTGCCGCGAGCCGCACTGGGCGACCGTCAGCACGTCCACGTCCTGGCCGTCGATCCGCAGAACACGGCCTATCGCCAGGTGTCGCTGACCGAAACGACACCGGAGTTGCGTAACCTGCGGCTCCTGACAGGCCTGGACCCCGCGCGCCACTTCACCGAGCAGAAGCAGATCAGCGTCCTGGCCCAGGGGCAGCCCTTCACCATCGCCGACGTCATGACCGGCAAGTTCGAGGTGTTCGACTCGCTGGACAAGGTCTATCGGCTCTATAGCGTACTGAACCGCAACGACCACCTGACCGAGTTCGCGTTCATTCTGAATTGGCCAAAGCTCAGCGCCGAGGAGAAGCAGAAGCAATACTCGAAGTACGCCTGTCACGAGTTGAACTTCTTCCTGTTCAAGAAGGACCCGGAGTTCTTCCGGCAGGTGGTGCAGCCGTATTTGCGTAACAAGAAGGACAAGACCTTCATGGACCACTGGCTGACGGAGGCCGACCTGTCGGCATACCTGGAGCCGTGGCGATTCGAGCAGTTGAACATTGTGGAGCGGTGCCTGCTGGCTCAGCGGATCGAGGGCCAGTTGCCGGTAATCGAGCGGCACGTCAAGGAATTGTACGACCTGATTCCGCCGGACGTCGAGCGGTTCAATCATCTGTTCAATACGGCGCTTCAGGGCAGCAGCCTGGAGGCCGTGGACCGGCTCGGCGTGGCGGCCTTGAAGCGCACTTTGGGCGAGGCCGAGCAGTTGGCGGCAAGGATGGAGGAACGCAGAGCAGTTCGTGCCGCCGCAAAGCCGGGCGCGCCGCCGGCCGTGACGGCAGCGCCGGCCGGCGAACCGTCCCCGGCCGAGGAAGGCGATGCGGCAGTCCGGGCCGCACGCGGCCGCGAAATGGACGCTAAGAAGGAAGCGGCCGAAAAGGCCAAAGCCCAGGCCGGCGCCGCTGTGATGCGGAAGGCCGACGCCGCCGACAAGAATGGCGAGGGCCTCTACGGCTACGCGGAGGCGAAAGGACTGCGAGATCGCACCCGGGCGCTGTACCGCAGGCTCGACAAGACCGAGGAGTGGGCCGAGAACAACTACTATCGCCTGCCGATCGGCGAGCAGACGGCGGCCCTGGTGACGGTCAACGCCTTTTGGAACGACTACGCGGCCCATGGCGGCAAGCCGGGCTTCCTGTCGCAGCACGTGGCCGAGGCGAGCCGCAACTTCACCGAGATGATGCTGGCGCTGGCGGTGCTGGACCTGCCGTTCGAGGCGGCCGAGCACAAGACGTCGCACGAAGAAGCGGCAATGACGCTGACGCCGGGCAGTCCGGCCATAGTGTTCCACAAGGAAATCAAGGAGGCTCGCGAGGCCGCGGAAAAACTCCCCGTGCTGGTCAGCCAGAACTTCTTCCGCCAGAGCGACCGGTACCGCCACGTGGACAACGAGCAGATCGAGAAGTACGTCACCGACGAGTTCCTGACGCAGGTCGTTTACGGGTGCCATGTGGTTATCACGAACCCGACCAGCTCACGTCAGATGCTGGACGTCCTGCTCCAGGTGCCGCACGGCGCTATCCCGGTGCTCGGCGGCCAGTACACACGGAGCGTACACATCAGCCTGGAGCCGTACCGGACGGAAACCCTCGACTACTGTTTCTATTTCCCGACGGCCGGCCGGCATGCACACTACCCGGTTCACGTGTCGTGTAACGAGGAACTGGTGGCTTCGACGACCGCCGTGACGCTCAATGTCGTGGACAAGCTCAGCAACGTTGACAAGGCATCGTGGGATTACATCTCGCAGTGGGGCAGTGAGGACGAGGTGATCGAGTACCTGAGGACGAACAACCTGAACCGCACCGCGACGGCCCGCATCGCCTGGCGAATGGCTGACAAGACGTTCTTCGAGAAGGTGCTGGCACTGCTGGATGCGCGGCACCACTACGACCACGTGCTATGGTCCTATGGGCTGAAGCACAACGTGACCAGGATAGCCCGACAGTACCTGGAGCACTGCGACGCCTTCGTGAACCAGTGCGGCGACTACATCGACACGCCACTGCTGACGATCGACCCGGTAATCCGCCGCAGCTACGAGCACCTGGAATACAGCCCGCTGGTCAATGCGCGTGCTCATCGCCTTGGACAGCGCTGGACGATTGTCAACGATCGTTTGGATGAGCAATATAAGCACCTGATGCGCGTTCTGGCCTTCAGGCCGCAGCTGGACGACGCGGACCTGATGAGCGTGACCTACTACCTGCTGCTTCAGGACCGCATCGAGGAGGCCCTGGCACTGCTCGCCCGCGTCAATCCCGACAGGCTTGCCACGCGACTCCAGTACGACTACATGCGGGCCTACGCCGACTTCTTCACCCTGGACCACAAGGTGGCCCACAGCGTGGCCGAAAAGTACGCCGAGTACCCCGTCGAGCGGTGGCGCAAGCTCTTCCAGGCCATCCTGGCACAGCTCGACGAGATCGAGGGCAAGGCGGCCAAGGTCGTGGACGACGAGGACCGCACGCAAAGCCAGACCCGGTTGGCCGAGACCGAGCCGGGATTCGATTTCACCGTCGAGGCGCGCAAGATCACTCTGAACTACCAGAACCTCGACCGCGTAACGGTGAACTACTACCTGATGGACATTGAGCTGCTATTCTCGCGGCAGCCGTTCGTGCAGCAGGTGTCGGGCCAATTCAGCACCATCCGGCCCAATCACACCGAGAGCGTAACGCTTGCCGCCGACGCGAAGACCAGGGTGTTCGACCTGCCGAAGCAGTTCCACAACAGCAATGTGCTGGTGGAGATCACCGGAGGCGGCGTGACCAAGTCGCAGGCCTACTGTGCCAATTCGCTGGCCTTGCAGGTCATCGAGAACTACGGCCACTTGAAAGTCACCCACGCCGAGAACGGCAAGGCCCTGCCGGCGGTGTATGTGAAGGTGTATGCGAGGATGAAGGACGGGCAGGTGCGGTTCTACAAAGACGGCTACACAGACCTGCGGGGCAGGTTCGATTACTCATCGCTGAGCACGAATGAGCTGGACAACGTGGAGCGGTTCTCGCTGCTGGTACTGAGCGAGAGCGACGGCGTGACGATCCGCGAGGCCGCGCCGCCGAAACGGTAACAGCGTTGCGGCATCGCCTGCCAAACGGCATGGAGAAAGGCCGCTCGGCCCGGCAAGGTTGAGCGGCCTTCCCCTATGATCTCACCTCGAAAGTCGAGGTGATTCGCGCAGCCGTATTAGCGGCGGCGTCTCAGTAGCGCCGCCAGGCCTAAGCCCAGCAGACCGAACGTCGCCGGTTCCGGCACCGGTCCCGAAACGATGCCGCTGACATAACCGAATGATTGGCCGAGGGGCTCTTCCCCGGTCCATGTCCAGATGGCAGCCGGGATCGTCACGCTGTGCGGCGTTCCGGCCGGCACCGCCACCATGAAATTGCCAAAGGTCTGACTCTGGAGGATGCCCCAGCCGTCGCCGACCGTAGCGTCTCCGTCCATATTGATGTCCCAGCGCACGCCCTGAACTCCCGTCCACGGGTGGTTGGCGTAGTTCGGCGCCCAGACACCCAATGTCAGCGCCGGAGCGATGGCCACGCCGTAGCCCGCCACGCCATGTCCCATCCCGCCCGGCGGCGGCACCGGATTGTACGTCAGGTTCGTAATCGAATACACGTACAGATCAAACGGCTGCGTCGGAACCGTGTCGCCGTTGATCGCGCCGATCATGGCCAACATGGCCAAGTGCGAGGCGCCCTGGGCGTAGTCGTAAACGGTCTCCTGAATCTTCACGAAGGCGTCCACCGGCGGCGTTGACGGATTCATCACCACCACGGACGCGCCGCCCTGCCCCGGAACCCAGTAGAAGATGTCTTCGTAGAGTACGTCGGCCACTGCCTGCCCTGCCGCCAGAGCCACAAACGCCAGAGCCATCGCCGAAACCATCCCCGCATGTCTAATCCGCATGTTTACCCTCGCAATCCAGTGACACATAAGAACCCTCTCTCTGCCGCCTCGCGGGCCACACGCCCCTTGCGAGGATACGTCCTGTTCATCTCGACGGAGCACGGTGCATTGCCGCGACCTGCTTTCCGCCGTCCTTTTGTGCCGACCGCTACTTCCCACGACGGCGAATCGCCAGCCCGATCATTCCGAATCCAAGCAGTGCGCACGTGGCCGGCTCGGGAATGGCCGTGATGCTCAGGTTGTCGTAGTACAGGGACGCTGCTTTCGATTCGATGAAGTTGTCGCCGAACAGGATGATGTTGTCGATGCCAAGGCTCGGGTCGCCCAGAAGAGCACCGGACGACACCGGGCTCCCGTCGAGATAGACCACCACGGTGTCGGCCTTCAGGTCAAGGTCCATGGTCAGCGTCATCCAGGTCATCGGCGTCCAGTCCGTGCCGGTCGTCCTGTCGTCGACCACGACGTCGCCATTCCAGTCGAACAGAACGTAGTGGATCAACGTGTCACCGACATAGAGCGTCACGGCCCAAGCCGCCTCGTCCCGAAGGTCGATCATGACGCTCTGCGTAACGGTAATTAGATTGCGCGGCAGCGGGTTGTCGAAGTAGCGACGTCCCATGACGAACATGTCGCCCGTGTAGCTGCCGTTGGCCGTAAACTGGGCCCCCTGGGCGCCGGAAACGGCGGTGTTGCCGACTGTGGCGGCAGCGTTGCCGATCCAGCTCTGCTGGCCGTCAAGAGCCCCCAGGGCGAACCCCTCGGCCTCCTCGAAGCCGCATGTGTACACCTCGCCGGCCACAGCCGCACCGGCTGCCGCCGTTACCAGGACTGCGCCTAGAAGAAGACGAACCGCCATCGGATGCATCCCCCCACTCCCACGTTCACCGTGCATCGCTTAGCCCTCCGCTGAACCTGTCCCCGCTCATTCACCGACCGTCCGACCCTCTCGGTACGGTCCGTCCGAGAAGAAGCCCTCCACAGCTCGCGTGCATGATGGGATGCGCTGCCGGTGCGACTGCTGCGAAGGAGAAAACCGTCTGCGTTGTCCAGCGCGGCCGTTCTTGGGTGGCCGCGCCGCACTCGGCCTGTTTCGCTGTCTTCCGGCAGGAGGGAGTGCAAAGGACGTGCCATCAGCACGAAGTTGCGAGGCGCACCGCATTGCGAGCCCCCAACCCATCGACGCGGCCGCATGGGGACCCTTCTGAAGGGGCTCCCGGCATGGAGTAACAGCACAAGGTGGGGCCTGCGCATTGTCCGGTTTCGTTGCTTTTCGTAAACATCAAGGAACTCCGCCGCATGACACTGCTCGCACAAGAAACGGAACAAGAGCAAGTTGCACGAACAAGACCTTCCAACCGCCGAGTGGGTCCCGACGTTGCCCAGCCGCTACAGGCACGCAGCGTGAATCCCGGCGAAACTCGTTACACGATGGAATCAATGGCCGTCAGCCGCTGACCGCTATGGGGCAGCCCTTGGATGGGGATCGGAACACGCCACGACGAAACATATTTCGGTTGGATGGTACGACTTGATTATCACGAAAAGCGCGGGTACACTCTCATAATGTAACGATCGGCCGGGGTGTTAAGCGTCAAAGCCCCCTGGCCGAGACGCCGCAAGAGCATATCGTAGCGCCACATCCGGACGCCGGCCAGGGCGTCGTCCAGAGTGCCATCACGGGGTTGACGTGGTTGTCTCGCGGTCGCTGTTGGCAGGCACCGGCCGTGGCTGCGAAACTCCGTTCTACGGCCGCGGAGGCCGTTTGCCGCCAATCAGGCAAGTCGGACCGTCGGTGGATGGTTCTGGTGAAAGGGGGATTCCAATGAGGACGGGGAAAGTCTGCGCCGTCTGTGCGCTGGCATGGACGGCCATCTTTGTTGCGGCGCCGATTGCCATGGCCGCCGTGGACAAAGTGATCTGTGTGCCATGGCAAGGTGATCCCGCCAAGCATCACACGGCTGTAAACAATGTCAGTATCAAACTCAAGGGAGTCATCAAAACGACTGACACCTCGACCGTTTGGTACAAGTGGGTGTATGGCGACGGTTCGGAATCCGCGGTGTCGGCCCTGAGCGGCAAGACATCGTATGATGTCGAAGCGGCGCACACCTACCTGGGCGCGGTGGGCACGCCGTTTACGGCCCAGTTGATGGCAGACCACGTGGACAATACGATGGTCAATGCGATCGTTGACAACTACAACGTCAAGATCGAGGCCGACGGCTTCGACGCTCGCGTGAACATGGCCATCGACTACGGGCTATGGTTCCTGCACAAGACGCAGTGGAGCAACTCGAGCACGCTGAGCCTCAACGGGCAGCCGGTGACGGTTTGGTCGTCCTACGGCAACTACTTTGCCTCGCCGACGGCGTCGGCCGTGCTGGCCTTCGAAATCAACGGCCACCACGAGGACGGAGACGAGACGCAGGATCCTTACGTCACGAACGTCAAACGCGGCCTGAACTGGCTGTTCAACGGCTACTACAGCAACACGAATTACCTGATGCTGAAACCCTATGCCATCGGCGCCGAACCCGGCGGCGACCCTGACAGCCGGCCCAACGGCATCGGCATCGAGGTACGCGACTACGACTACAACCCGTGCTACGAGGGTGGCATGATCATGGACGCCATCATCGCCACGCACACCCCGGAAAAGAGTTGTGGACGTGACTTCGACGGCGACGGACAGCCGGAGACCTATCGCGAGGTCATCCAGGACATGGTGGACATGTACTGCTGGGGTCAGTACGACTCCACGACCTACGGCGGATGGCGTTACGGCTGGGAACAGGGTCCCGACAACTCGGCCTGCCAGTGGGCGGCCATCGGCATGATTCCCGCCGAACAGGATTGGGGTTGCACCATCCCGCAGTGGGTCAAGGACTACAACAACGGATGGCTCACTACGAGCTATAACACGGCCAGTCGCTGGTTTGGCTACACGAACAACGGGGCCGGCAACGACAGTTCGTTCGCCTGCCGCCCGTCGGGCATGGTTCAGATGGTCATGTCGGTCAACAACTATCTGGCGGATTCGCGGTGGATCGGCGCCGAGAGTTGGTTTGCCGACAATCTGGCAACGTTCCTGAGCCACCGCACGCACTACGGCTGGTATGCGTTCGTCAAGGCAATGCGGCTGTCGGGGCCGGATCGCATCGTCGCCGGCCAGAACGAAGAGGAACTCAGCAACGGACTGAACTGGTACCGTGGTCCAACCAGCATCGGCTGGACGCTCATCAACACGCAGGAAAGCGACGGTTCGTGGCCTGCCGGCGGCCAGACCACGCACCCCGGCGACTACGGCAACACGTTTGTGACGGCCTGGTCGATCGGCATGTTGAAACCGGCCTTGTTTGCGGCCTCGCCGATCGCCTCGTTCACGGCCAGTCCTAACCCAACGTACTCGGACTACCCCATCCTTTTCGATCCAACCGGGTCCGGCCACAGTGCCCCGGGCAAGAACATTGACAACCTGGTGCTCTTCCAGTGGGACTGGGACAACAACGGTATTTACGACGAGAGCTACACGGAGCCGGAGCTCATCTACCACCAGTTCCATGCGACCGTACTGCCGCAGGAGTTCCCCGTGACGCTGCGCGTGACGGACGACGACAACCTGACGGCCACGTACACGCTGATCATTCGGATCAGCAACCCGCCGCATCCGCCTGTGGCGAATGCCGGCGGTCCGTACATAGTCTCTTTATCTCCGGGCGACACGACCACCCTGGACGGTAGCCGCTCGTACGATCCGAACGAGGGAACCCACGAGGCCGGCGCGCCCCCCGGAACGCCGGACGATAGGATCATCGCCTGGGACTGGGACTTTTACGGCGCACCGTTCAACTACACCGACGGCAGCGGCGAGATCGTCACGGCTTCCTACACCCTGCCGGGCACCTACAACGTCGGCCTTCGCGTGACCGATAACACGGAGCTGGCGTTCCCGTCGAGCCCTGAGGGCAACCTCACGGACGAGGACTTCACGACGGCCAAGGTCTATGCCGCCCTGGATCCGGCCGCCGTCAACGCCGCCGTCGGGTGCCATTCGGTGGTACTCTCGTGGACCACCGAGGGCACGTTCGACGTGATTCGCAGCACGACCAACATCAACACGGGTTTCACGGTAATCGGAACGGCCACGGGCACGAGCTTCGTGGACAGCAACGTCGTGGAAGGCCAGACCTATCACTATCGACTATTGCGCGAAAGCGAAAACCGAATGTCAGCGCCGGCCTCGATCACCTATGCGTTTGATTTCACGCAATGCGAATTGATCCACGACCTCACGGCGACCGCGAAGGTGGGCGTGGTACTGCTGACCTGGAGCGACGTGCCGGGCGCGGTGCGGTACCACATTTACCGCAGCACGGCGCCGGACGTGGCGTGCGAGCCCGGCAACGAGATCGCCACATGCACCGAGTGCCTCTACTACGATACGGCCGTGGTCAACGGTACGCCGTACTATTACAAGGTCGGCGTCGAGATGGCACGCATGGAAGGCGTGTCGAACGAGGTGGCCGCGACCCCGCCGCTGCCGCCGCCCCAGATGCGATGCTCGGCCGCGCTCGACTGGGACTGGGTCTACCAGAACCATCCGACGATGACGCAAAACCGGCATAAGTGCATTCTGACGATCACGCTGGACGATCCGTTCGGTTTGCCGGAGACGCCCTATGCGGTGACCGTGACGCAGAATCCGGCCAGCGCCGGCGACGTAGTCATCCGACCGACGACCGACAAGTTCGTGTGGGAAATCCTGGGCAGCCGCTACTTGGCGGGCCGCAGCGGCCACGTCGTGCTGGACGTGACGGTGCGCACGCTATTCGGTCGTCGGTCGTGCCAGTGCACGGCGGAGTTGGACGTTGTCCGGCTCGGCGACATCGACCGCAACGGCGGCACGGAACCCGGCGATATGTCGTTGCTGGTCAACATGCTCAACGGTATCACGCTGCCCGGTCACGAGGTGCGACACTTCGACATCGATGGCAACGGCGGTGCAGAGCCCGGTGACATGGCCGTTATGGTGAACATCCTGAACGGCATGGCGCCGTAACGGATAGGATGGATTCCGGGTGCCCGCCACGGGCGCCCCGGCATGCCGGATCCAAAGTGAAGACCCGGAACCGACACGAGGCGGTTCCGGGTCTTCCTCTGCGCCGACGTGGCCGGCCGCTGACGTTGCACACCGGCAGAACCACGCACCGTCCGTGGGACCCCCTCGTTGAAGCCGCCGTCAGGCAATCACTTCAGTGCGAGATTTCAGATCGTCGATCTGCCGCTGCCGCCACTGGGCGAAGTCGGCCTGATCGAATCGCCCGATGACCGAGGCCACCTCAGCGGCCGCGAGCGTGCGAGGAACAATCACGTAGTCGGCCCCCTGCTCGTAGAGCGACAGCGCATGGCGGATCGACTCGGCAGTCACGACGATGCGAGCCTTGGGATTGATTCGGCGGCAACAGGCCAGCAGCCGCATGTTGTCCGTGCCGCGAAGGAAGTCGTCAGACACGGGCACAACGAGTACATCCGCCTGGTCCACGCCGGCATGGCAGAGGGTGTCCAGATGTGAGATGTCGCCGTAGAGGCATGGAACGTTGAGTTCTTGAAGCCTATCGCGCAGCTCAGGGTTGAAATCGATGACCGAGAACCGGCGCCCACTTTTCAGGAGTTCGTGGACCAGGGAGGAGCCGACGCGGAAACAGCCGATCAGCATGATCGGCGCCGCGATAGAACCTCGGTCGTGATCGTCGCCCGAAATACGGTCGCACAGAGGCGTGTCGCGGGTGTGCCGCACCACCAGCCTGGTGATGGCATGGCTGCTCTGGATGAGATAGGTGGACGCGGTAGCTGTAATGATCATGAGGACGACCACGAGGGATACGACCTCGGGGCCCACGTGCTTGAGCATGCCGGCCGGCCCGCCCAGAATCACCACGACGAGGGCAAACTCGCTGATCTGCGACAGGTGCAGCGACGAAAGCACGCCCACCCGGTTGTCGTAGTTGAGCACTCGGGCCATCGGCCAGACAGTGGCGAACCTGGCCAGCACGACCACGACGGCCAGCAGGAGACCCATGCCGCCCAGTTTGAGCCACGCCAGCACGCGCTCGCCGCCGGATGAGCCGGGCAACGATGGATCGGCCAACAGCATCCCCAGCGAGACGAAGAACAGCGTCACGAAGAAATCCCGCAGTCCACGAATCTTGGCCACCACGTCGAGCGTGTACGGATAGGCGGAGATCGAGGCCCCCGCGATCAGGGCCCCCATGGCCGGGGAAAACCCGAGCTTGACGGCCACATAACAGACAAGGAAGCACCAAGTGACGGCCGACAGAAGCATAATCTCAGGCAACATCGCCACCCAGCGGAACAGGATGGGCAGGACGTAGCGGCTGACGCCCACGGCCACCGCCACCAGAAGCAGCCCTTTGACGGCTGCCAGGGCCATCTGCACTACCGGTGGCAGGCTGCCGGTCGCCGCGTCTCCCGGCGCCCCGCCCCCCAGCGTCGGCTGAATGGCCAGTACGACGATCGCCAGAACGTCCTGAAGCAGCAGCACTCCCACAGTCGTGCGGCCAGGCAGCGTGTCCAACTCACCGCGGTCGGAAAGCAGTTTGACGACGATCATCGTGCTGGAGAACGCGACCGCGATGCCCAGGTACACGGCCTCCAGACTTCGGAATCCCAAGGCCACGGCAGCCAGCCATCCCAGCAGCACGGCGCCGACCACCTGCACCACTGTGACCAACGAAGCCTGCCTGCCGCCCCGGACGAGTTTCTTGACGTCGATTTCCAGGCCGACGATGAACATGAGGAAAGTCAGCCCCAGTTCCGCCAGTTGCGAGATCTGTTCGATGGATTCCCGATCACCGCCGGCACCTACAAAACCGAAACCGATGGGGCCGATCACAATGCCGGCGGCGATGTAGCCCAGCAGTAGCGGTTGCCGCAGCAGCCGGGCGACATACCCGAACACGGTGCCGGCGACGATGCACGTTCCGACGTTCAGCAGTAGATTGGCATGCATAGGGCGGGAATCATACCCCCGCTGCGAAGGCGGCTCAAGGAGATTCGCCCGACGTAGCCCGCTTCTGTCGGCCCAGCCGCCCTGCCATTGAATCGACCTTGCATGGCCCATGGGGCTCTGGTAGAATCGCTTCATTGTGAATTGGTGCTCCCGTGTGGTTCGTAAATGAGGACGGCCCATGAAGGTGGTCATCCTGGCGGGCGGTCTGGGCACGCGGTTGGCGGAGGAATCCGTCGTGCGTCCCAAGCCGATGGTCGAAATCGGCGGCCGGCCCATCCTCTGGCATATCATGAAGATCTATGCCGCCCACGGCATGACCGATTTTGTCATCTGCCTGGGGTACAAGGGCTACATCATCAAAGAGTACTTCATCAACTACACGCTGCATTCCTCCGACGTGACCGTGGACTTGGCCCGTGGCAACATGACGGTCCACCGGAGCGAGGCAGAGCCATGGCAGGTTACACTGATCGACACCGGCGAACAAACCAACACGGGCGGACGCCTGAAACGTGTAGCCGACTATCTGGGCAACCAACCGTTCTGCATGACCTACGGCGATGGGGTGGGCAACGTGGATATCACGGCCCTGGTGGCGTTCCACCGACGCACGGGGAAACTCGGCACCCTGACGGCAGTGCTTCCTCCCGGGCGGTTCGGCAGCCTCAAGATCGATGGAGCCCTGGTCACGGAGTTCTGCGAAAAGCCGCTGGGCGACGGCAGTTGGATCAACGGCGGTTTTTTCGTGCTGGAGCCCGAAGTGCTGAAGACCATCGCCGATGACAATTCGAGCTGGGAACGCGATGTGCTGAGTTCGCTCGCGGCCAAAGGACAACTGGCAGCGTATCCCCACCGTGGTTTCTGGCTGCCGATGGACACGCTGCGCGACAAAAATCAATTGGAACAACTCTGGGCGAGCGGGCAAGCGCCGTGGAAGGTTTGGTGATGCCCGGATCCTTCTGGAACGGCAAACGGGTACTGATCACAGGCCACACAGGCTTCAAAGGCTCGTGGCTGGCGCTGTGGCTGTCGGAACTCGGCGCAGAGGTGACCGGCTACGCCCTTCCGCCGCCGACGGAGCCGAGCCTGTTCGCCGAGGCCGACGTGGCTCGCGGCATGAGATCCGTCATCGGCGATGTACGCGACGCGGACACGTTGACCACGGTCTTGAGAAAATGCAGAGCCGAGATCGTGTTCCACATGGCTGCCCAGGCCCTTGTCCGGGCGTCGTACCGGGACCCGGTGGCAACGTATGCCACGAATGTCATGGGTACGGTCCACGTCCTGGAGGCCGTGCGTCGGATCGGCGATGTTCGCGTGGTGGTCAATGTGACGAGCGACAAGTGCTACGCGAACGCCGGCGACCGCCGCCGCTTCCGCGAAAACGACGCCATGGGCGGCAGCGACCCGTATTCCAGCAGCAAGGGCTGCGCGGAGCTGGTAACGTCGGCGTATCGTGCCTCGTTCTTTGCCCAGGCGGGGGCCCCTGCACTGGCGTCGGTACGAGCCGGCAACGTCATCGGTGGCGGCGATTGGGCGGCCGACCGATTGGTGCCCGACTGTATCCGAGCGCTTGGTAAAGGCCACGCGGTCCGCATTCGTCATCCGGAGGCCGTGCGGCCGTGGCAGTTTGTGCTCGAACCGCTATCGGGATATCTGATGCTGGCGGAGCGACTGTGGTCGGACGGAACGGCGTGGGCGGAGGGCTGGAACTTCGGGCCAGACGAGTCCGACGCGCGGCCCGTAAGCTACGTGGCCGACCGAGTAGTCGAACTGTGGGGCGGGAATGCCTCGTGGACCACAGACGAAGGCGCCCACCCGCAAGAGGCGGCCTGGCTGGGTCTGGACTGTACAAAGGCCCGCGAGCGGCTCTCGTGGCGGCCGGCCATGACGCTCGACGAGGCCCTGCAATGGACGGTCCGCTGGTACAAGGGCCGGGCCGACGGCCGGAATGCACGAGAGATGACGCTGGAACAGATTCACCGGTACGCTGACATAAGGGCGGCAATGTGATGCACGAGCCAACGTGTCGTTTCTGCGGAGCGCCGCTGCGGGAGACGTTCGTCGATCTGGGCATGTCGCCCTTGTCGAATGCCTACCTGACGGCCGACAAGCTGCGCCGCATGGAACCATTCTATCCCCTGCACGTCTGGGTGTGTGGACAGTGTTTTTTGGTGCAACTGGAGGCTTTTGAAACGCCGGAGGAAATCTTCGGCGACTACGCCTACTTCTCGTCCTATTCGGATAGCTGGTTGGACCACTGCCGGCGATACGTCGAGGCGATGATGAAGCGGCTGCCGCTGGGCGCCGCCTCGCGGGTGGTGGAGCTGGCCAGCAACGATGGATACCTGCTCCAGTACTTCCAGCAGCACGGCGTGCCCGTGCTCGGCGTCGAGCCGGCGCGGAACGTGGCCCAGGCGGCTATCGCCAAGGGCGTGCCGACCGAATCGGTGTTCTTCGGACGCCAGACTGCCCAGCGGCTGCGGGCCGAGGGCCGCGCCGCCGACCTTCTCATCGGTAACAACGTTCTGGCTCACGTGCCCGACCTCAACGACTTCGTCGGCGGCATGAAGATTCTTCTGAAGCCCGAGGGCGTCATCACCATCGAGTTCCCACACCTGGTGCGTCTGATAGAGGGCAACCAGTTCGACACTATCTACCAGGAGCACTTCTCGTATTTCTCGTTCCTGACAGTCGAACGGGTCTTCGCCCATCACGGCCTGCGGCTATTCGACGTGGAACAGTTGCCGACTCACGGCGGATCGTTGCGCATCTACGGCTGCCATGCCGAGACCTCACGACCGACGACCGAGCGAGTCGCCGCGCTGAAGGCTGAGGAACGCGCCTACGGCATCGAGCGTATGGAGACTTACCATCGGTTCGCCGAGCGCGTGCATGAGGTTAAACGCGACGTGCTGTCGTTTCTGATCGAAGCTCGCCGCAATGGTAAGCGAGTCGCCGGCTATGGAGCCCCGGCCAAGGGCAATACGTTGCTCAACTACTGCGGCATCCGGACCGATCTGCTGGAATTCACCGTCGATCGCAACCCGGAGAAACAAGGGAAGTTCCTGCCGGGTACGCATATTCCGGTTTATGCGCCGGAAAAGATCTTCGAGGTTCGGCCGGACTACGTGCTGATTCTGCCGTGGAATCTGCGCGACGAGATCGTGCGAACGATGGGCGACATCCGCCGCTGGGGCGGGAAGTTCGTGGTGCCGATTCCTCGTGTCGAGGTGATCCCGTGAGGTTCGAGGCACTGCCGATAGCCGGGGCGTACCTGATCGAGCCCGATCGCCTCGAGGACCAGCGCGGCTTCTTCGCCCGCACCTGGTGCCGCGAGGAACTGGCGGCGCGCGGCCTGGTGACGGAACTGGCCCAGTGCAGCATCTCGTTTAACCGCCGCAAAGGCACGCTTCGTGGAATGCATTATCAAGTGGCTCCGCACGAAGAAACGAAGATCGTCCGCTGCACGATGGGAGCCCTCTGGGACGTCCTGGTGGACCTGCGGCCCGATTCACCGACGTACCGTCAGTGGACGGCAGCGGAACTGACGGCCGAAAACCGCCGGCAGCTCTACATTCCCGCCGGGTGCGCCCACGGGTTTCAGACACTGACCGACGACACGGAAGTCCTGTATTTGATTTCCGAGAGTTATCATCCGGAGTCGGCGCGCGGCGTGCGATGGGACGACCCGAAGCTGGGCATCGCCTGGCCGCTTCCGGTCAGCGCGATGTCGGACCGCGACCGAGCGTTCCGGCTGTTGGAGTGAGAACGCCATGCTCGTCATTTCCAAGAGTGCGATCATCTCGAAACTGGCGGACATCGAAGACTCGGTGCGCGGATCGCGGATCGAGATCGGCGACGACGTGCGGATTGACTCGTTCGTCAAAATCAAGCCGGCCGGAGGCATCGGCGACATCATCATCGGAAAGCGCTGCTATCTGAACTCCGGCGTCGTCATCTATTCCGGCAACGGCGTAACTATCGGCGATGACGTGCTGATTGCGGCCAACTGCACCTTGGCAGCCGTGAATCACGAGTTCCGACGGCGCGACCTGAAAATCGTCGAACAGCGGTTTCAGCCGAGCCGCGGAGGGATCGTGATCGAGGACGACGTCTGGATCGGCGCCGGCACGGTACTCCTGGACGGCGCGATATTGCGTCGCGGCTGCGTGGTCGGGGCCAACTCGCTCGTCAGCGGGGAACTGGAACCGTACTCGATCAACGTGGGCAACCCCATTCGTCGCATAGGATACCGCGAATGAGATTCACCGTCCTGGGCGCATCGGGATTCATCGGCTCGCACGTGGCGGCGCATCTGCGTGCCCGCGGCGACGAGTGCCTCACGCCGGCCAGGGATGAGCCGCTCGCGGACGCAGGCCACCTGGGACACGTGTTGTTCTGCATCGGAGTCACCGCGGATTTCCGCCGGCGGCCGTTGGATGCGGTACGGGCCCACGTCTGTCGCCTGTTGGACGTGCTGGAAAACGGGCGATTCGACTCGTTGCTCTATCTGTCATCGTCCCGTATCTACGCCGGGGCCGACTCGGGATCGGAAGATGCCACGTTCCGTGTGTCGCCGCAAAGCCTCAGCGATGTATATAACCTGTCGAAGCTGATGGGCGAGGCAGCGTGTTTTGCGACGGACCGATCGACCGTTCGTGTGGTGCGCCTATCGAACGTCTATGGGGGCAATTGGAACTCGGACAACTTTCTGATGGCGGTGATCCGTCAGGCCGTGGACGCCGGACGCGTCGTCTTGCAGACGGATTGGGAGTCCGCCAAGGACTATGTGGGCATCGATGAGGTGACGCCGCTATTGTGCGACATTGCCGAGCGAGGCCGAGCCCGCCTCTACAATGTGGCCTCCGGTGTCCGTGTGTCGAATCGTGAATTGGGCGACGCCCTCCGGCTGGTCACCGGCTGCGACATCACCGTCGCCCCAGGAGCTGCCCATGTGGTCTTCCCGCCGATTGACACGTCGCGCGTGAAGAAGGAGTTTGGCTTCCGGCCCGCGTCGGTGCTCGATGCCGTGGACGACCTGGTTAGAGACTACAGGCTGAAAAGGAAATCGTGATGATTCAGATTGACCTCGAGGGTGGAACGGTGACCGTGGTCGGTCCCGATGGCCGCAAGACGCTTCCCTTGGCGTCGGCCGAAGCGTTTGCCATCGTGTCGGATGCCTGGCTGCGCGCCAGCTGGGACGCCAAATACGTGTACAGCTTTGCCTGGATGGGGCGGCCCATCATCCAGCTGCCGGACGACATGGTACGCATCCAGGAAGTGATCCATGCCGTCCAGCCCGACGTGATCATCGAGACCGGCGTAGCCCACGGCGGCGGTCTGGTCTTCTATGCGTCGCTCTGCAAGGCGATGGATCGCGGCCGCGTCATCGGCATCGACATCGAGATTCGCCCGCACAACCGCAAAGCCATCGAGGCCCATCCCCTGTTCCCATACATTACGCTGATAGAAGGCAGTTCGACCGACCCGGTCGTCATCGAGAAGGTTCGCTCCCTGGTGAAGCCTGGCGAGCGCGTCCTAGTGGTGCTCGACTCCTGCCACACGAAGGATCATGTTCTGGCCGAACTCGAGGCGTACGCACCGATGGTCAGTGTGGGATCCTATATTGTGGCCACCGACGGGATCATGGAACAGGTGGCCGGCGGCCCGCGGACGCAGAGCGACTGGACATGGAACAACCCGCGACGGGCGGCCCAAGAGTTCGTCGCGCGGCATCCGGCGTTTGCCATTGTCGAGCCGCAGTTCCCGTTCAATGAGGGCATGGTCTCCAGACGCGTCACGTACTGGCCGGACGGCTTCATCAAGCGGTTGCGCTAAGCGACGGTCGCCTGCCGATCGTGTTGGGAGCAGCCAACAACACTATGGATCGATCCCCCCTGGTCAGCATCGGCGTCCCGGTTTACAACGGTGAGCGCTTTCTGCGCGGCACGCTCGAAGCCCTCCTGGCGCAGGATTTTTCGGACTTCGAGATCATCATCTCGGACAACGCATCAACCGACGGCACCGAGGCCATCGCGCGCGAGTTTGCCGCCAAGGAACCTCGTGTGACCTACTGCCGCAACCCCGAGAACCTCGGCGCGGCGAAAAACTTCGAGCTGCTCGTCGAACGGGCGCGAGGAACGTACTTCATCTGGGCATCGGCCCACGACCGCTGGGATCGGCGGTTCCTGGCCGAATGCGTTGCCGCCCTTCAAGCCCATCCCGAAGCCGTGCTCTGCTACAGCCAGGCCACGGCCATCGACGAAGCGGGGCAGCCCAGGGGACCTATGCCGTTACAGCGCAGCACCTACGGAATGGGACTGCACGCGCGATACCGCACGGTCCTGTGGCGAACGCACAGTTATGTCATCTATGGGCTGCATCGGCGAGACGCCTTGCGGCAAGTGATGCCGGCCCCCAAGGTCATGGGCAACGACGATGTGATGCTCGCCGAACTCGCTCTGATCGGTCCTTTCGTCTGCGTCCCGGAGCGGCTCTTTTACTTCCGCGTCATGGACCGCGTTGGCGACATGCGAAGCAACCTGCGGCGGCTCAACCTGCGCGTCACCTGGTGGAACCCTCCCCTGCTGGTCGCCGCGCATGTCCGCCTGAAGCTGATCGCCATTCGACGACGCGTTCCGGGCTTCGCAGACCGTTGTGCTCTGACCCTCTCGGCACTCGCCCGCGGCGCCAAGCTGCTTGTCGGCTTCACGCTCAGCACGTGGGCCGGCATGTGCTGCCCGCGGCTCTTCGCCCGACTGATCCAGGCTTTGTTGCGACGCCGCGCCGCTCAGAGCGAGACCGAAGCGTTGCGGCAGACGCAACCGGCGGCAACCCAACCTCCCGCAGAAACGGCGGATCGCACCTGACATGAACCTCGTCCGACGCAATCTCATCGCCAATCTTATCGGCAGCGCCTATACGCCGCTGGTCACCCTGGTGTGCGTCCCCATCTACAAAGGACTGCTCGGAACCGAAGCCTGGGGACTGGTCGGATTCTTCGTCACGCTCTACGCCGTCGTTGCTCAGTTCGGCACCGGGCTCAACCAGGCTCTGAACCGCGAGTTGTCGCGGCTCTCCGCCCTCGGCAACGCCGCTCGCCAGATGCGGGACACCGTCCGATCCCTTGAACTCGTCTACTGGCTTCTCGCCGCCACGGCCGGCCTGCTGGTCTTTCTGGGTGCCCCGCTCATCGGCCACTACTGGGTCAGCGCCGAGAATCTCTCACCCGATCTCATCACACGATCGGTCATGCTGATGGGCCTGACGCTTGCGTTCCAGTTCCCCTGCGCCTTCTACGGGGGCGGCCTCATCGGCCTTCAGCGGCAGACGCTCCTGGCCGCCGTCAACGTTGCCATGAACTCCCTGCGGTTCCTTGGGGCGGTCGGCGTCCTCTGGTGGGTTTCACCCACCATCTACGCCTTCTTCCTCTGGCAGGCCGCCGCCAGCGGCGCCCATGCCGTCGTCCTCGCCGCGTGCGTCTGGCGCAGCCTGCCGAGGGCAGATCGTCGCCCTGTGTTGCAACGCACCATCCTTCGTACCCTGTGGCGGTTTGTCCTGGGGGCTTCGGGCATCGCCCTGGCGTCGCTCGGACTGACGCAGCTCGACAAGGTCCTGCTCAGTCACCTGCTCACCTTGGAGGATTACGGCTACTATATGCTGGCCCACATGGCGGCTATCGGTCTCTACATTGTTACCGGAGCTGTTTACACAGCCTTCCTGCCTCAGTTCACACAGCGCGTGAGCCTGAACGAGCAACCCCGACTGGTCGAGCAATACCATCTCGGATGCCAGGTCATGGCCGTCCTCGTCCTGTCGGCGGCAGCCACGGCTGCCGTCTTCTCGCGCGAGCTGCTCCTCGTCTGGATCGGCGATCCGACGACCGTCGAGCGAGCTCACCTCGTGCTCAGACTCCTGCTGATCGGCAACGCCCTCAACGGCCTGATGAATATGCCTTACGCCCTGCAAATGGCCAACGGCTGCACGAGCATCGCCCTGACCATGAATCTCGTCGCCATGGTTGTGATGATTCCGCTGATTGTCGCCATGACAGTCTTCCTGGGCCCCGTGGGCGCCGCCTGCGTGTGGGTTCTGCTGAACGTCTTTTATATGCTGGTCGGCACCCACATCACACACCGGCGGTTCCTGCCGGGACAGTCGCGGCGATGGGCGATACACGACGTCCTCACGCCGATGGCCGCCGCCGTCGCCGTCGCGTGGCTCGCGCGACTCGTGGTTCCAACCAACCTGGATCGGTGGCAGATGATGCCATGGCTCGTCGCGGCCGGCGTCGCCTGCCTGGTCGCCACAGCCTTGGCCGCTTCCTGCGTCCGTCGAGCGATCTTCCTGCGGCTCCGACCACACGCCTCACACCACGGCACTGGCGACCGATAGATCGCTCACCGGGGCCGTGGCGCCAGGGCCGCACCGATGTCCCCCAGCAATGCAAAAAGTGGACGCCGACAAGGCAACGCCCTGCCGGCGCCATCGAAAATTACAAACTGGCGGAGGGGAGAGGATTCGAACCCCCGGTGCCCGCGAGGGCACAGCGGTTTTCAAGACCGCCGCCATAGACCACTCGGCCACCCCTCCGCCTGTTGTCAGCGTCCGCATTATCGCTCGTATTTCCCTTGATATCAAGGGGTTCCCGCTCATCGACCGATTCGCTGTTGCGTTCGCCAGAGTCCGCCGAAGCGCGTTGAAGACCGTTCGGACGCGCCAACCCATTCGCCAAAACGGCCATAGACGGTTCATTCCGACAACTAATCCGCTCGCACCTCATCGAACATATTACACACAGTCCTTGACACCAACCGGGAAAAGGCATGCTCTTGACCTGGAACGAAAGTGACCGTAATACGGCCGTTAGGCGTCAGATCCTCGTGTCGCCGCTCCATGAAGGCAAGACAAGGAGGTGGTCATGCCCAACACCGCAAAAAACATCCGTGCCGCCTTCGCCGGCGAGAGTCAGGCGAACCGCAAGTACCTGGCCTTTGCCAAGGTGGCCGACAAGGAGGGGCAGAGTCAGATCGCCCGGCTGTTCCGCGCGGCGGCCGAGGCCGAGACGATTCACGCCAACGCCCATCTGGCGGCCATGGGCGGCATCGGCACGACGTCGGAGAACCTGCAAGAGGCCATCAACGGCGAGACCTATGAGTTCGAGAAAATGTATCCGGATTTCATTACCGAAGCCGAAGCCGAAGAGAATAAGACCGCATTGCGGATGTTCCGTTGGGCCAACGAGGTCGAGGCCATTCACGCGGCACTGTACCGGAAATACAAAGCCGCCTTGGACGCCAGCGAGGCGCTGCCGGCGACGAGGCTTTATGTCTGCGACGTGTGCGGCAACACGGTCGAGAATGAGCCGCCGGACCGCTGCCCTGTGTGCGGCGCGGCCAAGAAGGCATTCAAAGAAATCCAGTAGGCATAGATAAAACAAGCCACGGGCAAGCGTGGCGACTTGGTGTCGGTGGGCAACCGACGGGCGGCACGGACCGCAAAAGGTTCGTGCCGCCGACGTTTCCGCGCCGGCCGACTCACGGCGATGCCGTCAAGTCCATCGCCCATTCGTAGCGCGAGGGGAACTCCTGCCGGTACTCGACGCGGCCGTCGTAAAAAGCATAGTATGATCCGTGGTCGGGACTGTCCTCAAAGGGGCCAGGGCCCGCCTCCGGATGCCATTCGTACCGTTTGGCGATGCCCGAATCCCGCCACGCCACATTCGACTGATTCCCGACGGGGAAACCGCTGGTGCCGCAGAACATCAGGATGCGGCCCTCAAGGTCGGGAATTTGCTGTCTCTGGTCATTCACCGTAGTGAAGGTCAGGTTGCTCGTGAACTCGCCGGCCTTCTTGCCCCACGAGGCCTTGGCCAGGTTCCGCAGCGGCGGCAGCGACCGGAACAGCAGCGTATTGAGCCCGTAGGACAATGGCGGCGCGTCGGCAAACGGCGTGGCGGTCCGAAGGGCCGGGGAGATGCCGCTGCCGTCCTCCGATTCCAGCGCCGGATCGCAAGGACACGTGTATGTGCTCAGGGACCGATGATACGGCCATAGAACGAGCGACCAATGATAGCCCCCTGCCCTGACGCCCTGGTTCAGCGTCAGGCCGGCATCGCGTGCCATCTCCTCGACGAGCGGCTCGGGGCGCCCCGTGGCCTGCATCGGCGGAAACTGACGGTCGTGGTCGCGCGTGTACATCTTGAAGCAGGCCTGGAGCTTGCGCAGGTTGTCCTGGCACTGGACGCCGCGCAACTGCCCGCGAAGGTCTCCGTAGGCCGGCAAAACCATGGCCGCCAGGGCCAGGATGATGGCCACCACGATAAGCAGTTCGATGACCGTGAATCCGACAGCGATTCGGCGGCGGGGCAACGACTTACCCAAGGCCGCATGGAACAATCGGGAACATCGGGCAGAGGAGTTCATGGCACCAGGTACGAGTCCTTCACATGCCGCGGGATGTTGGTCGGATCGGTCACGGATCCGGCCGCCGGACGGTAGATGTTGTCGCGGCCGCCGTCGGGCAGTTCCGCGCCGCACTCGGGCGTGTCGTGCCACTGGACGCGTCCATCGAGGTAGAGGACGTTCTGGCCGCGGCCGCCATGATTGAGGCTATTGGCTGTCGGCTCCTTCTCGGGGTCGAGGCACCGCCGGTTGGTGCCGCGAATGCACGTGTAAGGGTTATGATCCGCCAAGATCGCCAAGTCCGGCGGCGAGCGGTCCACATGCACCATGGCCGCATTCGGATCGGCCACCGACGGGTCGCCGGCGCGGTGCCCCAGCATGTTCTGATAACTGTAGCTGCAATGGCGCGAGGCGTGTTCCTGGAAAAACCGCTGCTCGTCGTCGGTGAACTGGTCCGAGTCCTCGCGCATGTCGATGAACCCCGTCCGCTGCATGGACCGCGTACCCGGCGTGGGGCGGTCGCCAGTGGCGGGACAGAGAAAATCGCCGGGCGAAGCAAGGCCGAGACGAATCAGAACGTACAGGTTGCCTTGGTTGCCCGTGTGGCGGGACGCAGGCCATTGGCCGGTGCCCGGATGGTCCCAGACATCCTCGAACCACGGGCCGCAGGGCGGCGGACGTCCGGCCATGGGCGAAACGGCCCCGAGGTCCGGCAGATACCCCTGATTGCTTTCGGCATAGCAGAATAGGGCCTTGCCCAGAGTCCTCAACCGCGCGGCGCAGAACGTGTCGCCGACCTGCTCGTCGGCCGCCTCGAAGACCGCCATGCAGAGGCTGGCCAGAAGCAGCACCACCATCAGCACCAGCATCAACTCCACCAGGGTGAATGCCCGCAATGCCCCTGGCGCAGCGGCCGATGTGCCGGAATCACGTGCCCCCATTGCCCACTCCACGCTGACACCGTCATGTCGCAACCAGTCTTCAGTATGTCGCTATTGTACCATATGTTTTTCCAATCTGCAATCCATATTCCTTGGACATCAGTACTTCTCATACTACAACAAAATGGGCGCGGCCCCGAGAAGAGGCCGCGCCCGGCATACACTATAATTCACATTAGTCGATCGAAGACTATTCCACTTCCTTGGCGTCGATCCACTTCATCATCTTGCGGAGCTGGCGTCCGACGACCTCGACGCCATGGTTGCGGTCGCGACGCTCCAGGGCGTTGAACATCGGGCGGCCCACCGCACACTCTCTCAGCCACTCGCTGGCAAACTGCCCCGACTGGATCTCGGCCAGAATCTTTTTCATCTCGGCCCGAGTCTGTTCATTGATCAGCCGCGGACCGCGCGTCAGATCGCCGTACTCGGCCGTGTTCGATACGCTGTAGCGCATCCACGACAGGCCGCCCTCGTAGAGCAGATCCACGATCAGCTTCAGCTCATGCATGACTTCGAAGTAGGCCAGCTCCGGCTGGTAGCCGGCCTCGGTCAGCGTCTCGAAGGCCATCTTGATCAGGGCCGACACGCCGCCGCACAACACCACCTGCTCGCCGAAGAGGTCCGTTTCAGTCTCTTCCTCGAAAGTGGTCTCCAGGGCCCCCGCCCTCGCGCCGCCAATGCCGTTGGCGTAGGCCAGGGCCATGTCGCGAGCCTTGCCGCTGGCGTCCTGGTACACGGCAAATAGAACCGGCACGCCGCCGCCCTTCTCATACTCGCTGCGAACCAGATGGCCTGGGCCCTTCGGGGCGACCATGACCACATCAACATGCTTCGGAGGCACGATCTGCCCGAAGTGAATGTTGAAGCCATGGCTGAAACCGATCGTCTTGCCCTTGCCCAGATTCGGCTCGATCTCGCTCTTGTAAACGCGGGCCTGCACTTCGTCGGGCAGCAGAATCTGGATCACGTCGCCCTGCTTCGTGGCCTCGGCGGCACTGAGCGGCTTGAACCCGTGCTTGACGGCCAGCTTGTAGTTCGACGTGCCTTCCAGCTCGGCGATCACGACGTTGACGCCGCTGTCGCGAAGGTTCTGGGCCTGGGCGTGGCCCTGGCTCCCGTAGCCGATGATCGCCACCGTCTTACCCTTCAACGGCGTCAGTTTCGCGTCTTTCTCGTAGTACACCTTTGCCATGCCTGCTCTCCTTAGTCGTTGGTCGCCGAAGGATCGTCCTGCGAATGGTTTCGCCGTCCTCCCGACGAGTTGCCCATGCCGCGCACCATGGCCACGCGACCAGTCCGAACAAGCTCGCGTATGCCGTACGGGCGCATCAGTTCCACGAACGCCTCGATCTTGTCCTCGGGGCCCGAAATCTCAATCATAATGTGCTTCGACCCGATGTCAACGACCTTGCCCCGGAAGACCTCGGTCACTTCCAGGATCTCCCCCCGACGGGCCGGCGGCGCGCTGACCTTGATCAGCATCAGATCCCGCTCGACGTAGTTCTGGCCGGACAGATCATTGACCCGGATCACGTCGATCACCTTGCCCAACTGCTTGCGGACCTGTTCCAGAATCGACTCATCGCCGCGCACGACCACCGTCAGGCGGCTGTACTCGTCGCTTTCGGTCTCGCCCACGGCCAGCGAATCGATGTTGAAACCGCGGCTGGCAAACAACCCCGCGATATGGGCCCGCCCCCCGGGCCGGTTCGCCACCAGCGCCGTGATCACGTGTTTGCGTTCCATAGTAGGATTCCTCTCCTGTCGCTGCTTCCGCCTCACCATCGCCCTTCGCACGGCGGCCCCTCACGACATGCCGCCAATCATGCGATTGATGGCTTCGCCGGCCGGCACCATCGGGAACACGTTCTCCTCCGGCTCCACCATGAAGTCCAGCACGTACACCTTCGGGCTCTCGATCGCCTCCCGAAGCGCATCCTTCACGTCACCGGCCTCCGTCACACGCACCCCCACTGCCCCGTACGCCTCGGCCAGCTTCACGAAGTCCGGATTCCCGGGCAGCGGCGTCCCCGCGTAACGCTTCTTGTAGAACAACTCCTGCCACTGGCGCACCATCCCCAGATATCCGTTGTTCAGAATGCAGATCGTCACCGGCAACTCGTTATATACCGCCGTCGCCAGCTCTTGGATGTTCATCTGGATCGACCCGTCTCCGGCCACGTCCACCACCACGCGGTCCGGGCACGCCACCTGGGCACCGATTGCCGCAGGGAACCCGTACCCCATCGTTCCCAGGCCCCCGCTCGACAGGAACGTCCGGGGACGCGTGAACTTGTAAAACTGGGCCGTCCACATCTGGTTCTGGCCCACCTCCGTGCAGATGATCGCGTCTTCCGGCGCTACCGCGTCCAACTGCTCCACCACGTACTGCGGACGAAGGCCCCCCTTGGCGTAGCTCAGCGGGTACTTCGCCTTCCATTCCGCGATCCGCGCAAACCATGCCGACCGGTCCCGATATTCCACCAGCGGGATCAGCTTCTGCAGCACCTTCCGAGCGTCCCCCACCACCGGAATATGCACCCGAACGTTCTTCGAGATGCTCGTCGGGTCAATGTCCACGTGGATGATCTTCGCGTGCGGCGCGAACTTCGTCAGGTCCCCCGTGATCCGGTCGTCGAACCGACTGCCCACGGCGATGATCAGGTCGCTCTCCATTACCGCATAGTTGGCGTAGGCCGTCCCGTGCATCCCCAGCATCTGCAGGCTCAGTTCGCTCGTCTCCGGGAAACATCCAAGGCCCATCAGGGTCGTCGTCACCGGAAGGTGCGCCTTCTCCGCCAGCTCTCGCAACTCCGCGGACGCCCCCGAAATGATCACCCCGCCCCCGGCGTACACCACCGGGCGCTCCGACGCATTGATCGCCTCGGCCGCCGCCTTGATCTGGCGAAGGTTTCCCTCGGTGTGAGGCTTGTACCCCGGAAGGTGCACCTCCGTCGGCACCTCCACCGACGTCTTGCCCTGGATCACGTCCACCGGAAGGTCCACCAGCACCGGCCCAGGACGGCCCGTCCGAGCAATGTGAAACGCCGCCTTCAGCGTCGCCCCCAACTCGTCCACGTCCTTCACCAGGTAGTTGTACTTCGTGATCGGACGCGTAATCCCCGTCACGTCCGCCTCCTGGAACGCGTCGTTGCCGATCAGTTTCGTCTTCACTTGGCCCGTCAACGCCACCACCGGCACGCTGTCGAAATTCGCCGTCGCCAACGCTGTCGTCAGGTTCGTCGCCCCGGGGCCGCTCGTCGCCAGGCACACCCCGACACGTCCAGACGCCCGCGCATAACCGTCCGCCGCATGGCCCGCCCCCTGCTCGTGGCGGGTCAGAATAAAGCGAATGTCCTTGGCATCGTACAGCATGTCGAAAATCGGAATGACCGCGCCGCCGGGGTAGCCGAAGATGACCTCGACTCCTTCCTGACGCAACACTTCCAACAGGACCTGCGTGCCGGCACGTTCCATGATAGACCTCCTTGCTACCCGAATCCGCGATGACCCAGGGAATGCCCGCCGTGGCTCTCCGCCAAGCGACCCACCGGGCCGCCGCGCCGACGGATACAGCGATCCGCCGCAAGGTCTAAGGGGCGTCCCGCCTCAGGGTAGCCGAGCGGGCCGCCGGAAGTTCGTTGTTCTTGCCGTGCCGCCTCACAAGCGACGGCGAGGCAGCAATGATAGCCTCCCCACCCTTGATGTCAACGACCCGACACCAAGAACCGAGATGTCACGATGCATTCCTTACGACATGCCGCGGATCGCGCGGCTGGTGCATCGTCAACGCCGCCGCCGGCACGCTGTCGAAGCTCGCCGTCGTCAGGTTCGTCGCCCTGGGGCCGCTCGTCGCCAGGCCCCCGTCCGGACGCCCGTGCATAACGGTCCGTCGCATGGCCCGATCCCTGCACGTGACAGGTCGGCATGATCTTGATATCGGGGCAATCGTATAGGACGTCGAAAATGGGGGAAACAGCAGCTCCGGGATGGCCGGAAATGATGTCGCTCCCCTCCTGGCGGGAAAGAACCACCAAGAGATGCGTGCCGGTGCGATGCACAGGCGCTCTCCCTACTACCCAGATTCACGTTGACCCCGGGAGAACCCGCCGTGGCTCTCCGCAAGGCGACCCGCAGGTGGCCAAGCCGGCGGATACAGCGATCCGCCGCAAAGGTCCGGAGGGCGTCCCGCAACAGGGTAGTTGTCGCAAGCCGCCTTAACCGGTGCAGAAGACTGCCGAGGCAAACCCGGCACTGTCGCGCCGCCGCAGGAGCGGTCGGGCAACAGGACATATCATAGCACGGCGGCCGGTGGACCGCCAGAACAAACACAGGCAAATGTCAAAGGAGGCCTTCACCGAACCTGCGTGCCTTGCCGCGGGACGACTCTCCCGGGTTCGGCTCAGGATGGTAATCGGTGTCATCCTCGTCCAGGGAGACCGGCTTGTAACCGGGCAGCTTGGACCGTTCGACTTCCTCGTAATAGGCCTTCTCGATGGCCTTCTGAATCTTCTCGCGGCAGGAGCTGTTGATCGGATGGGCGACGTCGGCATGGAGTTTGGGCCGCCCGTCCTTGTCTGTGCCTCCGCGCGTGTCGTCGAGCAGGGCGCCGCAGTTGTTGCAATGCCTGGCCCTCAGATGGTTCTTTCCGCCGCACGACGGGCAGCGGTCGGCGAGCTTGCGGCTCGGCATGGCCACAAACAGACCGCTGGTTCCCTCGATCAATTTGAGGTCGCGGACGACGAATTCGCCGTCCAAGGTCATGGTGCAGAATGCTTTGAGTCGATCTCGATTCGCCTCAACCAACTTGACTTTGACTTCGGTCACGTCCACAGCTGCCCCTTTCCCGAGTTGGCAGAGCTCGCAACAGAGTCCCATGGGGCTACGATATGCACTTCAGCGCCCGCTTCGAGATGCAGCCGCCGAGCAACCTGCCGTGCTTCCTCGCAGCTTGGCAACAGGGCGAACCACGCGCTCCCGCTGCCCGTCATGGAGACACACGACCCCCCAGCGTTCAGTAAGGCCTCTCGATACTGTTGTAACTCGCTGCGAAGTGACATTGCCGGCGCTTCAAGGTCGTTGACCAGCGTCCGACCTAAGTCGCTGAGCTTCCCATCCCTCAGCAGCGACAACCAGAGTCTAGCCCCATTTGGGGCCGTTGTCAAGCCGCCCCCCCATCTGCCATAAACATCTGCGGTGGCAAGGGGAAACGGCGGAACAACCAACAACACCCCCAGCGTGAGGCGGCAGTCCACGGGTTCCAGCACTTCCCCGCGACCACGCATCAGGCAAACCGGCCCCCGGAGAAAGAAGGGAACATCGCTGCCGAGCCGAGAGGCCAATTCAACCAGACGTATCCGGTCCAGGCCGATCTGCCACAATTCATTCAACACCACCAGGGCCGCGGCGGCGTCGCTAGAACCGCCCCCCAATCCGCGTCCGGCAGGAATTTTCTTGTGGAGAGTGATGCAGGCTCCAGCGGCGATGCCCGCCTCCTGCCGCAGCAGCCGGGCCGCCCGGAGCACCAGATTGGAGTCGTCGGCAGGCACGTTACTCGTTTGGGGAAAGACACTTAGCGCCAGCCGGCCGCCCCCGGCGGGCCGGACCTCCAGGGTGTCGGCCAAGTCGATGGCCACGACGAGCGATTCGATCTCGTGATAGCCGTCGGCGCGCTTGCCCAGAACCCGAAGTCCCACGTTAACTTTGGCCGGCGTCCGGATTTCGTAGTGGTCGTCGTGACGTGTCAGACTCAGCATCAGTGCCTGCTCGCATCGTTGTCCGGGCCCCGCGCCCCCCAATGAACACGTGTATTTATCGGGTCTTCCTGCGCAGGGAGACGTGGAAAACCCCGAATACGTTATTTCTTCTAGCGAACGTCAAGAAACTCGGCCGTCCGGCGAGCCGCTTCGACGGCGGCCTCGGCACTGGTAGCCGGAATTTCGTGCGATCCGCGACCCTGCCCCAGCCAAGGGAGAGTCACGCGATACACCTGGAACAGTATAAGCCCCGCCACGATCAGCCCGAACACCGGCACGGCCAGTCGGCGCAAGCTGGCGGTCGCGTTGAGCTTGAAATAATGGTTGCTCTGGACCATGCAGATGTGGACGGGGGTGATCAGAATGCCGGCATAGCCCGAGGCAAAGGCCAGGGCACAGTAGGCCAGCGCCAGATGGTCGTTAGCCTCGTTGTGAACCATGAAAAGGATGATCTGGTAGGTCAGGACAACCATGTTCATGGTGATACCGGTGATGGCCCCCACCGTAAACGGCAGGACGACGGCGACAATCCACGTGGGAATGGCAAGATCGTGGAGCTGGCCGGCCACGGCGTGGGCGGCGCCGCTGCCGGTCAGGACGCCTCCGAAGACGATGATACCGACGGCAATGATAAAGTTGTCGAGCATATCGCGCTGCCAGAAGACGCGGCGGATCTGCCTGAGGCCCATCCGGTTGCGGATCCACGCGTACAGGATGACCAGCACAACGGCCACGAGCAGATCCACGTTCTTCGGCAGGCGACCGACTAGTTCGCTCACGGTCGAATCGCTGGCGCCCCAACGGCTTGCGGCAGCCAGGAGCGACCGCAGGACGGCAAACATCAGAATGACCAGCCAGATGGGCGATGCCTGGCGGAGGAACTCGACGACGGCGCTGCGGCGGCCGGCGGGCGCTACGGGCGCGGTCTCGGCAGCCTCGCTGGGCCGGGCCTTCAGGTGCCGCACGTAGAAGAACCAGCCTTCGACGATGACGAAGACCATGAGCGGCGCCTGGGCCAGGCAGATGGCCAGGACCGAGTAGCCGGAATAGACGGCCGAGAGCATGATGCCGGGATAGAGCGGCCAGGAGTATTCCCAGACGTGGCGGAACCAGTAGTTGACGACGGTCTTGTCGTAGTCGTCCACGTGGAGCATCTTGCCGGCGGTTTCGACCATGGGTGCAGAGAATAGGGCCCCTCCGGGCATGGGCAACAGTCCGAGCAGGGCCGGGAAGAAAACCAGCGTGGTCCGCGGTCGTCGGGCGATGGCCAAAAACGAATTGACGATGCGGTCGATCTGGCCGCCCTCCTTAAGCGTGTGGTTGAGAATAAGGACCAGAAGAATGAGCGAGACGAGGATGGCGTAGGCCGGGTCGATGGCAGCGGCGGCGATGGAACGAAGAATGTGGGAGGGCCCCTGCCGGAAGGCGAGGCCGCAGACAACGGCGCCGAGGCATAGGGCCCAGCCGATGTTGATCCGCGCGCGGATCAGCAGTAGCATGAGGGCGAAGACGAAGCCCAGCTTGACCAGAGGCGGCAGGTTCAGTAGCCAGTCCATAAGAGCCTATCCGGAAGCGCGTTGGCGTCGCCGCGGGGCGAACGCTCGACAAGGCGGCTATTATGCCCCGGTGCTGCGCCGACGCAACGCAAAAGTACATGGGATCCTTTGTTTTGAGTTGCCTTGACAGTGGCTAGGCAGCAGGGTACTGTAGGGGCCTTGCATGGGTACTGTCACGGCCGCACAGGGAGGAAGCCACGATGGGCGAGGACGCGAAGAAGAAGATTCTCCTGGTAGACGATGAGCGGGACATCCTGGACGCAATGCAGGCCAACCTGGAGGATCTGGGCCACGAGATTCTACTGGCCCACGATGGCAACGAAGCCGTGGAAATGGCCCTGGAACGGGACCCGGACGTTATCGTACTGGACCTGATGCTCCCGAAGCGCGGCGGGTTCCTGGTGCTTCAGAAGCTCAAAGGGTCGCCGCAGAAGAAGGGCAAACGCCCGTTCGTCATCATGATCACGGGCAACGAAGGCCAGCGACACAAAGTGTTCGCCCAGAGCCTCGGAGTGGACGAGTACCTGAACAAACCCTTCCGCATGGACCGCCTGCACGAACTGGTCCAGGGGTTCCTGGAGAAATGCTAAGAGCAAAGCGGACAGAGTGCCGCACTGCTGCCCCCCCGGCGGTCAAAGGGAAATCCGGTTAGAGCCGGTGGGAGGATGGACACGAAGCACATTTTGGCGTCGGCTTCGCCGCCGCTCCAAAGTGTGCCCCGCCTAACTGCGGGGTTCGCCCCTTGGAGTCCACAAGTCCGCGAGTGTGCCGCGGCGGGTCGGCACGGGGCACTTGTGGGCGGGGCCGGGTGGTTCCTCATGGCCTCGAGCGGCCATGGCACCTGCTATAGCAGTGGTCCGTTCCAAGCGCCAGAATCTTCTTCAGACGCACAGGGCGTCCAATCGGCGGATAATCGTCGTTGACAGG
>CAZCOA010000027.1:7375-35491 GCA_964500225.1 uncultured Anaerolineaceae bacterium | reverse complement strand
TCGTCGCGCGAAATCCGGCCCGCGCACGGCCCCCAACACCGCTTGATCGGGCAGAGCAGGCACGGCCGGTTGTAGCGAAGTTTCGGGTCGTCGGCCCGGATGTCCAGCTCGCACGTCCGGAACCGGAATATCTCCTGGAGGATCGGCAGCGCGGCACGTAGGCCCTTGACGTCGGTGAACGGGCCGTAGAGTTTCGATCGCGGCCGCGGCGTCCGCGTCAGATACACCGCCGGAAAGTCCTCGCGCGTCGTGATTTCCAGATACGGAAACGTCTTGTCGTCGGTCAGGCGGACGTTGAACGGCGGCTGAATGTCCTTGATGAGCCGTGCCTCGGTCAGCACCGCGTCCACCTCGTCGGCCGTCTCCAGGTAGTCGATGTCAGCCACCTGGGCCACCATGCGCCGCTTGTCGGGCGTCAGGTCGGCCGAGTCGGCGAAGTAGCTGCTCACGCGGTTGCGCAGATCCTTGGCCTTGCCGACGTAGAGCACCGTGCCGCGGGCGTCCTTCATCAGGTAGCACCCCGGCTTGTGCGGCAACTGCTGAACCTTCTCCTTCACGTCGGCCATGGGAACCCCTACGCCCGCGCCGCCCGGCGCCAGCGGCGCACCGCCTCGCGGAAACGGCTCACCGACCAGTCCAGCTCGCTCCGGCGGTTGCGGGCGAGCCACAGTTCCTTGTACGTCGGCACGAGGCTTTCGGTGATGTCGGCCGCCTTGCGGTACTGTTTTCGTGCGATGGCGGCGTTGCCCATCAGTCGGTTCAGGTGGCCGCACACGGCGTCGCCCTTGGCCAGCGTCAGCGCCGACAGGACGGCGTACTCCACCGGCGCCAACAGCCGCTGGAAGGCTGCCGGAGACCCTTCGTTTCGCGAAAGGCTGTCCGACAGCCGCGTTGCCAGCTCGATCGCCTCGGTCAGCCGTGCGTGGAACCGCTCCTGGCTCGCCAGAAGTTTCTCCGGCGTTGTCTTCATGGCCGCAAAGTCCAGCCGGTTTTCGTCGCCCAGGCCCGTTCGCACTAGGGCATGGTCGGCGTCCCGGAGGTCGGCTGCCTCTACCACGCGCTCGGCCGTGCCCGTGGCGTCGCCCAGGACGTGCAGCGACCAGCGGCGGCCGATGGTCGCTCGGTCGGCCTTGCTGTGGGCCCAGGCGTGCTCGGCGCCGCTGGCGAATCCCGGCAGGGCGGTGCCCAGCAGGTTGAAGTGCCCGCCGTCGCCCCACTCCGTGTTCAGCAGGCCCAGAGCCTTGAACTGTTGCCCCGCCGCAGCGAAATTCGCAATGTTGTCCCGCATCGTCCCCAGCCGTGGCATGAACGCCCCCCAGTTGTTCACTCCGGGGCAGACTACCAATTCATGGCCCGACTTGCGAATGTTGCGGCTATGGTCGATCATCCACTCCTTCGACTCGGCGTTGTACCACCAGTTCAGGAAGATCACGTCCTTGGGGATCAAGCCGACCGCGTCCGCGTGACGCTTCAGAATGTCGGCCCAGATCATCAGCTGCTTGCCGTGTTGTTTCGTCAGGCGGTAGATCTTGCAGATGAACTCCGCGAACAGGCGGCCCTTGCCGATACGCCGGGCCCGCGGCTCGCTCTTGCCCTGGCCCAGGTCCCACACCTCGTCGCAACAAGCGTTGAAGTACGGCGAATCGAACTGCGGCAGAAACTCGTCGTACAACTCCGCAATCAGTTTCTCACTCCGCGGGTTCGTCGGGTCCAGGCTCGTCCCCTGACGCGAGAACTTGCGCGAACCGGCCAACGTGCCGCTCGACGGCGTGTTGGCCAGATCGCGGTACGGCGGTTTCGTCAGCAACCGTTCCAGATGTCCGAAGCTGGCCTGGCTCGGGATCAGGTCGATGCCGTGATCCTTGCAGTGTTCCTGAAGCTCCAGAATGTCTTCGGCCGTCAGGGGATCGGTGTCTTCCCAGATTCGCGGGTGACGCTCGTAGCGGTAAGGGTACTCGACGTAGAGCGACAGGGCGTTGACCTTCATGGAGGCCAGCAGCTCGACCAGGTACTTCAGCGTGTCGAGCGTGGGCACGCGGCCGCGCGAGATGTCGTGATAGACGCCGCGCAGGGCCATCTCGGGCCAGTCGCGGATCGCCACCGCCGGGAGTTTACGCCCGAACTGTCGCAGCAGTTGCCGCAACGTCTGCGCGCCGTAGAACAGGCCGCGCGGACCGTTGGCCGATACGCTGGCGCCCGCGGCGCCGACGGCCAGCTCGTAGGCCTCCTCGCCGCCGAACACGCGGTTGCGGCGCAGCGTAATTCCCGAGGTCGGCGGAGCATCATCGTTACCGGAACGCCTGGCTAGGCGAGCCTCCACCCCCAACGACGCCAGGTCCGCGACGAGTTGTCGTGCCGCCGTCAGTTCCATGCGGCCGCTGCCCGGCGGAAGGCTCACCAGAAGATCATCGGGCAGCTTCCACACACCCGAACGATGTCGAATCTCCTGCGGTACGGGAAGCAACTCCAAATGCGGCGACTTGGCAGCCATGGTTCAGTCCTTTCGTCTTGTGGCAGATTGCGGGAATGACGTCGTGCGGACGCATCGGGACACCGCGCCGACGGGATGCGTCACCCTTGCTGGTGGTGGCGATTCGATTCCAGGCCGGCCAGCGCCGTGGTCACGTCGTCGGCAAATGTGAACAGCGCCTCCAGTCCGGTAACCAGGAACGTGCCCCATATCTTCGTGTTGACGCTGCACAGTACCAGACGTTGCGCGTGATTGAGCAGCCGCTTGCGCAGACGCAAGAGCAGCGACAAATTGGAACTGCCGACGTACTCCACATCCTTCATGTCGATGACGACAGCCAGACGGCCGTCGGCTTCCACCAAGTCCATCACTTCGTTCAGATCCTCCGTGAATCCGGGATCCTGCGGCGGCGTGGCTACCAGGATGGTATCGCTCCAGCGTTGAACGGCCATGGCTCCTCCCGATTCGCAGTGTTCCGGCGACTCAACGACAACGGACATAGCACTCCCGCGGCAGATCGAGCGACGCCAGGTGCGGCTGCATCTGAGCCTGCCACCGTTGATAGTCCTCGTAATAGCCCGCAGTAGGTGCCACATCGGCGGCCAGGTGCGACCAGTACCGGTTGAACTGCGCCATCAGCACCTCGCGCACATACTTGGCGTACATGCTGGCCAGTGCCACCGGAAGCGATGTCGCGTCGGCCTTCTCGCGAAACTCAAACTCCATGGCTGCCTCGCCGCCGATTCGGTAGCGGCTCGTCTGCGGCGATTCGCAGACCGTTTCCACCGGCCGCAGCGGAAACGTCTCGCGCAGCACATCGGCATAGTACGTTCTGCCGCCGTGCTTGTCCATCGTGACCGACAACGGCTGCCCAGGAAATCGTCTCGCCAGCAATTCCACGAGTTCCATGGCCAACTGCCACAGCGCCGCCGCCTTGTTGTCCGTGGCCGCCACCAGTGCATTGAACCGCCATGGTTGCGCCAGGTTCACGCATACCGCATGCAGCCGAACGCCCGTCGTGTCCAGAGCGTGGCGAAAGAGGTTCCGCGACCGGCCGACGGCGGCCGGCTCCGCTGCCAAGGGCAGTGTTTCGGATGTGTCCCGGTGCCACGGTTCGCCGCAGCTCAGGTGAGCACGTTGGATGTCCAGGGCCGAGGCAAACGCTTCGAACGTCGATGGCAGGGGCGTTTCGCTTGTGGCCAGCACGTGATGCTCCAGCCGCGCCAGGCGGTGGCGGCCCTGGTGCAGAAGCTTGGAATCGGCGATGCAGACGCGGCCGTCGCGCCCGGGCCGAGCCGACACGCCATCGGCCAGCACCGTCCACAGGTCAGCCTCGATGTGCGCCGCAGGAACCTCCAGCACCGCCGCTGCCACCGACAGCGGGCCGAGCACCGGTCCGTAACCTGCCTCGTCGATCCCTATGACTATGGGCATAGCCGTCCTTCCGAACGAAGTCTGTTCGAGTGGCCTACGGAGGATTGTACCGGGTTAGCTGAACGGCGGCAACGACCGCGGGCGGCCATATTGCGCGGCGTAGGATACGACGGATAAAGAACCGGCCGCAGGGATATCCTGCGGCCGGTGAAATGATCAGAGTCTTGGACGCTACCCGTCGGCGGATTATTTCCTGCGACGCATGAACAGTCCGCTCAACCCCATCAGCAGGAGACCGACCGAAGCAGGCTCGGGGACATTGCCGCCCCCAACGCCGTCAATCACGTTGTCCAGGAAGAAACCGGCCGCACCGACACCGTCTCCGTTGACCCACACGACCTGGGTCGTGACGATTTCATCGGCCGCTGCCTCGACCTTCCAATTCAGGTAGATGCCGGCCTCGAGCTGAGCGACCGTGATGTCATGCCAGGCGTCTTCCGTGCCGGGCGCCGCCGACGGGTCGATTAGGCGAACCTGAAGTGCCACGTCCGTGCCACTCAGGCCGGCGTTGCGGGTCGAATAGTTGCTGTCGTAGAAGAGCACCAAGAAATCGAATGTCTTACCGGCGTTCAGGACGAGATTGTAATTTATGCCCGTCGTACCGCCGCCGCCACCGCTGCCGTTGTTGGACCCGCCGCTACCGCCCCCCTGATTCACATACTGGAAGCTCTTGAGGTAGTCCGGCTTCGCGGGCGACCACGTCGCATCCTTGGTGTAGTCGGGGCTGCCCGAGGAGATGTCCCAGTACTGGCCCGCTTGGAATGGATTGGCCCCGCCGCTGGTGATCCAGTCCACGCCGGTCGTCGTATCGTAGCCACTCCACGAGATTTTCGCGGCCTGAGCCACACCGGCCGACAGGGCCACCATGGCCAGCGCGCATACCAACGCATGGATCGTTTGCTTCATCGAGATACCCTCCCCACGGATGCGAGAATCGCAGACCCTTGTTGTGCCGGAACCTAGCACCGACTCGTGACCTTTCCTCGTGTCGCGGCATCCCCATGCCGAGATCACAAGTTGCCCGGTGCCTAGCCACGACGAACGGCAAGCACCGCGGTGATAGGCCTAACCATAGAAATGGGGTTTGACCCCCTCTTCACGCTCTGCGGGAAATATAACGCAAGAATTGGGCTGCGGCAAGTTTATCGACTGGATTCGGTGCAATTTTCTGACGACAAAGGCCTTTTTTTTCTGATCGGCCGTGCAAGGCAATCCCTCGCAACAAGTTATGCGGCATGTCGAAAAAGGCCAACAATGTGGTTTCTGTGCAACAATTTCTGGAAAGTCAAACGGCCGCCCCTTCCACGGCTTAATTCCCGCGGTTCAGGGCCGCTCGGCATGGCTTGGCGGGAGGCTGTCACCGGTGCAGCCGCCTCAGTGCCAGGGCCAGTTCGCCCACGTTCTCGAACACCAGGTCGGGTCGCACGCGGCTGGTTGCCAGACCGTCCCGCGTGGTTTCGCCGCTGAGAACCAGGATCGCCGGCATGCCGCTGTCGAGGGCCATCTGAATGTCGGTATAGAGCCGGTCGCCCACCAGGGCCATCGCCGCGGCGGGCAGTCCGGCCCGCTCCGTCGCCAGACGCAGCATCCACGGCGACGGTTTGCCGAAGACGTGGTCGGGCCCGCGGCCCACGGCACTGGCCAGGCAGGCGCACATTGCGCCGCAGTCGGGCAGCATCCCGCGAGGGTCTGGGCACACCCGGTCCGGGTGCGTCGCCAGGAACCGGGCCCCGTGTTGCAACTCGATGGCCGCGCGGCTCAGGCTCTCGAACTCCAGGTTCGTCGCGTATCCGACGAGCACGGCATCGGCCCCTTCCGCCACGACCGTCTTGCCCGCGGCGCGAACGTCGTCGGCCAGGGCCTCCGTGCCCAGCACATAGACCGTGCGGATGTCCGGCTGCTCGCTCAGGTACAGCGCGGCGCTCTGACCGCTGGTGATAATCTCTTCGGGACAGGCATCCACGCCCAGGCGACGCAGTTTCTCAGCGTAGCTGGCGGCGTTGCGGCTGGAGTTGTTGGTCATGAACATGCGCCGCAGGCCCAGTTCGCGCAGCGCGGCCAAGAACGGCGGCGTCCACTCGAACAGCTGGTTGCCCAGATAGAGCGTTCCGTCCAGATCCAGCAGGAACGCCTTGACATTCTTCAGCAGATCGAGGCTCATCCGCCAGTTACCTCCGTTGCTGCTCCGTGCGACAGTCGCACCATTCTTGCGACACCGCCTCGCCGCGTCAACCACGAATCGGTGCCGAGGCCGCACGCGGGCCCACATCACGGCGGTTACACAGGGTGAGAGCGGACGTCTCGCGGGGGTGCGGGGCTGAAGCAAGCCGGCCCGCCAATCCTCGGGCCGAATCAGGGCCGACGCGTATGCATCAGACGCCCACTTCGTGTCCTGTTGCGTTCCTGGTGGTGAAAGGTGTCGCCGGACCATGGACGGCCCGGCCACGATCGAGTAGAATGTCGCTTGGTGTGGTCTGGACGAAACGATGTCGCAGAACGACGATTTCGGAAGGATGGTGTCCATGAGGCAGACTGGATATGTCGTGTGGGCTGCGGTGGCGGCGGCCCTGGTGTTGGCGATGGGCGGGTGCCAGGAGCGGCGCGAGTCGGTCGGTAGCAACGGGCAGCCGGCGACACAACAGGAAACGACCCAGGCTGAACGGGCTTCGACGCCGAAGTCGCCGCAGGCCGGGCAGACACAGCAGACCAGTCAGGAGATACAGGTGGCACAGGCGCCCCAGGAGCAACCGAAGGCGGCGGGGAACCCGGTCGTGGTCATGGAGACCAGCGAAGGGACGATCCGCATCGAGCTGTACCCCGACAAGGCCCCGATCACGGTGGCCAATTTCCTTCAGTATGTGGACGCGAAGTTCTACGATGGGACGATCTTCCATCGGGTGATTCCGACGTTCATGGTCCAGGGCGGCGGCTTCACGCCCGACCTACAGCAGAAGCAGACGCGGGCGCAGATCAAGAACGAGGCGGCCAACGGTCTGAAGAACGACCGCGGGACGATTGCCATGGCCCGGACGGCAGTGATCGATAGCGCCACGGCCCAGTTCTTTATCAACGTGACGGACAACGATTTTCTGAACTACCGTGCTCCGACGCCGGATGCCTTCGGCTACTGTGTTTTCGGCAAGGTGACCGAAGGGATGGACGTGGTGGACCGCATCAAGACGGTCCGTACGGGCTACGTCCGCGGGATGCAGGACGTGCCCCTGACGCCGGTCGTGATCAAGAGCGTCCGCCGGGCGGAGTGAGACGCGAAAAGGGCTTGACCGGCCGGGGCGTCGCGACGAGAATACCGCGCCCGGCCGGGGTCGGCTTCGAATGCGGTTTTCGAAGTCGGCTTTGAGGTGTTGGGGAACAGTGTGTGAGGGCGGATCGCATTTTGGGAAAGGAGTGTCAATCGTGGCCAAGCTAGTAGGCAACGCGGTGGTCGGCCAGAGCGGCGGGCCGACGTGCGTCATCAACCAGAGCCTGGTGGGCGTGATCGAGGCGGCGGCCAAGTGCAAGGAGATCAAGAAGCTCCTGGGCGCCCGTCATGGGGTCAAGGGGATTCTGGCCGAGGACTTCATCGACCTGTCGAAAGAGCCGAAAGCGAATCTGGAGGTGGTGGCCCGCACGCCCTCGGCGGCGCTTGGGTCGGTGCGCATGAAGCCGACGCGCGACGACTGCATGAAGATGTTCGAGGTGTTCCGCAAGCGCGACGTGCGGTACTTCTTCTACATCGGCGGCAACGACTCGGCCGAAACGGCCAACATCGTCAGCGAGATGGCTAGAGACGCAAACTACGAGATGCGTGTGTTTCACATTCCCAAAACGATCGACAACGACCTGAAGGTGACGGATCATTGCCCGGGCTTCGGCAGCGCGGCGAAGTTCGTGGCGTCGGCCTTCATGGGCGACAACCTGGACAATCGGTCGATTCCGGGCATCAAGATCAATGTGGTCATGGGTCGCCACGCGGGGTTCCTGACGGCCGCCTCGATGCTGGGGCGCAAGTTCAAGGACGACGGCCCGCACCTGATCTACGTGCCGGAAGCCGACTTCGACGACGCAAAGTTCGTCGAGGACGTCAAGGCGGTCAACGCCAAGTACGGTCGCTGCATCGTCGCCGTGAGCGAAGGCATCCACTACAGCGACGGCGTGACGGTGGCCGAACGTATGGCCGCCAACGCCGAGGTGGACTCGCACGGGAACGTGCAGCTCTCGGGGTCGGGCGCCTTGGGCGACTATCTGGCCGCCATGGTCAAGAAGGGCTTCGAGGGCAAGAAGGTCCGCGTCCGCGCCGACACCTTCGGGTACCTCCAGCGCAGCTTCCCCGGGTTCTACAGCGAGGTGGACGCCCGCGAGGCGCGGCTCGTCGGCCGCGACGCCGTCCGCTACGCCACCAAGGGCGACACGGACGGCTCGGTCGCCATCAAGCGTATCAGTAACAAGCCGTACAAGATCGAGACCTTTGTCACCAGCCTGGTGAACGTCGCCAAGCACACCACCAACCTGCCGCGCAAATTCATCAATAAGGAAGGCAACAACATCACCGAAGCCTTCCGCACCTACGCCGAACCGCTGGTCGGCAAACTGCCCGAGGCCGGACGGCTGAAGGGCTGGTAATCCACTATCCATTGCTCACCACGACAGGGCCCATGACGGGCCTTGTCGTGGTGGGGTCTGTAAAAACCCGAGCGCCGGTATGTATAATCGGCAACCCACCGGGTGCGGTCACATGTGTGCCATTGGCCTGAGCTGAGGGGCGATCTGGTTGGCCTACGGAGGCCGAACCCCAGGCGTGGCAGGTTTCCGCGGCCTGACACGGTGCAGAGAAGAAGGCACACATGGTACCTTTTGCGACAGAGCGAAAGGATGGCGACATTGGCGGCGCGGAATCTCGATTGCGTCGCAGCGGGAGAACAATTCGGCAAAAATCCAAGGATTTCTTGGTGCAGCAGGCGTCGGCGTGCGTCTATATGGATGACGGCGCGACAACCGATGGGATTGCGGTTGGTGGAATTGCGACTTGCCTCAGACAGGGGATTCAAGTATCCTTCCCTCCCAGCGCGGGGCTTAGACCATGCCGATAGGGAACCAGCGAATGTTTTACAACGTCCGGAAGCACCTTGTCTCTGCTGTGGCGGCCGCGATGTTCCTGGCTTCGGTCTCGGCTTGCCATGCGCAGGCGGATCCGGCAAAGTCCGGAAGCGGTGGCACCGAGGCGAAGAAGGCCGCCGAGGCTGCCCCTGCGCCCGACGGCAGCGACGAGCGGCCAGAGTATGATCTGTTCCGCAATGTGGCCCCGGGTACCCGGAGCCCCGAACCGGTGCGGTCCACTCCGTCGCCCGAGCGCCATACGCCGACTTCCGTGCGTCCGACGCCGCCGCCCACGCCGCCGGTGCGGCCAACACCGGTCAGCACGCCTGCTCCCGAGGCCGCGCCCGTGCAGCCGTCGGTGCAGCCGACACCGGAGGGCACGCCTGATCCCGAGACCGAGCCCGTGGAGCCGCCGGTGCAGCCGACACCGGAGGGCACGCCTGCTCTCGGGGCCGCGCCCGTGCAGCCGTCGGCCGTGGATCCCGTTGTGGAACTCTATCGCAAATCGCTTCCGGGCATCGTGCGGGTTGTCGTCAAACGCGGCGACGAGGTGGTCTATGGCTCGGGGTTCATTCTCGGCGGCAAGGGCGTTATTGTCACCAGTTTCCACCTCATCGAGGGGGCGGTGCGCGGTGTCGTGACGTTCCACGACGGCACGAACCATCTGGTGGAGGGGGTTCTGGCTTTCGATGTGAAGCAGGACCTGGCCTTGATTAAGGTCGATGTGGGGGAGATGGTCCTTCAGCCGCTCGCTTTGACGCTGGATCCGCCGACGGTCGGGGCGAAGGTGCTCGCGATGGGCAATCCCGAGGGATTCTTCGGGACGGTGGCCGAAGGTCGCGTAACGGATGTGTGCACGGGCGATAAAGTGAGGGAGAGGTATGCGGCGCTGGCGGCCGACATGGTCGCGGCCGGCGAGGTCGAGTGGGTGATGACCGATGCGATGATCTCGGTCGGCAACAGCGGCGGCCCTCTTGTCGCCGAGAACGGAAAAGTGGCGGGCCTTGCTGTCTGGAGTTGGCAGGCGGACGACCTGAGTCCGAGGATTGGGTTTGCCACCTCGGCGCGGAAAATCATGGACTTGGTCGGCCGCGCCGAGCTGACGCCCAAGCCGCTGGAGACCCTGACGACGGAGCAATTCGGCGAGACGCCCGCGAAGGAGGCCGTCTTGGCCCGTCAGGCGTCGCGGACGGCCTTGAAGTTTGGCGCCGACTGGAAACCCGTGGGCAAGATTCCCCAGGCCACGGTGGCCCAGGACATCGGCCTGGTTCTCAGCAGCACGCGGTGCCGCAGATGCACCGGCACGGGCACCGTCACCATTGATGTCGTCCGCGACGTGGGCGGCAATCCGGCTCTTTCGAGCATCAAGCGTCACGTGTCTAAGGACATTCCCTGTCCGGACTGCGGCGGTTCGGGGCAGTTGATTACCGAGCTGACGTACGTTCGGCTGGTTCGCATGGTGGAGAGCTTGGTACAACTCGACACCCGGTCGCTGAAGGGCGACGTCCTGAAGCGAACGCAGGATGCGGCTCGGGACGTGCTGGCGAAGGTGGCTGCCGGATCGCCCCCGGAACTATGGACAAAAGGACAGTTGCCGTCGCCGTCGGCAAATGGGACGGCGCCGGCGATCGGCCGGCCGGCCGTGTTCTACGCCACGCTGATTGCCACGTTCACCAAGGGCGGCAAACGCATCAGCCTGGCCCGGGCCCAGGCGGACGACAAACCGGTGCTGGTGTGCCTGCCTGACGGGTGCGAGCCGGTTTTCGGCCGTCCATGTCTGATTGCCGGGATCGGTGCGGGCATCGTCACGATTCAGACCGAGCAGGGGATCTATCGCGAGCGGGGCGTCGAGGCGTTCGCCTGCGAGCCGGTGCCGGCGGGGCGCTAGGGCAGTGCTGACGTGCTCTACAGGTGCAATACGATGCCGCACCCTTCGGCGGCACGCTGGACGTTTTTGACGTCAAGCCGCGATGGCGACGTGCGGCCTGCAATCGCCAACTGTGCCGCCAATCCGGCCACCTGTCCCATCAGGGCACAGGACTGAATGAGCCGCGTTACCTGCCAGGCGTAGCCCTCGGCCGACGCACAGCGTCCCACGACGAGCAGGTTTTCGACGTTCTTAGGCAACAGGGCGCCGTAGGGCACCTCCCAGACGGCGCCGGACTTGCGGCAATCGGCGATCAGGCCGATCGACGTGTCGCACCGCTGGTTCATGCGGTCCGTCAGAACGGTCTCCTGGCCGTCGATCCTCCGCGACATGCGGATTTGGTGCATCGTGGGTAGGGCGGCCGGGTACAGGTTTTCGCGACCGAGGCCGGTTGATGTGGCAGCCTTGGCCTGGTCGGCCTGAAGGTGCTTGCGGGCGATCCTGCGGCTCTCCATGATCCAGGCACTCAGGGCCTTGCCATCGGTGCCCGTTGTCTTCGGGCTTGGGCCGTCGTAGCCTTTGTCCATCTCGTTCGAGGCGCCGCCGCCTCGCCATGTGACGACCTTGCGGGCGTTGTCCGTAGCGGCGGCTTGGCGGGCCAGTTCCAGACTCGTCGCCTGGTAGAGCATCGACGGGTAGCTGCCTCGCTCCTGGCACGGAGCGCCGCTGCGGAAGGCGATATCGGCGTCGCCCGTGGCGTCGATGATGCACCGGCCCTGAATGGCGATACGGCCGCTCTTGTTCTCCACCTCGACGCCCGTGACGGCCTTGCCTTCGATGATCGGCAGACACGCCAACGTGTCGAGCCAGAGGTCGGCGCCGCAGTCTTCCAGCAACTCGTCCAGGGCCAATGCGAAGGCGTGCGGCGCGAAGAATGTCTGGAACCGTTTGGCGAAGCTGCCGGCATCGTACAGTTCCTCGTCGGCGGTGACGGCCTCGGCGGCTGCAGCGATTCCGTGATCGCTGTGCGGTCGCGAGCCGCGGCTGCCGTCGGCCCACTGGCGCGGCAGGCGGCCCGGGCCGTATTTGATGGACGCCCACAGAAGCTCTTCGGCGATGCCGCCAGTGACCTGGCGGCCCTTGCCGTCGCACAGCGGCATGTAGATGGGCACCAGGCCGCTGGTGGCCAGACCGCCCCAGAGGATCGTCTTCTCGACGAGGGCCGTCTTTAATCTCAGCCGCGAGCACTGAAGCGCCGCGGCCACGCCGCCGACGCCGCCGCCCAGGATCAGCACGTCATACCGCTTGGCGATGTCCATAGTCTTCTCCGGTGTTCGTGGCACTGTTTGGGGGTCTGCTACGCCTGCGCCGCAAGGTGGTCATTGGCTTCGCAGGTACTCGCCGAGCCGTGTCAGCCCCTTCTCGATGTTGGCCATGCTTGTGGCGAAGCTGAGCCGCACGCAATCGTCGTTGCCGAAGCCGCACCCCGGCACCATGGCCACGTGGATGTCTTCGAGGACCTTCTCGCAGAAGACGGCGCTTCGGGTGTTGCCCTTGGCATCGGGGCAGACCTTGGCCATGGCCCCGGCGACGTTCGGAAAGCAGTAGAACGCGCCGGCGGGCCTCATGCAGGAGACGCCGGGCATGGCGTTGAGCAACTCGACCATGCGGAGTCGCCGCTTGTCGAACTCCTGCCGCATCATCTCGACGGAGGACTGGTCGCCGACGAGTGCCTCGAGAGCCGCTTTCTGGCACATCGAAGACGGGTTGCTCGTGGAATGGCTCTGGAGATTGCCGATGGCCTTGATGATGTCGGCCGGTCCGGCAACGTAGCCGATGCGCCAGCCGGTCATGGAGTAGGTCTTGCTGACGGCGTTGAAGGTGAGGGTGCGGTCCATCAGTTCGGGCCGCAGGGCGGCGAAACTCTTGAACTCGGCGTCGTCGTAGAGCAACTGCTCGTAGATTTCGTCGCTGAAGACGATGGCCCGGGGATGCTTGAGGATCACATCGGCCAGGGCTTCGAGCTCGGCCACGGTGTAGGCGGCGCCGGTCGGATTCGACGGGTAGTTCAGAATGACGATCTTCGTCCGAGGCGTCAGGGCGGCCGCAAGATCGGCGGGGGTGATCTTGAAACCGTTGGCCTCGCGGCCCTCGACGAAGACGCTCCGGGCCTCGCACACGGTGGCCATGTCCGGGTAGCTGACCCAGTAGGGCGTGGGGATGATGACCTCGTCGCCAGGGTCGAGCAGGGCCATCATGGCCCCGAACAGGGCGTGCTTGCCGCCGCAGGTAATCACGATTTGCGACGGGTCGTAGGTCAAGCCGTTCTGCTTCTTGAACTTCTCGGCGACAGCGGCCTTGAGTTCGGGCGTGCCCGTGGCGGGCGTGTACTTGGTGAAACCGCTGTTGATGGCTTTGATGGCGGCCACCTTGATGTTCTCCGGAGTGTCGAAATCCGGTTCGCCGGCGCCGAATCCGACGACGTCCACGCCGGCAGCCTTCATGGCCTTGGCCTTGGCGCTGACGGCCAGGGTGATGCTTGCCGTGAGTCCTGCGGTCCGCTTGCTGATGCGCATCCTTGTGACTCCTTCTATGACACCATGGAATGGGTCGAACTCAGGTTGTCCGAGAGGGCCTACTGATAACAGGTTTTGCGTTGATTTCAATTAAATTATCGGACCCGCGCGGGCCGATAGCAGTATCGTGAAGCGCGTTGCCGCAGCCGTTCTGCTGCGCCCAGGGACTCTGTCTAATCTGAAACCATGAGTGGATTCGCAACTACCGTCGATTGTCTGATACGCTCGGAGAGCCGTGCCGCCCGGCAGGTGCTCGGGCATGCACTGGTCCACGGGTCGCCCGAGATGGCCGCTGTGGTGGTCGAGCGGCTGCTCGGCGCGACGCGCGGCAGTCGCCAGTCGCTGCTGGTGGAGCATTTTAACATATTAAGCGATCGGCTGGCCCAGCGCGTTTTGGATTCGATGGGACGCCTGGGGCCGGGGATGCGATGGGCCATGGCCTCGCGCAAGCCGCAGTTGCAGCAGGCGGTGGTGCGGCTGATTGAGCAGACGGGCGACCTGAGTCTGGCGTACCTGGTGGCGGAAGCCTGCGGCGCTGCCGACGCAGGGGTTCGCGGCGAGGCGGCAGACCTGCTGTGCCGGTGGGCTCGCAATCTGCGACGGACCGAAATGGACCTGGCCGGTCCGATCGAAGCGGCGCTCAACGAGCAAGCCGTGCGGAGAAAGCATTTCGTGCAGGATGCCTTGCGTCGGGCCTTTGCTCTTCGGCAGGCCGTCGATGCGCCGCGCGTCTTGAAGGCGGCCGCCATGCTGGCCGACGACGGGGCTCACTGGTTCTGGAGCGCCATGTCGCTGCGCCGCGATCTGCGGCGACAGCGGTTGATGAGCGAGCTGTCGCAGCAGATCGAGCCCGAACTGTTCGGCTTTGTCGTTCGGGCCATGGAGCATGACGACCTGGCGGCGGATGCGGCGGCACTGGTCGCCCGGCCTCTCAGCGTGAGCGAACTGCGGCTGCTGTTGCAGGAGTTCAGTCGGCGCCCGCGTGTGTCCGACCGTGCGGTGTCGCACCTGCGGCAGGCGCCGTGGCTGACGGCGGGGCAGGAGGGCATCGAACGGTTGCCGTCGCCGCTGCTGGCCAATCTCCTGTCGTTGGCGGCGCGCAGCGGCATGCCGCCGGCCCGTCTGGCGGTGCTGTGTCGCACGGTGGCTATCAACCATGTTCAGGACGATACACGCCGCATGGCGGTTGACGCGCTGGCCCATTGCGGTGAGGTGGCCGCGGCCGAACTCCGCATCGTGGCCGAGCAGGGCAGCGACCTTGCCGCAGTGACGGCCGTGGTTCACATGATCCGTCGAGGGCAGTCAGAGGCTTTGTCGCAGGGGGCCTTCGACCGGCTGCTGGCGCACTGGTGGCGGCTTGACGCGGCGGACCGGCGCGAGGCGGGCCGAACCCTGAAGGCGATGATAACCGACCGGCCGGGCCTGCTGGAACCGCACCTGGAGGCGGGCTGCGGCACGGTTGCGGCGGCGCTGGACGTGATTCGACTGGCCTCGGCGGCGGAGGTATTCGCCGAACCGTTGAGGCGATTGGCGGCCGATGCGCGTGACGTTCGGGTGCAGAGTGCCGCCGTGACGCTGGTCGGTGCGACAGCCTCGCCGGGCGCCTGGGAGACATTGCGAATGGCTCTAACGGCTCGAGACGCGCGCGTCCGCGCCAACGCCGTGGAGGCCCTGGACCGCCGACATGCGGAGGCGGACGTATTCCTGCCCCTGGTGCGGGACCAGAACTGCCGCGTCCGAGCCAATGCCGCCATGGCCCTGCTGGAACGCGACCGGCCCGAAGGGCGGCAGTTGCTGCGGGACATGTTCGCCGCGGGCGAGGCCGACCGCCTCAGCGCCCTGTGGGTCTTCTCGCGAGTCAGGCCGCAAGGCTTTGCCAAAACGGCTGAACTGCTGACGCGGCGCGACCCGAGCGACCGAGTGCGCCGCAAGGCGGCACAGTTGCTGGCCTCTGCTTAGGAATCGTGACCATGGGTGCTCTGTACGGCGTCTGGACGACCGTGGCATTTCTGGTCATCATCGGCTTCATGGTTACAGCCGTGGTGCTCAGTCGTAAACTCGACGGCCAGCACCATCGCACAAGCGATCATCTGTGGGACGAATTGCGACAAGCCCACGGTCTGACGCGCCGGCAGTCCCGCTGCCTGAAGAAGGCGGCGGAGAAGGCGCATCTTGACCCCGAGTCCCTGATCTTCGTTGAACCCCATATCCTTCAGCAGGCCCTGCGCGACTCATCGGCCGACTCGCGCCGTCGCCGGGACTTGGAAGAACTTTCCTTGCGGCTCTATGGTTGAACGCAACAGGATGGGGCGGCCCTTCGCGCGAACAAGGGGCGGCTCCGTCATCACGGAACCACCCCTTGCTTGTTCATGGTCTGTTGAGTAGGGATGATCCGGCGGATCACCTGGCTGCGGTCTTCTCGTCGATGGGACGAATCCCGATCAGCGTCAGAAAACGGTTCTGATTCAACACCGGAATCCAGAATCGCTGGGCCAGGTCGGTGGCCTCTCCGTAGACCTTCTGCTCGGCGCTTCTGGCATCATACTCCGCCTTGTCCTGGCCGCTCATGCTCCCTACGGTTGGGACCTTGAAGCTGGACATCGGATCTTCGCCCACGACCAAGTAGTCGGTGCGGACGTTAAACTGGTCGTCGATCTTGCCGCCGAACTTCTCGATCATGTGCTTGATGGTGTCGATGTCGTTCTTGCCGTCGCCATCGATGTCGAAGAAGCCGACCACGGCGAAGTGGAATCGGCGAGTCCGATCGTAGACGATATTGGAGATGATATCGCCCTTGACGATCGGATTGGTCTTCAGTTGCGACGTGATAACGACCTCGCTGGACGTATCCATCACGTTGACGATCTTGACGTAGCCTTTTTCTTTGCCGGCTTCTACCTCGGCCGGATCGTACACGGCAAAGGTCAGGTTGGTGAAGACACCATCGCCGGCGGCCAGGTCGATGTAGCCGGTCTTCTCGCCCGGCATTAGGCTGACGATCTTACCGTCGGGCTGCGCCACGCCGCTGGTTTCTCGCTGGATCTTGTCGAGGAGTTCCCTGACTTGCTTTTCCAATTCAATCTGGCGATTGATCTTTTCCTGCAACTTCTCGGCGGCGGCCACCTTGTAATTGGTGAACTCGGTCTTGAGGGCCTCGCGCGTTCGCTCGATTTCGTCGCTGAGTTTCTGGACCTCTTCGACCTTGGCCCGCAGACCGGCAATCTCGGCGTCCTTGGTCTGGACCATCTGGTTGAACTTTTCTTCGGCGTTCTTAGCGTTGCTGTCGATGGTGGCCTGGAGGGCCTCGTTGTTCTGTGCGGCCTTCTGGATGTCCAACTGGCGAGCCTTGTAGGCGTCGTCGAGGGCCTTGATGTGAATCTTCAGGTTTGCGATCGCAGAGGCTAGGTCCTTCGGGTCAACCACCTGGGCGCCGGCGACATCCGGCAGCTTGGGAGCGATTTCCAGGGCGGCCTTGGCTTCGGCTTTCGCCGCATCGGCTATGTCGAGCTGTGTTTTCGTGAAGCTGATCAGGGCGCTGCCCTGGGCATCCCCGGGCGACTTGCCGCTGATCTGGTAGGCCAGGTTGCTGATGGCCTGCCTGTAGTCGGCGTTCATGGCAAGAAGTGCCTTGAACTGATCGATCAAGGTGGCGCTGTCGGCAACATTGACGCCCGCTTGTCTCAAATTATCCCGCATCGTTTTCATCTGGGCCTGGATCTTCTCCGGTTCCACGGTGCCGGGAGCGAACGTCTGGAGCGCCTCCAGCCGGTTGCTTCGTTCCATGAAGAACAGCACTGCGAAGAGGATTGCCACAAAGATCATGGCGATCAGCCCATAGAGCAGACCCTGCCGTTTTCCGGCAACTCGCTTGGCCATCTGGGAAGCCTCCTGATTGCTTGCTACTTAAGGACGTCGGCAAGTACTAGCGGTCGGTATTGAATCGTATAATGCCACCCGGCCTCCGCGCCGGGAACAGACCGCGTTCGGTGCTGACCGGAACCGACGTCGGCCACTGCCGCACGGGCGGAACGGCCGACGCAAACAACGGTCTCAGCGAGCGTTAACTGTAGAGCCGGCGTCATTTATTGTCAACCAAAAAATACCACTTGACCGATGCATGGATTCGGGCTAGACTTAGAAGTGTTTCAGGGGGCCCGGGGGCCCCAGTATGGGCGATCAGGCGTTCGCCGTTCCTGCATGAGTCTTCCAGGCATTTTACCCCACACGAGACACCGGTTGGCTTACCGAGGTTCCTCTCTGTGTTGGTGCGATGGACGGGTGCGGTCCCGTCTTTCCTGATGCGGTTGATGCTTGAGGATGACGTTTCCAGATAGAGAATCAAGAGTTGACGGTCGGCACGAAGGCCGGCCGGGGAGAGTTCACCGATTCCGCTATGACAACTCCCAATCCGGACCGGCGGCCCACCTTGGGCCCTTGGGTTCCGGGTTCTGACCACCGTCCAACCACCACATTATACGCGCGGCATGCCCAAAACGCTCTATATTCTCGACTCGCATTCGCATCTGTACGCTTCGTACTTCGCGATTCCCAACCTGACTGCGCCCGACGGCGAACCCACCGGAGCCGTCTTCGGCTTCGTTCAGGCCGTCCTGAAGATCCTGCGCGACAAGCGGCCCGACTACCTGGCTGCTGTTTACGACGGCCCCGAGGAGACCTTCCGCAAGAAGGCTTTCGCCGATTACAAGCTCACGCGCAAGCCGATGCCCGACGACCTAGTCCCGCAAATCGGCCGCAGCAAGGAGATTCTGCGGGCCCTTGGGGTCCGCGTGGTCGAGATGCCCGGCTACGAGGCCGACGACCTCGTGGCCCTGTTTACCGAACAGGCCCGCCGCGACGGGTGTCAGGTGGTGATCGTCTCGCGCGACAAGGACCTGATGCAACTACTGGGCCCCGGCGTGGTTCTGTTCGACACCCGCAAGGACCAGACCCTGGACGAGGCGTGGCTGATGGCCGAGAAGGGGCTGCGGCCCGAGCAGGTGCCCGATTGGCTTGGCCTCATGGGCGATGCGTCCGACAACATTCCTGGGGTGCCGGGCATCGGCGAGAAGCGGGCCGTGGCCTTGCTCCAGCAATATGGGTCGATGGACGAGATTCTGGCCCACGCCGGCGAGATCAAGGGCAAGATGGGCGAGAATCTTCGCCAATACGCCGACCAGGCCCGCATGAGCCGCGAGCTGGCCACTCTCAAAAGCGACCTGCCCACCGATCTAACCTATACGGATCTGACGGTGGCCGAGGCAGACCGTCCACGGGTGGCCGCCCTGTTCCAGCGGCTGGCGTTCAAGAAGCTTGCCGAGCAGTTTGAAACGCCTGCCGAAGCGTCGCGTCACGAGCAGCGGTTCGAGTGTGTCGCCGACGAAGCTTCTTTGAAGTGTCTGGCCGCGGCACTGGCCAAGGCCGAGGCCTTCGCCTTCGACACCGAACTGACGGGGCTGGATCCGCTGCGCGACCGGCTGGTGGGGCTGAGTTTCTCGACGGGGCAGGGCTTCGGCTGGTATGTGCCAGTAATGGCTCCCGAGGGCGAGGCGGTGCTGGACCTGGACACGGTCCGGGCGGTGCTCGGTCCGGTGCTGCGGTCGCGGCAGTCGCTGAAGGTGGCCCATAACGCCAAGTTCGACCTGGCCGCCTTGGGCACGGCGGGCCTGACGGTCGAGGGGCCGCTCTTTGACACGATGATCGCCTCGTATCTGCTGGACCCCGGCAACCGCAGTCACGCTCTCGACGCCCTGGCCGCCGAGCATCTGGGGTATCGCGCGATGCCGATCACGGACCTGATCGGCGAGAAGAAACGCGGCGGTGGGCAGTGCACGATGGACCAGGTGCCGCTGGCGCAGATCACGTACTATGCGGCCGAAGACGCCGAGATGACATGGCGGCTGTACGAGCGGTTCAACGCCCGTTTTGCCGCCGAGGCGGACCTGCGGCGGCTCTTCGACCAGGTGGAGATGCCGCTAGTTCGCGTGCTGGAAAAGATGGAGCGTCGCGGGGTTGCCGTGGACCTGAACCTGCTGGCGGAGTTGAGCGAGACGTTCGGCCGCCGCATGGAGGCCTTGCGCGAGGAGATTCACAGGCTGGCCGGCCGCCAGTTCAATATCGACTCGCCGAAACAGCTTGGCGAAGTGCTGTTCCACGAGCTGGGCCTGAAGCCCGTCAAGAAGACCAAGACCGGCGTCAGCACCGACTCGTTCACGCTGGAATCGCTGGCGGCCGTGCATCCGCTGCCGGCCAAGGTGCTCCAATACCGCACCCTGGCGAAGCTCAAGGGCACCTACGTGGACGCCCTGCCGCAACTGATCCATCCGACGACCGGCCGCATTCACGCCTCGTTCAACCAGGCGGCGGTGGCGACCGGGCGGCTGAGTTCGAGCGATCCGAACCTTCAGAACATACCGGTCCGCAGCGACGAGGGCCGCCGCATCCGCGCCGCCTTCGTTCCGGCCGACCCGCAGCGCGACGTGCTGCTGTCGGCCGACTACAGCCAGGTGGAGTTGCGGCTGCTGGCCCACTTCAGCCAGGATCCGTTCCTGCTCGACGCCTTCGCCCGCGACCTGGACATCCACGCGTTCGTGGCGTCGGAGATTTTCGGCGTGCCGCAGGACCAAGTGACCGCCGAGCAGCGCAGCCGAGCCAAGGCCGTCAACTTCGGCCTCATCTACGGCAAGACCGCCTACGGCCTGTCGCGCGACCTGGGGATTTCGGTAGGCGAGGCCCAGGCCTTCATCGACGCGTACTTCGCCCGCTACACGCGTGTTCGCGAGTTTATGGACGCCGTCCTCGAACGGGCCATGGCCGATGGCTATGTGGTGACGATTCTGGGCCGCCGCCGGCCCACGCCGGGCGTCAAGTTTACCGACGCCAAGCGGTGGACCAACAACGAGCGTGCGGCGTTCAACACGGTGCTCCAGGGATCGGCCGCCGACCTGATCAAGGTGGCCATGGTGGCCATCGACCGACGCATCGACGACGAGGGTCGCCCCTCGCGGATGATCCTCCAGGTTCACGACGAGTTGGTCTTCGAAGTGCCCAAGGCGGCCGTCGAGGAGGAACAGGCGATGATCGTCGAGGAGATGACCTCGGCGCTGAAGCTCAACGTCCCGATGAAGGTGGACGTGGCCACCGGGCCCAACTGGCGGGAGGCGAAATGACCGCCAGGGCCGCGCGGACAGCCGGCATAGACCATCAGCACGTAATCATCCGCTGCAACCCGATCGATCGCCCACGAGGCGATGGTCGCATGCGGCGGACGCAGCTTGTGAGGCAAAGCGGGACGAAATGTCTGTAACCGAACGCAAGACGCCCATCCTCGGCATTGTCGGCGGCATCGGCAGCGGCAAGTCGGCCCTGGCGGCGGCCATGGCGGACCTGGGCTGCGTGCGAATCGACGCCGACCGGATGGGGCACGAGATGCTCGGTCGCGAGGACGTTCGCCGCGGGCTGGTCGAGGCGTTCGGCGAGGGCATCCTCGGCGCCGATGGGGCCGTGGATCGGTCGCGTCTGGCGGCGCGGGCGTTTGCCGACGAGGCGGCGACGTCGCGGCTCAACGCGATCGTCGGCGCCGCCCTGTGGGGCGAGTTTCGCCGGCGGGTGCTGGAGGCCGCGGCGCGGGCCGACCGTTCGGACGGTCGCGTGCCGGCGGTGGTGCTGGACGCCGCGCTGCTGTTCGAGAGCGGCATGAACGAGTTGTGCGACGCCGTCGTCTTCGTGGATGCCCCGGACGATGTGCGGCAGGAGCGTGTGAAACGTACCAGGGGCTGGGACTGGGACGAGGTCCTTCGTCGCGAGGCCAGGCAGATTCCGTTAAGCCGCAAGCGCGCGATGGCCGATGAGGTCTGCGAGAATGCAGCCGGACTCGACCATCTTGTCGCCGAGGCCCGCCGGCTGCTGACCCTCTGTCGCGAGCGGCACTCTTCCCGATGACATGTGACCGGCCCTGTGGTGACGGGCTGTTGTGCCCGTGGCGAGCCGGTACACGGATCAGGTCAACCTTAGATATGGGGTAGTCAGTCATGGCAGACGAGAAGAACGGTGAGGCAAAGAGTCCGAAGGCGCAGAACGGCAAGCCGCGCAAGCGCAAGGAAACGCAGACGGCCGTCGAGGTGTTCGACGAGGAGACGCACGGCCGCTACGAGGAAGCCAAGCACGGCGAACTGCACATCACGGAGCTTCAGAAGCTCACCGTGGCCGAGCTGCACGAGGTGGCCCGCAAGGAAAACCTCGAGGAGTACGCCGGTCTGAAGAAGCAGGACCTGATCTTCTACATCCTGCGCAACCGCGTGCAGTCCACCGGGCTGATGTTCGGCGAAGGCGTGCTGGAGGTATTGCCCGACGGTTTCGGCTTCCTGCGGAGCCCGGACTACAACTACCTTCCGGGGCCGGACGACATCTATGTGTCGCCGTCGCAGATCCGCCGCTTCGGCCTGCGCAACGGCCACATCGTCGCCGGGCAGATTCGCCCGCCCAAGGAGAACGAGCGGTACTTCGCCCTCCTGAAGGTCGAGGCCGTCAACTACGAGAGCCCCGAGCTGGTTACCGAGAAGATCGTGTTCGACGATCTGACGCCGCTATTCCCCACGGAGCGATTCTTCCTGGAAACCACCCCGGACCAGATCGAAATGCGCGTCGTGGACCTCGTGACGCCCATCGGCAAAGGGCAACGCGGCCTGATCGTCGCGCCGCCGCGGACGGGCAAGACCGTCCTGCTTCAGAAGATGGCCAACGCCATCGCCCAGAATTCGCCCAACACGTACATGATCGTCCTGCTCATTGACGAGCGCCCGGAAGAAGTGACCGACATGCAGCGCAACGTCAAGGCCGAGGTCGTCAGCTCGACGTTCGACGAGCCGGCCTCGCGGCACGTGCAGGTGGCCGAAATGGTCATCGACAAGGCCAAGCGCATGGTCGAGTACGGCAAGGACGTGGTGATTCTGCTGGACTCGATCACCCGCCTGGCCCGGGCCTACAACAGCGAAGTGCCGCACTCGGGCAAGATCCTGTCGGGCGGCGTGGACGCCAACGCCCTTCAGAAGCCGAAGCGGTTCTTCGGTGCGGCCCGCAACATCGAAGAGGGCGGCAGCCTGACCATCCTGGCCACGGCCCTGATCGACACCGGCAGCCGCATGGACGAAGTCATCTTCGAAGAGTTCAAGGGCACCGGCAACATGGAACTGCACCTGGACCGCCGCCTGGTGGACAAGCGCGTCTTCCCGGCCATCGACATCAACCGCTCGGGCACCCGCAAGGAAGAGCTGATCGTCAACGCCGACGAGCTGAAGTACATCTACCTGCTGCGCAAGGTGCTGGCCGACATGAACGTCGTCGAGGCGATGGAACTCCTGCGCAACCGCCTGGAGCGCACCAAGACCAATGCCGAGTTCCTGCTGTCGATGAACCTGTCGTAGCAGGCTGACGCATCGCGGTTGCCGGACACACGGAGAATCCGCGGGGGCGGCTCGCACGAGCCCCCCCAGTCGCGTCAGCCCCCGAGGATCGCGATCAGGGCGCCGAGGACCACTAGGAAGCATTCGTCTTGACGCGTCAGGGTGCCGACCAGGTGCGTGTTGCCGACGGCCTGGAAGGCGATGCTGTTGACCAGCGGGGCGGGGGCCGTAGCCAGGGCGCCCTTGAGGGTGGCCTCGGCTGCTTCGGCACCCAGCGACGGGTAACGGATCACGAAAATCGTGTTCATCCGTCCCTCGGCTTCGTAGGTGGCCACAGCCATCTGGCCGCTGCCGATCACGGCCGGCGTCAACAATTCGCCCGCCGGGCCCAATTGCCCCTTGATGCGGTCCAACGCCAGGCGGCCCGTCACGTACAGCTCGCTTCCGGGCACCATGCGACCCGTCGGCAGGTCGCGGACCAGGGCCGGCTTCAGCGCGCCGCTGAAGATGTTCTGGGCCACCAGGTCGGCCACGGGTTTGGCGCTCGGCACCGTCGCGCCGCGGTGGTCCACTGTGACGATGTAGCGGCCCTTGACGAATACGATCTTTGACGAGTTCGCGACGGCCGGGGCACCCGCGGTTGCGGCAACGCCGACGGTGTCGAGCTGCTTGCCGGCCAGCCAGTTGCCCGACAGGGGCTTGCCCTGGGCGACAACCGAATAGGCGGCAAAGGCGGCATCGCCATCGTTCATCTCGTGAATTGCCACGACAAGCGTCTGCGGCGAATCGGGGTGCTTGTACTTGCGGACGACCGACATCTTGTAGCCGCATTCCTGGAACAGGGCGGCATCGGCGGCCCCAAGTTCGCTGGCGGCGATATCGACGAGGCCGGTCGGATCGGCGGCAACGCGGGCGACATCGGCGTAGTGCTGTGCGCGGCCGTCGAATTTCCAAGGCGGCATGGCCGGCAGCCGTGGCAGCAGCCGGTCGATTTCGGCGTAGGGGCCGGTCGGCTCGGCGTTGGGGTCTTCCTCGGGCGGCGAGGACTTGCACCCGCCGATGCTCGCGGCCGTCAGGACCGCCAATGCCATTGCCCACACCGTCAACCACGCCGATCGCCTGCTCATGGTTTTCTCCTGTTCTCCAGGGGATTTCCTGCGGCTAGGTCATCCACCGCAGCCCGCAATTATAGTGGGTGCGGTGTGAACGGCAAGCAGTTTCTGGTCCGGTGACAGCACGGGCGATCCGGCGTTGGGATGACATGTATTGGCAGGACGCCACGTCGGTTCTGCCAAAGGGGGAGGCCGGCGGAGGGGGTGTTCTGCCAAAATGGCAGTTCTTTGTTGGCGGTGGAGATTTCTCCGGTGGCGTCGAGAATAGGCGTAAGAGTCTTGGAAATGGGGATTTACGGCGTTTTTGACGTGTCTGGTCCTCGTGTGGCACGCACTTTGCGAAAGGCATGGCATTCAGACCGCTCACCGTTTGCGCCTTGCGGGCGAGGGGTGGGCGTGGTAGAAGGAAGGTTTCCGGCCGCGTGTGGGTGCTCCGCCAGGGGCCGTGGGGCCGGAAACGTGGGCAGCAACCGAGTTTTCGACAGAAAGGGAGGATGCAGCAGCCATGGCACCTAAGATGTTGGCGTTCGACAGCGAGGCCCGTGCGGCCCTGATGCGCGGGGTCACGAAGCTTGCCGACGCGGTCAAGAGCACCCTGGGGCCGCGGGGGCGCAACGCCATCCTCGACAAAGGATGGGGAGCCCCGACCGTGACCAAGGACGGCGTCTCGGTGGCCGAGGAAATCGAGCTGAAGGACAAGTACGAGAACATGGGCGCGCAGCTCGTGAAGCAGGCGGCCTCGAAGACCAGCGACGTGGCCGGCGACGGCACCACGACGGCGACGGTGCTGACGGAGGCGATCTTCCGCGAGGCGCTGAAGAACATCACGGCCGGCGCCAGCGCCATGGCGCTGAACCGCGGCATTCAGAAGGCCGTGGACGCGGTGGTCGAGGAGTTGGCCAAGCTGGCCAAGCCGATCAATGTGAACTCCGACCAGGAGATTATTCAGATCGGCACGATCAGCGCCAACGGCGACAAGGAAGTCGGCAAGCAGTTGGCCGAAGCCCTGAAGAAGGTGGGCAAGGACGGCGTCATCACGATCGAAGAAGGCAAGGGCACCGAAACGACGGTCGAGGTCGTCGAGGGCATGCAGTTCGATCGCGGGTACCTGTCGCCGCACTTCGTCACGGATCCGGAGCGGATGGAATGCGTGTTCGAGAACTGCCTGATTTTGATTCATGAAGACAAGATCTCGAATGCCAAGAACCTGGTGCCGCTGCTGGAACAGATTTCGAAGGCGGGCAAGCCATTGTTGATCATCGCCGAGGACGTCGATGGCGAGGCTTTGGCGACGCTGGTGGTGAACAAGCTTCGCGGGACGATCCAGGTGTGTGCGGTGAAGGCGCCGGGCTACGGCGACCGTCGCAAGGCCATGCTCCAGGACATTGCAATTCTGACGGGCGCGGAGCCGGTGCTGAAGGATCTCGGCACGAAGCTGGAGAACCTGAAGATGTCGGCCCTGGGCGTGGCGAAGAAAGTGGTGATCGACGCCGACAACACGACGATTCTGGAAGGTGCCGGCGACACGAAGGCGATCCAGGGGCGCATCGAGCAGATTCGCCGCGAGATCGACGCGACGACGAGCGACTACGACCGCGAGAAGCTCCAGGAGCGTCTGGCGAAGCTGGCCGGCGGTGTGGCGGAGATCAACGTCGGCGCGATGACCGAGAGCGAGATGAAGGCCCGCAAGGCGCTGATCGAAGACGCCCTGCACGCGACCCGGGCGGCCGTGGCCGAGGGCATCGTGCCGGGCGGCGGCGTGGCGTTGCTGCGGTGCCTGCCGGCGCTGGACGCCCTGAAGCTCAAGGGCGACGAGGCGACGGGCGTGGATATTGTGCGTCGGGCGCTGGAAGAGCCGATCCGGCAGATCGCCGAGAACGCCGGGTACGAAGGCGCCGTGGTGGCCCGGAAGGTGTTGGAGGGCAAGGGCGCCTTCGGGTTCAACGCCGACACGGGCGAGTATGGCGACATGCTGAAGATGGGCATCGTGGACCCGGCCAAGGTGACGCGGACGGCGCTTCAGAACGCGGCGAGCGTGGCGGGCCTGCTGCTGACGACGGATGCCTGCATCGCCGAGAAGCCGCAGCCGAAGAAGCCTGCGATGCCTCCTGGCGGTGGCATGGGCGGCATGGGCGGCATGGGCGACATGATGTGATCGTCGCGTGTGCGGCGAGCGAGTGATATCAGGAACCTTCAAGGGTCAGAGCAATAACAGGGAAGGAAGAGAACCATGGCACTGAAACCGTTGGATGATCGCGTGGTGGTGGAGCCGGCCGAGGCGGAAGAGAAGACGGCGGGCGGGATTGTGCTTCCGGATACGGCGAAGGAGCGTCCGCAGCGCGGGAAGGTGATTTCCGTGGGTCCGGGCAAGCTTCTGGACAACGGGCAGCGTGCGACGATGTGCGTGGCCAAGGGCGACCAGGTGCTATATGCGAAGTACGGCGGCACGGAGATCAATATCGACGGCAAGGATCTGGTGATCCTTCGTGAGTCGGACATTCTGGCGAAACTCGAGAAGTAGACCCACGAGTGGGCGGAGACGATAACGATGGCAAAGCAAATACTCTACGCGGACGAGGCGCGACAGAAGATCGCCAAGGGCATCTCGACGCTGGCGGCGGCCGTGAAGGCGACGCTCGGTCCGACGGGCAACAACGTGATCCTTCAGCGCAGCTACGGCGGGCCGAAGGTGACCAAGGACGGCGTCACGGTGAGCAAGGAGATCGAGCTGCCGGACAAGTTCGAGAACATGGGCGCGAAGATGGTCAACCAGGTGGCGTCGAAGACGAGCGACGTCGCCGGGGACGGGACCACGACGGCGACGGTTCTGGCCGAGGCGATCTTCATGGAAGGTCTGAAGAACGTGACGGCCGGAGCGAACCCGATGGCGCTTCAGCGCGGGATCGACGCGGCGGTGGCGGCAGCCGTGGAGCATATTGCCAAGCAGAGCCGCAAGGTCAAGGGCCGCGAGGACATCGCCAAGGTGGCGACTATCAGTGCGAACAACGATCCGGAGATCGGCAAGCTGATGGCCGATGCGATGGAGCGGGTGGGGCAGGACGGCGTGATCGAGGTCGAGGAAGGCAAGAGCCTGGAGACGACCTTGGAGTTCACCGAAGGCATGGAGTTCGACCGGGGGTACATCAGCCCGTACTTCATGACGAATCCGCAGACGTTGAAGGCGGAGCTGGAAGACTGCCTGGTGCTGCTGCACGAGAAGAAGATAGCGAACCTGAAGGAGTTCGTGCCGCTGCTGGAGCGTGTGCTGTCGGTGGGCAAGCCGCTGCTGATCATAGCGGAGGACGTCGAGGGCGAGGCCCTGGCGGCGCTGGTGATCAACAAGCTGCGCGGGGCGTTGAAGGTGTGCGCGGTGAAGGCGCCGGGCTTCGGCGACCGCCGCAAGGCGATGCTGCAGGACATAGCGATCCTGACAGGCGGCAAGGTGATCAGCGAGGACCTGGGTCTGAAGCTGGACAGCGTGGACCTGAGCATGCTGGGCCGGGCGAAGCGGATCACGGTGAGCAAGGACTCGACGACGATTGTCGAGGGCGCGGGCAAGAAGAGCGATCTGAAGGCGCGGATCGAGCAGATTCGTCAGCAGATCGAGACGACGACAAGCGACTACGACCGCGAGAAGCTCCAGGAACGTCTGGCGAAGTTGACCGGCGGCGTGGCGGTGATTCACGTCGGCGGTGCGACCGAGGCGGAGGTGAAGGAGAAGAAGGCGCGTGTGGAAGATGCATTGCACGCCACGCGCGCGGCGGTGGAAGAGGGTGTGGTGCCTGGCGGCGGCGTGGTTTGCCTGCGTGCGATTGAAGCCGTGAAGGCGGCCCGCGAGAAGGCCGAGGGGGATGAGCGGATCGGGTACGACATTGTGGCCCGGGCGCTGGAGGTGCCGCTTCGGACGATTGCGGCCAACGGCGGCTTGGACGGCGGCGTCGTAGTCGAGAAGGTCCGCGCCATGAAGGCCACCGAAGGGTACAACGCTCTGACGGGCGAGTATGGCGACATGCTGGAGATGGGCATCATCGATCCGGCCAAGGTGACACGGACGGCGCTTCAGAACGCCGCGAGCATCGCGGGGCTGGTGCTGACGACGAACGTCGTGGTAACGGATCTGCCGGAGAGCGACGAGGACGACGACCAGGGCGGCGAGGACTGAGGT
>CAZCOA010000027.1:0-7275 GCA_964500225.1 uncultured Anaerolineaceae bacterium | reverse complement strand
GGATTCGGCGAGGGTCAGCACAGCCGCGGTCCGGCCCGGGGGCAGAGCCTGCGGGCGATGGTGCAAATCCGGCTTCGCGAAGTGGCCACGGGGACGACCCGTACGCTGGAGGTCAAGCGGCTGGAGTTGTGCAGCACGTGCGGCGGCAGCGGCGCGATGCCGGGCACCAGGCCGTCGCAGTGCAAGATGTGCGGCGGTCAGGGCAAGGTGCAGCGCGGTGGCGGATTCTTCCGGATGATCACGGATTGTCCGCAGTGCGGCGGTCGAGGCACGGTGATCGGAAATCCGTGTCCGGACTGCCACGGCCATGGGCGTCGGCCGCAGCGAAAGACTATTGAGGTGAGCATCCCGGCGGGGATTCACAGCGGGCAGCAGATTCGTCTGGCGGGGCAGGGAGATGCCGGGGAGCCGGGCGCTCCGCGGGGCGACCTGTTCGTCGTGATCGATGTGGCCGATGACCCGATGTTCGAGCGAGACGGGAACAACCTGTTCTGCCGGGTGCCGATCAGTTTCACGCAGGCGGCCCTGGGGGGCGATATTCAGGTGCCGACGCTGACGGGGCCTTACACGCTGACGCTGCCGCCGGGAACGCAATCGGGCGAGGTGATCCGCCTGCCGGGCAAGGGGTTGCCCGACCTGCATGGGCATCGCAGCGGAGATATCCTGGTGCAGGTGATCGTGGAGGTGCCGCGCAAGCTGACGACTCGTCAGAGGGAATTGCTGCGCGAGTATGCCGAGAGCGAGGGCAAATCGGTGTTGCCCGATCGGAAGGGTTTTCTGGAGCGGCTGGCGAAGTATTTCGCCAACGGGGGTAAGCAGTGAGCCAGGACGAAAACGAGATCAAACGAGACCAGCAGGCGGATGAACCGTCGGCGAGTGAGCCGCCTGCGGCCGAGGGGGTTGCGCCCGGTGATGCCGCGGATGCCGGCGACGAGACCGAGGCGTTGCGCAAGGCGCTTGCGGAGCAGCGGGAGCAGGTGGACCTGCTTCGTCGGGCGCTGGCCGACATGGACAACCGGCGCAAGCGCATCGAGCGACAGATGGAGCAGGCCGACCGGTATGCGATGCAGGGCATCGTGCTGGACATCCTGCCGGTGATTGATAACTTCGAACGGGCGCTGAGCGCGGCCGAAGAGACGCGCGACTTCAACGGGTTGCACGACGGGTTGAAGTTGGTTCATGACCAGTTGCTTGCCGTCCTGCGGAAGCACCACGTGACGCGGATCGACGCCCTGGGCAAGCCGTTCGACCCGAACCATCACGAGGCGGTTGGGCAGATGGACTCGCCCGACCACCCGGACAAGACGGTGATCGACGTGCACGAGGAAGGATACCAGTTGCACGACCGCGTGATCCGTCCGAGTCGCGTGATCGTGTCGCGGCAGCCGGGGCCGAAGGCCGGCAAGAATCAGGACGGCGGGACGGCGACGGAGCAGGGGTTGTCAGACTGAGGTCAGGACGAGGTGTGCTATGCCGACGTACGAGTATGAATGCCAGGAGTGTGGTCACCGGCTGGAAGAGTTCCAGTCGATGACGGCCAAGCCGTTGACGATGTGCCCGGAGTGCAAGAAGCGTAAGCTCAGGCGGCTCATCGGAGCGGGGGCAGGGCTGATCTTCCGCGGGTCGGGGTTCTACATCACGGACTACCGGTCGGGCGAGTACAAGAAGCAGGCCAGCGCGGAGAAGTCGTCGTCTTCGGGCGGCGACTCGAAGTCCGAGAGCAAGCCGTCGGGCGACGCCGCGAAGAAGCCGAAGGCGACGAAATCGGACTGACGACGATGAAATGGCGATGTCCCTATTGCCGGCAGGAAGTGGAGGTCCAGCGGCTGGAGGACTTGCCGTTTATGCCTTTTTGCAGCGAACGGTGCAAAATGGCGGACCTTCACGGCTGGCTGAGCGGTCGGTACGTGATCTCGCGGCCGATGGAGGAAGGGGACTTCGGCGAAGCGTCGTCGCCCGAGGATGGACCTTCCCCGCCGGCCGCACCGCTGCGCGGGGATCCGTCGGAGAACTGACCGGCTGCGCTCCCGGACGTAGGCTCGTGCCCGGCTTTCACTTCGGAGTGTGGCCCCCCGCTGGTTGCGGGGCGTTCCATTTTGCCTTGAAGACGAGTGAGGTCCCCCTATAATGTCGCCCAGGCGGCCGCGCCACCGGCGCGGCGAGCATGTCGGGAGTGCCGGCCGGATTTCTCAATCGACAGGAGATCGACCATGACGGATCACGAGACGGTCGTCCGCGGCATCCAGTGGGACCGGTTGTTGTCTGTGGGGCACCTGATGCGGACATTCCGGATCGCCCTGTGGCCGCCGTCGAAGCTGGTGCTCTGTCTGGCCGCGCTGGCGGTCACGGTCGGGCTCGGCATTCTGTTGGACCAGATGTTCAAGACCAGTGTTTATGATCAGTCGTTCCGCCAGAATATGGTGGACGTGTACCATGCGGCCACGGGGACCACGATCGCCGAGCGTCCGGCCAATGGGCGGTCCGAGCAGATGCTCAGCACCGAATACTACAAGCTTGGCCTGATGATGTTGAGTAGCGAAGGTTCAATCCGCAGATTCAAAGAGACGCACGGCGACAATGCGTACCTGGTGAAGGTTGGGCCGGAGGAGTCCACCAACATTTTCCTCGGGCTCAGCACTGGTGGCCGGGGTTTTTGGTTCGGTCCGCTGGAGGCGGTGCGGCACGTCTGTCGGTTGACGTGCCGGTATTGGGCGGAAGCGCCATGGTTCGCGGCGATCAACTGGGCTGTGGCGTTGCTGGCCTGGGCGTTTTTCGGCGGCGCGGCGGCACGGCTGGCGGCAGTCCAGTTCGCCACGGGCGTGCAACCGTCGATCCGCGAGGCACTGGCCTTCACGTGCAAGCGGTACGTGTCGCTGGTGGCCAGTCCGCTGGCGTTGGTGATTGTCATTGCGATCATCGCCCTGGTGGTGTTCCTGCCGGCGGCGCTGGTGATGTGGATTCCCTGGGTGGGGGAACTGCTCTTCGGCCTGCTGTTTGTCCTGGCCCTGATTCTGGGCTTCATCCTGTCGCTGCTGGCGCTGTTCGCCGTGTCGAGCCTGGGGCTTCAGGCGCCGGCCATCGCCGTGGAAGGTCGCGACGCCTTCGACGCCATTTCGCGCGGCGTGAACTACGTCTTCGCGAAGCCGTGGCGGTACATCTTCTACACGCTCTTCTGCCTCGTGTACCTGTGCCTGTCGTTCGTGCTGGTGCGGGCCTTTGCGTACCTGGTGCTCAGGATTCCGTACACGGCGATCAAGGTGTTCTGTTTCGCCGACGGCCAGGAGGCCAAGCTCGGCCGCCTCTGGGCGGAGCCGACCTTGTACCGGTTGTTTACGATGCCTGAGGGGGCCGGCGGCACGGAGTATGTCGGGGCGGTGCTGATCGGCGTGGCCGTCTGCGTGCTGCTGGGCCTGATGGTCTCGTTCCTGCCGAGCTTCGTCATCACCAGCCAGACGATCATCTACTTCCTGTTGCGACGGATGGTGGACGAGAAGGACATCGACGAGGTGTACGTGCCCGAGGAGCACGACGTGAACGGTCTGGATCGGCTTGAGCGGATCGACGAGACGCGGGTGGAGCCGGAACCGGCGACGGAGGCGTCGGCGGGCAGCGAGGACGCCCCGGCGACGTAGTGGCGTGCGTGACGCAGATCGTTCAGGAGACTATCGGCGGACCGGTCGTCGCAAGACGGCCGGTCCGTTGTGCTTTGGCGGCGTTGGGGGGTCAGTTTTCGTCGCTTTCTTCCTCAGCGGCGCGGATGCGGTCGCGGAGGAAGCGGGCGGTGTGGCTGGCCTGGCATCGGGCGACATCGCGGACGGGTCCGGCGGCGACGACGCGGCCGCCCTCGTCGCCGCCCTCGGGGCCCATGTCGATGATCCAGTCGCTCTGGGTGATCAGGTCGAGGTTATGCTCGATGACGAGCAGGGTGTGTCCGGCGTTGACCAGGCGCTGGAACACCTGGAGCAGGACGCGGACGTCGGCCATGTGAAGGCCGGTGGTCGGTTCGTCGAACAGAAGGAGGCAGGTCTTGTCCTTCTTCTGGGCGGCGAGGAACGAGGCGAGTTTGAGGCGCTGGGCCTCACCGCCGGAGAGGGTGGCGGTGTTCTGTCCGAGGCGGAGGTATCCCAGGCCGACGTCCACGAGCGGCTGGAGCCGCGTGACGATGCGCTGGTCGGAGGCGAAGAAGGCGATGGCCTCGGTGACGGTCATGTCGAGGATGTCGTTGATGTTCTTGTTGCGGTATCGGATGTCGAGGACCCTGCGCTGGAACTTCTTGCCGTTGCATTCGCTGCACACGACGGTGACGTCGGCCATGAAGTACATGTCGTAGGTGAGTGTGCCGACGCCTTTGCAGGTTTCGCAGCGTCCGCCGGCGACATTGAAGGAGAAATCTCCGGCCTTGACTCCGGCGACGCGGGCACGTGCGGTGGCTGCCAGGAGGCGGCGGATTTCGTCGTAGGCCTTGACGTAGGTGACGGCGTTGCTTCGGGTGCTGCGCCCGATGGGGCTCTGGTCCACGAGGACGACATCGTCGATCTGTTCCCACCCCTCGATGGCGGCGTGGCGACCGACGTCCTGGGCGGCGGCACGGTCGGTGTGCCGTTGCCAGGCGGGGTAGAGGATATCGTTGACGAGGGTGCTCTTGCCGCTGCCGCTGACGCCGGTGATACAGGTGAAGACGCCGAGCGGGATTTCGACGTCGATGTTCTTGAGGTTGTGCTCGGCGGCGCCACGGATGGTGAGGAAGGACGTCGGGCGTCGGTTGTAGGGGCTGATGGCGCGATGCGCATGGTGCCGCAGGGAGCGACCGGTGGGGCTGCGGTCCTGGCGAATGAGTTCGTCGTATGTCCCCTCAAAGACAATCTCGCCGCCGGCCTCGCCGGCGCCGGGGCCGAGATCGATCACGTGCTGCGCGCCGCTGATGATCTCGGGATCGTGTTCGACGACGACGACGGTGTTGCCCTTGTCGATCAGTTGCCGCAGGATCTCCAGCAGTCGTCGGCTGTCGCGCGGATGGAGGCCCACGGTGGGTTCGTCGAGTACGTAAAGGGTGCTGGTGAGGCTGGAACCGAGGGCCCCGGCCAGGTTGATGCGCTGCGCTTCGCCGCCGGAGAGGGTGCGTGTCTGGCGGTCGAGGGTCAGGTACCCGAGGCCGACCTCGTCGAGGTATCGGAGTCGGTTGCGGACCTCGGCGAGGAGGATACGGGCCTTTTCGCCGGCTTCGCCGGAGAGCTGGACGCCGTCGAAGAAAGCGCGAAGATCCTTGACGCACAGGGTACAGACGTCGGCGATGGTCTTGCCGCCGATGCGGATGCAGAGGGCCTCGGGCCTGAGTCGTTGTCCGTGGCACGTTGGGCAGGTCGTGTAGCCGCGATAGCGGGCGATCATTACGCGGACGTGGACCTTATAGCGTTTGGTTTCGAGCCACTCGAAGAAGCCCTTGACGCCGGGATACTCGTCGTCGCCGTCCCAGATGATCTTGCGTGCGGCGGCGGAGAGGTCCTTGTAGGGGGCATCGGGGTTGATGGCGTGGCGACGGCAGGCCCGCTTCAGTTCGCGTCGCATGTCGTGGTAGGCCGGCGTGTTCCACGGGGCGATGGCGCCTTGGTTGATCGAGAGCATGGGGTCGGGCACGATCTTGGATTCGTCCAGCCCGCTGACGCGGCCGAATCCTTCGCAGGTCGGGCAGGCGCCGAGGGCGGAGTTGAAGCTGAACAGGTCGGGATGCGGGTCGATGAACTCGCGGCCGCAGGACTCGCAGTTGAACCGTGTGTCGAAGAGCATGGGTTCGGCGCCTTCGGGTCGGGCGGCGGCTCTCCCGCGACCGAGTTTGAAGGCGGTTTCGAGGGCCTCGGCGGCGCGGGCGTGGTCTTCCGGGCGGCACTCGAATCGGTCCACGACCACCTCCAGCCGCAGGCGGCGGACGGAGGCCTCGTCGCCCTCGTTCTGGATGCCCAGGTCGCTCAAATGTACGTCTTCGAGGCGGCGGACGTCGTCGCCGAGGCGGAGACGCGTGAACCCGCCTCGCTGGAGTTCGGCCTTCAGACTGGCGAAACTGCTCATGCCCTCCATGCCGACCTCGGCGGTGACGAGCACGCGGCGGCCGGTGGCCTGCTGGAACACCTGCTCAACGGCGCGCTGGACGGTGAAACGTTCGACCGGTTTGTCGCAGGCGGGGCAGATCGTCGTGCCGACGTTGGCGAACAGGAGGCGCAGATAGTCGTTGATCTCTGTGGCCGTGCCGATGGTGCTGCGAGCGTTTTTGACGCTGTTCTTTTGTTCCAGGGCGATGGCCGGTAGGATGCCGCTAATATGGTCCACGTCGGGACGGGCCATACGTTCGAGGAACTGGCGACTGTAAGCGCTCATACTCTCGACATAGCGCATCTGGCCCTCGGCGTAAAGAGTGTCGAACGCCAGGCTCGACTTGCCGGAACCGCTGACGCCCGTAATCACGGTAAGTTGCCGATGCGGAATGCGCGTGGAGATGTTCTTGAGATTATGGGTTCTGGCACCGACGATGTCGATGGTGCGACTGTTGGGCGATACGGCACGGGCCGTTGCGACGGTCTGCGGCCCCTGGGCGGCAATGCTGCCCGTGGGGGCGGAGCAGGGGGCTTCCGGGGCTGCTGATGGGGTACGCTTGGCCTTGTCGGGCTTCATGTCGTCCTTCCAGACCACCTGAGAATTCCCCACTTTACCATGCCGCCGACACGGTGTCAATCTTGCGACGGGCGATGACTTGCGCCTTGACCGTCGCGGCGGCTGGTCGCTACGCTGGGGACGTGTCGGCTGTCGTTGGGTCGTGTTTTGGAGGGTCGGATGAAATTGGCCACGGTCCACTGCTTGGTGCTGCGACTGTGCGCGATGGCCGCGGTGCTGGTGCTGGCGGCAGTGCCGGCGCCGGCCCAGGCGCCCGACGCGGCGCCTCCCGGTGGCCATGCCGAGACGACTGCGGCCGAGCGGGTTTCAGCCGATGTGCCTCGTGGTGATGATGCTGTGTGGCCATGGTGGGTATGGTCGCTGATCCTGTTCGGGTTCTGTTTTGCCGTCGGCATTCTGGCCGTGGTGGCCGGAGTTGGCGGCGGCGTGCTCTATGTGCCGCTGGTGGCGGGCTTCTTTCCATTTCACATTGATTTTGTGCGTGCCACGGGACTGCTCATTGCGCTGGGCGGGGCGCTGGCCGCCGGGCCGGGGTTGCTCAAGGCTCGGTTGGCGCATCTGCGGCTGGCGTTGCCGTGCGCGCTGATGGCGTCGCTGGGCGGCGTGGCGGGG
>CAZCOA010000026.1:0-36945 GCA_964500225.1 uncultured Anaerolineaceae bacterium | reverse complement strand
GGGAGGGAGGCAGGGGCGGCTACGGCGACGGTGGCCGCAAGGGTCTCATCGGCGCGGGGTTCGACGATGGCATCGGGCACGAGGGTCTGAAGTGCCTCGGCCACCTCGCGGACGAAGACGAAGCGGGTGTCGCGGCGGATATCGTCGGGCAGTCGGACCAGGTCGGCCTCGTTGCTCTGGGGCAGGACGATCGTACGCAGGCCGTGGCGGTGGGCGGCGAGGACTTTTTCCTTCAGGCCGCCGATGGCGAGCACGCGGCCGCGCAAGGTGATTTCGCCCGTCGCGGCCACGTCGCGGCGAACGGATTTGCCGGTCAGCGCGGAGACGACGGCGGCGATCATGGCCAGGCCGGCGCTCGGGCCGTCCTTGGGTGTGGCGCCCTCGGGCACGTGAAGGTGCAGGTCGATGGCGTCGAAGAGGCGGCTTTCGAGGCCGAACATGGCCGCATGGGAACGCACGTAGGTCACGGCCGCCTGGGCGGATTCCTGCATGACGCTGCCGAGTTGGCCGGTGAGGGTGATGTGTCCCTTGCCGGGCATCCAGGACGCTTCGACGATGATGGTGCGGCCGCCGACCTCGGTCCAGGCCAGACCGGTGGCGGCGCCGACGGTGCGACGGCGGTCCAGCGGGTCGTGGCGGAACGGTTCGGGGCCGAGGATCTCGGCGAGGTTGGCCACGGTGATGGAGACGGACGCCGAGGGGCTCTGCGCGGCGCGGCTCTTGCGCGGGGCGAGCCGCGCGGCCACTTTGCGGCACACGTCGGCCAGACGCTGGTTGAGTACGCGGAGGCCGGCTTCGTTGGTGTAGTGCTCAATAATGCGGACGATGGCCGCATCGGAAATCCGCAGGTGTCGCGGCTTCAGACCGTGGGCCTTCAACTGGCGCGGCAGCAGGTGCCGCCGTGCGATGGCGAGCTTCTCCTGGAGGGTGTAGCCGGACAGCTCGATTATTTCCATGCGGTCGCGCAAGGCCGGCGGGATGGCCGAGGCGAGGTTGGCGGTGGTGATGAACAGAACGTCCGACAGGTCGAACTCGACTTCCAGGTAGTGGTCGCTGAAGGTGTTGTTCTCGTCGGGGTCGAGGACCTCGAGCAGGGCGGCGGCGGGGTCGCCGCGGAAGTCGGCGGCTAGCTTGTCGATCTCGTCGAGCAGGAAGACGGGATTGCGGGTGCCGGCCTTTCGGAGGCTCTGGATGATGCGTCCGGGCATGGCGCCGACGTAGGTGCGTCGGTGGCCGCGGATTTCGGCTTCGTCGCGGACGCCGCCGAGGCTCTTGCGGACGAACGTGCGACCGAGGGCGTCGGCCACGGCGCGGGCCAGGCTGGTTTTGCCGACGCCGGGCGGCCCGACCAGACAGAGGATCGGCTCGCGCTGGTTCTGGCCGCGCAGGCGTTTGACGGCCAGGTACTCGAGAATGCGTCGTTTCGGTTCGTCGAGGCCGTAGTGGCGCGCGTCGAGCACGGCGGCGGCGTGGTCCAGGTCGAGGTTGTCTTCGGTGCGGCGTTGCCAGGGCATGGCGGCGAGCCACTGGAGGTACTCTTCGCAGACGGCGGCCTGGGGCGTCATGGGCGCGGTGCGGCGGAGCTTGGCCAGCTCGCGTTTGGCGACGGCCAGGGCGGCCTCGGGCATGCCGGCATTGTTGATGGCGGCCTCCAGTTCGGCGTGGGGGGCGGCTCCGGGGTCGCTGCGGCCCAGTTCTTCCTCGATGGCTCGGAGCTGCTCGCGCAGGAAATAGTCCTTCTGGTTTTTCTGGATGCGGTCGCGGACGCGGTCGGTGATGTCGCGTTGGATGCGGAGCACCTTGAGCTCGTGCTCCAGCCGCGCGGCCAGCAGTTGCAGACGTTTGTTGGCGTCGGGTTCGCCGAGCAGTTGCTGCTTGAAGTCGATGCCGAGGTCGGCGTAGGCGGCGACGGTGTCGGCCAACTGGTCGGGCTCGTCGATGATGCCGACCAGTTCGACGATGTTGTCGGGCACGGTGACGACCGAGCCGGCATAGGTGAAGAACTGGCTTCGCACGGTGCGGAGGAGGGCCTCGGTCTCGGGTGACGCCGTGACGCGTTCGGCCAGGATGCGGACCTTGGCGCAGTATTGGCCGCGGCTGAAGCCGATTTTCTCGACCTCGGCGCGGCTGAGGGCCTCGACGATGGCCTTGTGCGTTTGGTCGTTCACGCGGAAGAGCTGGAGCACGCGGGCCACCGTGCCGATGCGGTAGAAGTCCTGCGGCGTGGGATTGTCCACGGCGCCGTCGGTCTGACTGAGCAGGAACACGAGCCCGTCGCCCTTGCTTGCGCGGCGCGCGGCCTGGAGGCTCTGCCGCCGCGCGAGCATCAGCGGCACCACCAGGTGCGGAAACACGACAAGCTCTCGCAGGGGCACCATCGGCAACTGCAAGTGCGTCGGCAACGGCTTGGATTTTTCGGTCATGCGTGTGCGTCCACTTTCACGGCAACGGTTTCGGCGGCCGGCGGCGTCGTCAGGCGCCGGCGGCGGTCTGCGGCTGCTCGGCGGCCGGCGCCTCGTCCAGGTTCATCTTGTGCAGGTCCGCGAAACGGACGCTGATTTTCTTCGAGACGCCCGGCTCCTGCATCGTTACGCCGTAGAGCACGTCACCGACGGCCATCGTCCGCTTCGAGTGCGTGATGATGATGAACTGCGATTCCTTGACGAACTCCTGGATCACGCTGTTGAAGCGTTCGGTGTTGGCCTCGTCCAACGGCGCGTCCACTTCGTCGAGGATGCAGAACGGCGACGGTTTGCTGCGGAAGACGGCCATCAGGAGGGCCACGGCGGTCATGGCCTTTTCGCCGCCGGAGAGCAGACTGATCGAGCAGGGCTCCTTGCCGGGCGGCCGCGCCACGATCTCGATGCCCGATTCCAGCACGTCTTCGGGATTCAGCAGGACGATGTCGGCCTTGCCGCCGCCGAAGAGCTTGCGGAACAGCGTCTGGAAATTCTCGCGCACCTGGGCGAACGTCGTGTTGAACCGCGTGATCGACTCGGTGTTGATGCGTTCGATCAGCCCGTCGAGCTTGCGGCGGGCCTCTTCGAGGTCGGCCCGCTGCGTCTGGAGGAACGTCGCGCGCTTCTCCAGGTCGTCCTGCTCCTGGATCGCCTCGAGGTTCACCGCGCCGAGGCGTTCGATCTTGCCGCGGAGTTGTTGGATCTCGTCTTCGATGGCGTTCCAGTCCACGGCCTCGGGCGCGTAGGACTGGTAATGCTGTTGGAGGTCGAGGCCGAAGTCGTCGCGAATGCGGTCGCAGAGGGTCTGCATCTTCAACTGGCACTGGCGGGTCTGGACGTCGATCTCGTGGAGCCGCTGATCGATCTGGTGCAACTCGTCCTGGAGCTTGCGCGTCTGGTCCTGGAGGGCGGCGGCCTGTTGGCGACCGTCCTGGCGTCGGGCGTCGAGGTCGCGGCTGCGGCGGGCGGCGTCCTCTTTGGCCACAAAGAGCCGCGCGATCAGCGACTCCTGGGCAAGAATGGTGCGTTCGGCCTCGCGCGTGCGCCGGGCGCAGAGGGCCATTTCCTGCTGGGCTTCGTCGCGTTGGCGCGTCGCGTCGTCGAGCGACGCCTTCAGGTGGTCCAGGCGATCGGTCAGCGCGCGATACTGTTCCTCGACCTTGGCCACTTCAATGCGCCGCTGCGTCTGGCGTTCCTGCAACTGGGTCCGTTCGTTCTCGGCCACCGACACCGCCTGGGTCAGCGTCTCGACGCGTTGGCGACGCGCGGCGGCCTCGTGCTCGAGCGTCTCGAGGCGCCCCGCGACCTGGGTGCGTCGCTCGGCCAGTTCGCCAAGCTGGCGGGTGAGCTGCTCGATCTCGCTGTGCACCACGGGCTGCTCGCCGCGGAGGGCGTCGGCCGTTTCCGAGAGCCGCCGCTTCTGGGCCAGCAGGTCCACGCGCTTGGTGGAGGCATCGTAGATGACGCTGCGCAGTTCCTGTTGCTCGTCGTCGAGTTCATGGAGGCGGCGGACGATGTCGCGGTTGCGGTCTTCCAGTTGCGCGATGCGCTGCTGCACGTCCTCGACCTGGGCCTGAAGGGCGCGGAGTTCGCTTTTGCGGCTGATGAGGCCGGCCTTGGCCGTGAGGCGGCCGAGGCGCAGGCTGCCGTCGGTTTCGAGCGTTTCGCCTGCGAGGGTCACGAAGCGCATGCCGGCCAGGGACGTGCCGGACAGTTCCAGGGCCGCCGCAAGATTCTCGACGACGATCGTGTCGCCCAACAGCGCCTCGACGGCAGGACGCACGTCGTCGGCCGCTTCGACGAGGTCCACCGCCCGGGCGACCACGCCCGGGAAGCTCGCGGCCCCGGGGCCCTGCGCCGGACGGCGCAACGTATCGAGGGGCAGGAACCCTGCGCGGCTCTCGAGGGCGTCCTCGAAGGATTCCAGCGACTGGACCACCGTCTGACGACGGTCGATCACGATGTACTGTTCGGCGTCGCCGAGGGCGGCCTCGATGATGGTGGCGTAGCGATGGTCCACGCGAATGAGCTGGGCCACGATGCCGCGGACACCGGGCAGTTGTCCCTGGCGGCCGAGGTCAAGGATGCGCTGGACGCCCTTTTCGACGCCCTCGCCGCGGCGCTCGAGGTCTTCCAGCAGTTCGCGGCGCGAGAGCAGGGCGCTTCGGGTTTCCTTGGCGGCGGCCAGCTCGGCGGCGGTGGCTTCGGCCTGCGCATGGAGTTCTGTGGCGGTTTCCTTTTTCACCTGGAGCCGCCTACGGTCGCGCTCGATGGCGAAATCCACGTCGGCCAGTTCGGCGTCCAGAGCGGTCAGTTGGTCGGTCAGTTGTTGCAACTGGGCCGTGATGTCGTCGAGTCGCTGCGTGAGGCGGTCGCGCGAGGCGGCGAAGTTCTCCTGTCGCAGGTCCAGCGACGAGATCTCGTTGCGGACCTGGGAGGTCTCTTTGACGAGGTCTATGACGCGGGCCTTTTCGGCGTCGAGGTCGGCGGCGGCCTGTCGGGCCTGCTGTCGTCCGGCCTCCAGGGCGCGGTCGGCCTCGGCCAACTGGGCGCGCAGGGCGTCGAGCTGTTCCTGGACCTGGCCGGCCGAGCCGGACTCGGCAGCGATCTTCGCCTCGGTCTCGACGATGCGCCCCTGGAGGTCGGCGATGCGCTGGCGGTCGCGCTGCTGCGTGTGCTGCCATTCGTCGATACGGGTGCGGTTGAACGCGATCTGGTCGTCGGCGGCGCTGATGCGGTTGCGGACGTCCATGAGCTCGTTATCGACGGCCCGGAGGGCGTCGTCCAGCTCGATCAGGGCGGTCTCCAGGCGGCTCCGCTCGGCATCCAGCGCCGCCAGACGTCCCTGACGCTCGACCTGGGTGTTGTGCTCGGCGTCGAGGCGACTCTGGAGATCCTTGCTTTCGATGGAGAGCTTGTGATACTCGTTCAGGGCGTGCGTGATGCGCAGTTCCTTGAGCCGTTGCGTATAGGCCTGCCAGTTGCGGGCCTTGCCGGCCTGGAACTTCACGCTGCGCAGGCGCCGCTCCACCTCGTCGATGATGTCGTTCAGGCGCAGCAGATTCTGCTCGGTGCGTTCGAGCTTGCGGATGGCTTCCTTCTTCTTGGCCTTGTACTTGGAGATGCCGGCGGCCTCCTCGAAGACGGCCCGCCGCTGCTGCGGGTTGCTCTGAAGGAGGATGTCCACCTTGCCCTGTTCGATGAGGCTGTAGGCGTTCAGTCCGATGCCGGTGTCCATGAACAGGTCGCGGATGTCTTTCAGGCGGCAGAGCTTGCGGTTGATCAGATATTCGCTCTCGCCGCTGCGATAGAGTCGCCGCGTGACGGAGACCTCGGCGGCGTCGATCGGGAGGCGTCGGGACTCGTTGTTGAACGTCAGCGTGGCCTCGGCGAAGCCGAGGCTGTGGCGGTTGGCGGAGCCGTTGAAAATCACGTCGGACATCTCGTGCCCGCGGAGGCTCCGGGCCGACTGTTCGCCCAGGATCCACTTGACGGCATCGACGACGTTGCTCTTGCCGCACCCGTTGGGGCCGATGATGCACGTGATGCCTTGGTCGAAGAGGAACTCGGTTTTGTCGGCGAAGGACTTGAACCCGTGCACTTCCAGTTTTTTGATCTGCATGAAGCTCTCCAGAGCGGCGGCGACGCCTACGGGTCGCCGGAAAACCGAGTGGCGTCATGGCGGGCGCCGATTCGTGGGCGTCCCGCGACGGACTATCTGTCGGGAATCGGGATGATCTCCGGTTCGCCGAGTTCGGGCAACGGCTGGTCGCCGGCCGGGCCGATGAAGCGGATCGGTTCCAGGCGAAGCGGCGCCGTGACGGCCCCTTCCTGAATCGCGCGGTCGATGAACATCACGACATCGCTGTACGACAGTTCCAGGCCGTTGGGCTTGCGGTCCCGATCGGTGACGCTCGTCGGTCGCGCCATCGCCGAGACGACGTCGGCCAGCAACAGACTGGTGCGAACCGTGGCCGCAGCCCCGAATTTCTTGTTAATGAGGGACATCTGGGTTTCGTCGCGGCCGACGCTGGCCAGAAAGCGCGGCGTGTTGACCAGCAGGGGCGGCTCGATGCTGACATCGCCGAAGATGACGACGCGGGGCCGGTCCTGGCGCGAGACGAAGATGAAGGGTTTGGCGCGGCTCGGGACGACGGCCAGCGTGAAACGGTCGGGAATCTGGACGGACGGCACCAAGTGCGGCGCCACGCGCTCGAGCATCAGGTAGGCGGCGATCCGCGTCGTGGGGTTCTCGGCGTGCAGGGCTTTGAGGATGATGGCGGCGCCCGAGCCGCGAGGCAGCTCGGCCAGGGCCCGCACGGCCGCCTCCTGGAACGGCGACCGGTCGTCGGCAACGAACTTCTCCAGCGCGGCCAGGCAATCGGTCCGCTTCAGCACGGCCAAGGTGCGGGCGGCGTAGAATCGCATGTGCGGCTGCTCGTCCTCCAGCAGCGGCGTCAGCAGCGGCACCACCGACATGCCGAAGGCTTCCAGGGCCGCCGTCACGGCCGTGGGGTCCTCGCCCTGCCGCAGGCGTTCCACCAGCTCGCGCATGCGCAGGTCGCGCTGGGCCGGATCCTCGATCAGGTACAGCGACGACACGATGTTCAGGAACCGGGCCTTGTCGTTGCCGTAGGCCGCCGGCACGAGCAGGTCCACCGTGTCGGGTTCGATGTTGCCCTTGGCGATGTTTTTGCCCTCGGGCGGGAAGCGGGCGTTGATATGCCGGACGATCATCTCGGCGGTCCGCTCGCTGGGGTTGATGAGCTGGAGGAAGAAGTTGCGGGCATACAGCGCCCGTCCGCCGCCGAGGATAACGCCGAGCAGGCGGTGGGCCTGCGGCGGCTCGGGTTCCGGCCGGGTCGATTCGCTGCTATCGCGGACTACGGGGCGCGGCTTGGACGGCGCCGTGGGGGCCTCGGTGTCGGCGGGGGTGAATGGCGAAACGAAAATCGGCCCGGCGGCCATGGCCAGCGTCTGGCCCTGGCCGGCACCGGCGCGGCCGAGCTCGACCCGGACCAACTCCGTCTCCATCAACATGCCGCCTTCGAGGCTCGACGCGTCGGTGCCCGGCATCGGCTGCACCGACAGATCAAACCGCTCGCCGACCCGGCACCCAGGTGGAATGAAGCCGGTGATGGAGACGACGGCCGTGGTGCGGCTGGCGAGCAGACGCTCGGGGTCCGGCACGCGACGACGATTCATCTCCTTCAGAATGCGGTCGCGGATGCCCGGCGGATGGATCGTCGAGCCCGTGCCGTCGAGGCCGGTGACCAGCCCGATGCCCTGGACCATGACCGGCTCCAGCCCCGCCACGCGGGCGTGCTGGCAGATCGTGTCGCTCAGGTACGGTGGCACATCGAGCTTCGTCGGCCGCTCGGGGGCCAGCAGCGGCTTGCCGCATCCGCCCGCCAGGCCGGCCAGCGCCACGGCCACGGTTGCCAAGATCCACGGAATGGTTCTCATGAGACGCTCCAGACGAGCGGGAGACCCTCGAACCCGGACCACGCGCTCCATGCGGACCGGGCGCGGCATCTCCCCCCTCAGTGTGACCAGAACCGGTTATCGGGCAAGAGGTTATCGGACTTTAGGAAAACTTATAGATTGATGATTCCTGTCCGGATGACTCCTGCCCGTTGTCGCCGGGGGTCACGGGTCGCTGCGTTCCGCGGCCGAACGCCGGCCAAGCGGAACCCAAGTGCCCTAGCATACCATATTTAACTTTCTCCCGCACCGGGCGCAGGCCCCCTCCCGAAGGCCCGAGGCGTCGATACGGTAGCCCGACCGTCGCACGGCGACCGCCCCGCAGTCGGGGCACACGGTGTGGCTGCCCGCGTCGGTCACGATGTTGCCCATGTACACGAACTTCAACCGCGTTTTCAGTATTGTCCAGGCCCTTTCCAGGGTTGCCGGCGGCGTGGGCGGCGCGTCCAGCCGGTACCGCGGAAAGTATGCCGACACATGGGTCGGACTCTCCGGGCCCAGATTCTCGGCGATCCAGTCGCCGAGCTGCTCGATCTCGTCCGGCGAATCGTTTTCACCGGGAATCAGCAGAGTCGTTGTCTCCACGTGGCACCGCCGGGCCGCACGCCGGGCCGTTTCCAGCACGGGCGCCAACCTGGCGCGGCAATGGCGGCGGTAGAACGCCTCCGTGAAACTTTTCACGTCGATGTTCATCGCATCGACGACGTCGAGCAACTTTTCCAGCGGCTCCGGGTCGATGTAGCCGTTGGTCACCAGGACGTTGATCAATCCGGCCTGGCGGGCCAGGCGGGCGGTGTCCAGGACGTACTCGAACCAGACCGTCGGCTCATTATAGGTATAGGCGATGCCGACGCTCCGCTGCCGCCGGGCCAGGGCCACCGCTTCGTGCGGTGGCAGGAGCTGCGTGTCGGCCCGTTGCTGGCTGATCTGCCAATTCTGGCAGAAGTCGCACTTGAAATTGCATCCCCACGTGCCCAGCGACAGGATGCTGCGGCCCGGGTGAACGTGATACAACGGTTTCTTTTCGATCGGGTCCATGGCCGCCGACGTGACGTGCGCGTAGTTGAGCGGCTGCAGCGTGCCGCCGATGTTCTTGCGGCACAGACAGATGCCGGTGGCGCCGTCGGCAATGCGGCAGTGGTGCGGGCAGACCATGCACTGCACGCGGCCGCCGACCGACGGTTGCTGGAACTCGCACCGACGCTCGGGCCACAGGTCGGACACTCTCGGCGAATCCTCTCTCCCTTCCATGGGACCATCGAGCCCGCGAAGCCGTTGGGTCACAGACGGCCAGTGTACCGGCGGCCCGCCGATGTGTCAACGAACCAGCAGCGTCGCGGCGACATCGTGTGCCTGCCGGTTAGGCGGGGCTCAACATGGTGGCGGTGGGCCCTGCTCTACGGCTGCGAGGCGGGTTCGGCGAGCAGTTGCATGCTGTACAGTAGCGCGCGGGGCAGGTGGAAGAAGCCTTTGTAGGCGCCGCCTTTGAGTTCGTGCGTCGGGCGGCCCTGGCGGTCGAGGTACCCGAACCATTCGCCGTACTCGGCGTCGCGCAGGTGTTGCCAGGCCCAGTCGTGGACCTGTTGGTGCAAGGCGAGGTAGCGGGGGTTGCCGCTGATTCGCCACGCCAGGAGCAGGGCGTAGATGGCCTCGGTCATGGGCCACCAGAGTTTCATGGACCATTCCAGGGGCAGGGGCGGGCGCCCGTCGGCGTCGAGGACATAGTAGAGGCCGCCGTACTCGGCGTCCCATCCGGCCTCCATGGACCAGTCGATGATGTCCAGGGCCGTGGCGGCGAGGCGTTGGTTGCCGGTGCGGCGGGCGTGGTGGATGAGGAACCAGCCCATTTCGATGGCGTGCCCGGGGTTGAGGAGTCGTCCCCAGGGGGAATCGACGGCCTCGCCGTCGGGGCCGACGTTTTCGAGGACGACGCGGCGGTCGGGTTTGACGTGGCGCAGGGCCAGGCGTGTCATCTCCTCGGCCAGGGCGGCATAGCGCGGATCGTCGTCGAGAGAAGACAATTCCTCGATCATGGAGAGGAAGACCATGGGGTCGGCGAGCGTGGAGCCGCGCGGCGTTCCCGACAGCAGGGGCCGACCGAGTTTCTCCGGGTGGCGCCAGAGGTCGTGGATGGTCCAGAAGAGGTCTCGGGCTTCGTCGAGGTAGTCGGCCTGTCCGGTGGCGCGGGCCATTTCGGTCATGGCTAGGAGGTAGAAGACCTCGGCGTAGATTTTGCGCTGGATGTGGATGGGGCGTCCGTCGCGTGTGAGGGCGAAGTAAACGCGGCCGGTGTCTTTGTCGCGGCCCCAGCGGCGGAGGAAGGCCGCGCCCTGGGCGGCCAGGTCGAGCCACCCGCGCGAGGCGTCCACCTGTCCGTGCAGGCGCGCGAACATCCAGACGGCGCGACCCTGGAGCCAGAGGTACTTGTCGGTGCTGTAGAGGTTGCCGCGGCGGTCGAGGCACGTGAAGTACCCGCCGTAGTGGCGGTCGATGCCGTACCGCTCCCAGAAGGGCACGACGTGTTCGAGCAGTTCGCGGCGATACAGGGCGGCCAGTTCGGTGGGCGTCACAAGTCGATCCCCAGCCATTCGGCGTAGCGGCGATACAGGTGATGGGCCGACGGGTACATGCTCTGCGGACTCATGAAGTGGGAGAACTCGAAGGTGATGAGCTTGGAGCAGCCGGCGGCCTCGGCGGCCTCCATCTTGTAGCGCAGGTGCCGCCAGTCGATCGGGAGGAACTTCATGGGAACGGCCCCGCGTTCGAAGGTTTCGACGTTGGACCAGCAGGCGATGCCGTGGTTGCGGCAGAGCCGCGCGTTGACCTCCAGGTAGGCCGGCAGATCGGTGAAAGCGCACAGGCCGTCCTGGAACGCGACGATGTCGATAAGGCCCTGGATGCGTGCGAAGACGCGCTGCCAGTTTTTCTCGTGGTCCTCGGGGGAGAGGTAATCCTCCGGGAACTCCTTGCGGCCGAGGAGCCAGGGCGAGATGAGGATCGGCAGGTCGCGGAGGCTGCGCAGGTGACGCGCGAGGCGTTCATAGACGACCATGGCGCCCTCGTGGTAGCGGGGAATCTCGTGGGAGATGTACCAGCCGCGGAACGCCCGGTGCGAGCCGTAGCGCTCGATGACCTCGTCGGCCAGGGCCATGTTGAGCTCGACCTCGCGTTGGTGGGCCCCGCTGCGCCATGCGCCGTTGTCGTAGGTGCCGTAGTAGAAGTCCATGCCGCAGCGTTCGGCCTCGTCCAGCAACAGCGCCAGCAGGTCGCCATAGGCGGGCATGATGTCGCAGGCGTTGCGGAGGACGCGGCTGTCGAAGACGGCGCGGTCGCGGGAGCCCGCGCGAATGAGGATCACGGTGTCGATGCCGATGGCTCGCATCGCGTCGAAATCGGCGGCCCACTCGGCGCGGCCCCAGTTGTTCGAGGGGATGTCGCCTACCACCGCATCCAGAAAGGTGCCGGTCAGTCTCATCGCCATGGCCGAAGCTCCTTGACAACGGAACACACTGGCGGTCGACGCGTTGCGGATCGCATTGTAGCGTCCGGCGGGTCGCAATGCCACAGAATGGGATCCGTTGCCAGGCAAGGCGTTCCATCCGCGCGACGGCAGCGGCCGCGTCCGACGCGGCAGGTAGGACGCCGAACGGGTCGAGATGGGCGCGGCCGGGGCGACGGGGTATGATATAATGTGTAAAAGGTTTGCCGGGGCCGACCACCGGGGGGGGGGGCGGCAGGCGTGCCGCGGCCGGACGAAAAGCGCAACGGTAAATCTTCCGCGGCGTCGGCGTGTTAGCACGAATGGGCCGGCAGGATTGCCCGTGGTGCGGCGGCAACGCGGCTCAAGGAGGTGGACCATGACACGCATGTTGACGGCGGGCCTTACGGTGTGGGTTCTGGCGGCCGGGGCGGCACAGGCCCAGACGGACGACGGTCTGACGACGTTCGAGCGGGCGAACCGCGAGGCCCAGGTGCTGAGGCAGCAGAGCCTGGCCCAGGTGCGGGGATTGCTGGGGCAGGTGCCGGAGTTGATCGCCGCCCAGCGTTACGTCGATGCGGACATTCAGTTGCGGACGGCCAAGCGGATCGTGACGACCGGGCGATACTTGTCCACGGAGGAGCAGACGGCGCTGATGGCGGAGGTGTCGCGGCTGGACGAGCAGTTGATGACGGCGCGGACGGCGTACCTGGCGGCGCGCGAGCAGGCGCAGGCGGCGGAGGTGGCGGCGCGGGAGGCCGCGCGTCGCGAGTCGCGAGAGGCACTGGACCAGCGGCGGCAGGAGGCCCACTGGTCGCGGCTGAAGGAGTATCAGGCCGCGCGGAAATATGACCTTGCGCTGGACGAGGCGCGGGCCCTTCAGCAGCGCAACGCCAACGACGAGGAGGCTCGCCGCGTGGCCGAGGTGCTTCGGTATCTGGCCGATGCGGCCCCGGGCTACAACATCCGCGTGAACCGGTTCGAGCAGGGGCAGAGCACGTTGCGCGACACGGAAGACTCGGCGACGCCCTACTACGACGTTCTGCGGTATCAGGCCCCGAAGGTGTGGGAGGAACTGACGCGGCGGCGCTTCGCGGGGCTGCTGCGCGACCAGGGTGTCACGCCGCGCAGCCTGGAGTCGGCCGACGACCTGCAGAAGCGCGTGACGCTGGAAATGGAGCAGGTGGCACTGAAGAACGTGCTGTTGTACCTGAGCGAATCGACGGGCGTGCCGATTGTCGTGGACCCGCACCTGGAAGCGGACACGGGCAAATCGGCCGACGCCGAGGTGGTGACGATCAACGTGAAGCAGATCCCGCTGGAGCAGGCGTTGAACATGGTGTTGCCTGCGGAGGTCGGTTGGCGGCAGGAAGGCGGTCAGGTGATCGTCAGCAGCCGCGAGAAGGCCAATCCGCTGAAGGTGCGGACGTATCCGATCCGCGACCTGGTGGCGGAGGTGCCGGACTTCGGCAAGACGGTGCCGCACATGGATCTGGGGGCGTTGTTGGAGGCGGACGGCAACAGCAACCCCTTCTCCGACAACGATACTGACGTCAAGGACGACGGCCCGCCGGCGCACGAGCGCATCATCCAGCTGATCAAGCGGTTCGTGACGAGTAGCGATCCGCGCGTGGCGCCGTGGGAAGACATGGGCGGCACGGCCACGGTGGAGTACTTCAACGGGATGCTGATCGTGAGCCAGACGGAGGTGGGCCACCAGAAGGTGGTGGCGTTGCTGTCGAAGCTGTGAGCAGTTCGACGACGACGGCGCGAGAAGGGGCCGTTATTAAAGGATGAGGCGTCCGGCGCATGAGCGGCCGGACGCCTCTGTGTTATGGTTGGGGAATCCCGCGCTCATTGCTTCGCAGGCCCGTGGAACGATCGCCAGTGGAACTCGACGATGGCGACGCTGGCCGGGTGCCAGAACTCCCAGTTGTGGGCGCCGGGGGATTCGACGAACGTGAAGTCGATTTGCCGCGCGGCCATGAGCTCGGCCATCGTGGCGCGTTTCTGGCGGGCGTCGGTGACGGGCTCCACCTGGGGCTTGAGCTCGTCGCGGATGCGCGCGTTCTGGTTCACGAGGAAATCGCGGAACTGGCGGTTGGCGCCGATGAGGAAATCCTCGGTGCCGCAATGCTGGTAGATGGGCGGCAGCTTGCGTCCGGCGGCGACGTAGTCGGCAATGCGTTTGAAGATGTCGCAGCGGTCGTAGGCTTCCTGGTTCTCTTGCTTCGGCCCGAGCCACCTGGCCGCGAGCTGCACCCCCCTGACTGCTCCGAAGGCCGAACTCAGGCCGCTGACGGAGCGGAACATGTCGGGCCGGGTGAGCATGTAGTGCATTGCGCCGAAGCCGCCCATGGAGAATCCCGTCACGCCGCGGCGGGCGGTGTCCACGCGGTAGTGGGCGTCGATGTAGGGCACGAACTCATCGAAGAAGAACGTCGTGAACTGCGACGTGGGCGTCGTCGTCGAGTCGAGGTACATGCTGGCGTCGTCGCCGTTGAAGCACGTGACGATCATCGGCATGTCTTTCAACGTGCGTCGCAGCAGCGGCATGTCGCTCCAAGCGGTGTACGGCGCGTGGGCCCCGTGTAGGGTGTAGAGGATCGGGTAGGTCGTGGCGGCCTTGTCGTCGAACCCCGGCGGCAACACCACGGCGGCCTGGATGTGGCGTTTCATCGACGGCGACCACACGGTGAACTTCTCGATGCGGCATCCCTCGGGCGAGGTCTCCGCGGTCTTGGCGTTCTCGTCGGGTGCGGGCGTCATGGTCGCAACGTCCTCCTTCTTTTTGCCGACTGTGTTCTCGCTGTCAGCCGCTGCGGCTGCCGGGACCGGAGCCGTCGCCCCGTCGTCCGCCGCGGCCACGGCCAACAGGCACGTCACGGCCCATGCCACAGAAAGTCCCATCGTGTGCCTCCTCAGTCTGTTTTGCTCGGCGAGCATCGCGGCCCGGGACCGTGTGCTCGGCGCGAACTTTCTCTCAAACCCCACGTCACGGGTTGTGGACCGGCGTTTCCCGCCGCGCGGGGCCCGGGCTTATCCTCGCCGCTTCAGCTCGCGTTGCTCGATGGCTCGCAGGTCTTTGCGTTGCTGGTCGGACAAGTGTTGCGGCGGATCGGCGGCCAGGGCGTCGCGGACGCGGTCGGCGGCGCGCTCGGCGAGGGTCGTAGCGCCGCACTGGTGCCACGCGCCGCGGCTGCTGCGTGCCATGAGCGGCGAGGTGCTCAGCTCGGTGCGGAAATGGGCGAGGGTGTGCTCGTGGCCGAGGAACTCTTCGCCCTTGTCGAGGTGATCGCGCACGACGTCGTAGGCCAGGGTGTCGTCGTTGACGGCGAAGCCGTCCCGCCATCGCAGCATTGCCCGCGCGATCTCCTCGTCCATGACCAACTGCACGGGCGAGAGCGTTTTCTCGCTTTCCAACTGGCCCATGCCCCAGATGATGTTGACGCCGGCGCTGACGTGGGCGAAGGCCGTGAGCATTTTCTCCATCGCGGCCTGTTCGTCGTCGATGAACGAGTCGGTGCACATCCACGAGGCCGAGGGCAACTGGTAGAAGGTTGCCAGCCGGGCGCCGGCGGCGGCCAGGAGGGCGCACTCGGCCGTACCGCTCAGACAGGCGCCGGAGCGCATGTCGGCGACGTGGGCGAAGCCGAGGTTGTGGACGACGGGCCGCCCCGGCTCCAGCACCTGGGTCAGGACGACGCCGGCAAGGATTTCGGCGTTGGCCAGGGCGACCGCCCCGGCGAGCGTCACAGGGCCGGTGGCTCCGGCGATGGGTTCGCCGTTGAGCATGACGGGGATGTTGTGTCCGGCGGTGGCCCGCCACAGATCGACGGAAATCTGCGACCAGTGAAGCGGACAAAGACACGAGTAGCCGAACGAGACCACGGGGCTGTCGGCCAGGGACCGACCGCCGGCCAGGACGCGAGCCATCTCGATGATCGGCGCGATGCCCTCGGCCGTGAACAGCAGCGGCCGCAGGTGCTTCGACGTGTTCTCGGCCATGATGCGGAAGCCGACGACGTCGCGGCACGCCGGCGGCACGTCGTCGAGGCTGGTGCCGACGACGGCCAGGAGGGGGTCGATGGTGTCGGCCACGCGGCAGAAGTCGGCGAGGTCGGCGGAGGTGATGGCGCGGCACTGGCGTCCGGTGACGTAGTTCAGGGCGGCGCCGGTCCAGAAGGTGGGTCGCAGGCCGGGGCCGACGGTGGTCGTGTGGCCGCGCAGGTCGCCGTAGCGCACCTGTCGCGGGGCCATGGCCACGTGCTCGCGGACCATGGGCTCGGGAAAACAGAGGCGGTCGGCGTCGCGGCCGGGTCGGGCGCCGGCGCGGAGGGCCTGGCGGCGCAGGGCTTCGTCGTCCACGCGGACGCCCAGCTCGGCCAGGATACGGAGGCTCGTGCGGTCAATCTGCTCGATGTCGGCGAGGGTCAGATGCGTCATGGGAACGTCTCCTGGAGAAAAGGTTCGTGCGTCGGTCGGCGTCGGCGCGGGCGCCCGAGCGGCCGGCCGTGTCGTGCGACGGACTGCTGCGTCGGGCAGGCTAGAGGACGACGGTCGCCTTGGGTCGCATGCTCTTCGGGCCGCGGGTGCGGCAGTGCGGACGGCGCCGGGGCCGTGGCGTGACGGTTGGTGTCAAGAGGCCTGGCTCCCGATCACCGATGCGGCTCAGACGTCGTAGCTGACGGCCTTGTGCGTCAAGAGGCTCTGGCGAATGGCTTCCATGACCTTCAGCGGCGCGAGCAGTTCGCGGCGGCTCAGGTCCTCGGCCCCGTGGAAGAAATTCAGGATGCGGCGCGTCACGTGTTCCTGGATGCCCCCCAGCGGGACGATGGTTGCAAACGAGTGGTGGTCGATGAAGCCGATCAGGCTGAACGGGGGGAATTTCTCGCTAAGCTGGATAGTGACGATCTGCCCGTTGTCCAGCGCACAGCGCACGTGCAATTGGGAGCCGATCTCGGCGGCGAGGACTTCGCCTCCGCGCAGGCCCCAGACCTCCAGCAGCATTTCGATCGAGTGGACGGCATAGAAGTACCATCCGCCGTATGGGTTCGTGTTGTCGCCGTGGCCGTTGATGGCGCCGCCGTACTTGTCGGCGTCGATGGCGGCGTACTTCGCCTTGAACTCGACGACTTCGGGGGCTACGCGCAGACCCGAAAAGCTAGTGATGCGGGCCTTGTGGGTCTCGGCCAGGTCGAGCAGGGCCTCGGCGTCGGCCAGCGTGTTGGTGAGGGGCTTATCGACGAAGACGGGCAGGCCGGCCTCGATCAGCGGCCGCGCTTCGGGCAGGTGGCGGTCGCCGGATCGTGCGCCGACCACAACGCCATCGACGTGGCCGATCATGTCCTCGATCCGAGCGCAGAGGGTCGGCACCTGTCCCTTTTCCTGCACGACCTTGGCCCGCGCGGGGTCGCGGCCCCAGAGATGGGTGAAACGCGCCTCGGGCAGGCCGGCGGGGCGATCGACGTTTACCATCCGCGTAAGCTGGTCGGCGTGCGAGTTGTCGAGTCCGACGTAACCGAGTCTCATGGCGATTCTCCTGCTCGTGTCTTCACGACCTGTGGATGCTACCGGCGAACGAGCCGCCTTGCAACCGGTTGTCCGGAAAATCTTGCCCGGCAGAATCGTCGCGGGGAAAACCCTCTCACGTCACGCGTCGTCCAGCGGCCAGCTTGTGGCTAGGCGGTAGCGGTTCTGTCGCAAGGCGAGCAGGTGGCTGTGCAGCGGCTTGGGTCGTGCGGCAGCATCAAGCAGCCCGCCGAAGGGAAACAGGTGGTCGGCGGCGTCGCTGAAGTCGGCCCACTCGACGGCCTGGACGCTCGGATGCGCGCGAGCCAGCAGGACGACGGCCAGGGCGTAGTCGGCCTGGACCTCGGGCGACCAGGGGCGCCGCCAGTAACCGAGGTTGCGTGTAAAATCCCGTCGTCCGCCGGCCAGGGCAGCGCGCGGATCGTCCGTCCAGCGGCTCGGGGCGGCCACGGCCGACAGTTCGACAGGTCGGCCGAGGCGGGCGACCAGGTCGATCGTCCGCAACACATGGAGCAGGTCGCTCCCGGGGTACGTCAGCGGCAACGACAGGGCGTCGATGGCATCGCCGGCCGCATCGAGGCACCGGCGCGCGGCGTCCAGAGGTCGCGGCAGCGAGGGTCGCACGACGCCCTCTATCGGCGGCACCCTCATCCGCCAGGGAAACACTTCACCCAGTCGCAGGACCACGCGGAGGTCGGGACAGGCCGCCTTGACTGCCTGAGCCGTCTCGGCGGCCAGCAGCGCCAGAGGCGGTTCGATGGACAGTCCGGGCGTCGGCGGAAAGAGCTCCCATGTGCCGATGCGTTCGGCGTATCGTCGGGCCAGTCGGACGGCGGCGTCGCGCCGGGCGGCCGCTTCGGCGGGGTCGGCGGGAACGCGAAGCGCGCCGTGGTCGTCGGTGTGCGGCAAGAGTGAGCGGCCGCGCACGGTCTGCGGGGTCGTCAGGCCGGTCTCCGCGGCGGCGGCCAGGGCCCGTTCGACGTGTGTGACGCACGTGTCACCGTCGGCATCCACCGCCGTGAACTCGACGACGCCCGTGTCGAACAGGCCGGCCCAGTGGTCGCGAGCCGCGACGGGGGCGTCCGCCAGTTGTCCGAGCGGGCCGATCACCGTGAACGTGCGCGACGGGATGGCGCCGGCGGCCTCCAGGGCGATGCGCCGACGTGCCGCCTCGACGGCCAGCCGCTCCCCGGCGTCCAGGGCCGCGGACAGCGCGGCGTCGGCCAGGTGGCTGCGGCGGTTGTGGTTGGCGAACATCGCATCATGCAGCAACGACTTGGCCCGCGTCAGGCGCTCGCGAAGGTCCGGGTAGATCGCCGACCCGCCTGCCGCGGCCGAGCCCTGCTCCAGCTGCGAGTTCCACAAGACCCGTGTCCGGGCCAGCTCGTAGTTGAGGTTCCAGACCTGCGCGGTGCCGCTGCGCGGGATGCGGTAGAGTTGGCCGCCGTTGTCGGCCTGAAGCCACAGGTACCCGAACTCGGGCATTGCCCAGCGGACATGGATCAGAAAGGCGGTGTCGGGCGACGTCAGGTCGGTCGGCTGGATGTCCAGGCTGCGTTCGTGGCCGACGAGCGGACGGCTGCACAGGTCGCCGTCGGAGGTGGTCAAGAGCACCTCGCCGATGTCGGTGCCGCCGAGGCGGTTGTCGTCCTGTCCGAATGCAGCCAACTGGAAGGTCGCCATGAAGGCCCTCTCCGGGTCGTATTGTTGCCACTCCGTTCCGCCGACATTTTCAGACCGCGGCAAGGCGGTGTCAAGTTGCGGAAAGCAGTGGTACGTTGGTTTCGCTCGGGCTAGAATTGCCTCTGGCGGCGCGGCAGCGCCGCGTGGGGAGGAACATGAGGCTCTCGATTGTCATGCCGGTGTACAACGAAGAGCGGACGGTGGACCGCGTGCTGGATGCCGTGCTGGCGTCGCCGGTGGAGGCGGAGATCGAGGTGATCGTCGTGGACGACGCCTCGACGGACGGTTCGGCGCGGCGGCTGGCCGCGCGGGCAGCGGCGGATCCTCGCATCCGGCTGCTGCGCCACGAGCGCAACCGCGGCAAGGGCGCCGCCCTGCGCACCGGGTTCGCCGTCGCCACGGGCGACGTCGTTCTCATTCAGGACGCCGACCTGGAATACGATCCGGCTGATTATCCGCGTCTGATAGCGCCGATCGCCGACGGGTCGGCCGATGTGGTCATCGGCTCGCGTTTCGCCCCGGGGGTGAACGGCGCCGACGGCGGCGCCGCGCGCGGCCGCGGCGCGCATTACTTGGGCAACCGGCTGCTCACGTGGTTGTCGAACCGCATGACCGGCCTGGACCTGACGGATATGGAAGCCGGGTACAAGGTGTTTCGGCGCGAGGCGCTCCAGGGCCTTCGCCTGCGCAGCGAGCGGTTCGGCATCGAACCGGAACTGGTCCAGAAGGCAGCGCGGGCCGGTTGGCGCATTCGCGAGGTGCCGATTGCGTATCGGCGACGCGCGTATCGCGAGGGCAAGAAGATTACCTGGCGCGACGGCCTGGCGGCCGTGTGGCACATCGTCCGATTTCGCTTTTTCGACTGACCCGCCTCGACGGCGGCCGTAGAGAAGGAGTGTCCAGTGCAGTGCATAGATGACCGGCTGATTGATCTGACGTTCTATCCTGTGTACAGCGAGCGTCCGCGCGGGGCGGTGATTGTCTGTCCTGGCGGCGGCTACACGGTGCTGGCGGCTCACGAGGCCGAGCCCATCGCCCGGTGGCTCAACGGCGCAGGGCTGCCCGCTTTTGTGTTGCGGTACCGTGTCGCGCCGCACCGTCACCCGGCGGCGCTGGACGACGCGTCGAGGGCGGTGCGCCTGGTGCGTGCCCGCGCCGCCGAGTTCGGCGTTCGCCCCGACCGCATTGCCGTGCTTGGCTTCTCGGCCGGAGGACATCTGGTCATCACCCTGGCCACGCACCACGACGCCGGGGACGAACGGGCCGTTGATCCGATCGAGCGCGTGTCGTGTCGGCCCGACGCCGTGGTCGCATGCTACCCCGTGGTGTCGCTTCGCCAATTTTCGCACCAGGGCTGCATCGGCAACCTGCTTGGCGATCATCCGACGGAGGAGGTGCTGAACGACCTGTCGAATGAGCAGCACGTGGCGTCGGACACGCCGCCGATGTTTTTGTGGCACACGGCGTCGGATCAGGTGGTGCCGGTCGAGCACAGCCTGCTGATGGCCGGGGCTCTGCGCCGGCATCGCGTGCCGTTCGAGCTGCACGTTTTCCCGCACGGGCCGCACGGCCTCGGCCTCGGCGATGGGTCGAGCCCCGTCGGCCGCAGCGACACGGTGGCCCAGTGGACGCGCCTGTGCGAACGGTGGCTGGCGTCGTTGCGGTTCTGAGCGCGTGGCTTCCGGCGTGCCGCGGCGACGGGTGCGCCGCCGCGATGCTCAGATGTAGTTCAGGCCGTAGTGTCGCATCGGGATCGGAAACGCCCGCGCCATCAGCGCCCGGACGGGTTCCGGACAGGCGGCCAGCGTCGGGCCGTAGGAGTCCGGCATGGCCAGGAGCATCTGTGCGGCGGCAGCCTCGTCGGGCGGTGTGAAGTCGCATCCGTCGGCGCGCACGCGGATGCCGTCGGCCGTTGCGGCAACGGATGCGGCCTGGTCGCCCAAAGTGCGACGCAGGTGCGGCTCCAGCGCAGCGAGCAATCCGGCGAAGTCCAGCACCTTGATCGGCCACGGCCAGGGCGTTTTTCGCTGCGGCTCGATGCCCGCACGGCGCACCGCTTCCAGCATCGCCGCGTCGTGGAGCACCATGCGGCAACTGACCTGAGTCGTCCCGGCCGCCTCCAGCATCCGCGCCAGCGAGGCGACGACCGCGCGGCGGTCGCCGAACCAATCCAATAGGCTCGTCGGCTGGTTGTTGTAGGCCGGCGCCGCCAGGCACGCCGCGGCCACAGCCTGGCCGTCGCGACGAATGATCCAGCCGCGTCCCATCTCGCCGTCGCAGAGCGCCAACGGCACCGTGCGGAGCCAGTCCTCGGTCCAGTCGAACCGCATCGGTTCGCGCGCGTTCAGCGCCGCCAGGTCGCGGAGATTGGCGCGGTCGAGCGGCTCCAGACGCAGCGACGCATCGTCCACGGCTCGCAGCGTCGCGACGTCGGCGGTCCATTGGCACATCGCGAACACGCCCGGCGCTGCGCCCGTGCGGTAGTACAGGCTGCGGCTGCCGGAAATGATCGTCATCAGCCGTCCCTTGGCTCGTAGCCGCGCGTAGGCGGCCTCGAGCAGGGCCGTGGAGAGTCCTTGCCCGCGGTAGTCCATCTCGGTGCAGACCGCCCCGAGGCACGCCAGCGGCAGGCGACATCCGCACGCCACATAGTCCTGGAAATCGACAGCCAGGAAACTGACCAAGCGCGGCCCGTCGAACATGACGTACAGGTTGTCGAGGTTCTCTGTGCTGAACAGCCGCGGGAACGACCGCTCCATGGAAAACGTGCGACCGCCGTCGCGGCAAAAGACCCGATTGACCAGCGACACGATGGCCGCCAACTCGTCCCGCCGCGCCGTCCGCGGACCGTCCATGAAGCCGCTCCTTTCCGCCACCGCGCCGTTGTCCCGTCGCCGATGCGACACCGGTTGCGACGGCTATCGTGGTCGCGCCGGCGCCGCCAGTCCGCGCGACCGGCGGGGTAGCCTCCCATGGAACCCGCGGCAGCGCCGGTCGGCATCGGCCAAACGCACCGCGGTATTGTGACGCGGGCATTCTACCTTCGGGCGGCGGCCGGCGCGTAGTCCGTAGGCAGGATCGACAGGACCGAGGGCTCTCCTCACACGGCTATTGCCGCGGGGCGCGAGGATGGGCGGCAGGGCCGTGTCGGGGGCGCCTCGGGGGTCTTCGTTTCTGGGCGGCGCGGCGTTGGGGGCCTGGGATTACCGGTCGCGTCCGGAGAGGACGAACATGGTCAGGGCAATGAGCTGGACGAAGACGGCGGCCAGGAGCAGGACAGTGGTCTGTCCGGGCTGACTGGCAAACAGGGCGGCGCCGGCGATGCCGAGGGCGGCGATCTGGGCGACGTAGCCCATGATCTTGGGCAGGCCGAAGGGGTCGTCCTGGTGGCGTCGGGCGAGGCGTCGCAGCTCGACGAGGATCTGCTGGAGGGTGTCGGCGTCGGGCGTGGCGCGGGAGGCGCCGGCGGCGTGGGCGCCGGCCATGCGGGCGACGGTCGGCAGACAGTCGGGGCAGAACAAGTCGTCGTGGAACTCGCCGGCGGCGCCGGTTTCCAGGTCGGCGGGGTCGATCTCGATGCCGCAGCGGCGGCAGAGATAGACGGGGCGCGACGGGGTTTCGGGGCCGGCCACGACGGTCGCTGCGCTTTCGGTATTCGTTGTCATGGCGCGGTCCGTCGGGCCATTCTCGCGGCTGGAGTAAGAGGGGAAGACGGCGCGGTCGGTGGCTTCCTCGTCGTTTGCCGCGGCGATTCTCTCGGCGGCCTCCAACGGGCTTTCGTCGATTTCCTCGTCGGCTTCTTCGGCGGTCTGCCGGTCACGCTCTCCGTCGATTTCTTCCTCGATGTCTTCTTCGGTTTCTTCTTCGATCACCTCGTCGGCGTCGGGCTCAATCGTTTCGTCGGCGGCCGGCTCGGCGTCGTCGTGGTCGGCGAGGGCGGCACGGGCCAGCAGGGGCGACTGTTCGAGTGAGCTATCGAGTTGGGGGGCGTCGTCGTCCGGCGTTGCGTCGGCGTCCGTGGCGTCTTCGGTCGCCAGGTCGGTCTCGAGCGGCTCGTCGTCGGTCGTGTCGTCGAGCTGCGGGGCGGCATCGACCGTATCGTCGGTCGCGGCGTCGGGTTCGGTTACGTCGGCGTCGGCCGGGGCGCTGGGGACGTTCTGGTCGCGCGTCACGGTCGCCGGGGCCTTGGGTGCATTCTCTTTGCTTGAGGGCGAAGAGCGAACGGTTTCATCGGGTGCTGCGGCGAAGGGGAGCGGCTCCTGTCGCGCGACGGTCGGTGCGGCGCCGGCGTTGGCCGGGGTCGGGGCGACCGTTGCAGAGGTCTTGGGCTCAGTCGCGGGACCTTTGGATGCAGGGCTTGGCGCTGGAGGTGGTGTCGCGGCCGGCAGTCGGCTCTTGACGAGGTCGCGGGCGGCCTGGGCGGTGGTGGCCAGGATGATGTCGGCGGCCTGGTTGAGGTCGTCGGCGTCGGCCAAGACGGCGAGGTCGGGTCGCGGAGATTCCTGTCGTGCCGGCGGCCGGGGCAGCTTGACCGAGGGGATGCCGAGGGTCCAGGCGGCCTCGACGTCGCGCCAGGCGTCGCCGACGGCGAAGGAGCGTCGCAGGTCGATGCCGAGGGCGTCGCGAGCCTGGAGAAAGAGGCCCGGTTTGGGTTTGCGGCAGGTGCAGGGCCTGGCGAACTTGGGCACGGTGCCGTCGGGATGATGAGGACAGCAGAAGACGGCATCGAGGTGGCCGCCGAGGAGTTGGATCTGGTCGATGAGGTGCTGGTTGTTGCGGGCGAGCTCCTGGCGGGGTCGCAGGCCGCGCGCGCCGGCGGACTGGTTGGAGACGACGACGAGGAGGAATCCGGCATCGTGGAGTTTTTTCAGGCCCGGGATGGTTCCGGGAAGGATGCGGATCTGGTCGGTGCCGGTGAGGAAATCGACGTCCTCGATCAAGGTGCCGTCTCGATCCAGAAACACGGCGGCGCGCGGCTGGGTCATGGCCGATCAGTCCTTGTAGAGGGCCCTTTCGACGAGGGCACAGATAATGTGGAGCAGGGTAATGTGGACTTCCTGGATGCGTGGAGCGGTCTCGCCGGGGACGGCGATGTGGCAATCGGCGAGTTCCTTGAGTCGTCCGCCGCCGGCACCGGTGAGTGCGATGACCTTGGCGTGGTGCTGATGGGCGACGACGGCGGCCTTGATGACGCTGGTGGAGTTGCCGCTGGTGCTGAGGGCCAGGAGGATGTCGCCCTCGCGGACGAGGGCGGCGACCTGTCGGGCGAAGACTTCCTCGTAATCGTAGTCGTTGGCGACGCTGGTGAGGATGGAGGTGTCGGTGGTCAGGGCGACGGCCGGGAGGGCCTTGCGGTCGAGCATGAATCGTCCGACGAGTTCGCAGGCGACGTGCTGGCAGTCGGCGGCGGAGCCGCCGTTGCCGCAGAGGTAGAGTCGTCCGCCGGCCTTGAGGCAGTCGATGATGAGCTGGGCGGCGCGTTGGGTGTCGGGGACGCAGGTTTCGAGGGTTCGCGTCTTGACGTCGATGGAGGCCAGAAGCTGGTTGCGGATGTCGTCGATCATGGGAGTGTCCTTCGCCGCGAGGCGGCGTGGTGGTCGGCGTTTCGGCGCGCGGCGCGTTTGTCGGTCAGCGGCGGGGCGAACGCGTCGGCCCGTCGGATGTCACGGATGATGTTGGAGGTGGAGGCGTCGCCGACGAGGGGAGCGAGGACGACCTTGCCTCCGATGGACTGGACGAAGTCGGCGCCGACGACGCCCTTGTGCCGCCAGTCCTCGCCCTTGACGAGGACGTCGGGGCGGATTTTTCGGATCAGTTCAGCCGGGGTGTCCTCGTCGAAGACGACGACGTAGTCCACGGCCAGAAGCCCGGCAAGGACGCGGGCGCGCTGTTCCTGGGGGACGAGGGGCCGACCGGGACCCTTGAGTCGTCGGACGGAGTCGTCGCTGTTGAGGCCGACGACGAGAAGATCGCCCTGGGTGCGTGCGAATTCGAGGTATTGGACGTGCCCGTGGTGGAGCAGGTCGAAGGTCCCGTTGGTGAAGACGATGCGTCGGCCGTTGCGTCGCTGGATCTCCAGGTCGGCTAGGAGCTGTCGGAGCGATCGGACCTTGCCGCTGGAGGCCATGAGGTCGGCGGCGATTTCCTCCCGCGTGACGGGCTGGACGCCGAGTTTTTCGACTTCGAGCCCTCCGGCGACGTTGGCGAGCATGGAGGCCTCTTCGAGGGAGGTTCCGGAGCCGATGGCCATGGCCAGGGCGGCAATGACCATGTCGCCGGCGCCGGCGTTGTCGAAGACGTTGCGCGGCCGGGTGGGGATGAGTCGTCCGTGGCCGCGACCGCGTTCGGCGAGGAAGATGCCTTCCTTGTCGAGGGTGATGGTGAGGGCGTCCAGTCGCAGGTTGCGGATCATGTCGCGGCTGATGGCGCGGAGGCTGGCCTCATCGGTGATTTTTCGTCCGGAGGCGATCTCGGTTTCGGTGCGGTTGGGCGTCAGCAGGGTAGCGCCGCGGTAGTGTCGGTAGTCGGGGCTTCGGATCGGGTCGATGAGGACGGGGATCTTGAGCCGCCGGGCGGCGCGGATGGCGGTCTGGGCCAGGGTGGGGGTGACGAGCCCCTTGGCGTAGTCGCTGATGACGAGGACGTCGGCGGCCGCAAGCCGCTTGAGAAGGAAGGCGGCGAGGGCTTTCTCGGTGCCGGCGTCGATGGGACCGGTTTCCTCCAGATCGACGCGAAGAACCTGTTGGGGAATGCGGTGCTGGGCGCGTCCGATGAAACGGGTTTTGATGGTGGTGGGCCGTCCGGGAACGCGTCGGACGCCGTCGACGCGGCAACCGAGTTGCCTCAAGAGGGCCAGCAGGCGGTCGCCGACGGCGTCGCGGCCGACGAAGGAGACCAATTCGGCCCTGCCGCCCAGGGTGGCGATGTTGTTGGCGACGGCGCCGGCGCCGCCGACGCGGTTTTCCTCGGCGGCGACGCGAAGAACCTGGATGGGGGCCTCCTGGCTGATCCGCTCGGCGTCGCCGTACACGTAGCGGTCGAGCATCAGGTCGCCGAGAATCAGAATCCTGGGCCGGGCCAGGCGTTCGAGGACTTCACGCAAACGGTTGTACATACACGCTCCTGCCAAGAGACGACGCGGGTCCACCGACCCACCCCGCGGGCTGAGTCACCGAGCGGATAGGATAATCCAAAAGGGACATAAAGACCAGAGAGGAATTCCGTTGGGGGCGTTGCACGGGCGGGATCGAACGTTTTGATGCTTCGCAGGACGCTCGGTTTGGCGTAGAATGCTGAGCGGCCAATCCGTGCGAGGGCGCCGCGCGGGCGGCGCCGGGACAAGAGATCGCAGCGGCCGGAGGGCATGTCGCGGCCGGGCACGGACGGACGGCGTGGAGGGCATCGGATGTTCAGCGCGCAAGGGAAAAGGATATTGCCGCTCATGGCGGTTGTGGCGATGTCGGTGTCGGTGTCGGGATGTACCCTATTCGGAGGCGGGAACCAGACGATTGCCCCGAATCTTGAGCGGTACGTCGGCAAGGAGCCGCCGAGGACGTTTCTGTTGATCGAGTATAGGGGGGTTCTGGCACGGCAGGACGCGGAGCGAGTGCGGCAGGAACTGATCGAGAAGGGTCTGCCGAAGGCGTTCGTGATCGCCGACGACGACGAGGCGTACCTGTGCTACGGGTTGTACGAGAAGGGGCAATCGTCGAAGGCGTCCGCGAAGGATCAACAGGAATTGACTCGGGTGCGCGACGTTCAGGGGCGTCCGATCTTCGGGGTGGGGCTGGGCTCGCAGTTGATGTTGCTGCCGGAGACGACGCCGCGCAGCACGTATGACTTGGAGGCCGCGGCCGCAGAGGCCAACCGCAAGGCGGCACAGGAGCGAAAACTACCGAAACGTTACACGATCAACGTCGGAACGTTCAGCGGCGAACTGTACTACCGCAAACACATGGCGGTGGACTTCGCGGAGAAGCTGCGGCGGGACGGATACGAGGCGTATGTGTACCACGGAACGTCGTCGAGTCACGTGACGGTGGGCTTGTTTGACAACACGCTGTTTGACGACTGGCGACGGATGGCGAACATTTCGAACCCGGCGAAGGTGGTATCGCCGGAGGCGCAGCGGATCCTGGCGTCGCTGCCGTACCAGAACCTGGACGGGCACCAGGTGACGGCGGAGGAGGCGCAGCAAGTGGTTGAGGCGGAAAAGGCGGCCGAGGCAAAGGCCCGGCGGAAAGGCCGTCCGTATGCCGGCAGCGTCTATCGTCAGATGATCCTGAGCAAAGTGGTGGAGATACCGACGTCGAGCCGGTGAGCGTCAGAGCGACCGCAGCGACGGCAGAGGGCGGCGTGCCGCGCGCCCGGGGGTGTATTGTTCAATGACTTCACGGCGACGTATTCTTGTGGTGGGAACCCGCAATGCCGGCAAGTGCCGCGAACTGGTGGAGTTGCTGGCCGGCCTGCCGGTGGAGGTGCGGAGCCTGACGGATTATGAGGGGATAGCGCCCCACGAGGAGACCGGGACGACGTTCCGGGAGAACGCGGCGGCGAAGGCGCTGGCCTATGCCCGCGCGACGGGCCAGTGGTGCGTGGCGGACGACAGCGGACTGGAGGTGCCGGCGCTGGGGAACGAGCCGGGGCTGTATTCGTCGCGGTGGGCGGGTCGCGAGGGGGACGATGCGGCGAACAACCGGAAGCTGATGGAGCGCATCGCGGCGGTGCCTCCGGAGCGGCGTCAGGCGCGGTACGTCTGCGTGGCGGTGCTGGCCTCGCCGGAGAAGGTGTTGTTGGAATCCTGCGGGACGTGCGAAGGCATGATCACGGATCGACCGGCGGGCGAGGGCGGGTTCGGCTACGATCCGTACTTTTGGGTTCCCGAGCTGGGCAAGACGATGGCGGAACTGCCGCCGGAGGTCAAACACGCCCTGAGCCACCGCGGCAAAGCGCTGCGGGCGCTGGCGGATCAGATGCGTCGGATGATCGGCCTGTGAGGTCGGGACAGGCGTCCGTCGGTGCTGCGGCCCTCCAACCTGTCACAAACACTCAACCCGCGGCCGGAAGTGGACGATATAGCAGAAAGCCTGTGTGTATGTCCATTCTGATTCTGCGCTGAGTCAACATCATCGTCGTGCGGGGGGTGTGGAGAACATGACTGCATGGCACGTCTTCGAACGCCGCCGGCCAGTATAGCCGAGAAGATCGACCAGTTGACCGCCCGGGCGGAAGCCCTGGAGCATCAGCTCGTTCAGGCCCAGCGTCTGGCCACGCTGGGGACGCTGAGCATGGGGATGGCCCACGAGTTCAACAACCTGCTGATGACGATCATGAACCAGGCCGACATGGCGCTGACCCACGACGATCAGGAGAAGATGCGTGCGGCCCTTCAGAAGACGATGGCCTGTAGCGAACAGGCCTCGACGATGATCCGGAGCATGCTGGGTTTCGCGCGGAACTCGGATCACGCCGTGCGTCGGGTTTCGGCGGCCGACCTGATGCGCGAGGCGTTGGCGTTGCTGGGTCGGGATCCGAAGAAGGACGGCATCCAGGTGGAGCTGGATCTGGACGAGTCGTTGGGCATCGAGGTGGTGCCGGTGGAGATGACGCAGGTGTTGTTGAATCTGCTGATCAACGCGCGTCATGCGATGGCCTCGGGGGGCGGTTTCCTGACGCTTCGGGCGTATCGGGACAACGACTACGCGGCCCTCGAAGTGAGCGACACGGGCTGCGGCATCGACGAGGCGACCATGGAGCGCCTCTTCGAACCGTTCTTCACCACGCGGAGCGGCCCGTCCGGGGGCGGCACGGGACTGGGGCTGTGGCTGTCGCGGAAAATCGCGCGACAATACCACGGCGACATCAGCGTCGTCAGCAGTCCGGGGCGTGGCGCGACCTTCACGGTGTACCTGCCGGCGGCGGACTGAGGAAAGCTCTCTATGACCACGCAAGCGTGAGCATGCCACGCATCGCCTGCCTGGTCAGGGGGCACGGCGTTCGGCGGTCTATCGGGGACGAACAATTCGCTTGGCCTGCGGGGCGTCATCGGGTAGAGTCTGCATTCTTCGGGCGCCCAAGCCGCCCGCGCCGAGGACGGACCGATGGCCGACGAGAGAACGACTCACGACACGCACTACGAAACCCTTTACACGGAAGAGTATTTCAGCGGCCGTCGCTCGTTTTTCTACCGGGTGACGGGCGGCTATCGGGACCTGCGGGCGGTGTTCGACGGCTACGCCGACGATATCCGGCGGTATGCCCCCCCGGGCGGCCGGCTTCTGGACATCGGCTGCGCGTACGGTTTTCTCCTGCGTCGTCTGGCGGATCAGTTCGAGACGTTCGGTCTGGACGTGTCGCAACACGCCGTGGAACGGGCGCGCCAGGTGTCGCCGCGAAGCACTGTGGCGGTTCACAACATTCTCCAGCCGCTGCCGTTCGACGATGCGTGGTTCGACGTGGTCACGATGAACGACATCCTGGAACACGTGCCGGGCACGGACCGGATCCTGGCCGAGGTGGCCCGCGTCTGCCGCAGCGGAGCCATTCTGTACGTCACGACGCCCAATCGCAACCTGATTCGTCGCACGCTCTACCGCATTCCCGACCGCATGGAGCACCACGTGAACCTGCTCTCGTACCATGAGCTGGGCGAGCTGCTGGATGGGGCGGGGTTTGACACGGTGGAGCGGTTCACATCGATCAACGCCCTGTTCAAGCGGCGGTTCTCGCGCGGGGTGGGTCCTGAACAGACGTACATTGCGCGGCGGCGGTGAACGCGTCGCAGGAGGCAGCGTGCCTCATGGCCACGCAAGCGTGGCCGTGCCATCTGCGCCAGGGGCTGGGCGGCCTGTCGTGGGCGGTGAGGGAAAGGGAGGCGGTACGATGATCAAAGGACTGGCGCACGTGTGTTTCTTTGTCGGAGATCTGGAGGCGTCGATCGAGTTCTATGGGACGAAGCTGGGGTTGACGCCGGCGTTCGAGTTCCGGCGCGAGGACGGGACGAAGTTCGGGCAGTATTTCCACGCAGGTCGGGGGACGTTCGTGGAACTGTTTCAGGGCAAGGCGGTGGAGGGGGATCCGCAAGCGGGTCGCCCGCGGCACATCTGCCTGGAGGTGGAGGACATCAAGGGGACGGCATCGGAGCTGCGCCGTCGGGGGGGGGAGGTGACGCCGGTGAAGATGGGGACGGACGGGACGTGGCAGGCGTGGCTGACGGACCCGGACGGAAACCGGATCGAGTTGCACGATTACACGGCGGCGAGCAAACAGCGTCCGTTTCTGGGGTGAGTTGCGGTCTGGATGCGGCGACAAGTGCCGTTGGTCGTTGGGCCCCCTGCGGCATGTGTTGCTGACAGGTCAGCGGGAACGCCGTTTACGGTCTTTTTTCTTGCGTTTGCTGCGGAGTTTTTTTCGCGGCGCGCCGCGGCCGAAGAGGTCGATGCCCTGCATGGCGCGGAGGGCCTGGGAGCGGTCTTTGCTGAACAGGCCCGCGCCGCTCATCTGCTTGACCATGTCGCGGACCTGCTCGAAGCTTTTGACGAGGCCGGCGACTTCCTGGGGGGGCACTCCGGCGCCGCGTGCGATGCGGCGTCGGCGCGAGGCGTCGATCAGGTCGGGGTTTCGTCGCTCCTGGGGGGTCATGGACTGGATGATGGCCTCGGTGAGGACCATCTCGTGGTCGTCCAGGGGCAGGCCGGCCAGTTGCGAGCCGAGGCCGGGGATCATCGACAGGACTTCGCGCATGGAGCCGAGCTTGCGCATCTGCTGAAGCTGTTTCTGAAAATCCTCGAAGGTAAACTCCGCCTTCTGGAGCTTCTCCTGCATTTTCCGGGCTTCTTCGGCATCGACGGCGGCCTGGGCCTTTTCGACCAGGGTGACGACGTCGCCCATGCCGAGAATGCGGCCGGCCATGCGGTCGGGGTGGAACTCCTCGAGGCGGTCGAGTTTTTCGCCCACGCCGATGAACTTGATGGGTTTGCCGGTGACGGCCTTGACGCTGACGGCGGCGCCGCCGCGGGCGTCGCCATCGAGCTTGGTGAGTATGACGCCGTCGAGCTCGAGCCGTTGGTTGAACTCGCGCGCGGAGTTGACGGCGTCCTGACCGGTCATGGCGTCGCAGACGAGGTAGATCTGGTGCGGGTGAACGGCCTGGACGACGCGTTCGAGTTCGGTCATGAGCTCGTCATCGATATGGAGCCGGCCGGCGGTGTCGAGCAGAACGGTGTCGCAGCCCTGTTTGCGAGCGGCGGCGAGGGAGCGTTGGGCCACGCCGACGGGGTCCTTACCGTCTTCCCAGTACACGGGGATGCCGAGCTGTTGGCCGAGGACGCGCAACTGTTCCACGGCGGCCGGGCGCTGCAGGTCGGCGGCGACCATGAGGACCTTGCGTCCTTTTTCGGCGAGGTATCGAGCGAGCTTGGCGCAGGTGGTGGTCTTGCCGGAGCCCTGGAGTCCGGCGAGCATGATCACGGTGGCGCCCATGTCGGCGCGGGGGATGTCGTGGCTGACGGGCCCCATCATCGCGACGAGTTCGTCGTGGATGACCTTGATCATGACCTGGCCGGGATGAAGGGTGGAAAGCACCTTCTGTCCGATGGCCTTCTTGTGAACGGTGTCGATGAAGTCGCGGACGACCTTGAGGTTGACGTCGGCCTCCAGCAGGGCGGTGCGGACCTCGCGGAGGGCGTCCTTGACGTTGTTTTCGCTGATGCGTCCGCGCCCCTGGAGGGTCCGGACGGCGTCGTTGATCCGTTGGGTCAGACTCTCGAACATGGCTCACTCGCAAGGCGGGCCGTCGCGCCGAGGCCGCCCGCAAGCACGCGCCGCAGCCGACCCGGGGACCCCCGCAGAGCCCCATCATAAGGCAAGCGGCCGAAATTGCAAGAGACGGAGGTTGGGGGGAGGAAGCCCCCAGACATCGTGTACCCCTGGGGAGGAGGATGATGTGTCTGGGGAAACTATGGCGGAAACCGTTGGAAGAGGTCGTTAACAGGGACCCAGGGCGAAAGCCTGGGGGGGGAGGCCCTCGGCCCGGGCAGCGCGCCGGCGCCTTCTCGCGCCATACGCAGACGTTTGCAGCGGGAATGGGTTCCCGAGATTCGCCGCCGACGGTAGAAACGCGCCGGCGAGCCAAAGGCTCTTTGCGTGGTTGCGGGGGATTCTGTAGGATGTTTGTCCTCCGGCGGCCGGTATATGGCGGGGGGGGAGGGGGTATCAGTTTTTGCAGCACCCGCGGCGTCGAGGAAGCGTTAGTTAAATGGAACGATTACGGAAATCGAAGTTTACTGCTGGATTCTACAACACGAGGAGATGTCATGGTAAGCCGAAAATGTCTGGTCACAGGCGTCGCGGTGGCGCTGTCGTTGGTTCTTATCGCGGTGGTAGCTCAGGGGCAGTCGCGTCGGCAGGAAACGCCCGCGTCGGGCGCGTCGTCGCAGAGCGTGGACAAGACCGTGTTGGATCTGGCGTCGCCTTGGCGTCTGTACACGTCGCTGAAGCCGCCGCTGGTGCGCGAGGGTGCCGGAGTCAAGCCGCTAGCGATGCCGCAGCGCTGGATGATGTGGGAATCGCCGGAGCCGCCGGCCGATTGGATGCAAGCGGACTTTGACGACAGTTTGTGGCTGCGCGGCCCGGCGTTGCGCGGCGGGGCGTCGCCGCGCGTGGCGCGGTTGTGTTTGCGCGGACGGTTCGTGGTGGCCGATCCGGCCCGCGCCGGCGGCCTGAAGCTGTCGCTGGCGTACCATGGCGGCGCGATCATCTATGTCAACGGCAAGGAGCTGAAGCGCGGGGACGTGGCGCCCGGGCCGGCTAAGACGGCGAACGAGTACCCGGAGACGGCGTTCGTGACGCGCGAGGGCGGGTACCTGGCGCCGGCCAATGCGTACCTGGGGGGAAAGCCGGGCTACAAGCCCGACGCCGACGCGCAGGAACGCATGAAGCAGTGGCGGCGCGAGATGACGGACGTGGCGATTCCGTCGTCGATGCTTCGTCGGGGCGAGAACGTGCTGGCAATCGAGTTGGTCCGTGCGCCGTACGATTTCCGCAAGGCGAAGGCCGCAGGCAGCGACTTTCCATACGAGTTCACATGGTACACGTGTCAGTTGCTGGACGTGCGGCTGTCGGCGGCGGACGGCGACGCGGCGACGTCGGCAACGGCGCGGCCGGAGGGGATGCACGTCCACAACAGCAATCCGCTGGCAGGCGACTTCGACGCGGATTTTGCCAATCCGGCGGAGCCGCTGCGGCCGATCGTGCTGGCCGGCGCGGCCAACGGCTCCTATAGCGGCAAGGTGGTCGTCGGATCGACGAAGCCGTTGGCGGGCCTGTCGGCCAAGGCGACGGCTCTGACGGGGCCGGGCGGCTCGATTCCGGCCGAGGCGGTGCGGCTGCGGTACGCCGCGGCCTGGGGCGACGAGCACCTGACCGACAGCACGTACTTCCAGCAGACGCCGCCTTACCGCTCGCGCGTGACGCTCATGGACATGCTGCTGGACGCGGCGCCGCAGGGGGCCTCGGTGGTGCCGGTGTGGGTGACCGTCAACGTGCCGAAATCGGCCAAGGCCGGTCTCTACAAGGGGACCGTGACCGTCGCGGCAACGGGCGAGAAGCCCGTGACGGTGCCGGTGGAGTTGACGGTGGCCGACTGGTCGCTGCCGGACGTCGAGCGGTGGCAGACATGGGTCGAGTTGATGCAGTCGCCGGACACGCTGGCGATGGAATACGGCGTGCCGCTGTGGTCCGAGCGTCACTGGGACCTGATCGCCCGGAGCTTCCGTGAAATCAGCGGCACGGGCAGCCGCGTGCTGTACGTGCCCTTGCTGGCGCACACGAACCTGGGCAATGACGAGTCGATGGTGCGGTGGATCGAGAAGGGCAACAACCGGTTCGAGCACGATTTCACGGTGATGGACAAGTACCTGGACCTGGCCGAGAAGCACCTCGGGAAGCCGAAGATCGTGGTGTTCAACGTGTGGGACGTGTACATGATCCCGAAGAAGAACCCGACGGCGGGCCAGGGCGGCGGTCACCGGCGGATGGTGGGGAGTTTCAACGGCGAGCAGGCGGCGAAAATGGGTACAGGGCCGCTGGTGACGGTGGTGGACCCCAAAACCGGCAAGACCGACAGCGCGTACCTGCCCACGTTCTTCGAGCCGGCGGCCAAGGAGATCTGGCAGCCGTTGTTTGCGTCGCTGCGGCAACGGATGAAGCAGCGCGGGCTCGAAGGCGCCATGATGCTGGGCATGGTGACCGACGCCCAGCCGTCGAAGGAGGAAGTGGCACTGCTGAAGGACCTGTCGGGAGGCCTGCCGTGGGTGTCGCACGGGCACAACGGCTTTGAGCCGAACCAGTTGCTGCACGGCGTCTCGCCGGTGGGGTATCAGGCGTGCGTCTGGTTCACGCAGTTCGCCGACCAGGTGCTGACGCACGGAAAGACCTGGGGCGACGTGCCGATGTACGGGTGGCAGTACGAGCAGCTTCGGGTGGCCTACGAGCGGAACACGGACCTGGACAGCTACCCGTTGACGCGATGGCGTCAGATGGGGGAATCGAACATTACGGGCGGGCAGCGCGGCATGGGGCGCATCGGCGCGGACTTCTGGCCGGTGATCAGGGACAAGCGCGGCCAGCGGCGCGGTCGCGTCTGGGACCGTTTTCCTGAGAGTCGCTGGATGAACCTGAACATCTGCAACGCGTTGCTGGCGCCCGGCCCCGGCGGGCCGGTGGCGACGACGCGGCTGGAGGCGTTCCGCGAGGGCGTCCAGGAGTGCGAGGCGCGAATCGCGATCGAGCGGGTCCTGGTGGATCCGAAATTGTCGGCGCGGCTGGGCGAGCCGCTGGCCAAGCGCTGTCGCGACATGCTCAACGAACGGATGATGGTGCTCTGGAACAGCCTGAGCAGCCACCAGCTCACCGGTCCCGGCTGGAGCAACGGTCTGGGTTGGCGATGGTCGCCCGGGGTGACGGGGCACCAGTGGTACGTGGGTTCGTCGGGCTGGCAGAAGCGGTCGCTGGAACTCTATGGCCTGGCCGGCGAGGTGTCGCGAAAGGTCGGGTCCGCAAGCACAAGGAATCCTTGACGGAAAGGACAAGACGGGATGGGAACGCAGGAGCGAGGACAAGCGTATCTGGCGAACGTTCAGGCGAAGGTGGCCTCGGTGGAGAAGCACCAGGCGGAGAACTTCCGCAAGGCCGGCGCGATGATCGCCGACGCCTACGCCGAGGATCGGTTGATCCACGTGTACGCCGGCGGCGGGCACACGTGCCTGATGATCTGCGAAATGTTCTTCCGGGCGGGCGGGCTGGCCAACGTCAACCCGATCATGGGCCACGACATCAGCCCGTTCTGCCAGGCGCTGAAATACCTGGAGGTCGAGCGAACGCCGGGCTACGCCAATTGCCTGATCCGCTACTACGGCGTGTCGAAGGGCGACCTGCTGATCCTGTTCCACAACATCGGGATGAACCCCACGACGATCGATGCGGCCGACGAGGCGAAGCGACGCGGCGCGAAGCTCATCGCCGTCTCGTCGAACGATTGGCGCAAGAAGCTGCCCAAGGACCACCACATCCGGCATCCGAACAAAAAACACGTATTTGACTATGCGGACTTGTGCATCGACGACGAGAACCCGTACGGCGACGCGGACTTTTTCGTCGAGGGCTTCGATGTGCCGGTCGGGCCGACCTCGACGCAAGTGGATGCGTACATCGCGCACCGCATGGTGATCGAAGCCGTGGCCGAGATGGTGGCGCGCGGCCTGGAGCCGCCCATCTTCCGCAGCGCGAACCTGCCGGGCGGCGACGAGTTCAACGCGCGGCTCATCGCACGGTACAAGCACCGGGTGAAGGACCTGTAGTCGGCTTGCCGCGGCATCGGGCGGCGAAGGCGACCGTCATGTCGTTCCGCGCTCAGGAGGCCGGCGCCGAAGGGCGTCAAAGCAGCGGGGGGATGGGATGTCCCTGGTGGGACAGGATGGAGTGAACGTGAAGACGAAACGTGCTGTGACGGCGGCCAAGGGGCCGGCCGGTCGGTATCTGGAGGGTGTGTCGGATCGGATCCGCGCGATTCGCGCGGACTTGCCGCAGTTGATTGCCATGGGCGAGGCGATGGCGGCCCCCATGCTCGCCGGAGGCCGGTTCTTCGTTCCGGCCGTGGCGCCGTTCTGGCCGAGCGAAATCAGCGGCCGCGCCGGCGGGTTCATGGGCATGACCCACGATCCGTACCAGAGCCCTTCGAAGAAAAACGACGTGGCCTACATCGCTCTGCCGCGACCCGGAGCGTGGAATCCGCGGGAAGACCAGACGCTGATGCGCCTGATGCGCAGCAAGGCCCAGGTGTTTGTCAACGGTCGGCCGGAGGAGTTGGAGAGTCTCGGCGCGTCGTGCCGCGTGGCCGGGTTCACCGGGGGCGCGCCGGCCGACGCGGGCCTGTACGGCACCGAGTCGCGGCGGCCGCTGGCCGAGTTGCGGCCGTTCGACCAGTACGTCCGCGGGTGGATGGCTCTGGGCGAAATGATCGGCGCCTGCACCCGTCACGGACGCATGCCCACCATTTACATGAGCGTCTGGCTCGAAGGCGCCCTGGCACGCAACGCCAGCCTCGTCGAGCACCATAACCTCAGCGAACCGTGGACGGCCCCGTTCCTCCACCGCGACGTGTATATTCCGCCGCTGGCACCGGGCTACTGCGGCGGATCATTTCTGGACATCGCCGAAGGACACCTGCGCACCCTTCAGGGGCAGTTGCCCCTGCTGGCCAAGGCCGGCCAGTGGATGGCCGAGGCGCGCCGCGACGGTCGCCGCGTCTGGGTGGTGGCGGTGGGCCACAGCTATCCGAAGATTCTCGAAATCCCCGACAAGGGCGACTACCCGGTGGAGTGGGGCCACTCGTTCAGCGACCTGCGCAAAGCCATTCCGCGCAACCTGGCCGACGGCGATGTCGCCGTCCACCTGGGCTACGCGCCGGTCAACGTTCCGGTGATCGAGCGGCTGCTGAAGCGCGGCGTGCGACTGATTCACACGTCGCCCTACGGTCGCCCGGCCTCGCTGACGGATCACGAGAACCTTCTCTGGTTCGACCTTCCCTGGCGGCCGGGCGATGCGTCCGTGGACGTGCCGGGCTACGGCGTTCGGATTCTCCCGATGAGCAGCACGTGCCACACGATGGCCTATTTCGCGATGATGGCCGAGATGGCCGAGGCCATGGGCTGGACGTAAGGGCATGGGGCGCTTCGGCACAATCGGCGGCAATAGACGAAACGGGCGGCCTCGACGCGCGTCGAGGCCGCCCGTGAACGCTCTGGCGGAGAG
>CAZCOA010000025.1:0-38900 GCA_964500225.1 uncultured Anaerolineaceae bacterium | reverse complement strand
AGCAGCAGATGATCCGCACGCTCCAGAGGATGATCGACCGCGTGCCGATGGACGAGTATTGCCTCTATGACGACGGCGTTCTGTGGCAATGCTGCTTGGTCCTGAATGAATTGGCGGTCCAGATTGCCGAGATCACACCCGAAATGGCCCAGCGCGAAGCCATCCGCGTCGGCCGGTCGAACGGGGCCGATGTCGCCTTCGTCCTGCCGTTCTACCCGGAACTTCCCGTCGAGGAGATCGACATGTCCGGGCGGAAGTTCATCAACTTCAAGCTGCCCATGCGCGATGCGCGCCACCCGACGCGCCGCACGCGACGCAACCGCCCCCTCACGTTGAGAGGCTATTACCACCTTCAGCACTACATCAGCCAGCGCAGCGGAGGCACTCTCGGTCCGTTCCGCTACATGCGAGAGCCGTTCACGGATCCCGCTCCCATGGGCTTGTTCGAATTGAGCCGTTTCTCGTCCCTGATGCGCACCGTCAGCGACAAAAAGTTCGAGATGCTCTTCGGTGATCCCGACGCGAGGGTCGCTCTGGCCAATGGCCGCATCGAGGATTACGACAAACTGGTCGAGTTCTTCAACAGCGGCGGAACCGTCTTGCGCACCTACTATTCCACGCTGAGTTTCGACAGCCGCCAGGAATACGGGACACCCGAGTTTCTGAGCAACACGACGCTGCGGAATCCGAAGTATCCACGAGAGGTGCAGCACAGCGTGTCCGGTTTCCGTCGCGCGCCCAACGGCTACACCCGCGCGACCACGCCTGAACAGGGCGCCGACGCACGTCATGATCTCTGGTACCGTAGCACCGAGCAAGAGACCTACCATTACCCACAGCTGGGCATCTATGCCGACCATCCGCCCATCCACGAGGACGGCAGCGACTGGCCCTATGACCCGAGTGAGAACGAAACCTACTACCGCAACAATCTTTGGCGGTTCGACGGGGCCGAGGTCGCCTACGACACGGAATTGCACCGGCGCTATCTGCCGCCGGTCGGTCAGCCGCCCAGAACCGCGCCGATCCTGCTGGCGCAATACGCCTGCCCGCAGAACGAGCAGCGCAGCGGTAGCTCGCGGAGCAACGCCTCCAACGAGGACGACCAGCAGAGCACCGACGACCACATCTTCCAGTATTTCAGCTTCATCGGCTTCGCCTATCATGAGGCTCGCAGCCCATTCGTACCGGGCATCTTCGCGAATCCGCTGACTACCAATGGCCAACTGGTCTGCTACGGTCAGACGCAGGTGTTCAATCTTACGAGCTGGGACCTGTTCGCACAGAACTGGCGCACGCACTTGGTCAAGATGAATCACTGGGACGAGTGCCTTGATATGATCGAGGACGGCATTCCAAATAACGCCACGCTGGCCCGCGAGGAACTCGACGCGGACCAGCTCGAACCCGTGCGGTCGATGTTGGAACAGTACGACGCAGACTTCATCGAGTTGATCAGCCACTGATCGCCGTTCAGTGGCCCTGGAAGCCGCCATGACAGGGATGGAAGCCATGAGACGTACCGCTTACAATCACGCGCCAGCCCGCCGGAAGACCCGGCCCGGCGGCGCCATGGTCGAATTCCTGTTGATGATCCCCATCCTGCTCTTCATCATGGCCCTCGGCGGCTACATGGCTCTCGGCATGCGGACCAAACAGGACACCCTCGTGCGTTCGCGTTACGACCTCTGGCGCAACATCAACCAGTGGTGGCACGACTGGGACGACGCGGTGGCCTACTGGTCCGACTGGGATCCGACGGCCAGCGGGCCCATCGGCACGCCGGTCGATACCAGCAACCGCCCCCGGGGCTCCGGCGAGGCACTGGAATACCTCTACAAGGAGGCCGGCGACGATGCCTATGGCATGACCGACAACGCACAGGCCCAGGCATTTTTCCGGACCATCTGGAACAATCTTCCAGGACGGCACGTGGTTCGGCGCGGACGCACTCTCGAAGCCGCCGAGATCGTCAGGTTTCTCTCCTCCGAGATCCGCGGCCGTCATCAGATGGACAGTTCCACTTGGCCGATAGCGCATCTGCGACTCTGGTACTTCGCCCAGTACGGCCCCATGCAGGAAATCAACGGGATTTTCCACGACGAGCTGGCCGATGTGCCGGACGAGTTCAAGCGAGTGCGCGACGAGGTGCTACACAACTGGTTCAGTGAAGAGTGGTTGCCCAACTGGAATGCCCCCAACGCCGTCCTTCCGCAGTGATCGGCCAGTTGGGCAAAGGACGTTGACGTGGACAAGCAGATGTCTGATAATCCGCCGTTGCCGTCGCGGCAAGAGTCAGGGCAGGGGAGATCGCCCACCGCCGGCCGGCGGCCTCTGGTGGTCGCCCTGGCCTGGGCGAGCACTGTGGCTGTCTCGGTAATCGTGATCGGCGGCGCGGCTCTGCTGACTGCCGGGCGGCTGTCGAGACCGCCGTCACCGCAGCCGGACGCGCCTACGAGCAATCCGCCGACACGGCGAGTTCAACATGCGGCGCCGGCGGCGACCGACCCGGGGATGGAGCGACTCGGCGGCCTTCTGCGGTTTCTCGCCAAGGCCCAGATGGCCGATGCCGCCACCGCCGACGACGAGGATGGGACGCCGGCGGATCCCGATGTGGCCCAGCGGATCCGGGCCGCAAGCCGCCTGGCGGCCATATTTCCGGACCGCGGGCCGGTCGATGTTCCGGACGACCTTCCCCTGGGGGAGGGGTGGCGCGTACTGGCAAGCGTACCCGCCGGGGCTGTCGGCGACCGCGATACGCTGCTGTTGATCCGTGCTCCGCAATCCGCCGGGACCGTGGTGGACTTTCTCCGCTCGCAGGGCGCCGCGGACGGATGGTCGTGCGACGTGCGGTCGCCCAAGGATGATGACAGCACGACCCTCGTGCTTCGCCGAGGTCGATCCATGCGGATGGCGACCGTCCGGTCCAGGGCCGGAGGCGCCGAGTCGGTGATCGCCGTGCTGGATGCGCCACAGTAGAGCCTATCCGGTAGCGATTGCTTGGACTAGACATCCAAACCAACGAGGAGAACTCATGGCATCGCAGTCACAGAGTCCGTTCACCAACACGCGGCTGATGCTTGCGGGCGTCATCTGCGGGGCCGTCGCCGCCCTTATGGGCTTCCTGCACATCAAGAAGGTCGAGGAAAGCAAGGTGGGCGAGAAGGTCACTGTCTATTACGTGCGACAGCGTGTGGCCACCAACCAGCCCCTCGCCGAAAGCTATCTCGGCAAGGTCGAAGTCTCCAAGGAATTTTACGACGCCGTACCGCGCCTGGTGACTCTCGGCAGCCTGAATATCTGCATCGACCGGACACCCACACGCACCCTGTTGCCCGGCGAACCGCTGCTTTCGACCGCCTTCGAGGCCGGCGTCGACACGGCCACGCTGCCCGACATTCCACCCGGTTGCAAAGAACGCGCCATCCGTGTCGATTCGCAGCGGGGCCTTGGCCAGTCCCTCGATGTCGGGGCCGTCGTCTCCCTCATCGGCAATTTCCGCCTCGGCGAGGATCCCAACGACCGGAGCCAAACGAAGCCGCTACGGCTCCTTCAGCACGTCCAGGTGCGCCTTATCAACGGATTGGCCAATCCGAGCGACGATCAGAAGAAAAACGTGAAGTCCATCACGATTGTTCTCGGTGACAAGACGGCCCAGTGGCTCACGTTCCTCGAACGCACCCGGATGGATCACGATTTCACCATTGAGCGTGAACCCGCTACCCAAAGGGCCAGCGAACCCAACAAGGAGATCCCGGCGGACGTTCTCGAACTGCTCCAGACCCGGTTCCCCGGTGTCGTGACAGGCTCCACCCGATGAAGGCGCGACCATGCAATTGATCGCATACAGCCAGTTCACCGATGCTCGGCAGATCGTTTCTATTGACGGTCTGACCGAGGTCACGATCGGCCGCGACGATGACAACACCCTTGCGCTGCCCAGTCCCTTCGTCTCACGGCATCATGCCAAGGTGGTCATCGATAACGGCGCCTACTACGTTGAGAATCTCGGCCTCAACGGCACCATCATCCGCGGCGAGAATGTCCCCGTGGGCAGCCGCGTGCCGCTCAGCCCCGGCGAGGAATTCAAGGTCGGCGAATTCTCCATCTATCTGCTGGAGCAGAGCGAGCAGAAAGCCGCCACGACTCTCTCGGTCCGCCGACGCGATCCTCTGGCCGAAGTCCTCGAACTGGAGTGCCGCATTCACCAGGAACTGCTCCATCGGCTGAACCTGCGCACCATCGAGGCCTCCGCCAAGGACGATCCTCGCTATGTAGCCCACATCCGCGAGCATCTCCGCAACATTCTCGACGACGAGATTGACAACATCGAGGACGCTACCGGATGGGCCATCGTCGAGGACTACGTCAAGAGACGCATCACCGACGAGATCAGCTTCGGCCATACGGTCAAGCCGCGCCAGAACAGCGTGTTCTCCGATGCGACCGAGATCGCCGACCATCGCAGCGAAGAGGCCGTGGGACGCATTGTCCGCATCCTGAAGAACGCCATCGGCGTCAGCGGCGACCGCTCGCGGATCAAGCAGGACCTGCGCCTCGTGGAAGACAAGTTCCCCGGCCAGTTCGACCGCATCGCAGACCAGATCACCGGAGGACTCTGGGAGCACATCGTCCGGTCCTACATTACCAAGGAAATTCTCGATACGGTTCTTGGGCTCGGCCCTCTTCAGGACCTGCTCGATATGCCTCACCTCACGGAAATCATGGTCGTTGGCCGTGATCGCATCTATGTGGATGAGGGCGGCGTCATCCGCAACACCGGCCGCAAGTTCCTCAGCGACGAGGTCGTGATGACCGTCATCGAGCGGATCGTCACGCCGATCGGGCGACGCATCGACCAGTCCACCCCGATCGTGGATGCCCGGCTGCCCGACGGTTCGCGCGTCAACGCGACCATCCCGCCGCTGAGCCTCAGCGGACCGCTGCTGACTATCCGCCGGTTCGCCGAAAAGCCGTACACGATCGACGACCTCGTCGAGTTCGGCAGCCTGACGCCCTGGACGGCCCGGTTCCTCCAGGCTTGCGTCGCCGGCCGCAAGAACATCCTTGTGTCCGGCGGTACCGCCTCAGGTAAAACAACGCTGCTGAACGTGCTATCGAACTTTATCAGCCCCGACGAACGCATCATTACGATCGAAGATTCGGCGGAGTTGCAGCTCTCGCAGGAACACGTCGTCCGCATGGAAACCCGGCCGGCCAATGTCGAGGGCAAAGGCGCTTACACGATCCGTCACCTGGTTCAGAACTCCCTCCGCATGAGGCCCGACCGCATCATCGTCGGCGAGTGCCGCGGCCCCGAGGCCCTCGATATGCTCCAGGCCATGAACACCGGCCACGATGGATCCCTGACGACCATTCATGCGAACGGTCCCGAAGACGCCATGAAACGCCTCGAAACGCTCGTCCTCGAGGCCGTCGAAATGCCTGTCCGCGCCATCCGCGAACAGATCGTCACCGCCATCGATATGGTTGTGCACCTGTCGCGGTTCGCCGACGGTGCACGCAAGGTCACCCATATCAGCGAGGTCGTGGCCATCGACCAGGACGTTGGCAACATCATCGTCGAACACATTTTCACGCTCAACAAGACGGGCCGAGAAAGCCGCCACGGCCTGCTTGTTCACACTGGATATATTCCGACGTTTGCCCGCGATCTGATTGCCAAAGGACTCATGACGGCCGACAGCTTCGCCTGACGCGGCTCTTGACAGGGATCTCCCGACATGCTCGCACTGCTGAGCGCTTTGATGATGGGCTTTGCCGTGTTTCTGATGGTGCTGCCGGTTCACGCCGTCGCCGCCCGCAGATTGGCCCGCGCGGAAGCCGACATGGCCGTTGTCTTGTCGGAGCTTTTCATCCTGAACACCGCGCCGCGGTCGATCATCATTACCGTAGCCGCGTTGACGGCACTGCTGTTTTTCTTGATCCTCATGGTTTCCAACGTTGTCATCGCAGCCGTGTTCGCAGCCTTGGCAGGTATCGGAGGCCCCATCGTTGTCTTGCGCCTCATGGTGTCTCGCCGCCGCGCCGCTCTCGAGAAGCAGCTCATGGATGGGCTCATTACTCTGGCCAACGGTATCCGAGCCGGCCTGAACCTTCCGCAAGCCTTCCGCCTCATCGAGGACCACAGCAAGCCGCCGCTTTCACAGGAATTCGGACTCATCCTTCGCGAGGTCGAGCACGGCACCAGCCTCGATGTCGCTCTGGAAAACGCCGGGCGCCGCATCAAGAGCCACAACTTCCGACTCCTCTTTGCCGCCCTCAAGACCACCCGTCAGCGCGGTGGGAACATCCCCGAAACACTCGACCGCCTGGGCGAATCCCTCCGCGAGATCACACGGCTGGAGGAAAAAATCAAGGCCCAGACCGCACAGGGCAAGACCAGTGCGGCTTTCATGGCCGCCATGCCCCTGGTCGTCATGCTCATCTACGGCATCATCGATCCCCCGGGCGTCGGCCTCTTGTTCAAGACCGTCCACGGCCAGGCCGTCCTGGCTGTGGTCATTCTTCTGGATGTCATGGGATTCTTCTGGATCCGGTCGATCATCAACTTCGAGTATTAGGACGGACGCGACGTGACCCTATACCTGTTCATCATGCTTATCACGGCATTTCTCGGCGGCGCCTTGGTCGTCATCGGCTTCTTCAAACCCGTGGACCAGGCACAGTACGAGGCCGCCTTTCGCGTCAACGTGGACAACCTTCAACGCAACACCGTCTTCGACGTGCCCGAGCTGCAACTGGTTCTCTGGCCCTTCCTGCAAATGGCCCGGCGAATCATTCCTCCGAAAGAAAGGGGCAGGATCCTTCGGCACCTCCTGGCCGCCGGCAATCCCAAGGGCTACTCCCCGGACGAGTACCTTACCCTATGCTTCCTCTGGGGGATCATCGGCGCCGTCTTCCTCGTCCTGTTTCAGTGTGTCATGATGGACATCAAGCTCATCTCGCCCGTCTCTCTGGTTTTCGCCCTCATCGGCTTTGTCGCCGGGTACTTCGTTTGCCGCCAGTTGCTGGCCGGAAGGGCCTCTCGCCGCCTCCGCGAGATCAACATTCAGTTGCCTTACGCGCTCGACCTGTTGTCCATGACGATGCAGGCCGGCGCCACCTTCTACGAGGCCGCCAAAACCGTCGTCGCCGAGAACCCCGACGAGCCCCTCAACCAGGAGTTGGGCATTGTCGTCCGCGAGATCGAATTCGGCCGCAGCCGCCAGGAAGCCCTTCAGCATTTCGGCGAGCGAATTCCCGTCGAAACCCTCAACAGTATCATCGCCGCCGTCCTACAGGCCGAACAGCTCGGCACTCCGTTGGCCCAGGTCTTACTCCTTCAGGCCAACCTCCTCAGGATGTACCGATCCATGAGAGCCGAGAAAACCCTCGGCGAGGCAACCGTCAAGCTGCTGTTGCCGTCCATGCTCATTTTCCTGGCTGCCATCCTTGTTGTCTTCGGACCGGTCCTGATACGATTCGTCCGTGGCGACCTGTGGCAGGGGTGAACCGCCGGGAGCCCGCAGCCCATCATCCAGGCCATCCGACTGGGAGAAGAACCATCCATGAACCGTCGCTCGCTTATCGCTGCCTCACAGGATCGCCTCGCACGCCTCCAGCGGACGCTCCGCGAGGCCGGCGCTGCCGCCTATCTGGCCGACAGCCCCGTGGAAACCTCCTATCTCTCCCAGTTCGGCGGCGCTGATTCGTGGCTTCTCGTGCCCGCACGCGGAAAAGCCACCCTGATTACCGATTTCCGCTACGCCGAAGACGCCGCCGCCGACTGCCCGCACCTTCGGGTGCGGCTTCGCACGCAGTCGCTCGTCAAGGAACTGGCCCGCCTCGGCCGCCATCTGGACGGCCCCATCGCCTTCAACCCCGATACCATGGCGGTGGCCCTACGACGGACCCTCGTGCGACTCCTAGGGGCAGGGGGGCTGACCCCCCTGGCAGGGGCTGTTACGAGAATGCGGCTCCACAAGGACCCCACCGAAATCCAGGCCATCGAACGGGCCCTGCGGGTCGCCGAAGCCGCATGGAGCGATTTCCTGGCCCGAATTCGTTTCGGCATGACCGAAATCCAGCTTGCCGCCGAACTCGAATACGCCCTGCGGCAGCATGGGGCCGACGGTCCGGCCTTCGACACCATCTGTGCCGTCGGGCCCAACGCCTCCCGGCCGCACGCCCGCCCCGGAAACCGCCGATTGACCGCCGAATCGCCCCTTCTGGTGGATTTCGGGGCATCCGTGGGCGGCTACAGATGCGACTTGACACGTATGGTTCTCTCGGCTAAAATCCGCCCCGAAATCCGCCGGGCGTACGAAGCGGTTTTGGCGGCCCAGGAAGCGGCCATTCTGGCCGCCGGGCCTGGTGTCCCGGTAGCCCATGTCGATCGGGCCGCTCGGCAGGTCCTTATCGAACGCGGGTATCACAAGACCTTCGGGCACGGTACCGGGCACGGCCTCGGCCGCGAAGTTCACGAGGGGCCCTCATTATCGGCACGGACGCCGGAAAACGTGGTTCTGGAGCCCGGAATGATCGTGACGATCGAACCCGGGCACTATGTACCCCGACGGTATGGCATCAGGATCGAGGACGATGTGCTCATTACGGGGAAGGGCCGCAGGGTCCTTTCCCGTTTGCCAAAGAGGCTCGACCAGGTCGTCCTCTCGCTGCAACGCTGAGAGTGTCCGTTTGAATGGAGACCAACGATGGAAGACGGCAAGACGGCCGACGCCAAGGCACAACGCCACGGTGCCCGCGACCTGGTGGATGTCGAGGCCCTGAGGGAACTGATCGAATTGATGGGCCGCAACGACCTCGTCGAACTCGAATACGAGTGCGGCGACCTGTCCGTAAGGCTCAGCAAACGTCCGCCGGAGATGCCCATGCCGGCCCTGGCTGCCGCCCCCGCGGCTCAGCCGGTCTACCATTCCGTGGCGGCGCCCGCACCTGCTCCCGCCGCCCCTGCGGCGCCCCCCCAGGCCGACAATTACCTGAAGATCAAGTCTCCCATGGTCGGCACTTTCTATGCCGCCTCCAGCCCCGATAGCGAGCCGTTTGTCACTGTCGGCAGCACCGTCGGCGAGGACACCGTCGTCTGCCTCATCGAGGCCATGAAGGTATTCAACGAGATTAAGGCCGGTGTCGCCGGGAAGATCGTCAAGGTCTGCGTCGCCAACGAGGCCACCGTGGAATTCGACCAAGTTCTTTTCCTTGTAGAGCCGCAATGACCGACGCGACAACACGGCGCCAGCCGGTCGCGTCCGAGCGACACTCATGACAGCAGAGCAGGGGGCCCCTGCCGCCTGCCGCCAGAGGATGCCATGTTCAGCAAAATACTCATCGCCAACCGCGGCGAAATCGCCCTGAGAATCATCCGCGCCTGTCGTGAACTCGGCATCCGCACTGTGGCCGTCTACTCCACCGCCGACCGCGATGCCGGGTACCTCGACCTGGCCGACGAGGCCGTCTGCATCGGCGGCCCAAGTCCCGCCGAGTCGTACCTGAACATTCCTCGGATCATCTCGGCCGCCGAGGTAACCGATGTCGAGGCCATTCACCCAGGCTACGGCTTTTTGGCCGAAAACGCGCATTTCGCCGAAATCTGCCGCAGTTGCAACATCGAATTCATCGGTCCCAGCGTCGATGCCATGCGTGCCCTGGGCGACAAGATCCAGGCCCGACACATCGCCAAGCGGGCCAAGGCTTGGACGGTCCCCGGCAGCGACGGTCCCGTGGCCGACGAACAGCAGGCACTCGACGTCGCCCACGCCATCGGCTATCCGGTTATCATTAAGGCGGCCGCAGGCGGCGGCGGACGCGGCATGCGCGTCAGCCACAACGACATCAACCTGACCAGCGCCATCAAACAGGCCCGCAGCGAAGCCGAGGTTGCCTTCAAGGACGGGACCGTTTACATCGAAAAATTCATCGAGCGCCCGCGCCACATCGAGGTGCAAATCCTCGCCGACGCCCACGGCAACACGGTGCACCTCTTCGAACGTGACTGCTCGCTCCAGCGGAGGCACCAGAAACTTGTCGAAGAGACGCCCGCGCCGAACCTTGACGACGCCGTGCGGCAGGAAATCTGCAAGGCCGCCGTCCGCATCGTCCGCGAAGCCAACTATGTGGGCGCCGGCACCGTCGAGTTCATCCTCGATGCCAGCCAGAAGTTCTACTTCCTCGAAGTCAACGCCCGCATCCAGGTCGAGCACCCGATCACCGAAATGGTCACCGGCGTGGACCTGGTCAAGTGGCAGATTCGCATTGCCTCCGGCGAGCCGCTCTCGATCCGCCAGAAGGACATCCGCCAGTACGGCCATGCCATCGAGTGCCGCATCAATGCCGAAGACCCTGAGAACAACTTCCGCCCCAGCCCCGGCTTGATCACTCGCTTCCGACAGCCCGGCGGCCCCGGCGTAAGAATCGACACCCAGTGCTTCGAGGGCTATCGCATTCCGCCCAACTACGACTCCCTCATTGCCAAGCTCATCGTGCACCAACCCTCCCGTCGCGAAGCCATCGCGTGCATGCAACGAGCCCTGGCCGAGTTCCAGGTGGACGGCATCAAGACCAGCATCCCGCTCCACACGCGGATCATGGCCAGCGACGCCTTCCAGCATGGCCGCGTGCACACCGGTTTCATGGATAACGCTTTCTGACGCGGCGACGGTCCAGGCACATGCGAGCAATACTCGCCAGTGCATTTGCCCCACCAACGCAGCGCAACATAACATATATTATCGGACTATCCCCACGTGGGGCTCTTTTGCCTTGTCCTGGTTCCTACTGTGCTTCCAGATCGCCGAATCTGACCGAGATCAAGGCGACACGCATCCGGCCGCACCTCTTCCGCCGTCGGCGAGAACGCCGGGGGCCGCCACTCGGTTCTGGCAGCCGTGCCGACCACCTCAACCTTGCGTATGAGCACGCCGCAAGCTGAGTCCGGCGCTGGTGCGGTCAGAGTGACCTCCTCGAGGCCACGCAGGCGTTGCCGCTCAGCCACTGGAAGTCACGCGGCTTCTCCTCGTCAAGCATGGCCTCGTGCAGTGCCTGTCCTGTCGCTATGATACGGTGGGTGCCGTTAACGGTGCCCTGCGCGCCGCCGCAACCGCGCACGCCGCAGCGAGGGCCAAAAGCAACACGCGGGACGTAACTGCCGCCTCACAGAGATGATTGTAGGCTCATTGTAGCGGCGGTGGCTTGACTGTAGAGTGGAGCTTTCCAGATGCGCCGCGCCCAACGTAGGTCATGAGAACCCGGCTTGGCGCCGCCGCTGGGGAGACCATAATGCTTGCGGTTACTGATTGCTGTACGTCTGTGTGTTCGGAGACTCTGGGAGCGACGTCGAAATGGAAACAGGCCTAGGCCAGCACGGAGTTGAAACAGAGTCCGCCGACGCGGGAACGCCCCGGAGTCTGTACGTTCATGTTCCCTTCTGCGTTCGCAAATGCGACTACTGCGACTTCTACTCGCTGGCTGGGGCAACACAGAATCTTATGGCCGCATATGTGGCCGCGGTGGAGCAGGAGGGGGGTACCCTGCCCGAGACGCCGCTGCGGACGCTGTATGTAGGCGGCGGCACCCCTACCGCCCTGCCCCGTGACTTGCTTTGGCGTCTTCTGGACGGTCTCCGCCGACGGTTCATTACCCAGCGATCTCAGACTGCCGGCCGTGACGCCGCCGAATTCACCGTTGAAGCCAACCCTGGCGTGCTGGATGATGCCCTCCTGGACGCCATGCAGAACGCCGGCGTGAACCGCGTCAGCCTGGGCGTACAGTCGTTCCACCCGGAGACCTTGGCCACCCTCGGCCGCATTCACGGGCCCGACGAGGCCCTGCGGGCCCTCGACCTGTTGCGTCGCCGCGGCATCCGGCACGTGTCGCTTGATCTGATGTTCGCCGTGCCCGGACAGCCCCTCGACCAGTGGCTGTCGGACCTGCGCGCCGCCGTGGCATGCGACGTGGAGCATCTGAGTGTGTACGGTCTGTCCATCGAGCCCCACACACCGCTGGGGCGACGCGTCGCTGCAGGCGATCTGGCCCCCCTGCCCGATGCGACATATGCAGAAATGCAGATGGCCGCTCGGCACATCCTCCTTGCCGCGGGATACGAGCACTACGAGCTCTCGAACTTCGCACGCCCCGGGTGCCGGTGCCGCCACAATCTGGCCTATTGGCATAATCATTCCTACCTTGCCCTTGGCCCGGCCGCCACATCGTATGTCGGCGGCGTCCGCGAAACCCGGATTGCCGATGTCGCCGAGTATGTGCGTCGCGTCCAGGCCGGTGCGAGTCCCGTAGCCGAGAGCGAGCGGCTAACGGGCGAGCGTCGGGCCCGCGAGACGGCCATCCTGGGCCTGCGACTGCTGGAGGGATTCGACATCGCGGCGTTCGAGCGGCAGACCGGATTCGCTCCTCTGTATCTCTTTGCCGAACCGATTAAAAGGCACCGCGACCTCGGCCTGCTGGAAGTCGCCGATGGACACGTCCGACTGACCCCTGCTGCGCTGCCCGTAGCCGATAGCGTGCTGGCCGACTTCGTATAGACCAAGAGCCGCCAGATGACCTAACTTCCCATGGGCCTCTCCGAAAATGGGCCTGTTTTACGCCTCCATGTTGTTGGTCGGAGCCGATTTAAGTTTTTCCAAAAGAGACTTTTGAGTTATCCTAAGTGATGGGGCAATATGCACTTGCGATTCCATGGCTAGTGCGTCAAGTTCTGCTTTGCGGCAGCATTTGACATGCGTTTGGCGATGTATAGACTCAAACTGGGCCGAAGCCGAAGACGTCAAACGTGGTAGTATGGGTAATCCGGATAAAGAAATGTCGCTCGCCTGACGATGATAGCCCTACGCAATGGCCCGAGGGAACGGATCCTCGGGGTCGGTCGTTAGAGCGAGCGGAAGGATCGGCTGAGGTCTGATGCACCCGAAAAGGCAAGGCTGCCGCAAGGCGGCTGCGCAAAGCTACGAGCCTCGATGAAGGCGGTCGGGCTGCCGAACGTGCGTCGATCCGGTCAGTTGGACCACGCTTTCGAGCGATCCAGGGGATCGTCCTTCGGCATTTGCGCCAGGGGATGATCCCCTGCTTGTTGATTTGCAGTGGAGGAACGGCCCATGGCCGCGAAGTCAGGACGACAGGTGAACCCGATCGGCGTGGACCTCTCGGGCGACGGCGTTCGCGCCGTCCAGCTCGAGTCCACCGAGAAGGGGCTGCGCGTCGTGGGCCGGGCCACCCACACATGGGCCCCTGACGCCGGCGAGGAGGACGTTCGCGCCCACCTCGGACGCTTGCTGAAGGAGCACCACTTCCAGGGCTATCGTATCGCGATGTCTCTTCCGGGCGACCAGGTGTCTGTGCATCATGTCCGGCTGCCGGTTATGCCTCAGGAGCAACTCGACGAGGCCATTGCGACGACCCTCGCCGACCGACTCCCCTGCCCGGTCGCCGACACGGTGATGCGGCACGTGGAGATTTTCGCCACCAGCGGCCGCGATTGCCAGGCGGACCACATCGTGTTTGCCGTGCCGCGCGCCGTCGTGGAGCGACAGTTGCACATGGCGGAGCGGCTCGGACTGATGGTGGTCGGCATCAACGTCCTGCCACTGGCCGTCGGCCATGCCTTCAGCTACCTGGGACGCCGTCGCGACGAGACGGGCTTCACGTTCATGCTGGCCCACCTGGATAAGCGGGCGACGCATCTACTCATCATGCACGAGGGCGAAATGCGGTTTGCCCGGACCATCGGCACGGGGGTCCACGATATTCTGGAGGCCGCGGCGGCCCAGACGGGGCGCCCGTTCAACGAGCTCTGCGAACAGCAGGCCCTGATGATGAAGCACCAGACGGATACGGTCATGCTAAACAGCCGGATGACCGCGGCTCCGCAGGCGCCGCGGCCGGCGGCCTCGCTGCCGTACCAGCTCGCGGGCGCGACGCTGGACAACTATGTCGAAGAGATTCTGTCGGGCTTGTGCTACTTTTCGAGCACCGTGAATCCCCACGGAGTGGACAAGGCGGTGTTCGTGGGGCCTCAGGCGAACGATTACGGTTTCTGCCAGATGCTGGCGAATCGGCTGGGCCTTCCGGCCCAGATCGGCGATCCGTTCGCGGGCATCGAGTTGCCGGCCGGGGAGAGCCAGGCCGCGCCGGCCGATCGTCGTCCCGAGCCGGAAATGGCAGCCGCCGTCGGGCTGAGCCTTTTCGGCGCCATGGTCAATTGAGGGGTGAGCCGTGCAGGTACTGAATTTCGTTCCTGAAGACTACGCCCAGGGCAAGCGTGCTCGCCACGCGAACCTGTTGTCGGCGTTGCTTGCAGCCGCGGTCCTTGTGCCACTGGTGGCGCTGTCGGTCTGCCTGAGCCTGGCGTCGGACCGTGTCGAGAGTCGGCGTCAGGAGATCGAACGCCGCGAGGCCGAGGCCGCCGCCGGGTTTGCGCGATGGGAAGGCATCAAGCAGCGACGCGACGCCGTGCTGGAGCGGGCGTCGCGGTCCGCGCGACTCCTGATCGGCGTGTCCCGCAGCCGCGTGGTGGCTGAGGTGGTGCGGGCCCTGCCGGCCCACACGACCCTATCCAGCCTGTCGATCGAGGAACGGACGGTCAAGACCATCGTGTCGGCGCAGCCGAACGGCGCGCCTGGCCAGCCGCTGCCTGTCGCCGCGACCGCCGGAGGCAATCGCCCGGCGGCCACGGCCACCAAGCAGATCGAACACCAAGAGACCGTTCTTCGGCTCGTCGGCGTGGCGCCGACCGACGTGGAGGCGGCCCACTTGATCGCCGCCCTGGCCAATTCCAGCTACTTCAACAACGTCGAGCTATCGTACAGCGAGGACCGGAAATTCGAGGACAGAGTCCTGCGCCGGTTTGAAATTACCTTTCAGTTGAGCAACGACGCCTTGCGTATGAGCCGCTCGGACGATGCCGGGGAGGTGCGATCGTGAACCTGACCGCCCTACGCAACGCTCTTGCGGCCTCGTCGCGCGTGCCACTTCGCGTTTATGCCACCGCCTTGGTACTGATCGGCATACTCGGCGGGTTCTATTTCCTGCACGTGCGGCCTCGCAACGAGGCAATGGCCAACGAGCGACAGGAGCTTCAGACGCGTCAAACAACGCTTCAGTTGCTTGAAGTCGAGACCGCCAAACTCGCCGGCGCCGAGCAACAGTTGGAGCGGTTGACGCGGGCCGTTGAAGCGTTCGAGGGCAGCCTGCCGCGCCAGGGCGAGATCGACGTGATTCTGCGAGAGGTCTGGGTGATCGCCGACGCAGCCGGCCTGAAGACTCAGCGCATCAAGACTCAGCAAGACCGCCGTCAGGACGGTTTTAGAGTGCTCCCAATCGAGATGGGCCTGCGCGGCCCCTTCACGGGAGTCTACAAGTTCCTCCTGGCCATAGAGCGGCTGCCGGGCGTTACGAAGGTGGAGTCGCTGAAACTGGTGACAGTTGGCGACGCCGACGACGAGGTGGACGCAAGCTTGATTTTGAACGTGTACTGCAAGGACTGATGGTGCTGGAGAAGGATCGTATGGCTGGCGCACGAACACAAACACAATCGGCTTCATCGTCGCGCGGTCGCATGACGTTCGACCAGGGCGAGCGCAAGAAGCTGAAGATCCTGGCCGTTCTCGTGGCAATCGGGGCGGTTGTGGTCGTGGTCCAGATTGTCCGCAAGAAGGGGCCGGCAACCGCCATGGCGGCGAGCACCACCACCTCCGTCCTTCCGACCAAGCCCGACCTCGCCGCCCTGCTCCAGGAAATGCAGGCAGGCCTAATGCCCTCGTCCCGTGCGACCCAGTCGCCCGACGCCTTATTCACTTGTATCGACGAGGCACTTGACGTGTTCGCCGGCGGCAACAAGCCGACTCCGATGCCTCTAGAGTCGCTGCCTGCCGAGGTGTTCGGAGTGCCACGGCAATTCCTCGCTCCGCCTAAGGATGTGGCTGAGGAGGTCAAGAGCACGCCGTCCCCCCAGCTTCAGGCCGGCGACGAACCCCGAACGGATCCGATCGCAGAGGAGTTTGCAACACTGCGACTGATGACGTGCATGGTGTCGCAGCGGAACCAGGCGGCCATCATCAATGGCATGGTCGTTCACTGCGGCGAAACCGTCGGCAGCTTTACGGTCAAGGAGATTGCTCCAGGCCAGGTAGTGCTGACGCATGATGGAAAACCTTACGTCCTGAAGTTGCGGTAGGAGACGAATCGAAGGCCATGGCATGTTCGCGTGACACGGATCGTCTGGGTGCAGCCGATGCCTCGGTGGATCTTTCCACCGGCGGCATCACGGCCGCGATTGAGCTGCCGCCGGCGCGACACGCACGCTGGAAGCAACTCGGGCAGATTCTGATCGACGAAGGTGTGCTCACACAAGAGGCCCTCGACGAGGCCCTGACGCACCAGCAAGGCGCCGATAAACGCCTCGGGCAAGTCCTGATCGAGCGAGGCCTGGCCTCCGAGGCGCAGGTCATGCGCTGCCTGGCCCTTCAATTTGGCCGTCCGTTCGTCCGCCCGACCGCCGACAAGGTCAGCCGCGACGTCCTCGACCGGTTGCCGACGGACCTGCTCAACGCCCACAGTGTCCTGCCGCTGGAGGTCCGCGACGGAGTGCTGACCGTGGCTACCGACGATCCGGCCAACGTGTTCCTGTTCGACGAGATCAAACGCTTGACCGGCATGGGCGTCCGGATTGTGGTGGCTTGTCGGAGCGACATCGCCGCCGTGCTCGACGAGTTCGACCGCGGCGAAACGGCCATGCAGGTCGAGGAACTGATCTCCGGCGTCGAAGACAACGATGTCGAAGTGGTCGAGACCGAGTCGGACGAACTGCCGGACCTGGAGAAGGTGGCCGGCGAGTCGCCGATCATCCGCCTGGCCAACTACATTATCAGCGACGCCGTCAAGCAGGGCGCCAGCGACATTCATATCGAGCCCTCGGAAACCAACCTCCGAGTGCGCTACCGCATCGACGGGGCGCTGTTCGAGATGATGAAGCCTCCTCTGGGCATGCACGCGGCACTCATCAGCCGCATCAAGATCATGGCGAACCTGGACATTTCGGAGCGTCGCCTGCCGCAGGACGGGCGCATCCGGGCGATGGTGCGCGGCGGCGTCGTGGACCTCCGCGTGAGCACTCTGCCGACGACCGCCGGCGAGAAGTGCGTGATCCGCATCCTGGACAACAGCAGCATCACGATCGGCCTGGAGCGTCTCGGTTTCAGCCCCGACAATTTGGCGATGTTCCGCGCGCAGATCGCGCAGCCGCACGGCATCATTCTGGTCACCGGCCCCACGGGCTCGGGCAAGACCACGACGCTCTATTCGGCCCTCCAGGAACTCAAGTCCGACTCCATCAACATCTCGACGGTGGAGGACCCGGTGGAGTACCGGCTGGGATTCGTCAACCAAGTGCAGGTGATCGACCGCATCGGGATGACGTTCGCTGCCGCCCTCAGGAGCCTCTTGCGACAGGACCCCGACATCATCATGGTGGGCGAAATCCGTGACAGCGAAACCGCCAAAATCAGCGTCCAGGCCGCCCTGACGGGGCACTTGGTGCTCTCGACGCTGCACACCAACGACGCTCCGTCGAGCATCACGCGGCTAATCAATATCGGCATCGAGCCGTACCTCATCGCCGCGTCGCTGAATGCCGTCGTCGCGCAGCGCCTGGTGCGTCGCATCTGCAAGCACTGTGCGACTGAGTACGTGCCTTCGGACGAGTTGAAACAGTTCCTCGACATTCAGGGGCTGACGGATGTGAAGTTGATGCGAGGCGCCGGATGCCCCAAGTGCCGCAACACGGGCTACTGCGGCCGCGTAGCCCTGTACGAGATGCTCATCATGGACGACACGGTGCGCGACCTGGTGACCTCGAACCCCTCGGTGACGGAACTTCGCCGGCTGCTGCGCGAGCGAGGCATGGTGACGCTGCGCGAGGATGGTTTCGAGAAGATGCGGCAAGGACATACGACCATTGAAGAGGTGCTTCGCGTGACGGAAGCGGCCCACTGAACGGGCCCGGAAAGGAATTGGCGTGACACTGGTTCAGGATGCACAGAACGTTCGCGTAACAAAGCTTCAGCAACTGCTGACGCGGACCTTGGAATCGAGGGCCTCGGACCTTCACTTGGTGGTCGGCCACCGTCCGTGCCTTCGGATCAACACGGTGCTGCACCCGATTGAGGACGAGGAGACGCTGACGCAAGCGTGCCTCGAAGAGATGGTTCTGGAAATGCTCGGCGAGGACCGCTTTGCGGCGTTTCTGAAGAACCGCGAGGCGGACTTCTCAACCGCCGTGGCGGGGCTCGGACGTTTCCGCGTCAACGCCCACTTCCAGCAGGACGTCATCGGCATAGCCTTCCGCGCCATCCCGGCCAAGACGCCCGTGCTGGACCAGCTCAACCTGCCGCCCGTCGTGCAGTCGTTCGCGGACCTGCCGCGCGGCCTGCTCCTGGTCACCGGCGACACCGGCTCCGGCAAATCGACAACACTTGCCGCCATCATCGACCATATCAACAAGACGCGGCGGCAGCATATCATCACGCTGGAGGACCCGATCGAGTACCGCATCGAAAGCAAACAGTGCCTGGTTGAGCAGCGGGAAATCGGCAGCGACAGCCACTCGTTCGCCGCCGCCCTGCGGACCGTGGTTCGCCAAGACCCCGACGTGATCCTGGTGGGCGAAATGCGCGACCTGGAAACAGTCGCTGCGGCCGTCACGGCGGCCGAAACGGGGCATTATGTCCTCTCGACGCTTCACACCATCGATGCGGCGGGCACCATCGAACGCATCATCGACTTCTTCCCGCCGCAGCAGCAAAACCAGATTCGCAGCCAGTTGGCCAACACCCTGCGCGGCGTCATCAGCCAGACGCTCTTCCCGCGCATCGACAAGCCGGGCATGGTGCCCGCCGTCGAGGTGCTGGTCATGACGCCGGCCGTCCGCAACTGCATCCGCGAGGACCGTTTGTTCGAAATTCCCAACGTCATCGCCACGAACCGCTCCCTCGGCATGCAGTCGCTCGATTCGTCGATCCGCGACCTGTATATGAACGGATTCATCAGTCGCGAATCCGCCCTGGCCCAGGCATCCAACCCGGACCGCCTGGCCAAGGTGCTCCAGTAGCAGGAGGCAGTGACATGACAACGACTCCCACCTATTCCGCGCAGCCGATCGTCGGTGCAACTCGGCCCCCTGCCGCCGCACCTGTACAGGCCGCTGAACCGGCAGCCCCGAAAGCGTCCCTCATGACCGTCCAGCTCGGAGCACGCATCACTCAACGAGATATTCTCGCCGTCACCCGGCAGTTGAGCGTTATGGTCAAGGCCGGCATCAGCATCACCCAGGCCCTCGAAAACATGGCGCAACAAACGACCAACCCGAAGCTCGCCTGGCTGCTCTATCAGCTCTATGACGACGTCGAAGCCGGCAAGCCGTTCAGCGAGGCCGTTGCCGCGCACCCGAAGGTGTTTTCGCCGCTCTACGTCCACATGATCCAGGCTAGCGAACTGTCGGGTAGTTTCAGCCATATTCTGTCGCGCATCGCCGACTACCTCTCGCAGCAGCTCGAAACGCGCAGCCAGGTCATTGCGGCCATGCTGTACCCGATCATCATCGGCGTCATGGCGGTCCTCGTCACGATCTTCATGCTCACGTTTATTCTGCCGCAGTTTCTGGTCTTCTTCGAAGGCAAAGAAGAGCTGTTGCCGCTGCCGACCAAGCTGCTGCTGGGCCTGAGCTGGTCGATGACCACGTTCTGGTACTTCTACGTTGCGGGTGCCGTCGTCCTGGCCATCGGGCTGGTCATGTTCAGCCGCACGGATGCCGGACGCTATTGTTTCGATACGCTGAAGCTCAACATGCCGGTCTTCAAAAAACTCTTCCACTGTCTATACCTTTCACGCGGGCTGAAGACCATGGGCGAGTTGGTCAATGCCGGTGTGCCGATGCTTGAAACGTTGAACGTCACTGCCAAGGTGACAGGCAACCTGCACTACCGCGATTTGTGGCTCCAAGTGCGCGACACTGTTCAGCAGGGCCAGACGATCAGCCAGACGTTGTTGCGCTCTACGCTCATGCCGCGCGGCGTCACCCAGATGATTGCCGCCGGCGAGGAGTCAGGCAGCCTGGCCAACGTCCTGGCAGACGTGTCGGATTTTTATGACCGTGAATTGAAGGCCGTGATCAAGGCCAGCACGGCAGTGATCGAGCCGCTTATGATCATCGTCATGGGCGGCGTGGTCGGCTTTGTGGCTAGCAGCATCATGTTGCCGATCTTCCAGTTGTCGAGGCTTGTGAAGTGATGGTGAAACGCAGTCGCAAGGGAACCGATCTTCGTGTTGCGAACCGCGGCCGCGCAGGATTTACGCTCGTCGAAATCCTCGTGGCAGCCGCCATTATCGGCGTGGTGTTCGTGGTACTGCTGGAGGCCTTTACGGTGGGGCTGCGGATGATCGAGCAGAGCCGCCGGATGACCATGGCAGCAGCGCTTGCCGAAGAGATTCACGAGATGGTTCTGACCTTGCCTCTGTCGGATCCCGAGGTTCCGGGCCACTGGGGCCTGGAAGCCGGGGAAACCATGCCGCCGGACGACGTGGATGACCTGGACGATCAGGTCTTCTCGCCGCCGGTCGGCGGCGACGGCGTGGTGCTGACGGGCGCCGACGACTATGCCCAACACGTGACGGTGACCTCGGTGTCTCCGGGGGACTTCTCACTGGCTGTAGCCGACGGTACGTCCAACGTGTGCCGCGTGTCCGTCTCGGTCACCCATCGAGGTCTCGAAGTGTCACGGATCTCCTGGGTGATAGTCCGCTAGGAGGCGGACAGAGGGGTGTATCATGAGAACAAACCGCACACAGAAAGGGTCCGTCCTGATCGTCACACTGGTATTTGTGGCGGTGTTTGGCGCTCTGGCCGTCGGATACCTTGCCGCCAGCAACGGCAATCTCGAATCGTCGCGTCTGTATGCACACAGCCGCCGCGCTCACTTCGCATCCGAGATGGGCTTGGAACTGGCTCGCCGCGTCCTGCCTGAGGCGGACGTGGCCGGCACAACCACCTACGGCGAAACGCTGGCCGCGCTGGCCGCGGCCCTTAACAACCAATATCAGGCAACGCTCTTCCAAGGAGCGGCGGCCACCGTCCAGTCCAACTGTCTGACGGTGCCGGCGCTGTCGGTGACGTTGCCCGAAGGAACGGCCCGGACGCGCATGATGATTTACGCGACGAGCCACGACGATTACTACGTCTGGAGCGAGGGAACGTTCAACGAGTGCCGCCAGACGCTCCGATTGCGGTTCCGAGCCGAACGCGACATGTCGCTGCTGACGACTTTCGGTGTGGCTTCCAAGAGCCGCATCCGCATGCTCGGCAACGCCCGGATCATCGGTCTGAACGATCCCAAGGAAGGGTCGGTGCTTTCGACCACCATGGTGACGCTCGACCCGATCGACATCACGGGTCACGTGCTGATCAGCGGCGACGCCGCCATCACCAATCCTGCCGGCACCGTGAGCTACAAGGGCAACAGCAACATCCAGGGCGACATCCGGATCGGGGTGCGCGAGCCGCCCTTCCCTGCGGTGGACACAAGCATCTTCGAACCCTATGCCACGACAATCGTGGACGCTTCGACGAATACGTCGTCGGACTGCTACCTGGAGAACGTTCGTATTGTCGCCGGGACGAACCCGATGTTCAGCGGCCGCTGCACCATCCGCGGCGTGGTGTACATCGAGTCTCCCAATGAGGTCCGCTTCGCGGGCGGCGCCGACATCATCGGCGTCATTGTCGTGGAGCCGCCAACAAATGTCACAGATTTCGCGCATCATAACATTGTGTTCAACGGCAACTGCAGTGCGCAATCGGTCTCCCAACTGCCTGACCTTCCGCAATTCGCCGGCTTGCGCAGCCTAGACGGATCGTTCTTGCTGGCCCCCGGGTACGAGGTGCACTTCCTCGGCAACTTCGGGACCATTGGCGGATCGATTTACGCCAGTAAGATGGACTTCAGCGGAACGACCGCCACGACGGTTCGAGGCAGCGTGCTGAATTGTGCGGACACGGATTTCACGGTGGGCGGCACCGCCGGCATCACCATTGACCATACGGGGATCAGCGACCCGCCTGCGGGGATGATCTTCCCGCGAGTGATGAAATACGCCGCGGGCAGCTATCTGGAGTAGTTGTAGTGCGCCGAGCTGAGGAACATCATATGGGTGGACACGCAAAACGAAGAGGTTCCGTGCTGGTCGTGGTGCTGGTCTTTGTAGCCGTATTTAGCGCCCTGGCAGTAGGGTACCTGGCGGCGGCCAACGGGTCTCTGCGCAGCGCGCAACTCTACGTGAACAGTCGTCGGGCCCACATGGCGGCCGAGGCCGGGCTGGACGTCGTTCGTGAAGCCCTGCCCCGCGTGAGCCTCAAAGGAGCCCTCACGACGGAGGACCAGCTTGCCGCCATCGCCACGAGCCTTAACGCCCGGTACCAAGATACCCTCTTCGGAGGTCATCCAGCCATCGTGGACGAGGACCAGCACGCTGTGATCGTCCCGGCCGTGACGCTGAACATGCCCGAAGGAATGACCTCCATGGCCTTGCGTGTACAGGCCGGCGTCAATAATACGTTTGACGTCCAGAGCGTTGGTGCCGCCAGCGACTGCGCCCAGAGCGTGGGGCTATCGTTTAGCGCCGAGGAAGACACCCGGATTCTGGCGAACTTCGGCGTTGCGTCTCGCAGCCGCATCAGCATGACGGGCAATGCGTCTATCGAAGGCGTCAACGACGACAAGGAGGGATCCGTCCTTTCGGCGACTTACTCCTACCAGCAAGCCGTCTCCCTGACCGGCAACATCGACGTTTCCGGCGACGTGTCCGTGGTCAATCCCGAAGGACGCGTCAACATGGTCGGCAATGCCAACATCGGCGGCGACGTCAAAATCGGCGTCGAGGATCCGGCGTTTCCGACCGTCGATGCCAGCCCGTTCGAGATCTACGCCACGAGCATCGTGGACAGTACGACGCCGACCAGCGGCAACCGCTATTTCGAGAACATCCGCATCCGCGCCGGGACGAACCCGACCTTTAGCGGCAACACAACGATCCGCGGCGTCGTTTACGTCGAGTCTCCCAACAGGGTGCATTTCTCAGGCAACCTGAACTTCATCGGCGTGATTGTCTGCGAGCCGCCGGAAGACGAGGATCTGGACCTGGACAACCATTGGATCAAATTCACCGGCAACACCTCCACCAACGGGGTCGAGGCGTTGCCTGCCGGTGCGCAGTTCGACGGCCTCCGCGAACTCGGCGGCGCGTTCATCCTGGCCCAGGGCTACTCGTTGCAGTTCACGGGCAACTTCTCGACGATCAACGGCACCATGGCGGCCAGCGAATTCAAGTTCACCGGCAATGCCGGCGGAACCATCTGCGGAAGCCTGCTCTGCTACGATGACACGAACTTCACCATGACCGGCAACAGCCATTTGCGGTTCGACCACAGGAACCTGAAGACCAACCCTCCGGGCCTGGTGTTCCCGGTGAAGCTGGTGTGCGTGGGAGGGAGTTATGTGGAATAAAAGGCCTCCTAGCGGCGTCGCTCGTCGGCGCGTCGGCCGCAGCGGCGGCAAGGGCCCCCGCGTCGCGGCGTTCACGCTTATGGAGATGCTGATTGCCATGACGCTTCTGGCCATGATCCTTGGAAGTGTGGCCATGGCCATGCGCGGCGCCTCGCAGGCCGTCTCGTTCGGCAACGAGCAGACCCGCGCCAACGTGATCGCCACCCTCGTGCTGGACCGACTGCGGACCGACATCCGCCGCGCCGACGTCGTAACGCTGAACTCGCCGAGCCACACGATTAGCCTCACCATGCCCAGCGGCGAACAGAAGAGCTACACGTGGTCCGGCACGCCCGACACGCCGCTCGTCTATCGCTGCGCCGCCAGTCCGGCTGGCGTTACGCTGGCTGAGCACGTGACGGCGTTTGTCCTTACCGCGGTGAACGACTACAGCGACGTGCGGGGCGCCACCGTTCCGGTCAGCGTACGCGTCGAGCTCCAGGTGCAACAAGGCAAGGCCACCACGCGCATGCAGACCACCGTCCGTCCGCGACGCAATATCCTCTGATGCCGGCTCAGACGAGCCCAAGACGCTTCAGCAGAACTTCCGGCATCCGTCGCAACTCGCCGCGCCGCGTAACGCAGGCCAGCGTCGTGCGACCTTCGGCCAACAGCGCACCATCGCGATAGAAACGGTACTGGTGATCGATTCTCGCGCTGGTGGCTCGCTCGATCGTGGTCTCCAGCACCAGTTCGTCGTCGTAGCGGGCAGGCTTGTGAAATGTCAGGTGAAGCTTCGCAACCACCAGGCAGCAGTCGTCCGACTCCAGCTCCCGATAGCTCATCCCCGTGGCGCGGAGCATCTCCGTACGCCCCATCTCCATGTATACCGGATAGCAACTCGAGTTGACCTGTCCGAGGCGGTCCGCCTCGGGATAACGAACGCGAAAGCTCATCGTGTGCGGCGACAACGCCATCGCGGATCCTTTCTATAACCGGGCGTCTCAGCGACGCTCATTATGCCGCGGCGCACCCGCTTTTCAAGCCCCCCTGCCCGACCGAGATCACTATAATATGCATCGGTGATACTGGAGGAGATTTGACAGTGGACCGTCGGACATCAGACAAGGTCTATGTGACGCGGGCGGGCGTGAAGCTGGAACACGCCCTGCGGCACTTTGCCGTGAACCCCTCCGGACTCGTCTGCGCCGACCTCGGGAGCCACGAGGGAGGCTTTGTCGATTGCCTGCTCCAGCACGGGGCCGCCAAGGTCTATTCCGTCGATACCTCCTACGGCATCCTCGCATGGAAGCTACGCCGAGATCCGCGCGTGGCCGTCATGGAACGCACCAACGCCATGCACGTGCAACTGCCCGAACCGGTGGATCTGGTCACGATCGACGTGGGATGGACGCCCCAACGCCGCATCCTGCCACGAGCGCTATCCCTGATCGGGGACGACGGTCGCCTGGTGGTTCTCGTCAAACCACAGTACGAATCGCTCGACGCTGAACGAGAAGGCGGCGTCGTGCGGAGCGAGTGTCTGCCCCAGGTGCTCGACCGTGTACGTGCGACCATCGCCGAGTGCGGCGCGCAGGTGCTTGGCGAGACGGTTTCCCCGATTCGCGGCTCCGGAGGCAACGAGGAATGGCTCTTTCTGCTTAGCCGCCGGCAGCCTCTGCCGGTCGATCCGCCGGCGCCGGTTCGTCCAGCAGACGCAACACCGACTGCCGGATGCGGATCACGTCCGCACCCACAATCTGGTATCGAACCGCGCCCGACCGATCCAACAGGATTGTCGTAGGATATCCCTGAAATCCGGGTATGGCCGCCACAATACTCTTGTCGCCGACGATCATCGGATAGGGAATCCGGTACGTCTCGGCGAACGGCCGGGCCTCGTCGGCCGACTCCTGCGTCACCATGACCATGGCCAGTCCGCGACCGCTGAACTCGCGGTACATGCTCACCAATTCCGGCGTTTCCTTGCGACACGGCGGGCACCACGTCGCAAAGATGTTCACCAGCAGCACCTTCCCTCGGTACTGGTCGCTGTCGAACGTGCCGCCGTCGAGCATGGTACCGCGCACCTTTAGCGCAAAGAGGTCGCTCCCCGGCGATTCCTCCACGTACCGCGACGGGCCGCCAAACAGTCCCTCCTTGTAACCGGCATAGAACATCCCGGCGCCGATCAGCACCAGGATCAACGCCAACAGGACGTTTCGGTTCATGGGCATGTCCTCCCAGGTGGTGCGGCTACGACTTGCGCACTCCGATGGCACGATCTTTTCGGACCTTGAACACGCAGTAATCGCCGCACATGCTGCACACTTCCTCGTTCTGGGACTTGCCGGCGTTGCGCTTCTGCTGTGCCAAGTGTGGGTCGATGCACAGCTCCATCTGCGTCTTCCAATCCTGTGCGGCCCGGGCTTCGCTCATGCGCCGATCCCAGTCGGCCGCCCCGGGCAATCCCTTGGCGATGTCGGCCGCGTGGGCCGCGATCCGCGCCGCCATCACCCCAGTCCATACGTCCTCGGCGGTCGGCAGGGACAGGTGCTCGCTCGGCGTCACGTAACACAGGAAATCCGCTCCCGCCGCCGCAGCAATCGCACCGCCAATGGCACTGGTGATGTGGTCATACCCAGGAGCTATGTCCGTAACAATAGGCCCCAACACGTAGAACGGCAGCCCGCCCGTCATCTCCTTCTGAAGACGAATCTGCGTTTGCACCTGGCCGAGCGGCACATGCCCAGGCCCCTCCAGCATCACCTGCACGCCGCCGGCAATCGCCCGGCGGGCCAGATCCGCCAACACCTGGAGTTCCGCGATTTGGGCCGGGTCGCACGCGTCGGCCAGTGCCCCCGGCCGCAGCCCGTCCCCCAGGCTCAGCGTGACGTCGAACTCGCGGCAGATGTCCATCACCTCGTCGAACCGCTCATACAGCGGGTTCTCCTGGCCGTTGGTCTCGATCCATGCCTCCAGAAACGTCCCGCCGCGGCTGACGATGTCGCACACACGCGGACGCCGCCGCAGCCATCGGATCACCTCGCGCGTTACGCCGCAATGCACCGTCACGAAGTCCACCCCGTCGCGGCAATGAGTACGCACCGCTTCCAGCATATCGTCTCCCGTCATGCGCGTCACGTTCCGGTGCTTCCGAGCCGCCATCGCCGCCGCCTCGTAGATCGGCACGCTCCCCACCGTCACCGGGCACGCCTCCATTACCGCGCGACGCACGGCCCTCAGGTCGCCCCCCGTCGAGAGATCCATCACGGCATCGGCCCCGGCACGCACCGCCGCATCGAGCTTCTTCAGCTCGTTCTCCACCGACGCCATGTCCATGCTCGTGCCCAGGTTCGCGTTCACTTTCGTCCGCAGCCCCTGCCCCACGCCACAGAACCGCGTCGCCCGCCGATTCACATTCGCCGGCACCACGATCTTGCCTTCGGCAATCCGGCTGCGAAGCAACTCAACATCCACCGATTCGTCCGCAGCCACCTGCCGCATGGCCTCGGTAATTTGCCCCTGTCGTGCCGATTCCAACTGCGTCAAACCCACGTCAACAGCTCCTTTCGCTCCGCACGGAGCGCACGGTTCTTCAAAACGTGAATTCGCTCACGTCGCGGCCGGTCTGTGGCGACCGACTCCCCCTGCCCGGTCCACGCCGGAAAGGTTTCTTGCCGCCATCGCCTGCTCCGGCAGGGCCACGGCGGTCCTTCCTGAACGCCGCCCCACGCCCACGCGAGCCGGCCGACTGTTTCATCGCCGGCCCCGTGTCGGGCGAACGTTCCGATCGCTTCTTGTCCGACCGGGAAAACCGCTTTCCGCCCAGACGCTTATCGGCCCGCTGAACGACTGGTGTCCCGTCCGTCTCAGCCATTGGCCGACGCCCACGCGACTTCACCTTCTCCCTCGTTTCCGAGGCCGCACCGCCCTCCGGCCGACTGTAACTCAGCTTCACCAACGACCGGACTTCATCCTGGGTAAGCGGCCGGAACTGACCCGGTCCCAGCCCTTTCAGCGTCAACGGCCCGATTCGCGTCCGCGTCAGGCTGCGCACCTTGTGATCCAGCTTCGCCAGCATCCGCCGAATCTGCCGGTTCCGACCCTCACGAAGCGTGATCTCCAGCCGCGAACGGTCCTTGCCTCGATGCAGCAGTCGAATCTGAGTACGACGCGTCCGCCCCTCGCTCAGCCACACGCCCGAGATGAGCTTCTGCATATCCTCGCCGCTCAACTCACCTACCACCTCCACCTCGTACGTCTTCGCCACCTCGTAGCGCGGGTGCGTCAACCGTGCCGCCAGGTCCCCGTCGTTCGTCATGATCAGTAGGCCCCGCGAATCCGCGTCCAGCCGCCCCACCGGATACACCCGCTCGCGAACCCCCGGCAAAAGGTCCGTCACTTTCCGTCGCCCGTACGGATCGCTGCTCGTGCTCAGCACGTTCTTCGGCTTGTTCAGCAGATAGTACACCTTCGCCTCCGGTTTGACGCGGCGACCGTCCACGCGGATGTCATCCCTCGACGAGTCGGCCTTGTCGCCCAGCGCCACAGGACGCCCGTTCACCGTCACCCGTCCCGACTCGACCAGTTCCTCGCAGGCACGTCGGCTTCCGTAACCGGCATGGGCCAGAATCTTGTGCAGTCGCTCCAGCATCAGACACTTACCTTTCAACAGGGCCGCCCAGCAAAACCGTCATGGCCGGGCTTCGCAGGCAGTACTCTTCAACGCAATGAGGAATCAGCCACGTCTGGCCGGCTTTGACGGACCACGTCTCGCGGCCGTTCCCCGTCGTCAAGGTCCCCTCTCCATGGGCAATCATAACACATTCGAAGCTCCGACACATACGGCGCTTAAGCAAAGTACATTCCAGCCGTGCCCGTTCCAGATGGAAGGCGTCACACTCGACCAGGCTTTCCATCAACAGGCCGCACGCATCCACGATCACCCCGCGTCCCCCCGACGCCGGCAACGGCCCGTCGAACTGAATACATTCCATCGCCTCGTCCAAGTGCAGTTGCCGCGGCTTGCCGTCCGGCCCCACACGCCCCCAATCGTATACGCGATATGTCGTGTCGCTCGGCTGCTGGAACTCTGCCAGCACGATCCCCGCGCCGATAGCGTGCAGCCGACCGGCCGGCACAAATACCACGTCGCCCGCCCGAACCCGCTGCTCCACCAGCATCCCGTCCAGCCGACACGCCTCGGCGGCCTGCCGCAACCCCTCGCGGCTCACGCCCGGCCGTACGCCTGTAATGAGTCTCGCCCCGGGATCCGCATGCAGAATCACCCAGCACTCGGTCTTGGCCACGTGTGGAAGCCCATGTCGCGCCGCGTAGGCCTCGTTCGGGTGCACCTGGATGCTGAGATCCTGTGCGGCGTCGATAAGCTTGACCATTAGCGGCAACTGATTGCGCCACGCCGAGAACGCCGGGCGGCCCAGGAGCTCCTCCGGATAGGCCTCAATCACCTGCCGCAGCGACCAGCCGGCCAGCGGTCCATTGGCTACCGACGACGTGCCATGTGGATGGTCGGCCAGTTCCCAACTCTCGCCGATAGCCTTGTCCTCCGGAACCGCTTTGCCATACAAATCCGCCAACCGCCGCCCGCCCCACAGGGCCGGCTTCAGCACGGGCGCTTGCAGCATGGGATAGAGGTTGGCCATGTGTTGTCCATCCTTCACAGGTTCCCGCCGATCCTCGCGGGTTGCCCACAGCCCTTCATTATAGCCTTTGCCAAACCATTGCCGAAGCCTAATCGCATTTTCGGGTATCGCTTCCGTGGCGGGCCGTTGGTATGATGTTCGCCGACACTTGCCGTGCCCCGGCGAGTTCATCTATAGTGTGGCGACGAAAAATACCCTTGTGGCAGACAGGTTGGTCAATGAAAGGAACCCTTCGATGAGCCGAAGCGAAATCGTGGCCCGGATTGCCGAGTCCGGATGCGTTGCCGTGGTGCGTGCCTCGTCGAGCGAGCAGTTGGTGGACGTGTCGCGGGCCCTGGCCGCAGGCGGGATCATCGCCGTGGAAATCACCATGACGACGCCCGACGCCCTCGACGTGATCAAGACCGTTAGCCGCGAACTGCGCGACGAGGTCATCGTCGGCGTCGGCAGCGTTCTGGACAGCGAGACCGCCCGCGCCGCCATCCTCGCCGGCGCTCAGTACGTGGTCAGCCCCGTGCTCGACGTGGCCACGATCCAGATGGCACACCGCTACGACAAGCCCGTAGTGCCTGGCGCTTTTACGCCCACCGAGATCCTGGCCGCATGGACCGCAGGGGCCGACGTCGTCAAGGTCTTCCCGGCCAGCATCGGCGGCCCCTCCTATTTCAAGGCCATCAAGGGCCCCCTGCCCCAGGTCAAGCTCACCCCGACCGGCGGCGTGGACCTCAATACCGCGTCCGACTTCATTCGCGCCGGGGCCGAGTTCCTGGGCGTTGGCGGCAACCTCGTCAGCAAGGACGCCCTCGCCCGCGGCGACATGGACTGGATCCGCAACGAAGCAGCCAAGTATGTCGAAATCGTGAAGACCGCCCGCGCGACCATGAAAAAGTAAGGCCGAGGCCTACAAAAACGCCACGTGGAGATTGTGTTTCAGGAGCCGACCGATCCACCCTTGTCGTACCACGCCTTGTGTACCGCCTCCGCCACCGCCTTATGCACCCCGCGGTTGAGGATGGACGGCAGAATTAGCCCTTCCGGCGTCAGGTCCGCAATCGCCTTGGCTGCCGCCAGCTTCATCCCCTCGGTAATCCGCTTCGCGCCGCTATCCAGTGCGCCGCGAATCAGCCCCGGAAACACCAGAGCGTTGTTCACCGTGCGACCGTCCACCGCCACGCCGGCCCCTGCCGCCATGGCCTCGCGCGGCGAAATTTCCGGCGTCGGATTCGCCAGCGCCAACACGAACCGCGGCTCCGCCATCGACGTTACCATGTCCCGCGACACCAGCCCCGCACTCGAAAGCCCCACGAACACGTTCGCCCCGGCCATCACCTCGGCCAGCGATCCCTTCAATCCGTGCGGATTCGTGACCGCCGCCAGAGCGTCCTTTGCCGGATTCATGTGCTCGCTGCGCCCCTTGTAGAGCGCGCCGGTCCGGTCGCAGCAGATGACGTCCTTGACGCCCGCCGCCAGAAGCAGCCGCGCCGTCGCACTGCCTGCCGCGCCGCTGCCGGCAATCACCACGCGAAGCGACTCCAGCGCTGCGCCGAATCGGCGGCACGCGCTGATCAACGCCGCCAGCACAATCACCGCCGTCCCGTGCTGGTCGTCGTGGAACACCGGGATCGGCAGCCGCTCGCTCAGCTTCGCCTCGATCTCGAAACACTTCGGAGCCGCAATGTCCTCCAGCATGATCACGCCGAACCCCGTCGCGATGGACTCCACGGTCCGCACGATCTCCTCATTGCTCATCCCGCGCGACAGCAGGATCGGCACGCAACCCACTCCGGCCAGGCGGTCCAGGATCACCGCCTTGCCTTCCATGACCGGCAGAGCCGCCTTCGGCCCGATGTCCCCCAGGCCCAACACCGCCGACCCGTCGGTCACGATGGCCACCGTGTTCGATGCCCACGTGTAACGACGGAACGACGCTTCGTCGCGGACGATCGTCATGCACACGCTCGCCACCCCAGGTGTGTAGATCATCTGAAGGTCGCGAAGCGAGTTGATCTCCGACTGAGACACCACGCGCAGCTTCCCGCCCTCGTGAATCGCCAGGACGTCGTCCACCACGCGTTCCACCGTGATGCCCGGCAGCGCCGTCAGCCGCTGAAGCAGCCGGTCCAGGTGTGCTGCGTCGTCCACGTACACCGTCACATTACGAAGAACCGACTGCGAGTTGATTGCAAGGATCTCGATGTCGCCGATCAGGCCGCCCTCGGCCCCGATCGCCGTCGCCACCTCGGCGAACTTTCCCGGGCGGTCCTCCAGCCGAATCCGAAGCTTCCGGATCAGCTTGTGCGCATACTTCTCGGCAACCAGCGATTCCTGAACGTCATCGACCAGAACATGATCCGCGGCCGGACTACGACGCACCTTCATCAACAACCTCCATCCCTCTTGCCGTTCTCCCGCTCGCGGTACGCCTGCGGCGTCATGGCATAGCGCCGCTCGGTCGCTTCCCGATACACAGGCCCCGCGTTGTACGTGCAGAACGAGTACAACCGCTTGTCCGGCGTCGAGTAATGGATCACGCACCGCCGCGCGCGATCCACCTCGTAGTTGTAGCAGTCCATGAAATGCATTCCCGCCACCATCAGCGTGCGGAACGTCTTCTTGCCGCCCTCGCCCCGGCCCACCTTCTTGTCGATCATCCCGTTCAGCGTATGCAGAAAATCCGTGAACCCCATCCCGGTCGGCGCGTTCTTGCCTCGCCAGTGCTTGTGCAGCTTCTGAAATACCGCTGCCTTCGCCAGCAACCGGCTGTTGCCGCGCTCGGTCTTCTCGCTCAGCCTCATCATGTCCGCCAGGAAGTTCGGCAGGTCCACAAACGCCGGCAACGGCACCGCCTTGCCATCGGTACCGACGAACAGATACGTACCTAACGAGCAGTGCGGGTGGCAGGTCATATTGATCGTCGGCTCGTCGCGCAGCGCGTTGACCAGCCGCGTGAACGGCTGCACGCACGACAGCGGCAGAAAGTCGCGGTACGGATCACCGATGCCCGTCTGACGGCACACATCGTGCGCCATGTCGGCCAGCGTGTAGCGCTGGGTCATCCGCTCGGCCGTGCTGATCCGCCCGCAAAACGCCACCGGCTGGAACGAAATCCCCGCTACCGTGTTCACGTGGGCCAGGGCGAACTCCGTGATCGGCCCCACTTGGTCGTCGTTGACACCCTTGACGATAGTCGGCACCAGCACAATCTTCATGTCCGTCTTGCTGACGTTCTCGATCGCCTTCTGCTTCAGATCCCACAGCCGCCGGTTCCGCGTGTGCAGGTACGCCTCGTCGCTGGTCCCGTCGAATTGCAGATAGAGGTCGTGCAGCCCGGCCTCCTCGCATCGCCGGGCAAAATCCTCTTCCTGGGCGAACCGAAGGCCGTTCGTCGCGATCTGAATATGCGAGAATCCCATCTCCCGAGCCGTGCTCAGGCACTCCAGAAACCGCGGGTGCAACGTTGGCTCGCCGCCGCTGAACTGCACCACGCGACCCGCCACTGGCCGCATCTCCCGGAACGTCCGGAGCATCTCCAGCACCTGTTCGTACGTCGGCTCGTACACGTACCCCTGCGCGTCGGCGTTCGCGAAACACACCGGGCAACGCAGGTTGCACCGGTTCGTCAGGTCGATGTTGCCCAGCGCCAGGTGGCTCGCGTGGTGTCCGCACAACCCGCACCCGTTCGGACAATCACTCTCGTCCGCCTCCGTCTGCGGATTCTCCAGCCCCTGCCCGTCTCCGTAGAAAAACTCCTCCGCCTTCAGGTACAGCCGCGTGTCCGACCAGTAAATGTCCTCGAAGTCGCCGTGCTCCGGACACGTCTTGAACATCCACACCTGGCCGCCCACGTCGCGCAATTCGGCACTCACCCGCCGCCGGCACTCCGGGCACAGGCTCACCACCGTCTTGGGCAGCCCTCGCTTCAACGCCGGCACCCGGCATCCACTGAGGGTCACGTGACCGTCTGTAACAGACCGACTATTCACAACCGTCATGGGATTTCTTCGCCTCTGGAACCTTCTGAACAGCGCCTCGCCTGCCGTGCGGCCGCAAGGCAACAAAGTGACGCAATTCTAGCACCTCGCATGCTCCCCATGCAAGGCTTTTGCACGACTCCGCGACGCGCCGCCGTTGACCGACGCCCGGCCTCTCCCTATACTCTCCCTGTCGCTGCGGCTCGTGGCCGCCGGCGATCTTGTGTCGATCCACCGTCCTTGCTGCCTGCTCCACCAGTGGACGCCGGGCCGCGGTCGGTTATTCAACTGATGACCTCTTCTTCCGGAAGTGCCATGCCGAAACCCCTTGTTCTCGGACTCGATCTGGGCAGTACCGCCGTCAAGAGCGCCCTGGTGGACACCGACGGGCTGCTTGTCGCCACAGACTATCGCCGCCACAACGGTCGCCCCCTTGTCGTTGCCCCTGCGATGCTGCAAGACCTCCTTGCCGGCCCACACGGCCCGCGGATCGTCGCCCTGAGCGTCACCGGATCCGCCTCGCGGCCCATGGGCCAGACCCTCGCGGCTCCCTTCTTCAACGAGGTGGTCGCCCTGGCCGCCGCCATGCGCCGACTCCACCCCCGATTCCGCACCGCCATCGAGGTCGGCGGCGACTGCGCCAAGATCATCGAACTGGCCGACCAGGCCGACGCTGCCACGTTCCGCGACTTCGCCATGAACACCGAATGCGCCGCCGGCACCGGCTCGTTTCTCGACCAGCAGGCCAGCCGTCTCGGCGTCCGCATCGAAAACGAATTCGGCGCCATGGCCCTGCGTAGCCGCAAGCCTCCGCGCGTCGCCGGCCGCTGTTCCGTCTTCGCCAAAAGCGACATGATCCACCTTCAGCAGCAGGCCGTCCCCGACTACGACATCGTTGCCGGCCTCTGCTTCGGCATGGCTCGCAACTTCAAGGCCACCCTGGCCCGCGGGCGCGACCTCAAGACGCCCATCGCCCTGGTCGGAGGCGTCGCCTCCAACGCCGGCATGGTCCGTGCTTTTCGTGAGGTCCTCGAACTAGCCGATGGCGATTTCGCCGTCCCCGAGCACCACGACCGCCTCCCGGCCATCGGCGCCGCCCTGCTCGCCCTGCGCGACAGGCCCGACCTCGTCGGCGCTGGGCCCCTGGCGGTGGACCCTGCTGCCCTCGACGCCCTGACCGCCCACCGCGAGGCCCCGGCATCGCGCATGCCCCCGCTCTGCGAGCCCGACGGATACCGTCCCTCCGTCGTCGCCCAGGCGCCCGCCGACGGCCCGGTGGACGCCTATCTCGGCATCGACGTCGGCAGCATCTCCACCAACCTCGTCCTCATCGACGCCGAAGGCCGCCTCTTCGACAAGCTCTACCTCATGACCGCCGGCCGTCCCATCGAGGCCGTCCGCGGCGGACTCAAACAATTCGCCGAACGATGGGGCGGCCGTGTCCGCGTCCTCGGCGCCGCCACGACCGGCTCCGGCCGCTACCTCACCGGCGACATCGTCGGCGCCGACGTCGTTCGCAACGAAATCACCGCCCAGGCCCGCGGCGCCATCCACGTGGACCCGTGCGTCGATACCATCTTCGAAATCGGCGGCCAGGATTCCAAGTACATCCGCCTCCGAGACGGCGTCGTCGTCGATTTTGAAATGAACCACGTCTGTGCCGCCGGAACCGGCTCGTTCCTCGAAGAGCAGGCCGAACGCCTCGGCATCGACATCAAGGGCCAGTTTGCCGAGCTTGCCCTCTCCAGCCGATCGCCCATTCGCCTCGGCGAACGATGCACCGTCTTCATGGAGAGCGACATCATGCACCACCAGCAGCAGGGCGCCGCCCTGCCCGACCTGGTGGCCGGACTCAGCTATTCCATCGCCGCCAACTACCTCAACCGCGTCGTCGGCACGCGCAGCATCGGCGACCATATCCTTTTCCAGGGGGGCACCGCCTTCAACCGCGCCGTCACGGCCGCCTTTGCCGCACTCACCGGTCGCCCCATTACCGTGCCGCCGCACCATGAAGTCACCGGCGCCCTCGGCGTTGCCCTGCTCGCGCGCGACGCCCATCGCCAGGGCCGCTTCACCGCCACCCAGTTCCGCGGATTCGACCTCGCCGAGCGCCCCTACACCGTCCGCAGCTTCACCTGCCAGGCGTGCTCCAACTACTGCGACATCCGCGAAGTCCGCATCGAAGGTCAGTCGCCCCTTTACTACGGCAGCCGATGCGACCGATACAACAAGAAGACCCACGACGGCCCGCACCCCAGCGACCGCTGGCCCGACCTGATGGCCTATCGGCAGCGACTGCTCCTCGGGCTGCCCGCCGACGCCGCGCCCGCCGTCTGCAACGGCGCCCTGCGATCCGACCGCCGTGGCGCAGCACGCGGAACCGTCGGCATCCCGCGCACCCTCGTCTTCCACCAGATGCTCCCCTTCTGGCGGACCCTCCTCGAACAGCTCGGCTTCGAGGTTCTCGTTTCGCCCGCATCCGACGCCGCCATCATCCAGGCCGGCGTTGAAAGCGTCCTCTCCCAGACGTGCTTCCCCGTCAAGGTTGCCCACGGGCACGTCCGCTGGCTCGCCGACCAGGGCGTCGATGCCGTCCTGCTGCCCAGCATCCTCGCTCTGCCGCGCGACCACGACAGCCAACGTTACAATCACCTCTGCCCCTACGTGCAGACGTTCACCTACCAGATCGAGTCGGCCCTGGATCTCACCGCCGCCAGCGTCAAAGTCCTGCGCCCCATCGTGGACATGGAGGAAGGCTACGCCGCCGCCCGCGACGCCCTGGTCCAATGGGGCCGCTCACTAGACATCCCCGCCGCCGAGATGAGCGAGGCCCTCGACGCCGCCATCGCTGCACAGGATCGCTTCGAGGCCGATTGTCGTGATTGCGGTCGCAGGTTCCTCGAAGCCCCTCCCGACGGGGCCCAACCGGCCGTCCTCATCGGCCGCCCCTACAACACCTGCGACGCCGGCATCAACCTCGACGTCGCGCAACGCATGCGAGACGTCGGACTCCTGGCTGTCCCCATGGACATGCTCGATCTGCGACGCTTCGAGCTCGGCCACGACTGGGACAACCTCTACTGGAAATACGGCCAACGCATCATCCGTGCCGCCGAGGTCATCCGCCAGAGCGCCGACCTGGTCGCCGTCTATATCTCCAACTTCGGCTGCGGCCCCGACTCGTTCATCAAACGCTTCTTCCAGGAGGCCATGGGCCGCCGCGCCTTCCTCTCCCTGGAAATCGACGAGCACAGTGCCGCCGCAGGGCTCGTCACACGGCTCGAAGCCTTCGTTGACAGCCTCCGTGGCACGGGACCACAGACCGCCGAGCCGCCGCGACGCATCTTCCCCGTCCACGACGCCCCCAACGGACGCACACTTCTCGTTCCGCACATGTGCGACCACGCCTTCGCCTTCGCCGCCGCATTTCGCGGCAGCGGACTGAAGGCACAGGTCATTCCCCCCAGCGACGACGAGAGCCTCGCCCTCGGCCGACGCTACACCAGCGGACGAGAGTGCCTTCCCTGCATCGTCACCGCAGGCGACATGCTCCGCGAACTCCAGCGCCCGGACGCCGACCCCTCCCGCATGGCCTTCTTCATGCCCTCCGGCACCGGCCCCTGCCGCTTCGGCATGTACAGCAAGCTCCATCGCCTCATTCTGCAAGAGGCCGGGTTCCCGGATGTGCCCATTGTCAGCCCCAACCAGGGCGAGAGTTTCTACGAGGACTTCAAGAAACTGCAGCGCGACCCCACACGCCCCGCCTGGTGCGGCATCGTCGCCGTGGACGCCCTGACCAAGGCCCTCCACGCCACCCGGCCCTATGAACGCATCCCCGGCGCCACCGAGACTGCCTACGCCGCATCTTTGAAACTCGTCGAACAGGCCCTCGAACGCGGCGACGACCTGATGCCCGTCATGACACACGCCGCCGACCTGTTCCGCAACGTACCCCTCGCCGACGCGCGCGGCTCGCGGCCCCTCGTGGCCCTCGTCGGCGAAATCTACGTCCGCAGCCACGCCTTCAGCAACCAGGACGTTGTGCGACGACTCGAAGCCCTCGGCCTCGAAGTCGATCTGGCCAGTTTTGCCGAATGGATCTATTACACCAACTGGACACGCAAACGCCGCACACGCGGACGCCGGCAGTACCGCCTCTGGCTCGGCACCTGGATCAAGGAGAAGGTCCAGCGCTTCGACGAACGCCGAATCAAGCGGCCCCTGGCCGACCTCATCGGCCAGACCGCCGAAACCGAGACGCCGCACGTCGTCGCCCTGGGACACCCGTACGTCCACGATTCATTCGAAGGGGAAGCCGTTCTCAGCCTCGGCAAGGCCGTCGAGGCCGCCACTCATCCACGGCCGCACACCGGACAGCGGGCCGCCGGCATCGTCAACGTCATGCCCTTTACGTGCATGCCCGGCAACATCGTCGCCGCCATGCTCAAACGACTGCGACGCGACCTCGGCGACCTGCCTATCCTCTCCGTCGCCTACGACGGCCAGCGCGACAGCGCCCTGGACGTCCGCCTTGAAGCCTTCGCCGAACAGGTCAAAGCCTTCGCCGCCGCGAAAACGTCGTAGCATCCCATTGAAGCCGATAACGTGGCACAGCCCCCCTCGGCGGCGCGGAATCCCATGCGGACGCTATGCCGTCATCGCAATCAAAAAGAGCACATAAATGATTCCGCCCACAACGCTCAGCCCGATATTGATCGCCGAGACGATGATACCCGCCAGGGCCAGGCCGTCGCCCGAGTACATTTGGGGCGACTCGCGGATTCGGTTGCGCGCCACAATGCCACAGATAAGCCCCGCCACCGCGGGGACGAAGAAGCACACAACAAAGCTGGCAATAGCCAGCACCAGCGACACAATCGCCAGCGGATGCGTCTGGGCTCCCGTCACCGGCACTGCGCCATGCGCCGGGCGCCCCGCTTCTTGCGGCTGTGATGCGTAGCCGTAGGGCTGCCCCGCCGCACCGTGCGGCGGTTGTGGCTGTTTGGATCCCGTCTGCCCGACCGACTCGCCGGCCGCTCGCACAACCGCCCCTGTCACCGCCGCTGCCGTGGACTGAGGCACGCTCAACGAAGCACCGCAACCGGGACACGTTCCCGCGTGCCCGGCGTACTGCTCCGGCACACTCAACCGACGCCCGCACTTTGAACACACGAACTCGATGTCCATTGCTCGCCCCGTCTGAGTCGTTCAACCAACCGTCGATACCCGCACAGCGGCTGCCCTCGGAGCCGCGCACTCCCACCTCGCACCGCATCTCCTACGGAATTAACTCCTCCGGCGTCCCCTGCGCCCTCAGCCGACTCTTGAGCTCAGCGTCTTCCATGGTTTCGACCTGCCCTCCCCAACACAGAGTCAGACGCATCATGCCGAATATCCTATGTTTCGAGTAGGCTATGACCACCCCGCGATGCAGATCCATCTGCGACATGCCCGCCGCCGTGTACACGTATTCCTCCCCGCTGAACGGGCATGTGATCGCCTCCGTGTCCGACAGCAATCCCTGATCCACCAGCGTCTGAAGGTCCGGCGGCATCGTCCCGTGCGACATCGTGTAGATCTCACATGCATGGTCCAGCATTCCTAGCCGCCACCCGCTCACGACCAAGTTGCGCAACACCGGAACGCTCACAACCGCGACCGCCGTTCCGCCGATGAGCCGCAGATTCAGCACGCTGATAATC
>CAZCOA010000024.1:0-40062 GCA_964500225.1 uncultured Anaerolineaceae bacterium | reverse complement strand
CCGTCCTGGCTGACGGAGATGGTGCCGAGCACGCCGCCAAAGACGGTAACCTTGCCGTCGGTCCCGTCAATTGTCTTGTTGTCGGGCCAATCAGACGACATGAAAGCTGCGTTGGTGAACACCAGCAGGTCGATGCCGAAGGGGTTCAGCGGATCGTTTTCCACGGGCGAGTCGAAGGACACGATCAAGCATCCGCCGTTGCCGATCTTCAGGATTTCGCTGTCCTGCCAAGGTCCGACGGTCATTCGGACGCTTTCGGTGCCGGCGGGCCAGGCGGCGGTGGTGCGGGTCGGCTCGCCTAGAATCACCGACGGGTTGGTGTAGCCGGTGGCATCGCCGGGATTGTAGAGAACCACCGTATCGGCCCACGGGTCGGCCCACGCAACCTGGACGCACAGAACGACGACACACACACTGCACAGCATCATGCGATTCATCGAAATCTCCTTACGGAATGTCGGCGGCCCTCGTTCCATGAGGGACGCGTCGCGGTACACCGTGCCGCAGCGTGAGGTGCGTTGCGGCACGTCCCGTTCCAGGGCGCTGACGCGGCGCCGAGGAACGGCCCTTGATAAACAAGGAGGTTACGAGGGAGGCCCCCTGTCGCCTGACGGAACCGGCCGCCCGAAACGTGCGGGTCGTGCCGGCACCGGCAGGGCAACAAAAAACCCCGCCTTCGCCGAGCGAAGCCAGGGCAACAACGACGGCCGCATCGCATGACCGGCAGAGCCGCGGTGTACCGGTCGCCATAAGGCCAGTCTTGCTACGCTGTCTTTCTCGCGAAGACGCTCGTAACCGTCGCAGGCAGGTCTTCTGACTCACGGCCCTTCGGACTCCCGCGCCTTCCCGTCCTTGCGGCAGGACAGTGGCATCATGCGGGTCCGTCGGCCGTTCACAGCGGCGCGACCGTGCCGGAATTGCACCGGCTTCCCTTTTCATCCCGGCCCCAAGCCGGGACACCTGCAACAGGATATAGGATAGCTTGCCTCTTCGGCAACGTCAAGTCAAACTGAATACCAAATGATGGGAAGCCACCATAGGGGGGCCAAAACACCGCCACCGTCTGTAGGAAATGGGCTTCATGACTCTCAGAACGGCCGGGAGGTTTTACCTCCGAAAAAGGGTTGCCCCCATGAACAACCTCAAAGGCGCTTTCGTGGGAGAGTCTCTCAAAAAAGCCGGGGCGACTCGGTGGGAGTCGCCCCGCGTCGGTGCGCCGGCTCTGGGGTTGGCAACAGCAACGCACCTGCGCTGCGGTCGGAGTGGTGCTCCGGCCGGCGCTATCGTATCGAATCAGTCGGCGATGGCGCCGAACGCCTTCCGAGCACAACCCATCAACAGGCCCTCGAACTCCGCGGCCGGACACATGTTGGCCTCGTAAGCGCCCTGGGCCTGGGCCTCGTCCGTCGGGAAGTAGCCGATGTAGTCGTTGGCAAGCGACACCACCACAGTGTGCTCGGTGGGGCTCGCCTCGCGAAGCATGCCCTGGTACTCGCTGAACAGTTCCCCGGGCAGGCTCACCAACGACAGGTCGCCTGTACGGAACGCCTGGATCTCCGTGGCGATGGTCTCGCCCTTCTTGCGCCCGGGACTCTGCTGTCCTTTGATCGCATCGCGGGTACGGACGATGTTCCACGGCTCCTGGCGTGACCGGACCGCACCGGCGGCAATCGGTTTCAGGTCCGCAACGGCCGGCGCAACGATGTCGGCCAGAGCCTCGCCCATGCGCTTCGGGTGCTCGGCTCCCACTTGGATGCAGACGCGCGGGTTGATGTTGGCCCCGCCGCCATTGACGAACAGGACCGTGTCGGCCACGCCCTGACGCTCCAACTGGTCCTTGAGGTAGCCGGGGTAATCGGCCGAGATGTCCAGGCTGCTCGGCCCGAGAACGACCGGGTGACAACCATAGGCCACCACCAGCGCCGCCAGACGCCCCGTGGGACGCCGAACCCCTACGAGCATTACCGTCGGATCGAAGAACCCCGGGTGTTTGCCTTCGGGATCGTTCCACTCGTTGCCCCAGGTTCCGTCGGCCAGCTTGACGCGGCGATTGGACCCGAGCGTCGGAGCCTTGGTATAGGCGACCTCCACCGTGCCCGGCGCCGCATCGGCCCATGCGCGAGCGACCAGGTCGGCCAGGGTCTCCTTCAGCGATTCCAGGTACTTCACGTCCAGCGGCTTCAGCTCCTCACCGCCGAACATGCTCGTCGCCGGACCGCTGTGGGTATGCGTGCCGGAAACCATCACCGCCTCGGCGGCCAGCGGCGTTCTTGCGGCAATCATGCGGCGAACGTCCTGGACGTAACTCCGGGGATAGCCGATCGTGTCACTCGTGATCAGGGCCCACGCCCTGCCGCTGTTGTCCCTGACGACGAGGGCCTCGGCCCGCAGCGTGTGCCCCAGAGCCGTGGACTGGCGAGGCTTATATCCCACCAGGATAGCCCCGACCGGCGGCGTGATGTCGGCCGAAGCGATGCCGATTCCGAGCCCCACCTTTTCCCCCATGTGTCGTTCCTCCCGATACGACGGCGGCACGCTGAGCGTCTTAGTCGGCAATAGCTGCAAAGGCCCTGCCGGCGTGCTCCATAATCATATCTTGCATGCGTTCCACGGGAGCGGACTTGCTCTCGTAGGCTCCCTGGGCCATTGCCTCGTCGGTCGGCAGATACGAAATGCAATCGTTGGCCAGTTGCACGATCACCGTCTGAGGCACACTGCTGATATCGCGCAGCATCCGAGAATATTCGCTGAACAATTCGCCGGGCAACCCGATCAGGCCCAAATCGCCAACTCGCAAAGCCTGGATCTCCGTCGGAATCGAGTCGCCCACATGACACCCCGGCCGATCCGCGGGCTGTCGTGGCTCGCGGGTGCGTACCAAGGTCCACGGCTCACGGTGCCAGACAAGCGGACCGTCGGCTACGGGGGTCAGACGCCCTACTGCCGACGCCACCATGGCCGCCAGCGCCTCGCCCATTTTCCGCGGATGCTCGTCGCCCACCTCGATACATACGCGCGGATTGACGTTCCCGCCGCCGGCGTTGACGAAGAGCACCGTCTGGGCCACACCCTGCCGCTCGAGGGCATCTTTGAGATATCCCGGATAGTCGGGCGAGATGGCGAAACTGTTGTAACCAAGCGTGACGGGATGACACCCGTAGTTGACCATCAGGGCCGCCAGACGTCCGCTCGGCCGCCTTACACCGACGAGCATCACCGACGGATCGACGTATCCGGGATGTTTGCCATCGGGATCCCACCACTCGTTGGTCCAGACACCGCCGGCGCCTTTGACACGGCGGTTGTGGGCCAGGTTCGGCGCCTCGGTCCAGGCGGTTTCCAGGCGTCCGGGCTCGGCTGAATGAAACGCCGCGACAGCCACGTCCGCCAACTTCCCTTTGAGGTCGGCCAAGTACTGTTGATCCAAGTCGCTGAGTTTGTCGCCGCCATAGAGGGTGGCCGGACCGCTGTGCGTGTGGGTGGCGCAGATCATGACGGCTTCGCCCGGCAGAGCACACGTCTGGCGAATGCGGCCGCGGATCTCCGCCACATCGTCGCGCCCGTAGCCGATGGTGTCGCTGGCGACCAGCACCCAGGCCTTGTCGCCCCGGCGGCAAGCCATAGCCTCGGCGCGCAGCGAGTGTCCGATGGACCGGGAAATCCGCGGCTTGTATCCGGACAGCGTCACGCCGACCGGCGGCGTGATATCGACCGAAGCAATCCCGATCAGGAGATCGTGGCGGCCTTGCACGGGAATGCCCTCCTTGCTGTGCGATGCGCCGAACAGTTGAACGCCGCACGGTGCCAAAGGACGATGGAGTGCCGCGCTGCAAGCGACCGCCATGGACGCCCCGCCGCAACGCGACACCCACCGATTCGGCATAGGTGGACGACGATTACTTCTTCTTTGCCGTTGCCTTGCGAGCCGTGCTCTTGGCCTTCACGAGCTCGTCGATGTTCTCCTTGATCTTGGCCACGGCGTCGGCGATCTTGAGGAACTGCGAACGCTCGGCCAGCAGGAACGCCTGGTGAATCGTGCACAGCCGCTCGCCGGCCGCCTTCACCGCATTCGGACACTGGGTTTTCTTGTATTGAGCGCCGACATATTTCGCTGGCACCTTCATGTTCTGGAACAGCGGGTACTCGTGAATTGATCGCCCGTAGCCGCGACCCATCACGACACCCTCGGCGTTCACGGCCTCCAGGAAGTCGGCCCGGGGAAGCCCCTTGAACTCGTCGGCATTGTACTGCATGCAGAAGTAGTAGTATCCGCGGCGTGTGATGCGTTTGTCTTCAGGCAGCGGCTCCAGGCCGCCGATCTCGCGCAGGGCGGCGCTGAGGGCCTTGGCGTTGGCCATCTTCACGCCGATCTGCTTCTTCATCTTGGCGAACTGGCTGTTCAGCAGCGCGCCCTGAAGGTCCGTCAGCCGGTAGTTTGACGACACCTCGTAGAAGTCGTAGAAGCCCTGCGTCTCCAGGCGGCCCAGGTTGTGGAACCGATACATCTTGCCCCAATCCTCCCTGGTATTGCACAGGACGATGCCGCCCTCGCCGGAGGTCAGCGCCTTGGACTGCTGGAAGCTGAACGTGCCGAACTGGCCATAGGAACCCACGCCCTTGCCGCGCCACTGCGAGCCTTGTGCGTGAGCACAGTCCTCAATCAGCGGCAGCTTGTGCTTGCGAGCGACTTTTACGATGCGGTCCAGGTCGGCCGGATACCCGCCGAAGTGAACGATGACAATGGCGGCCGTACGAGGCGAAATGGCCGCTTCGATCGAGTCGGCGTCCGGCTGGAGGGTTTTCGGGTCGCAGTCGGCAAAGACCGGAATCGCGCCCAGGGGCAACGCCGCCGAGGCCGAGACCACGAACGACAACGCCGGAACCACGACCTCGTCGCCCGCCTTCACGCCGGCAGCCCGAAGCGCCAGTTCCACGGCGATCGTGCCGTTCGGCACGCATAGGCCGAACTTCGCGCCGTGGTATGCGGCGAAATCCCGCTCGAACTTGCCGCACGCGCTGGCCGCCTGGAGCTCGATTGTCCCGCCACGCCACCACACGCCGCTGCGAAACACCTTCAGCAACGCCTGTTCGTCGCTCTTATCGAACTGCGGCCACTTGACCTTCAGACCGCTGGGAAAAACCTTCTTGCCGCCATTGATCGCTAGCTTCGCCATGCCGAATCGCTCCTATTCCTAAAAAGTCCGCAGAGTCACCAACATTGTTCGTACCAGTGTACCGTAGTCCATCTGAAACGCCATGCACTGGGTTACGATGGATGTATAAAATGTCACGATTGGCTGCGGCTGCGGAATTGCTTGGGCGAGCAGTGAACCACCTTCTTGAACGCCCGACTGAAGTAGTACGGACTGTTATAGCCCACCTGTTCGGCGATGTGTGAAATCTTCATATTGCTTCGCTCGAGCAACTGCTTGGCCGCCTCGATGCGAACCTCCGTCAGAAAGTCGATGATCGTGCGGCCAAACTGCCTTTTGAACAGGCTCGCCAGGTAGTTCGGCGACAGCGCCACATGGTGGGCCACCCGGGCCAACGTCACGTCGCGGTTGTAGTTGCGCTGAATGAAGTCACGGGCATTGAACGCCACCACCTGCGCGTCCGACCAGTCCTCCTGCGGCGGAAGGGGCTGACCGTCCGTGCCCAGTTGTCGCAACGCCTGCGCCAGCAGCATGCACAGCAACCCCTTGCACAGCAGCACCCAGCCGCGGCGGCGGCTGTTCAACTCCTCGATCAACTGCGTCAGAACGCGGTTGGCCGGGGGAAAGTCCAGGAAGTCCAGCGCACCGAGCATCTGGTGATTGCCCTGCTCGTCGAATGTCGCCACCTGGCTGCCCAGATGATTTGGCGATGCCGCCATCCAGATGGTCTCCGCGATGCGCCCGACCGACCGCGTCTCGTGCAGCATCCGCGGCGCCACCAACAGCACCTCATGGGCTCGGACCCGGATGGGCTCTCCGTCGTTCAGCACCTCGATCACACCGCGCGTCACGAAACACAGTTCCGGATGGTTGTGCGAGTTGAATCGGCGGTTCATTGTCGGCGGACGCCCGTCCAACAGCTTCAGATGCCCCGCTTGCAGGCCGCTGACGATGGCCGGCAACTGCTCGTCAAGAATCTGTGCCCAATTCGATTCGCTGTAGCCTGTGTCCATGCGCAAGCTCTCCTGTGCTCCAACATTGTGTCAGGATTGCGGCAATTATCAAGGGGTTGGTGCATGCGCTCGTACCGCCGCCATGGCGAACGAGTAATGACTTGTGCCATGGTGCAGCGTTTCGCATGAAGAAACTCAGGGGGCTCCGCGCTTCTGCTCGCTGAAGCGCGCCGACGAATCGGTTGCGCACCACCGCGCATCTATAGGCAGACGCGCGGCTCCCTCGCACTTGTGGCAAACTGGACCATGCCCATCGGGCATGTGTGATGCCGGTCAGTCGGTACGGCGATACATGACGGCTCTTCGCCCAGCTCACGACAAGCTGCCACGGCGTCCAAACGCGCCGCGATCGCCTGCTTGCACGAACCGTTGCACGCGGTTCGTCGCTCTGGTTGAAGCGTGGGAGAGCACTCGCCCCTGAAAGCAGTCACGCCCTGTGACCAAGCCTTCACCAAGGCAAGGCAGTCGCCTGATGCGCGTCGGCTCGCAAAGGACGATCACCGGCGAGGACCGCGGCCAGATCGCTTTCGCGCTGGGCGGTATCGGGAGACAGGACCGGCCCCGCCTCCGACAGGGCGACCGTATCAGTTGTTCATGGTCACGGCCTTGATCGCACGGCGGGGGATGAGAATCGTGTTATCGCCGCGCTGTTCGATCTGGACCCAGTCGCCCATGACCTTCACGCGACATCGCGAGGCTCGCAGCGGATCACCGCCGGCTTCGCTCGTGAACTCCACCACCGCATCGCGGACATCCAGCACCACCGGGCTGGTGCCGCTCGGCCGCGACTCCTGGGCCGTTGCGCTGACCGCCACCAGGACGCCCAACACGCCCACCACTACCAGCACGACCACAAGCACTTTCATCCGACCGATCCTCCGAGAACTGGCGATGCCACGGTCCAAGCCTTGTCGGCAACCGCCGCGGCTGCGGCAACCGATGCTGCCGGAGTTTCCGGCGGACAGTCCACACCAGGTGTCCTATCGGCACAACCATCGAGCCTTCTTGATTCCTTGGGCCTGCCCGTGCGGCGGTCACGGCGACCGCCCACAGCCGGCGCACCACGGTGGCGGCCGCCGAATACCCCAGGGGATCTTGTCTCGCTGCGGCATTGCGACTATCCTTGCTCGAGACCGGCGGAAAAGTCGCGCGCCGGATGACGAACGACTCGGTCCTACGAAGGGAGAGACCATGAGGTTGATTATCGTCGGAGGCGTTGCCGCCGGAGCCAGCTGCGCCGCAAGAGCCCGGAGGCTGAACGAAACCGCCGACATCGTCATCTTCGAGCGGGGAGAATATGTGTCGTTCGCCAACTGCGGCCTGCCCTACTACATCGGCGGCGACATCCCCGAGCGCAACCGGCTCCTCGTCCAGACGGCCGAGGGGCTGCGCCGCCGGTTCCGCATCGACGTTCGCACGCGCACTGCCGTGCTCGTCATCGACCGCAAGGCCCGACAGGTGCTCCTGCTCGGTCCCGACGGCACCGAGCGACGAGAACCCTATGACAAGCTCCTCCTGGCTCCCGGCGCCGAGCCGGTTCGTCCGCCGATTCCCGGCATCGACGACCCGCGCATCCTCACCCTGCGGAACCTGACCGACACCGACCGCATCAAGGCCCTGGTGGATGCCGGCGCGCGGCGGGCCCTGATCCTCGGCGGCGGATACATCGGCCTGGAGATGGTCGAGGCGCTGCGTCGTCGCGGTCTCGACGTGACGCTCGTCGAAATGGCCCACCAGGTCATGCCCGCGCTGGACGCCGAGATGGCCGAATGGCTTCTGCGCGAGTTGAAAGCCAACGGCGTCGCCGTCCGACTCGGCACCGCCGCCAAGGCGTTCGCCGGGTCGCCCGCCGGCGTCACCGCCACGCTGTCCGACGGCTCCACGCTCGAGGCCGACCTGATCCTGGTCGGCGTGGGTGTGCGGCCGGAGGTGCAACTGGCCAAGGAGGCCGGCCTAGAGCTCGGCGTCACCGGCGGCATCGCCGTGGACGACCGCATGCGGACCAGCGATCCGGACATCTACGCCGCCGGCGACGCCGTCGAGGTGACCGATCCGGTGACGGGCCGCGCGGCCCTGGTGCCGCTGGCCGGTCCCGCCAACCGTCAGGGACGCATCGCCGCCGACAACATGTGCGGCCGCGACAGCCGTTACAACGGCACCTTGGGAACCGCCATCGTCAGACTCTTCTCCCTCGTCGCCGGCATGACCGGCGCCAACGAGAAGACGCTGCACCGCACGCAGCGCCGCTTCGAGAAAGTGTACCTCCACCCCGGCAGCCACGCGGGATACTATCCTGGGGCGGCCCCCATGGCCATGAAACTCCTGTTCGACCCCGACGACGGCCGTCTGCTCGGAGTCCAGATCGTCGGCACGCACGGCGTGGACAAGCGGATCGACGTCCTGGCCACGGCCCTGCGCGCCGGCATGACCGTCTACGACCTTGAGAACCTGGAGCTGTGCTACGCCCCGCCGTTCGGCTCGGCCAAAGATCCCGTCAACATGGCCGGCTTCACTGCCGCCAATGTGCTTCGCGGCGACCATCGCCTGGTCCAGCCCGAAACCGTCGCCCGAGGCACCGTACCCGACGCCCTCGTGCTGGACGTACGTACGCGTCAGGAATATGACGCCGGCCACGTTCACAATGCCGTCCTTATTCCCTTGGACGAGCTGCGCGACCGACTCGACGAATTGCCGCGCGACAGACCGATCCACGCGTATTGCAAGGTCGGGCTTCGCGGCTACGTGGCCCAGCGTCTGCTCTGCCAACACGGGTACGACGCCTACAACATGACGGGCGGCTTCACCACCTTCGAGGCGGTCAAGACGTTCCTGGATCGCGTGGGCGCATAAGAGTCCGTTGGATACGTCAGCAGACTACTGGGCGACAGAATCCATCGGCGCCGCCGCCTCGGGTTCGGCGGGCGGCGACTCCGTGTCGGGCACGGTCTCGGCCTCGCCGGCCGGTTCGTCGGAGGGTTCGGCCGCCTTGTCCGATTTGTTCTTCGTAAAAAGCTTCAGCGGATCGGGGCTCCGCGGCCGACTGTAAAGCACCGGATCGGGCGTGCGACCGCTCACCAAGGCGGCCGCCACAAACCGCTGCACAAACTCCGCGGCCAAGTCGCGATAGACGCTGAATTGAAGTCCGCCGGTGGCCCCGCCCGGACCGCGGCCCACCAGAATGTAGTGGTTCGGCGCGAGATTCACAAAATCGTCCAGGTCGTCGTTGGAAATCTGCTCGCCAAGCAGGCCGTACGCCACCAACTCCTCGGGCACATGGACGTTGACCTTGCGGAACGCATCACGGGATTGGCTGGTACTATCGGCCACGTCGAACTGTCGCGCGGCAGTGAGCGTCGGAATGGCGAAGAACCCGTTGGCCGAGGCGCCGAACCGCGGTGAGCGTTCGAGCGACTTCGAAGACAACACATGTCCGAGAACCGGTCCGGCCCCCGGCGGCGCGGCATAGGCCGCCCGATCGCCGAAGTGCGTGTCGCGGGCATTCACGAAATTGATGAACCGACCGCGAATGTGGTCGAACGGCAACACATCATGACGCGACAGACTGCTGCCGACAAAGACGATGTGCCGAACCGCGTTCATGCCCTCCGGTCGGACTTCCGTATCCAGGGCCGTGGTCTTGCCGGCCTGCACCTGGCAACCGAACGCCAGTTGAATCACACGAGAACCGGCCGAAAACCCAAGAAGCGAGAGCCATGCGCGGTGGTCATCGCCGTGCCGCAGATGCCACACGCGGACCACGTCCTGGAGAATCGCCGCCCCCTTCTTCTGGCCGGCCGTGTTGATGTGTTCGATAACGGGATTCGAGGATTCCGACCAGTGAACCGGCAGCAGCAGCACCGCGCCGCCGGATCGGACCACGAATTCGCTGGAGGCCAGGAGCCGCGCTGTGAACAGGAAACTCTCGAGCGAGTCGCCGGACCCCTCCGCCAAGACAATCACGCGCCGGTCGTCCAGCGGCAGCGCGTCGGCGGGTTTGTCGTCGGAGGCAACGATGCCGCCCCGGCCGTCGGCATAGACGAACACGTCCACGCCGTAGATGCGCCCAAGGTTCCCGGACGTCAGGGCGCCGCTGACGCTCTCGGGGGTGATCTCTCGCCGTTCGATGAGCGGCGCGGCAGCCTTTCTAGTACAACCGCCCTGCCCTGCCAGAAACACCGCCAGCGCCACTGCCGCAACAAGACCATGTCTCATGGCGGCCATGATACCCGCTGACGGCAACCAACTCAAGGCCGCTTGACGAAAACGATCTCTCCAAAAAACTGCGGCAGATGGAATTGCGGCTTGAAGTAATCAATCGGCGCCCAGCAGGCATGTTGCGGATCGGTCTTGCCGCCAAGGCGATAGAAATTCGCCCGCCATACGTCTCCGGGCTTCGGCGGCAGGTGCGGCGCGTCCTTCTCGAAATGCCCCCACGGAATCCGGGCCACCAAAGTCCACCCGTTGTCCTCAGGCGATTCGTCCTTGGTCGGTCCCGGCACGGTCGTCGCCACCTGGATGCCCAGGTCGCGCGAACGGTCGGTGTAGCCCTCGCCCCAGTCGCAGTGGGTGCCCATCAGGTACGCGCCCACGCAATTCATCTCGAAGTTGTAGTAGTTCAGCGGCTTCTTCGGATTCGGCGCCACGAAGAACTCCACGCACGAGTCCATCCAGACCGGGCCGTTGATCTCGGTCGTCACGGCCGAGATGTGCCGGTCCTGGCAGTCGTACCGCAGATACAGTCCGTCGTCGGACCACAGCATCCGGAATGTCGTCGCCTGCCGCTCGCCCTGCTTGTACCAAGGAAACTGATCGATCGCACCGCAATCGGCCACGGCCCAGGCCGTGTTGTCATGAGGATCGAGTCGCGGCGGATGTTTGCTGTAAACAATTTCGTAACGGCTCATGAAAAGGCATCCTCGATGCGCAGGCGGCCACGGTTCCCCCACGCCGCAGTCCTGCGCCGTCTGCGGCTCCGGTCAGATCACCCGAAGCGGTCATTATCCAGGGATTCCCCCGCCGGTCAAGCCTTCGATCCCGTCGGCAGCCTTCGTCGCCGCCCGCGGCCGGTGCAACCACGCGTCGCACGACGCTCTTCCTTGCAGGAAAACCTCGATCGACACCGGAAGCCGGACTTCCCCGCCGACGGAGATGCGTGTACGATTCATGTACGGGGCGGCTGTGCGGCGACGGACGTGCGCCCCCGCCCGGACTGATTCGGCACAAGGAACTGCGCGTATGCACAGCAAACATCGGTTGGTCGAGTTCGGCATCAATCATCCGCGACTGATCGTCGCCGCCATGGTCGTCTTGACAATAATCCTGGGCGCCCTCATCCCCGCCGTCAAGGTCGATACCGACCCTGAGAACATGCTCAGCGAGGACGAGGCCGTCCGCGTGTTCCACGACCGCATGAAGACCCTGTTCGACCTTAACGACATGGTCGTCCTCGGCGTGGTCAACGAAACCGACCCCGACGGCGTCTTCAACCCGCAGAGCTTGGCGCGGATTCATGAACTGACCCACTACGCCATAACGGAGCTGAACGTCGAACCCCCTTCCGACACGCACCGCAGCGCCTGGCAACTGCTGGTCCACCGGTACGGGCGCCTTCGGGAACTGTTCGGCCAAGAGCCGCCCGCGCCGCAGATCGAGCCCGCCCTGGTCCAGCGCAACATCATTTCGCCGTCGGTGGTGGACAACGTCGAACCCGGATCGCCGGGCGAGGTGCGTATGGAGTTTTTGATGAAGGAGCCGCCGAAAACGCGCGATGAGGCCCGTGCCATCCGCGACCGAATCGTCCCGAAAGCCGAGCGGCCGGACGCCCCCGCACGCAACCCGATCCTCTACGGCACGATGGTCAGCGAAGACGGCAAGGCTATCTGCATCTACCTGCCACTGGTCTCGAAGCGCTTCAGCCACAGCGTGTACCAGGGCCTGCTGCAGAAGATCGCCACTTTCAGCGGCGACGAACGGTACTACATCACCGGCCTGCCCGTCGCCGAAGACACCTTCGGCGTCGAAATGTTCAAGCAGATGGCCGTTTCGGCCCCGACGGCCATGGGCGTCATCTTCCTGCTCATGCTCCTGTTCTTCCGGAAGCTTCTGCTCATCGTTTCGCCGATGATCCTCGCCGTGGTCTCGGTCATCTGCACCATGGGCCTGCTGATCGGCACGGGGCACACCGTTCACATCATGAGCAGCATGATCCCGATCTTCATCATGCCGATCGCCGTGCTCGATTCGATCCACATTCTGTCGGAGTTCTTCGACCGCTACCAGGCGACGCGCAACCGCCGCGCAACGATTGTCGCCGTCATGGACGAGCTCTTCATGCCGATGCTCTACACGTCGCTGACCTCGGCCGCCGGCTTCGGCAGCCTGGCCCTGACACCCATTCCGCCGGTTCAGACGTTCGGTATCTTCGTCGCTATCGGCGTTATGCTGGCCTGGGTGCTTACGGTCACGTTCATTCCCGCCTATGTCATGTTGCTCAACGACGCCCGCTTCGAAAACTTTGGTGCGATGCACCATCACGAAGGCGGCGCCCCGTCGCGCCTGTCGCGGCTCCTGGCCCGCCTGGGGCGGCTGACGTACGACCGTGCCAAGCCGATCGCGGCCCTCACGGCCCTGCTGGCCGCCGTTGCCGCCTACGGCATCACCCGCATCAACATCAACGACAACCCCGTCAAATGGTTCACCCCGTCGCACCCGATCCGCACGGCCGATCGCGTGCTCAACGAACATTTCGCAGGAACTTACCTCGCCTATCTCGTCCTGGAGCCGCTGCCGCCGAACCCGCCGGCTGCGGAATTCGTCACCGAATTCATTCCGCGTCTGGAACAACAGGCCGCCGCGATCGACCCCGAACGTCTGCCGAAGGTCCGCCAGGCGCTGGCCGAGTTGATCGCCGAGGCCCGGCGGCTGGCCGCCGACGGCACGCGACGCGCCGACGCTCTGCTGGCCGAGCTTCAGGCCTTCGTCCAAGTCCGCCAGGACAAAGCCGACAACGACGCCGACGACGATGCGTATAACGCCTGGAGTCAGGTCCGCGATTGGGTGACCGAGGAAGAGCTTCTGATCACTCAACCAATGATGGATCCGGCCCTGCTGCGTCATATCGAGCGACTCCAGAAGGCGCTGGCCGCCGGAGGCCTCGTCGGCAAATCCACCTCCGTGGCCGACATCGTCAAGACCGTTCACCGCGACATGTTCGAAGGCGACGCGGCCCAGTACCGCATCCCCGATTCCCGCCGCGCAATCAGCAACGTCCTCTTTCAGTTCCAGAGCGGCCACCGCCCGCACGACCTGTTTCATATGGTCACTCCCGACTACAAACGGTGCGCCATCTGGGTGCAGTTGAAGACCGGCGACAACCGCGACATGGCCCAGGTGGTCCGGGCCGTGGAGGCTTTCTTCGAAAACAGCGACGAGCCGGCCCCGATGCCGATCCGCTATCGGGCCGATCCTGCCCCCGACGACTCCGAGTCGCCGCACGAACAGCGCGCCGGATGGTTCGGCCTGACCTACATCAATGTCGTCTGGCAGAACAAAATGGTGACCGGTATGATGATGTCGTTCCTCGGATCGTTTCTGGTGGTCTTCCTGATGATGATCGTCCTGTTCCGCTCGGCGTTGTGGGGCCTGTTGTCGATGATCCCGCTGACGGTCACCATCGCCCTGATCTACGGCATGGTGGGCTTTCTCGGCATCGACTACGACATGCCTATCGCCGTGCTCTCGTCTCTGACGCTGGGCCTGGCCGTGGACTTCGCCATCCACTTCCTCGCCCGGAGCCGCCAGATGGCCGCCGAGCTCGGTTCCTGGGACGCCACCGCCGAACCCGTCTTCGGCGAACCCGCTCGCGCCATCACCCGCAACATCATCGTTATCGCCGTCGGCTTCCTGCCGCTGCTGGCCGCGCCGCTGATGCCCTACAAGACCGTCGGCATCTTTCTGGCCACCATCCTCGCGGTCTCCGGCGTCGGCACCCTGATCATCCTGCCGGCCCTGGTTACCCTGCTCAAAAAACGCCTTTTCGCCGACCGCCGCCATCCGCTGGCCTGCTACTGCGGCACATGCGTGGTCGCCGGTCTTACGGCCGTGGCCGTCGTCGTCGTGAATGTCTGGCACTACCTGAACGTCGGTATTACTACAATGACCTGGGCCAGCCTGGTCTTGGTTCCGGTGCTGTTCGGTCTCTGTTGCATGATGTCGCGGCGGCAGGCGTGCGCCGCGCGGCCCGACAAGACAAACGAGGAGGAGGCGTCCAATGAATAATCTAATAAATAATCTGCCGAGAATCGCCCTGTGTGGCGTCGCAGCCCTGGCTGCCGCGACGCTGCCCGTCCTGGCCGATGGTGAAACGCCAGGCACGGAAAAAAAGGAACTGACCGTGGACGAAATCGTCCGCAAGGCCAACCTGGCCGCCTACTACCAGGGCGCCGACGGCCGCAGCAACGTCAAGATGACCATCAAGGACGCCGGCGGCACCGTCCGCGAACGCGAGTTCACCGTCCTGCGCAAGAACGTCACCGAAGGCGGCGACCAGAAGTTCTTCGTCCATTTCCACCAGCCCTCCGACGTGCGGCGCATGACCTACCTGGTCTGGAAACACGTCGGCGACCAGGACGACGACCGTTGGCTCTACATGCCGGCGCTGGACCTCGTCAAGCGGATCGCCGCCGGCGACAAACGCACCAGCTTCGCGGGCTCGCATTTCCTCTACGAGGACGTCTCCGGCCGCGACATCAACGACGACACCCACACCCTCGCCGAAACGACCGACAAGCACTATGTCCTGAAGAACGTGCCCAAGGACCCCCAATCGGTCGAGTTCGCCTCGTACACCGTCTGGATCGACCGTACGACGTTTCTGCCGATGAAGGCCGAGTACGTCAACGATCAGGGCAAGGTGTATCGCGTCGTCGAGGCCCTTGAGGTCAAGACCATCGACGGGTTCCCAACGGTCGTGCGCAGCGTGGCCCGCGATGTCCTCGGCGGCGGGGAAACCGTGTCGGAATTCAGCGATATCCGCTACAATATCGACCTGAAGGATGACGTGTTCGAGGAACGTTCGCTGAGGCGCCCGCCGAAAGAGGCCCGTAAATGACGCAGACCATCGTCCGACGCACCGTGCCGGCCGCCGTGGGGTGGATCGTTTCGGCTGCTCTGTTATGCGCCTGGGCCCGCGCGGCCGACGATACTCCTTCGGCCCCGGACGAGGTCGCTCCTTCACAGAGCATGCCGGCCGACAACAACGTCGGGAATCCCCAGACACCGGTCCGCAACGGGCCCGACCAGCCCAAGCTCGGCGCGAACTGGAGCCAATGGAAGGAACGCCTTCAGGACGAGCACGACCTGTACGTCGGCGGCTTCTTCGACCTGCGCAGCGGCCTTCGCACCCAGCGCGACGGCACGCAGCGGCGCACGTCGCTGGCCGAAACCCGGCTCGACCTGGACGTCGAGAAAGAGTTTGACGGCGGCGCCATCCTCAAGCTGCGACCCGATTTCGTCTTCGATCCCGTCACCAGCCGCGGGGCCGACCGTTTCGACCTGGAGGGCGGCCGCGGGTGGCTCGACCTCCGCGAAGCCAACCTGGCCCTCAGCCCGACCCGGTGGATGGACCTGAAGCTCGGCCGTCAGATTCTCACCTGGGGCACCGGCGACCTGGTCTTCCTGAACGACCTGTTTCCGAAGGACTGGAATTCGTTCCTCCTCGGCCGCAACGTCGAATACCTGAAGGCCCCGTCCGACGCCATCAAGACGAGCCTTTACAGCGACCTGGCGAACCTCGACGTCGTCTTCACCCCGCGGTTCGACGCCGACCGCTACATCGACGGCGACCGCGTCTCGTTCTGGAACCCGCAATACGGTCGCCGCACCGGCCGGCATCAGTACGTCCACGTGGATCAGCCCGACAACGGGTTCAGCGACAGCGAGACCGCGTGGCGACTGTCCAGGACGATCAGAGGGTACGAAGCGGCCCTCTACGGCTACTACGGTTTCTGGAAAAGCCCGGCCGGCTATCAATCGTTCGGCGGCAAGGCCGCCTTCCCGCCCCTGTCGGCCTACGGCTGGAGCGTGCGCGGCCCGCTGGGCAAAGGCATCGCCAACTTCGAAATGTCCTACTACGACTCCCGCGACGACCGCGACGGCGACGCCCCCCTGGTCCGCAACAGCGAGTTCCGCGGCCTCGCCGGCTACACCTTCGAACTGGCCCGCGACCTCAGCATCGGCTTTCAGTACTATCTGGAACACATGACCGATTACGACGACTACCGCACCAGCCTGCCGCGAGGCATGGCCACGGCCGAACAGAACCGACACGTCCTCTCGACGCGCGTAACCCAACTGGCGATGAACCAGAACCTCACGCTCTCGCTCTTCGCGTTCTACTCGCCGTCGGAGGACGACACGTACCTGCGACCGACCGCAAGCTATAAAATCACCGACAACTGGCTGGTCGAAGCCGGCGCCAACTTCTTCGTCGGCAGCCGCGACTACACGTTTTACGGCCAGTTCGAGGACAACTCCAACGTCTATGTGGCCATGCGGTACAGTTTCTGAAAGGACGTCCGATGCCCATTCACGAGTACACCTGCCGCCAGTGCGGCCATGAATTCGAAGAGCTGGTGCGAACCGCCGAACAACAAGTATCGTGCCCGAAGTGCGACGGCCGCGACGTGCAGAAGAAGCTGTCGGCCTTCAGTGCCGTGGTCAGCGCCTCCAAGGCCCCGCCGTGCGGCGAAGAATGCCCGCGGGGTTCGTGCTGCTGCGGCGGCGCGTGTCACATGCACTGATAGCCGTTCGCGGCGAGACAGAAAGGGAATGCTCCCAACGATGAAAACCTACGACGTCGTGATCCTGGGTTCGGGCCCCGCCGGCGGCACCGCCGCCATCTACACGGCCCGCGCGGGCCTGAGTACCGCTCTCGTCACCGGCCCCGTCCCGGGCGGGTTGCCCAGCACTACCCACCTGATCGAAAACTTTCCGGGATTCCCCGAAGGCATCGAGGGGCCCAAGATCGGCATGCTCGTCGAACAGCAAGCCCGCAAATTCGGCGCCGAGTTCCTGTTCGATGTGGTCGAGTCGGCGGACCTGTCCGTGCGGCCGTTCGTGATTAAATTGCAGCAAGGCGACCTGGCCGCCCGAGCCCTGATCATTGCCACCGGCTCGTCACCGCGAAGATTGGGCATCCCCGCCGAGAAGGAGTTCGAGCATCGCGGCGTCAGCACCTGCGCCACTTGCGACGGCCGCTTCTTCGAGGGCAAACCCGTGGCCGTGGTCGGCGGCGGCGACACCGCCCTGGAAGAGGCCATCTACCTGGCCCGCATGGCCTCCACGGTCACCGTCATCCACCGCCGCGACGCCCTGCGCGGGGGCCCGGTGCTCCAGCAGCGGGCTCGCGAGAATCCGAAAATCCATTTCGCCTGGAACGCCGTCGTCGCCGACCTCAAGGGCGATCAGACCGGCCTGCGACAGGTGGTATTGAAGGACACACGCGACGGAGCCACGCGAACCCTCGACGTGCAAGGCCTCTTCGTCGCCATCGGCCACACGCCCAACACCGAGTTGTTCAGGCCCGCTGCCGGATCCGCCGGCCCCGCCCTTCAACTCGATGATCAGGGCTACATCGTCACCGACAAGCGGACACGCACGAACATCGAGGGCGTTTTTGCCGCGGGCGACGTCGCCGACCCCCATTTCCGCCAGGCCATCACCGCCGCCGGCACGGGCTGCGCCGCCGCCATCGAGGCCACCCGGTACCTGGAATCCCTCGGGTAACGCGTCGCACCGATTGCCTTGTCCCCCTGCGGGGGCTGGTCCGCGGGTGTGTCAGATCGTCACTTCCCTGTCGCCGCGAACGATCTCGCCGAGCAGGCACGTGCGGACCTTGGCCGCCTCCAGCAGCCGCCGAGCCTTGTCGGCCTGCGACGCCCGCACCACCACCACCATGCCGATGCCCATGTTCAGCGTTCGGAACATCTCGCGATCGTCGATGCGCCCGCGACGCTGAATCTCCTGGAACAGATCCGGCACACGCCACGACGATCGGTCGATGCGGACGCCGACCCCCTCTGGCAGACACCGCGGAATGTTATCGTAGAACCCGCCGCCGGTAATGTTCGCAATGCCCAGCACGTCCACGGCCGCCATGAGCTTCAGCAGCGGCCGAACATAAATGATCGTCGGCGTCAGGAGCTTGCGTCCCCACGCGCCGCCCAGTTCCTTCCGCGTAAACACCTTCCGGGCCAGCGAAAACCCGTTGCTGTGCAGCCCCGACGACTTCAGCCCGATCACGACATCCCCGGGCCGAATGCGCCGCCCGTCGATCACCTTCGCCTCGTCCACCACGCCCACCGCGAAACCCGCCAGGTCGTACTCGCCGCGCTTGTACATCCCCGGCATCTCCGCCGTCTCGCCGCCCAACAGCGTGCAACCGGCCTGCTTGCAGCCCTTGACCACGCCCTTGAGCACGTCGCAGTACACTCGGTCCTCGATGCCACCCGTGGCGAAATAGTCCAGGAAGAACAGCGGCTCGGCTCCCGAGCACACAATGTCGTTGACGCTCATCGCCACCAGGTCGATGCCCACCGTATCGTGTCGCCCGACCGCCGCCGCCACCAACAGCTTGGTGCCCACGCCGTCGGTTCCCGACACCAGCAACGGCCGTTTCATCCCCCGCGTTGGCACGGCGAACAAGCCGCCGAAACCGCCGATCTTGCCCACCGTCCCCGGCCGGTTCGTCGTATGGATCATCGGAATCAGCTTGCGAATCAGGCGGTCCGCCTTGTCAATGTCCACCCCTGCCGCCTTGTACGTCATCGCCCTCTTGGCCATAGCGCCTCTCCAGAACAAAGCCTGCGAAACCCACGGAACGCGCATCGTATCACGCCACAACGCGGAACTCAAGCAGACGTTGCCCTGGACGCGACAGACGGGACGCCGCCCCCCCTTTCGCACAACCGCCCCCCGCCGCCGCGGCCGGTGTTTCACCTGACGAATGACATTCGCGCGGGACACCCACACTGTTGAGCGCCCGTGGCATCTATGCTATGCTGCCGCCCGCCGCAGTGCGTGCGGCAAGTGGCCGAGAAGAAGGTTGGCCTCTTGGATAAAGGTATGGGAAGACTAGCCCCGACGCGGTCACAACTGCGCCGTGTTCCTGGGCACAGGCATCAACCACCCGGTGGACCTCGGTCACGACCTGTTTTTCCGAGGCCTGAAGGCCGCCTCCGAGCACCCGTAGTGATCGGTCGATCTTCCGCGGAGCGGCCTTGGCGCCGCCGCCCGGAAACAACGCCTGCACCCGCCCGGACCGCGATGCCACAATGCCGCCAGAGCGGTACGGTCGGCGGAGAATCCATCTTATGAAATGGCTCGTGGTCGCCGCCGCCGTTCTGCTCCAACTGGCCCTCGGAAGCATCCTCGGCTGGAGCGTCTTCGGCCCCTCGCTCGAAGCGTCCTATGGCCTCAACGGCGGCCAGTCCGGTTTCATCTTCGGACTCTACATCGCCGTCTTCACCCTCGGCAGCCTGATCGGCGGCCGCATCCAGCAAGCTCGCGGTCCGCGACAGACCGCCCTCCTGGGCAGCCTCCTGGCCGGCGGCGGCTGGCTCGTCGCTTCGGCGTCCGGCGGCTCGTTCCCCGTCCTGGCCGCCGGCATCGGCCTCATGACCGGCCTGGGCAACGGATTCGCCTACATCGGCACCCTCGTCGCCTGCGTCCGATGGTTCCCCGCATCGCCCGGCCGCGCCACCGGCGCTGCCGTCGTCGGCACCGGCGCCGGAGCCATCCTCCTGACGGCCATCGCCCAACACATGCTCACCCAGGGCACCGATGTCCTCGTCGTCTTCAGGTCGCTCGGACTTCTTTTCGGCTCCGTCATGTTCTGTTGCGCCGCCCTGCTCGTGGCGCCGCCCGGCGGCGCCGCCGACGCGAGGCCCAAAGTGCCCCTGGGGCGGTTGCTCGCCACACGCCACTTCTGGGCCCTCACCTGTGCCCTGTTCGCAAGCACCTTCGGCGCCCTGATCGTCATGGGCCACCTCAAAACCATCGGCCTCGGCGCCGGCCAGACCGACCAGGTCGCCGCCCTCGCCGTCGCCGTCTATGCCGCAGGCAACGCCGCCGGACGACTCGGCTGGGGCGCCGTCTATGACCGGGTCGGACGCCCCGCCATCCTGTTTTCCCTGGCGTCTTTGTTCGCCGCCATCCTCACCTTGCTGGCTGCCGCCTCACCGCCGCTCTTGCTCGTCACCGCCGCATGGCTCGGCGCCTCCTTCGGCGCCACCATGGTCCTTTACGCCTCCGACGTCGCCACCGTCTGGGGACACGACCGCGTCGGCAGCGTCTATCCCGTCATGTACCTCGCCTACGGCGTCGCAGGCATCACCGGACCCGGCATCGGCGGATCGATCAGGGACCACACCGGCAGCTACCTGTTCTCGATCCTCCTGGCCGCCGCCATCGTTGCGGCCGGAACCGTCGTTTACTGGCTCCTCACCCGACCGGCCGCCGGCCCTGCGCCCCGGCCCGACCCTGTCCCCCAAGGAGAACACGCTCCATGAACGTCCTGTTCATCGGCAACAGCTTCACTTTCTTCAACAATCTGCCGGCAACCATAGCCGCCCTGTGCGCGTCGCGCGGCATCACTGTCCATGTCGGCCGATATCTCCGCGGCGGCGCCGGCCTCGAAACCCACTGGCTCGACAATCTCGGAATCGCCGAAGGCAGGCACATGTTCTGCCTCGAAAGTGCGCCCCAGCGCAAGGGCCGTCTCGACGACGCCCTCGCCGAGCGACGCTGGGACTGGGTCGTCCTCCAGGGTCACAGCCGCGATCCGCTCCTGACACCGGACGATTTCTTCCACTACGGCCGCCGGTTGCACGACGCCGCCGCGGCCAACGGCGCACGCACCATGCTCTATCAGACTTTCGCCCACCAGACGCAACCGGCCAACCAGCCCGCCATCAGCGACGCCTACCGCCGCCTCGCCGCCGAACTCGGCGCCGCCCTCGCGCCGGTCGGCGATGCGTGGGCCGCCGCCTTCGCCGCACGGCCCGGCCTCGTCCTCCATCACGAGGACCAGCTCCACCCCAACGACAAGGGCAGCTACCTCGCGGCCTGCGTTTTCGTCGCGGCACTCACAGGGCAAGACCCCCGCGGCTTGCCCCACGAACTGGACTGCGTGCGCAGCGACAAGGGCGACCCCTGCTACGCCTTGGACAGTGACACAGCATCGTTCTTACAAGACATTGCCGCACAGGTCGTGCAGCGTCGGACGTGAACACGTATGGCGACTGCTTGACACAGGTCCCGATCCTGTCGAGGAGCGGCCACGCGGCATTGCCTCCCGCCCGCGCGACACACGCTCCGCACTCATTCTTCCAACTCGACGAACATCTCCGTCCGCCGGTCCTTGCGGCACCGATTCCACGGGTACACGCGGCCGCTCATCGCCACGTACACCCCAGGAGGCAGAACGTTCAGCGCCCCCACCGCCAGGCCGAAATTGAACTCCGCGTCGCTGTCAATGAATTTCTCCGGACGCATCGCACCCGTCATCACGATCGTCTTGTCCTTGATCGTGCTCAGCACCGCCGCCGTCTCCAGCATCGTGTCCGTCCCGTGCGTCACCAGAATCCGGTCGTCCGCACATTCCCGGCACGCCCGCGCAATCGCCTGCCGATCCTCCGGCGTCATGTCCAGGCTGTCTTTGCGCACCACCGAATGCACCTCGTACCGGAAGTTCACGTTCCGCAGCCGATCCAGCACACGCTTCACGGCCGGCTCGCCGACCTCGAAATTGTACCCCCCGAGCTCACACGAGTAGTCCTTGTCGATAGTCCCGCCCGTGCAGATAACCGTGATCTTCACCGATGCAACCTCTGACTGAAAAGCCCCCTCCGCGAGGATCCCCCGACCCGCGCAGCCGTTTCACTTGACGACCTCGACCTCGGTCACCTCGAACGTGCCGAACTTGCCGAGCAGCGCCGACCAGTCGCTCTGGTCCCCCAGGCCCGTCCCCAGAACCAGCCGACCGATCGTATAGTACGGAGGCGCCACCGTCGCGTCAACGTCGCGCCACCGCCCCGCCACGTACACCTGCACCCACTGATGCGCCGCCAGCACGTTCGACCGCTCCCCCGCGCGACGCACATAGAGCATCCCATACGCCGTCCGCGCCGGCACTCCCGCCGCACGACACAACGCCGCCAGCAGCACCGCGTGCTCCGTGCAGTCGCCCTCGTGCGACCGCGCCGCCTCCGACGCCGAGGCATATCCCACCGACAAGGTCTTGCTCGACAACTGCCCGTCCACCCACGTCGCCAGACGACGCACCGCCTGCACCACGTCGCCCGTCTTGCCGATCTCCCGCTTCGCCGTCTCCACGATCAGCGGATCATCGCTCTGGATATACCGCGTCGGCCGCAAGGCCTCCAGTGCCGCCGCGTCGCTGCCGTCGTACGGCATCGCCTGCGACCCCTCCGGCGCGTTCTTCTCGATCGTCACCGTCACCGTCCCGTCGAACGCCTTCTCCACCTTCTGGCTCTCGGTCTGCGGCACGTCGATCGTCGCCCCGCCCTTCGGTTTCAGCGTCAGCACCACCTTCGTCGCCACCGGCGGCAACGCCTTCGGACACGACACATAGCTCGACGCGAAAAAGTCCTCCGTGCTCCGCACCTTGCTCGTCGCAAACGCCTTGTCGCACAGCACAAATACCACGCGCTGATGAGCCGCCGGCCCCTCGATTCGAACCAGCCGCCCCTGATCGTCCACGTGCCGCACTTCCAAAATGTCGCCGCGCGGCAAATGGATCACCTGCTCCACGCGCGTCGCCTCCAGCACGCGGCCCAGCAGGTCGATCCGCTCCTTGCCCACCACCGCCGCGTCGATCGGCACCGAGGCCATACTCGACGCCGAGAAGGTCTTGATCGTGAAACGCGTCCCCGGCTTGAACTCGTGACTGCGAGCCGCCAGACGCTCGCCTTCCGGCATCAACGCCCCAGACGGATACTCCACCGTCATCGTCCGCGCCTGGCCGCCCGTCTCCTGTGTCACCGTCCAGCGCCCATCCTCTTCGCGACGGCCCGACGTCCGCGTCGTCGCGCCGCCGCCCTGCGACGTCGTCTCGAACCCGAGCGGCCGGCCCGCCGTCGTCTCGCGGCTGACCGTCTCGATGACCGACTCCACCTCCGCCCCGCCACGAAGCACCGTCGTCACGATCCGCTCGGTCGAGATCACCGTCTCGCCCTCTACCTCGCGACGACGCACCATGTAGCCCGCCTTCTGATCCATCACCATGACGGCGTAGTAATCCTCCGTTACCGCCCGCTCCACCGCCACAGGCGATTCGGGCGCGGCCGTGCCGCCGCCGTCGGCCCACACGACCGCGCACACCCACCACAACCCGAGAATCGTTCCCAGCCGTCTCATCCGCATGTACCAACACACGCCAAGGCTCAATGGTCTGTCGCTTCCTCCACCTCCACGTCCACCACCTCGAACAGCCCATAACTCCTCAGCAGCGACAAAAAATCAACCGTGTCGCCGTTGCCCACCGTCAGCGCGATCGACCGCGGACCGTAGCTCACATTCTGCACCGTCGCGTCCAGGTCCACCCATTGCCCCTCGATGAACACCTGCGTCCACTGGTGCCCGCCCATCACGTGCTTACGACCGAACATCTCGCTCACATAGGCCATACCCGACACCGTCCGCGCCGGAATTCCCGCCGCGCGGCACAGGGCCGCCGTCAGTACCGAGTGCTCCGTGCAGTCGCCCTGGCGGCTCTTGAGCACCTCCGACGCCGAAGCGTACCCGATCGACAGATCCTTCGTCCGGATGTTCGTCCGCACCCACTCGGCAATCCGCCGCGCCGCGGCCCAGGCCTCGGTCTCCTTCCCCGCCGCCTCCCGCGCCGCCGCCACGATCGCCGGATCGTCGCTCTGCACATACGCCGTCGGCTTCAGCGACGCCAGCGCGCCGGCATCACTCCCCGCATAAGGGATCCTTTGCGACGACTTCGGTTTCTGCCGCACCACCGTCACGCGCACCGTCCCATCCGGCCCGGCCGCCACCTGCTGCGAATCCGTCGTCGGAATCGACAGCTCCTTCTCCTTGCCCGGCTTCGCCTTCAGCACATATGTCACCCGATCCGCCGTCGCAGGCACGCCCTTCGGCACTTCGATCAGCGACGCATCGAAGAAATCCTTCGTGCTCTTGGCCGAGCTCGTCGCAAACGCCTGGTCGCACTGGTACGCCGTCACCTGCATCCCCGCCACGTCCATGTCCATCCGCAACACCCGGTTCTCGTCGGTCACCCAGAGCACCACCGGCACCGACACGTCCATCGGGCCCATTGGCGTCTCCATCTGAAACGCCTGCACCATCGTCAGGCGAATCCCCTCGACGACGCGGCCGAACAGGTCCACCATCCCCCGTTCACCCACCGTCACCGACGTGCGCGCCCCCGACGCATACTCCGCCGCGAAACTGATCAGCTCGTAGCTCGTCCCCGACACAAACCCACGCCGACGGATCTCCAGGTCCATCCCCTCCGGCATCAGCGCGGCCTTCGGATACGGCCGCGTTTCCTTCGTCACGGCGCCGCCCGACGACCGCTCCAGCGTCATCGTCCCGTCCTCGGCCACCGTGCCCCGCGTCACCGTGCTCCCGAACCCCATGTCCATCGACGTTTCGAACGACAGCGGCTTGCCCGCCGCTGTTTCCACACACACGCTACGCTGCTTCGCCGTCATCGGAAACCCGCCGCGGTTCAGCGATATCTCCATGGTCGAGGTCGTCGTCACCTTCCCCTCCGCCGCACGACGCTCGTTGACCATGTAACCGACCTTCTCGCTGTCGATCATGACCGCCAGGTACTCGGTCCGAACCTCATCGGCCCCGCGCGCCGCCACCGCCGGCATTGCCATCCACAGCACCGCCGCAAATACCCACACTGTTCCCCTCGCCATTGCCCAGCCTCCTTCAGTCGGCCCTCATACCGTCTTCAGAAATGTCGTTATCGCCTCTTCGATCTCCGGCAATAGCCGATGCGGCTGCGAACCCTCGATCCAGATGCCGTGCTGCTCCCCAGGGCCGGCATACGCATACAGCTCCGCCCGAGCGCGAACCTCGCGGTAGAACTTGACAATCTGCCGCGCGTGCTCGATCGGCACCAGCTTGTCGTGAACGCTGTGCGTGCACAGCAGCGGCGGCGACCACGGCTTGACGTAGCTGATGGGCGACGCCGCATAGAGCATCTGCTCGGTGATCGTTGTCGTGCCGAAGAACTTCTGCAATTGCTCACGCCGCCCCTCGGCGATCTTGAGGCGGAAATCCGTCGGCCCCGACACGCTGACCATGCCCCGGCACTGCCCCTTCGGCAGTCGCAGCCCCGTCATCAGCGTCAGGTGCCCGCCCGCCGACCCGCCGATAATCACCAGACCGCCCTTGCGATCCAGCGGCGCCAGGGCCTCGTGTCGGCCCTCCAGCACAAACTTCGCCGCCGCCAGGCAATCGTCCCCGCACGCCGGCCACGGCGCCATGTCGAGCAGACGGTAATTGATGTTGAAAACCGCGTACCCCTGATCGCACATGAACTCCGCCACACCCGCCCAACTGCTCTTGTCCATGGCGTTCCAGCCGCCGCCATGAATCGCCAGCGCCACCGGCGTCTTGCCCGCGCCTTGCGGAAGGTATAGATCCCCCGTCCCGCGCTGCCCGTGCTCCGGCGCATAGGCAATCCCTTCAATCTTCTTCATCGCAGATCCTCCCTCGCGTCGGACCTCCGACCGCCCGCCACGGCAATCACAAGTATACCCGCGGCCACCGCCTCATGCCAGATTTCCAACCCCCAGCCTCGCAACCGCTTGCACCCGCCCACCGGCCTGATACACTGTCCATTTTGGCGAAGACGGAACAAGCGGCCATGATTGAGCTCGACGACATCACACTGATACGCGACCAGCGCACCATCCTCCGAAATATCTCGTGGCGCGTCCGCGACGGCGAGCACTGGGCCCTCGTCGGCGCCAACGGCGCCGGCAAAACATCCCTCCTCCAGGTCGTCTGCGGCACCCTGTGGCCCACCGAAGGCCATGTGCGCGTCCTCGGCCGCCGCTACGGCGAAACCGACCTCCGCCGCCTGCGGCGCCAGATCGGTTGGTTCAGCGCCGCCCTGGAACCGCGGATCAACCCGAAAGAACCCGTCCGCGATCTTGTCGCCAGCGGCAAATTCGCCACGCTCGGCCTCGTCTTCGACCGCCCCACGCCCGCCGACCGACGCCGTGCCGCCGAATTGCTCGACGTCATGGGCTGCTCACACGTCGCCGGTCAGGCCTTCGGCACCCTCAGCCAGGGCGAACGACAGAAGGTTCTTCTCTGTCGCGCCTTGATGCCCGACCCGCGTCTGCTGATTCTCGACGAACCCTGCACCGGCCTGGATCTGGCCGCCCGCGAGCGGTTGCTCGACAGCGTCGAGCACCTCGGCCGCCTCGGCGACCGCGGCCCCACGCTGATTATGGTCACTCACCACATCGAGGAAATCACTCCCGCCTTCCGATGTGTGCTGCTGCTTCGCGATGGAAGCGTCGTGGCCCAGGGCCCCAAGACCGACGTCCTCACGGCGCCCCTGCTCGGCGACGCCCTGGGCGTGCACCTCTCGGTCCGCCGCGCCGCCGGCCGCTTCTGGGTCACCCTCCGGCGCTCCGGCCGACACCCCTGAGCCCCGTGCACGAACCGCACACACCGCCCCCAGCGCAAAAGAATGGCCGAGCCTTGGCGAAAAGGCTCGGCCGCGATCCCAGAAATTACGACGCTTTCAGCTCAAGCAGCAGAGGCAGGTTCGTAACCGTGTCACTCAGCCAGAGGCAGATCAAGCATGTCGTCGATCAGGCGATCCAGGGCAATCTCCATCCGCTCCGGCGTGTCCATCTCGCCGCGGGCAATCATCTCTCGAGCCGCTGCGACCTTGTCGGCCCGAATCTCCGGCACACGCGACACGGCATCCCGAATCCGGGCCGCGTCGCTGATCTCCACACTGTCGGCTACCACAGCCGGCGGCACAGCCGCCGCCTTCCCGCTCGGCTTCGGCCCGTTACTCGGGTAAACGTTCTGCGGCCCCCCAATGCCATTGGTTCCACCAATCTTCATCCAGGCATACCTCTCATCGGCGACAGTCCACGTGACGCGGCGATCGCTTCGTACGATCCGCCGTGGTCCGCCCCAACTTCGGACAGACCCCTGCGCCCACTACCACCGGCGACGGCCATGCATCCTGCATCCGTGCCCGACCGCCGGCATTCCGGCCTTCCAACCCTGATAAGGCCGTTTTCTCAATCCGTGATAAGATATCGGCGTTGCCCCGGCAGCCAATTAGAGAATGCACCTCGCCCTACGCATACCATAACTCATTATCAATAAGCCAATTACGACTCCATCTTATCCATATTAACCCAGAAATCGCAACGCTTTCAATACTAATTCTCAGCACCAAAAATGCCCAACTCGTCCCAGGTTTCCCATATTAACACCGCACCCCTTCAGAGCCGCAGGCCGACGCCCATCGACGCGTCGCCAAAGGTCGTCTCGCCGTGCTCTGGAAGCACCTTCACCGTCCCGTCCGGCAGTTCGATCCGCGCCGGCATTCCGTCCGGCAAGCGAACCTTGATCGCAAACCGGTTTCCCTCGCGGCACCACGCCACATCGATGTCGCCGCGGCATGTCGGCACGCGACCCGACGCCCGCGAAATCCTCCCGAACGGCTTCGGCGCTATCAGCACCGACTTGTATCCCGCCTCCGCCGGCCGCACCCCCAGCAGCACACGCTGAAACTCGAACATCGGCCACGCCGACCACGCGTGGCAATCGCTCCGCGTCGGCTCCGGCTTCTCCGGGAACGTCGAGAACCCGTAGTCGATCATCTTCCGCCACCGGTTCACGATGTCGTTCAGCCGTTCATACGCGCCCACCTTCAGCAATGCCTGGAACAGGTAGTAATCGTGAATGTACGTCGTCTGCGTCAGCGACGGATCGTCCATCAGACGCTGCATGATGCGTTCGGTCTGCTGCGGCGTCGCCGTATCGGTCAGGATGGCCCACAGGTTCGCATGCTGGCTCAGATTCGAACTGCCCGGCCCGTCCACGAAGAGCCCTTCTGCCTCGTTCCAGGTCGTCCGGCGCACCGCTCGGCGCATCGCCTCCGCCCGGCGCTCATAGACGCCCGCATGATGATGGTCCCGCACCACGTGATACAGCCGCGCCGCGCTCTCCAGAGCCGCTATGTACATCAGGTTCACCACCGTACACGGCCCCGTCCGAGCCTCCGGCGGCACACCGTCCTGAAACTCGGGCGACCAGTCCACGAACACCCACCACGGAATGAACCCCACCAGCCCGTCCTCGTTCATGTGGCGCTCGAACCAGTGCATGATCGGACCGATGCCCGGCGCCACACGCAACAGAAACGGCACGTCTCCATAATGCTGGTAATGGTCCTCCACCATCAGTACGTACAACAGGCTGAATGTCGGAATCACCTGGTGATAGTTCGTCGGGTACCGGCTCTGCGTGATGCCGTCCGGCAGACGCGAACGGTCGAACGCCAGCAGCGCGCTGCGGCCCAGCGTATCATCCCCCGCCACCAGATAACTGATCAGAGCCTGAAGACGCGTGTCGCTGACGTACTGCAACTGCTCATAGGAAGGGCAGTCCTCGTAATGCTCGTGCGCGCAGCACAGGGCCGTGTGCCAGCAGACGTCCCAAATCCGTTTCAACTCCGGATCGTCCGACTCGAACCGCCCCCGCTGCTCGAACGGATAGCACCAGAAATCGAACGTCAATCGCCGAATGACCAGCGGCTCGTCGCCCGTGCGAATCTGCATTCGGATGAACCGTGCCGAGCGGAACCAGAACGGTTGCCAGGCCTCACCCCGCCCGCCGCCCGGCATCACGACGTCGCGCGGGTTGTCCAGGTCCACTTCGCCCCAGGTCAGGTCGTCGCGCCGCCCCTTCCGGCCCTGCCGCGTCAGCGCCTCGGCATACGTCAGCGTGATCGTCGTTCCTGCCCCGCCCTCGGTGACCAAGGTGGGGTACCCCGTGAAGAGCTTGCCCATGTAGAGGGTGCAATCGGCCTCGCTATGGGCGGGAATGGTCACCGTGGCCGCGCCTTGCGGCGATCGCAGCATCGTCCGCATCGCCTCGGCCAGCGGCCCGTCCAGCACGTCCTCCACCTCCACCCGACGCTCGACCAGCATCTTGATCTCACGCGGCCAAAGCCGCCATTCGTACCGCGGATGCCCACCCTGGCTGCGACCGCTGGCCCGCGCAATCGCCCGCGCCGGCTCCCAGCCGCTATCGTCGTAATCCGCCCCCTGCCAGCCCCACGGGTACCGCCGCCCGTCGAACCGCTCCTGCGGGTTGATCGCATAGAACCCGCCCTTGTCCCCCAGAACGTATTCCTCGGGCGCATACGCCTGGTCCACCGCGACGCGCCATCCGTCCGCCGTGTTCAGGCTTTCCCGGCGCGCCCCCTCGCACAGGTCGCCCTGGAGCACAAACGCCCCGTGCCGCCCGTGAATTTCGCTGATGGGACCGTACGGCCCGTAGGCCATCACCTGAGCCGCCAGAACATTGGTCCCGGCCACCAGGTAGGGCGACAGATCGTAACTCTCGAACGCGTAGTACTCGAAATCGCCCCTGGCCGGACCGCGGCCCACCAGGCGACCGTTCACGTAAAATCGGTACCGGCTGTCGGCCGACACATGAACCACCAGATGTGCCGCACGCGGGTCGGCTACCGTGAACGTGCGACGGAAATACCGCACGGCGTAACGCGGGTCGCCGAAATCGCGGCTCCACACCCACGACGCATTCCACACCATCTGCTGAAGCTCTTCCAGGCTTTGCACGGACCACCTCCACCACAAACGCAACGCCGGGACGGTTGGCAACACGGAGGAATCAGGCAGGATGATACGGCGTCAGAGTGACACAGTGTAGCCGCCCCTGCCCGCCCCGGTCAATCGGCAAGGGGCGCGGAAAGACGCAACAAAGACCTAGAGCCCCTTGCGTCGGGGGGCAGAGCCGGGCTTGCCGCGGCCACGAAGGACGCCAAGCGGCCTGCCTCGTCAGGCAAGCCGCGCGTTGTCCCCGTTGACCGTCAAGGCCGCTGCTTTTCGGCGCAACGAAACGTCCGCTGCCACTTTGCCTGTAGGGCAAAGGACCGCGGACGTCAGTGGTTCAGCCCGAGTGACGCGACCGCCGTCAGCCCTGGATCTTGGCGATCCGGACACTCAGAAACTGCTGGCGATGGCCGACGTGTCGCCGCGAGGAACGCTTGCGGGGCTTGTACTTGTAGATCTCCAGTTTCGGCCCCTTGACTTCTCCCAGGACCTCCGCCGTCACCGTGGCCCCTTCGACCAGGGGCTTGCCGATGCGGGTCTGCTGCCCGTCGCTGATAAGCATGACACGGTCGAAGGTAATCGTGGAACCGGGTTCGGCGCTGCGCAGATCGACCTCGATCTGATCGCCTTCCTGAACGCGGAACTGCTGACCGGAATCGTCAATAATGGCGTACATCCGACCTTCTCCTGTTGATTGTGAGGAACCCCGTGACCGGCCGCAGCCGCACGACCCAAGCCCGCAGCCGACCCAAAGACCGAGTATTATACCTTCCCGACCTCGATGGGCAAGCGAAAATGCCCCTCCCAGCGCCCAAATCGTCGCCGCAAAGGGCGGAACGCGCAGCCATCATGAAGGACCGCCCTCGCCCCCGCTCGCCCCCACAGTCCGGGCATGGCCACGCTCGTCGTGGCCATGAGGGGCGGCCGCGCCTGCTGTCCTTGCCCTGGGAGCGAATTCCTCAAGCCCTCCCTTGCGGCCGTCCGATGCTCATGGCGTACCGCCGCAGGCGGCCGCAAACGCTGCGCGCCTCGCCCCGCGGCCTTGCACGACCGTCCTCGGCGTTCTGGAACGGCTGCCCGATGTCGTTATCTCGCAGAGACTTTCTCAAGGGATCGCTGGCTGGGTTGGGGGCCCTGTGCGCCGCTCGGACCCTGCGACTGACCGCCCTGGCCCAAGAAGCCGACGACGAGACCCAGGCCGCGGCCACCCCCGGCACCGTTTACGAGTTCAACGAGCCCAAGCTCCTCGACACCTTCGGCAACGTCCAGGAAGACCTCATCCTGCGCGGCTCCGTCCATCGCATCCTCACCCAGATGACCGGCGTCAAAAAGGGCGTTTACGCCTGGAAAGAGTTGTTCAGCAAAGAGGACGTCATCGGCATCAAGTTCCAGCCCGTCTCGGCCGACCTGCTGCGGACGTCGCCGGCAATGGCCCGGATGATCGTCCAGAGTCTGCTGGACGGCGGCTTCCGGGCCGAACGAATCGTCCTGCTCTGTCCGCCGCCGTACACTGCCGCCCTGGCCACCGCCCCGGCCGCACGCGGGTACCTCAAGGACAAGACGCCCGTCGGCAACCGCACCACCCAGTTCGCCCGATCGCTCGACCAGGTGACGGCCATCCTGAACGTGCCGTCGCTGATGGACCACCGCCTGTTCGGCCTGTCGTGCGGGCTGGTGAACCTGACGATGGACCTGATCAGCAACCCCGGGGAGTTTTTCGACCCTGGCGGCACCCCCGGCTTGGTGGACCTGGCCGCCTGCGACGCGTTCCGCAAGAAACACAGGCTGACGATCGTCAACGCCATCCGGTGCATTTACGACGGCGGCCCGCGAGCCCCAGCCGAAAAGGTTTGGAACCAGTGCTCGATTCTGGCTGGAACCGACGTGGTGGCCGTGGACCGGGTGGCCCTGGACCTGTTGGACGCCGCGCGGCTCAGCCGGGGCTTGGGCACCCTGGCCGAGGTGGGCCGCGACCCGACCTACCTGGCCGAGGCGTCGCGCCGCGGCCTGGGTCAGGCCGACCTGGGCCGCATCCCCCGCCGACACGTGAGCTTCTGACGCCTAACACTCACGTCCCCAACTGGTTAGGAGATAAAAAGGGCGGGTTTTTGCTGGACATGGTACGACGTCGGACCTACCATAACGGCATGGTGCCGCGCGGATGTCGCACGGCACGGATCTCTTACTCTCATTTCTGTCTTAGTGGAGGTTATGGTCATGAAAAAGCAAGCCTTTACCGTCATTGAGCTGCTGGTGGTCGTTACGATCATCGGCGCGCTGATGGCCATCCTGCTGCCCAACCTCGCGGCAGCGCTGGAACAGGCCCGACGCGCCCAGTGTGCCGCGAACCTGCGAGGCATCGGCCAGTCCATCAAGACCTATTCCGCCGGCAACCGCGGCAAGTGGCCGAGCGTGTACAAGGGCGAGGATGGGGAGACCTGGGGCGAGGGCTGGACCGCCGACAACACGGAGATTAGCGATGGCATGGACAACGAAAACAAAGAACCGGAGGACATGAAAGAGTATCAGTACACTTGCAACTTGTCCTGCTGGTGGCTGCTGGTGCGCAAGGGCATGAGCAACCCGAGCGTGTTCGTGTGCCCCAGTGGCGACCAGAGGGTGGACGAGGACATCACCGATTACGACAAGTGGTGGAGTTTCAAGGATCTTACCAACGTCAGCTACAGCTACCAGAACCAGCTTGACAAGAGCACCACCGACAATGCCGACGCGGATGTGATGGTGGCCGCCGACGTGAACCCACAGCGAGCCGATGTCGCCGATGAGCCATCGACTCGCGCCGAGGACAAGAAAGCCATGGAAGAGGACAGAAGGTATGACCTGAACAGCCCCAACCACGACTTCGAGGGCCAGAACTGCCTGTACGCCGACGGCCACGTGGCGTGGCAGACCACTCCCTACTGCGGCATCGGAGGCAACAATATCTGGGTGCAAAGCACTTATGATGCCTCAGACAATAATGAGCCGTGGAAAGAAGAAGAAGACAGCTACAGCAACACCGGTGACCCTATTGGCGCCAAGAAAGACAGCTGGCTGGTTCCGTAGCTACGTATGGCATCATGTAGTAACGCCCAAGGGCGGCCGGGGAACCATCCCGGCCGCCCTTGCTTTTTCATCAGCCCACCATCCACGAAAGGCGGCAAACACCTGTCAGCGTGCCGATTGTTATTCTTCTTGTTCACCACTGTCGGCCGGCCTGGGGCCACTCATACCTTTGCGGAGCGAGAAATCAATAGCTCATCGGCCGGGCGAGACCAGCGGGTCGGGCACTCCCGCGGCGGCGAAGGCGCGGGCTCGCAGTTCGCAGCTCATGCAGCGGCCGCACGGCACGTCGCCGCGCCGATAGCACGACCAGGTGAGCTCGAACGGCGCCTTCAGTCGCATTCCCAGACGCACGATGTCGGCCTTGGTCATGGCCACCAGGGGTGCGTCGATGACGACATCGGTCTCGGGCCGCGTGCCGAGGCGCACGGCCTGGTTCATGGCGTCGATGAAGGCCTTGCGGCAATCGGGGTAGCCCGAGGCATCCTCCTCGACAACGCCGATCATGATCCGCCTGGCCCGCAGCACCTCGGCCCATGAGGCGGCAATGGCCAGCAGATTCGCGTTGCGGAACGGAACGTACGTGTGCGGCACGATGCCCTCGACGTGTTCGGCGGGCGTCTCGATGGGCAGCGCGGGGTCGGTCAGGCTGCTGCCGCCAATGGCCGCCAGGTACCGCACGTCGGCCACCAGCCGCCGCCGGACGGCGTAGTGGTCGGCCAGACGATGGAAACTCGCCAGTTCGTGGGCCTCGGTCGGCTGGCCGTAGTTGACGTGCAACAGGGCCGGCTCGTAGCCGCGATCCACGGCCAGAGCCGTCACCACGCACGAGTCCATCCCTCCGCTGGCCAGAACGACGGCAATGGGTTTCGACAATTCGCAGGCAGACATCGCGTGTCACTCCTCACACGGCTGAAGGCGCACCACCATAGCCTGTCGCCCGGCACGGCGACCGTCGCGGCGGTAGCTGTGCAGCACACCGGGCGAGCACATCGTACATGACGGCTCAACGTCCACGCGGTCGGCCGCCAGGCCCGCCGCAAGCAACTGATGCCGCACCGCCCCGGGCAAGTCCAGGTACAGGGACGTTCCCCGCGGCAGGACGTGCTCGGGCAGAATCGCCCCGGCGGCAAGCAGTTGGTCGGCCACGTCCCGGCCCACCTCGTAACAGCACGGACCAATGGCCGGCCCGACGGCGGCGGCCATGCGGCCGGCGTTGGCGCCGAGTTTGCCCAGTGCCGCCACCGTGTGCGGCAGGACGCCGGCGGCCAGCCCGCGCCAGCCGGCGTGCGCGACGCCGACCGCCCCGGCCCGAGCGTCCCACAGGGCCACCAGCGGGCAATCGGCCGACAAGGCCACCAGGGCCACGGCCGCCGAAGCCGTCGTCATCGCGTCTGCCGCCGCCACGGCGTCGCCGCGACAATGCAACCCGGCCCCGGCATGTGATACGTCCACGGCAGCCACCTGCCCTCCATGCACCTGCTGCATGAACACCAGCCGTTCGGGCGCCACCCCCACGGCTTCGGCAAGGCGCCGCCGGTCGTGGAGGCTCGCCGCGACATCGGCAGGATCGAACCCAAGGTCCGGCATCGCCCCCGCGCCGTCGCCGCACGTCACGGCCACCAGCACGCCGTCGCGCCGCGCCGAATCGGCCACGCGGAGACGGATCGGTCCGTTGCATAGGGTCCACTGGGCATTCACGGGCGGCACCTGCGGCAGTAGATCACGGGCGGATGAGGACTTTGAGCGCGTCGGGGCGCATGGCGGCTTCCATCGCCTTGACGCCGTCGGACAGCGGGTACACGGCCGAGACGAGCCCGTCGGTCGAGACGGCCCCGTTGGCCAGCGTGACCAGGGCCTCGTTTAGCGGCCCGCAACGCGACCCCAGAATCGTGACCTCATTGACGACAACCGGGCTCAGATTCAGCGGCTCGCCGACGGCCAGTGTGCTCTTCAGAACGATCGTGCCGCGCGGCCGGACGAATTCGATAGCCATGCGGAGCCCTTCGACGCTGCCGCTGGCCTCGACGACCAGGTGCGTTTCGCCGCGGGGCCGCGCTTCGGCCACGTCCAGAACACCGATGCCGAGGCGTTCGAGGCGGCGGAGTTTGTCGCGGCTCTTGCCGACCACCATCGGCCGCAGGCCGCGCGACGCCAGCACCTGGGCGGTCAACTGACCGAGGCGACCGTCGCCGATCACGACGACCGTGTCGCGCGGACTGGGGCGCACCTGCTGGATGATCTGAAGGGCGGCAGCCAGCGGCTCGGCGAAGACGGCCACGTCGTCGGCCACGCCGTTGGGCACGGCATGCAGATTGGCGACCGGCACGGCCACGCGCTGGGCGAAACAGCCGTCGCGGCCCTCGATGCCGATGGCTGTGCGGCGGCGGCAATGCGTCTTCAGACCGGCCATGCACATGTCGCACTTTCCGCACACGCAATTGATTTCGCAGACGACGCGGCGGCCGATCCACTTCTTGCCGGCCGCGCCGCCGGCCTGACCGACCACGCCAACGCATTCGTGCCCCAGGACGCCCTCGAAATTCATGTAGCCGCGCGTCACCTCGATGTCGGTGCGGCAAATGCCGGCCAACGTCACGTCGATGACCACTTCGTCGGCGGCGGGCTGAGGCTCGGGGTAATCATCCACCACGGCCAGGCGGCCGCCTCGGAAAACCAGGGCTTTCACGGTTGCTCCTTGTCGCAGGTTGTCGTGACATCCGGCGTGCCGCCGGCGTTCGTTCCGGTGGCCGCCGCGCCGTCTGGACTGGCGCGGCGCTGGCCGGCGCACGGCGGGTCGCCCGACGGCCCCTCGTCGCCGGAACTCACCCAGCGACCGACCGTCCAGCCGGCCGCCAGGCCGGCGATGATGCCCAGCAACACCAGGGCGAGGCGTCGAAACTTTCCTCGCGGCTTAGTCAAACGCCCCCTTCTTTCGCTCCAGTGGGAAGAGGTCCGAGAGGATTTCCTGAAGTTTGGCCTTCTTCTGCGCGTCCACGTCCACGCGCTGGTCGCTGCGGATGGTGCGTTTCGGCGGATGACCATAGCCGGCCAGCGGATCGTCTGTTCCGGTAAAGTAGGCGTGCCAGGCCTCCGGATCGAAGCCGCGGTCCTGGCCTGTCATGTAACGAAGCGACTCCTCGGCAGCGTCGCGCACGGCGAGCCGCGGATCCACCAGGCCATAGACGAGCCCCTTGGCGGCGTCGGCCTCGCGATGCCGACGCAGGGCCCGGGCGCAGGCCACGCGGACGTCGGCCTCGGGATCGAAGCGAAGCCGCTCCACCAGGGCTTCGACGGAGTTTTTCCCGGGAATCTGTCCGAGGGCCTTGGCGCAATCGGCGCGAACGAAGGCGTCTTCGTCGTTGCGAAGGCCCTTGGCCAGCGGCTCGGCGCTGACGGACCGGGCCCATGCACCGAGCGTCCCCGCGGCCTGGGCGCGGACCATGCGGTCGTCGTCACCCAGGAGCGTCAGGCCGACCAGTTCGACCAGCTCGTCCGAGGGCTCTTTCCATTTGCGCATCTGGTACAGCGCTTTCCGCCGCGCGTCGGCGTCGTCGGCCGTCACCGAGGACTGGATGACGGAGGCCTTGTCCCGCGGCCCCAGGAGCCGCACCAGATCGTCCAGCCGATATTCCTTCTCGCGATCGCAGCCGCAGAGGCCCGACGCCAGAAGAAGCGTTGTCGATATCCAGAGTGTATGTCGCACGTCAGTCCTCTAATCGGTTGGTTGCCGGATCGCCGCCTGTGTCCCTGTGCGGGGCGCCATGGTCCCCGGCACGACGGGCGTCCGGGGGCAGACACACAGCCTTAGAAACCGCCCGTCTGGCCGCCTTGGAAGAACTCTTCCGGTTCGACCAGGGTGACATCCCTGAGCGGGGTGCCCATGAAGCGCTGCCCGATGGCACGAAAGCGTTCAGGGTTGTCGCTGACATAGCATGTTACCGTACCGGGGCCGTCGGAGGCAAGCGTCCCCTGGTTTTCCAGAACGCGGGCCACCTCGCCGGCGACTTCCTCGGCGGAGTCCACGAGGCGGACGCCCGGGCCCATGACCCTGGCTACGGCATCCTTCAGGAGGGGATAATGAGTGCATCCCAGGACCAGCGCCCCGACCCGCCCGCAGAGGGGGGCCAGGTATTCCGCAACCGCGGCCAGGACAAGCGGATCGTCGCAGCCGCGGCCCTCTTCGACCATGGGCACCAGCAGCGGGCAGGCCTTTTCCCAGAGTTCGGCCTGCGGCCTGAGGGCCCGAATGGCCCGATAGTAGCACCGTGAGGCGATAGTGGATTCGGTGGCGATGATGCCGATGGCACCGTCGGGACAGTCCTGGACGGCCCGCCGCGCTCCCGGCTCCACCACGCCGACCACCGGAACGCCCACCACATCGGTGACAACATCCAGACCGGCCGCCGTGGCCGTGTTGCAGGCGACGCAGACCAGTTTCGGGTTGAACCGGCGCAGGAAAACCGCATTCTGGTGGCTGTAGCGGCGGACCGTGAGGGTGCTCTTGATGCCGTAGGGCACACGGGCGGTGTCGCCGAAATAGACGAAATGCTCGTTGGGCAACCGGCGTCTGAGAGCGGCCAGCACAGTAAGTCCGCCAATGCCGCTGTCGAACACCCCGATGGGGCGGGTCTGTCCCATGGGTGGACCATCCTTTCAGATTGACACGGTAGTTTATCGTTCGAATGGGCCGCGCTACTTGACACCAAGGCCGGAGTTGACATATAGTACATGGCTCGGGAGCAGTCCGGTGCCAAGATGGTATGGACGGATGACGCTGCTTAAGGAGCCACACGTTGCGCAAGGAAGACTTGGCAAGGTTCCGTAAGATTCTGATGCTGAAACGTGAATTGCTGTCCGGCGATGTCTCGACGCTTCAGAATGAGGCACTGCGAAAGAACCGCCACGAAGCCTCCGGCGACCTGTCGAACATGCCGATCCACATGGCCGACGTCGGGTCCGACAATTTCGAGCAGGAATTCACGCTCGGGCTCATCGAGAACGAGGAGATGACCCTCCGCGAGATTGACGAAGCCCTGAAACGGATCGACAACCAGACGTACGGAAAATGCGTTCACTGTGACAAGAGCATTCCCATGGCTCGCCTAAAGGCAAAGCCGCACGCCAGATATTGCATAGAATGCAAACGACTGGAAGAGAAGGGTCTGCTGTAAGGTCGCCTGCCGCGTGGGTGCGGTTCGCCGTCGCCATCGTCATCGGAACCGTTCTGGACCTGATCACCAAAACCTGGGCACAGGGAGCTTTGGATCCCGAGTCGCCCAGTCGATGGACCGCTGATCGCGTCCTTGAGTTTCAGCGGCATTTCCTCTGCCTCGAATTCGTCTGGCAATGGAACCCCGGGGCCGTCTTCGGCATGGCCGAGGGCAAGACGGCGGCGTTGATCGTTTTCAACCTGCTGGCCTTGGCGCTGCTGGTGTGGCTGTTCGCCGACAGCCACAGGAACCAGTGGATGCTGCATCTGCTGTTGAGTCTGATCGTGGCCGGGGCCCTGGGCAACCTGTACGATCGGCTGGTATATCGGCACGTCCGCGATTTTCTGCGCTTCAGTTTCCGGGCCGACTGGGTGCCGTGGGACAACGGAAGCCATTACCTGTGGCCCTATGTCATCAATATCGCCGACGTGTTCATCACGGTGGGCGTCGCGGGGCTGTTCGTGATCTGGCTGGCGGCGATGGTCCGTCAGCGCCGACGGCCGCAGGAAGACCTATCGCCGAAGAAGCGTTGATCGCCGCACTCCAGGCACCGAGCGGAGGTGCGTCCATGTCGGAACCGGGATTCTCGTCGATCGACCAACACCACATGGCCCGCGCGTTGGAACTGTCCCGGCTGGGATTGGGCCGTGTGGAGCCCAACCCCATGGTCGGGGCCGTGGTGGCCGACGGACAGTGCGTCGTGGCCACAGGGTATCATGCGTTCTTCGGCGGTCCGCACGCCGAGGCGGCAGCCCTGGCCGCCGCCGGCGACGCTGCTCGCGGTGCAACACTCTACGTCACACTCGAACCGTGTTGCCACCACGGCAAGACGCCCCCCTGCACCGAGGCAATCCTGGCCGCGGGCATCCGTCGCGTCGTGGCGGCCATGGAAGACCCCTTTCCCGAGGTCCACGGCCGCGGACTGGCCCGGCTGCGCGAGGCGGGGTTGATCGTGGAGGTCGGCCTGATGGAGCAGCAGGCCCGACGACTGAACGCGCCGTTCATCAAGCGGCAGCTCTGCGGCCGGCCCTATGTGACGGCCAAGTGGGCGATGACCTTGGACGGGCGGCTGGCCGCCGCCTCGGGCGACTCGAAATGGGTCTCCTCGGACGAGGCGCGGCGGTGGGTCCACACCCTGCGAAGCCGCATGGACGCCATCTGCATCGGCAGCGGGACTGCCGCCTGCGACGATCCACAACTGACGGTGCGGCTCAGCCCGGGCGACACCGACTACGGCCGCCGCCCCGCACGATTGGTGCTGGACCCCGGGCTCACCCTGTCGCCGCAATCGCTCCTGGTGCGGACGGCCGGCAACGTGCCGCTGATCGTCGCGACCGCGCAGAACGCCGATCCGCAGAAGACCGCGACCCTAACCTCGCTGGGCGCGGAGGCGCTCCCTCTGCCGACCGTCGGCGGCGACACGCTGGACCTGGGCCTGATGCTGGACGAACTGGGACGCCGCGGCATGACACATCTTCTGGTCGAGGGCGGCAGCCGGACGCTCACGTCGTTCTTCGCCGCCGATCTGGTGGACGCCGTGGCGGTGTTCGTGGCACCGAAGCTGATCGGCGGCCGGCCGTCGCATGTTGCCCCGGGCCCGAGCGGCCTGGACCGAATGAGCCAGGCCCGCGCCGTCCTACGACCTACGTATACCCCCGTCGGCGACGATCTGCTGATCCAAGGCGTGTTACGGGATTACTGATTCGCCCCCCCT
>CAZCOA010000023.1:39177-40965 GCA_964500225.1 uncultured Anaerolineaceae bacterium | reverse complement strand
ATCAAGCTCCCCGAGCTGGACTCGAACCAGCAACCTGCCGGTTAACAGCCGGACGCTCTACCGATTGAGCTATCGGGGATCGGATTGTATACAACCTCAGTTGAGTGCTGCCCGACGGGCATTGTCACCCGAGCCGGGTTGCCTCACGCATCGCCACTACATCGGCCACAAGGAAGGTGAGTATACAGCAAAACCTTGGACTGTCAAGGTGGGCAATCAGAGTTTTGGGGATCGGAGTTCAGTAGGCGACGGTCGCTTTGTGGCAATCAGGGGGTCGCGGCATTGAGATCACGCTGGTCGTGTCTTTGCGCACTTTCTACGGTATGAGGTTGTGGTGGTACATTAACGTATCGTCCGAGTCGGGATTGCCCGCCGCGCGGCTTCGTATCGGTGGTTTAACCAACATGATAGCTCGCCGGCGGTCGCGGTCGTTCGCCGCGCGGTCGGCTGAGGCGGTAATGTGTTGGTACCGGAATGGGGGCAATCACGATGAGGTCGAGGATAGTGGCGGTATGGGTGCTGGCGGCTGTTCAATTGTGCGGCTGCCTGGGAACGGTTTGGGCTCAGGGGGGCGGTGCCGTGCCCCAGGAGCCCGCGGGACTTCGCAATACTGATGGCAAGCGAATGGTGCCGTTCTATGGGCTCTACTGCTGGGCGAGCGACTTCGAGTCGCCGCAGTATCTCGACCTGGTGAAGCAGACCGGGTTTGGGCTGATCTCGACCGCCGTGGGGCCGCAGCAGGAGAGGGGAATGCTCGCTGCTGCCCGAAGCGGCATTGAAATGGCCGGCTATTTTTCTCCGAACCGCTGGGCGAAGACCGGCGATGTGGAGGGATACCGCACGGCGGTGCGCGAGGCGGCAACCCGCTACGGTCCTGGCGGATCGCTGTGGAGGGAGAACCCGGATGTCCCTGCGCGGCCGATTCGCTACTGGGGCATTGACGGCGAGCCGAGGACAAAGTTGAAGCCCGAAGGCGACACAATGCCCGACGAGGCCTATACAGAGTGCTTGAAAGTGGCCCACGAGGAGTTGAAGGCGTGGAACAAGGAATGCCGCGTCGTAGCCATGGGCCCGATCGGCTGTGTGGACGGCGCCCTGCCGGGGCCGACCTACGTGGACAAGCAGCGGAAGGTCATGAGCGGCCAGGCCTTCATCCGTGGGGTGCACGAGCACGGCGGATTCCCGTACTATTTGTATCGATCTGCACCCGTTTTCGTTTCCGCTGCCTCCGGATTCGACGGGATTGGTGAAGGCCCTCAACTGGGTCAAGGACGAGTGCCGCAAGCGCGGCCAGGAGCGGCCCATCTGGTTTACGGAAATCGGCTGGCCGATGGCCTATGGTCCGGGGAACCCGTTCCACACGACCAAGTACCAGACTGCCGACTACATGATCCGGGCCTTGGTGCTGGCGGCGCGGCACGGCGTACAGTGCCTGACGTTGACGTATGTGAACGACCAGTTTTCGCCGTGGCGGGAGCAGGGGTACTATCTGCTGAAATCGTATGGGTTCTTCAAAGACGGCAAACTGCGGCCCGTGGCGAAGATTACGAAGCTGATGATCGAGCTGATTCCCGACCCGAAGCTGCTGGAGATCATTAGCGACGGCGAGAATATCGGCGAGGCGGCGTCGCGATGGAGCGACCGGCCCTTTGCCGACAGTGCGTTCTACTGCTACAAGTTCCGGGGCAGGGGCGACAGCGAGGTGTACTGCCTGTGGACCGAGGGAAAGCCGTTCCGCTACAATCTGAAGGTGCCGAAAGACAAGATGGTGCTCTACAACCGCGAACT
>CAZCOA010000023.1:0-39077 GCA_964500225.1 uncultured Anaerolineaceae bacterium | reverse complement strand
GTCTGGTACGGCGGCAGTGACCGCTGCCGGGCAGTTGTCGAAGGGCCGTGACGGCATGTCACGCCGATTTCCGGGGATGGACTGCAGATGCACGTCCTCGGTATAATGTAGCCAATGCACCGGACCAGAGCGAGCCGCGACTTGACAAAAGGTATATGGGCGTTTGCGGTCTTGCCGCTCTCACACGGTGACGTCCGGGCCGGTCGCACCGGAAAGGGAGAAGCCGATGGCTGCCGAGTCGGTTCTGGAACGTTTTCAGAAGGATGCCGTGGTTGTGTATGTCGGGGCGCATCCGGATGACGAGCACACGGTGGGGCCGCTACTGGCGTTTGCGGCCGACCGTTGCCGCGAACTGACCGTGGTCTGCCTGACGCAGGGGCAGAGCGGCTGGAACCTTCACAAGGAGGATCTGACGCGGACGCTGGCCCAGGTGCGCCGTGCGGAGTTCGAGGCCGCCGTGCGGACCTTGGGCGGCGAGCCGATGATGCTCGATTATGTCAATGGCACGTCCATGGCCCACCCCGAGGGGCTCGCCGTGCATGAGGACGAGCAGGCGGCGTTGAGGCGGTGGAGGACAATCGAGCGCGGCACCTACGACAACACGGTCGAAGGCATCCGTCAGCGCTGGACGCGGCAGACGGGCGACCCGGTGGCCCGCTTGGCGGACATCTTTCGCCGGAAGCAGCCCACGGTGGTTCTGGTGTTCGAGCCTGGCCGCGGCTACACAAACCATCCCGAGCATATCGCAGTGTCGCAGGTGACGCGCGAGGCGCTCGGCCAGTACAACCGCGAGGCCAAGGTGAAGGCGATGCTCTACTACACGCACAATCCCGAGGACGACGTGCCCGGCGCCGAGCGGATTCGGACTGAACGCCTGAGCGAAATCGGCGGCCGCGACTACCGCCAGGTGGCCGACCGGTCGCAGGATTTTTACGAAAGTCAGTACGGCGCCCGTGGCTCCGAGCAGGCGGCCAAGTATTCCTATGCCCACCACGACGAGCAGTTGATCCAGTGTGCTGGAACCCCGTAATCCTCTGTTGCCGTGCGAACCAATCTGGTATGATTCGCCGCGTGCGACGCCCGTGGGTGGGCGATCGTGTGCTTATTTCACTGCGAGGGCGACTGTTGTGGCTGAACCTGAACGCGAAGTGACCGGTGACGAGGCGGCCGGCGGAGAGCGGATGGACTTTATCCGCAGCGCCGTGGCCGAGGATGTGAAGTCGGGGCGTTTCGGCGGCCGCGTGCATACGCGGTTTCCGCCCGAGCCGAATGCCTACCTGCACATCGGGCACGCCAAGGCCATCTGGATCGACTACGGCGTGGCCCAGGACTTCGGCGGCCTGTTCAATCTGCGGTTCGACGACACCAACCCGACCAAGGAAGAGCAGGAATATGTTGACGCCATCATTGAGGACGTCCGTTGGTTGGGGGCCGACTGGGGCGACCGGCTGTTCTACGCCTCGGACTACTTCGAGCAGATGTACCAGTATGCCCTGGACCTGATCCGCAAGGGCAAGGCCTATGTCTGCGACCTGTCGCCGGACGAGATTCGCGAGTATCGCGGCACACTCACCGAGCCGGGCCGCGACAGTCCATACCGTAATCGCAGCGTCGAGGAGAATCTGGATCTGTTCGCGCGGATGAGGGCAGGGGAGTTCCCCGATGGATCACGGACACTCCGCGCGAAGATCGACATGGCGTCGCCCAACCTCAACCTGCGCGACCCGGTCATGTACCGCATCCTGCACGCCGAGCACCATCGCCAGGGCAACGCCTGGTGCATCTATCCGATGTACGACTGGGCCCACGGCCTGGAGGACAGCATCGAGGGCATCACGCATTCGCTGTGCAGCCTTGAATACGAGAATCATCGGCCCCTCTACGACTGGTTCCTCGACCAGCTCGGCATCTACCATCCGCGGCAGATCGAGTTCGCACGGCTCAATATGACCTACACCGTCATGAGCAAGCGGCGCCTGCTCGAACTGGTCCGCATGGGCGCTGTGCGCGGATTCGACGATCCGCGCATGCCGACCCTGGCCGGCCTGCGTCGCCGCGGCTACACGCCCGAGGCGATCCGAGAGTTCTGCCGACGCATCGGCGTTAACAAGTTTGACAGCGTCGTGGACATCGCGCTGCTGGAGCATTGCCTGCGCCAGGACTTGAACCGCACGGCCCGGCGCGTCATGGCCGTGCTGCGGCCGCTGAAGGTGGTCATCACGAACTATCCCGAGGGCCGCACGGAGCAGATGGACGCGGTGAACAACCCGGAAGACCCCGCCGCCGGCACGCGCAAGGTTCCCTTCTCACGCGAATTGTACATTGAACGCGACGACTTTATGGAAAACCCGCCGAAGAAGTTTTTCCGGCTGGCCCCGGGCCGCGAGGTGCGGCTGCGATACGCCTACTTCATCACCTGCGCCGAGGTCGTCAAGGACCCCGCCACGGGCCAGGTGACCGAGCTTCGCTGCACCTACGACCCGGCGACGCGCGGCGGCGACGCCCCCGACGGACGCAAGGTCAAGGCCACGATTCACTGGGTCTCGGCGCCCCATGCCGTCGATGCCGAGGTGCGGCTCTACGATCATCTGTTTACCAAGGAAGACCCCGACGATGTTCCCGAAGGGCAGGACTTCCGGGCCAACCTGAACCCTCACTCGCTGGAAGTGCTCACCGGTTGCAAAGTCGAGCCCTGTCTGGCCGACGCGCCTGCCGGCAGCCGCTACCAGTTCGAGCGGTTAGGGTACTTCTGCGTCGATCCCGATTCGACGGCGGGGCGGCCTGTGTTCAATCGCACGGTGACCCTGCGCGACACGTGGGCGAAGATTCAACAGGCCGGGCAGGAGTGATCGCGCAAAGGTCCCAGCCTGTTTCGGACGGAGAGATCGAACCACATCCAGCGAGGATTTCAGAACGATGGAACGGACGCGAATCAGCGACGCGATGGCAACGGTTCCCGTGGGTACGGAGGTCGAGGTGGGCGGCTGGGTCCGCACTGTGCGCACGAGCAAGGGCGGTTTCGCCTTCATCGCGATGAACGACGGGTCGTGCATGGCCAATCTCCAGGTCGTCGCCGACCAGAAGCTGCCGAACTACGAGAGCGACGTGGTGCATCTGACGGCCGGTTGCTCGCTACTGGTTCGCGGCAAGCTGGTCGAGAGTCCCGCCAAGGGGCAGCGCGTCGAACTTCACGCCGGCGAGGTCCGCGTTCTGGGCCTGGCCGACGCCGACCGATACCCCATTCAGCCGAAGCACCACTCGTTTGAATTCTTGCGTACGCAGGCCCACCTGCGGGCGCGGACCAACACATTCGGAGCCGTGGCCCGGGTGCGCAACGTCGTCTCGGCCGCCATACACGAATTCTTCCAGCAGCGCGGGTTCCTCTACGTCCACACGCCGATCATCACGTCCAGCGACTGCGAGGGGGCGGGGCAGCTCTTTCGCGTGACAACGCTGGACCTGGCCCAGGTGCCGCGCGGCCCCGACGGGCGGCCCGACATGGACAAGGACTTCTTCGGCCGATCGGCCTATCTTACGGTATCGGGGCAGCTCGAAGCTGAAACCTATGCCTGTTCGCTCGGCAATGTCTATACCTTCGGTCCGACGTTCCGAGCCGAAAACTCCAATACGCCGCGGCACTTGGCCGAGTTCTGGATGGTCGAGCCCGAAATGGCCTTCTGCGACCTTCAGGGCGATGCCGACCTGGCCGAGGCGTTCCTCAAGCACATCTTCGCGGCCGTGCTCCAAAGGTGTCCCGAGGACATGGAGTTCTTCAACCAGCGGATCGACAAGACGGTGATCGACACGCTGCGACACATCATTGACCAGCGGTTCGAGCGAGTCACGTACACCGAGGCCATGGATATCCTAACCCGTGCGCAGCGATCGTGGGACTATCCGCCCGCCTGGGGCAGGGACCTTCAAACCGAACACGAGCGATTCCTGACCGAGGAGACGTTCAAGAAACCCGTCATCGTGACCGATTACCCGGCCACGATCAAGCCGTTCTATATGCGCCTCAGCGACGACGGCCGCACGGTCGCCGCCATGGACGTGCTGGTGCCGAAGATCGGCGAGCTGATCGGCGGTTCGCAACGCGAGGAACGCCTCGACGTGTTGCTGGAGCGGATGAAGACCCAGGGCCTTAAGGAAGCCGACTACTGGTGGTACGTGGACCTGCGCCGCTACGGCACCGTGCCGCACGCCGGTTTCGGTCTCGGCCTGGAGCGCACCATCCAGTTCGCCACCGGCATGGCCAACATCCGCGACGTGATCCCATATCCCCGCACGCCGCGAAACGCCGAGTTCTGACGGAGGGTTCCCCGCCGTCACTTGCCACGGCGCCGGATGGCCCGGCTCAGCGCCTCGCATACGGTTCGCAGCGCCTTGATCCGCGCGTGCAGCTTGCAGTTCGATTCCAGGATCGTCCACGGCGCATCGGGAGTGCTCGTCTTTTCCAGCATCTCCGCGACGGCGACCTCGTACTGTCGCCACTTGGCGCGGTTGCGCCAATCTTCCTCGCCGATCTTCCACCGCTTCCACGGGGTGCGCTGGCGGGCCTTGAATCGCCGCAATTGCTCCTGCCGGTCGATGTGGAGCCAGAACTTCACAATCACCGTCCCGTGCTCGATCAGTTGCTGCTCGAACTCGTTGATCTCGCGGAACGCCCGCCGCCACTGATCTTCCGTGCAGAATCCCTCGACGCGCTCCACCATGAGCCGTTCGTACCACGACCGGTCGAAGATCGTGATATGCCCCGACCTCGGCACGTTGGCCCAGAACCGCCAGAGAAAATGATGCGCCAATTCTTCCTGTGTCGGCGGCCCGGTCGGCACGACCTCGTACCCGCGAGGGTCGAGCCCCGCCGTCAACCGCTTGATATTCCCCCCTTTTCCGGCCGCGTCCCAGCCCTGGTACACGATCACGGCCGGAATCTGCGCAACATAGAGTTGGTGCTCCAGTTCGAACAGCCGCTTCTGGAGCTTCTTCAACTGCCTCTCGTACTCGTCGCGTCGAAGCGACAAGCTCAGGTCCACGCGGCGCAGAATGCTTGTGGCGCCAGACCTGCCGCTCTTGGGCAGGGACATTGGCTGTGGCTTGGCCGCCGGATGAGCCGCGCGGCGGTGAATCTCGCGGTCCACGGCGTTGACCACCGTTTCGAAGACCTTCACGCGGCAATGGCGGCCCTGGTTCGATTCGACCACCGTCCACGGCGCGGACTCCGTGCCCGTTTGCGCCACCATGTCCTCGACGGCGGCAGCCCACGTGTCGTACCGGCGATTCTGTCGTCGCTCTGCCTTGCCCACTTTCCACGCCGTCGCCTTGCGCCCGCTGAGTTCCTTGAACCGCCGCCTCTGCTCCTTGCGGTCGATGTGCAACCAAAACTTGACCAGCACGGTCCCATCGTCGATCAACTGCCGCTCGAATCGGCGGATGTCCTCGTATGCCTTCTGCCGCTGCGATTCCCCGATGTGTCCTTCAACGTACTCCACCAGCACGCGACCGTACCACGAGCGGTCGAAAATGGCGAACTTCCCCGCCGCGGGAAGCGCTTTCCAGAAACGCCACATCCACGGATACCGGGCCTCGATCTCGTTCGCCGCGCTGATCGGATGAACCTTGAAGCCGCGGGGGTCCATGGCCTGCGTCAGGCGGTTGATTACCGTCCCCTTGCCGGCCGCGTCCCACCCTTCGAAGACGATCACCACCGGAACGCCCGCCGCCTGGGCCGCACGTTGGCACTGGCCGAGACGAATCTCCAACTGCGGAAACACCCGCTGGTATTCTTCCCTGGACAAGCTCTTGCCCGCGTCAATCAGCTCCAGCATGCGGTCGCTCCTCATCGGTCAGGACGCTCCGTGAAGCCTGCTCGCTCGATGTGTTGCCCCCGATAGTACGCCGCCTGACGCCTCCACGCAAGGGACGAACGCGCGCACGAACCATGGACCTTGTGGCCGATGGTTGTATAATGCTCCACGTCTGCCGCCGCTGCGTTGCTGCGGTCGCGCGGGCTGTTCTTGCGGCGCCCAGTCCGAAGGTACGCACGTTGATTGTCGCCGGCAAACCATCCACCCAAAGCCTCAGACGCGCCACGGCGTTCTACGGAGTCCTCCTGGCCTCCGTCGCAGTCTTCTCCTTCGTTCACATCTATGGTTACGTCCAAGCCCCGTTGGTCTATCACCAGACCAACCGCCTTCCGTCCCTGGTCAATGCCAAGGCCAAGGCCGTTGCCGACTTCCTTGCTTACCCCGGCGGGCCCGTGGACGGGCTGGCCGACCTGCTGAGCGATCAGTACTACCGTGCCGTGCCCGGCGCCGTTATTCTCACCGCCTTGGTGGTTCTTGTTGTGGCAGCCTCGGCGACGCTCAGTGCATCCCTTGGGCTGTCCCGGCGTGCCGCCCGTCTGCTCGTACCGGCTGTGTTGCTGTTGGTGCTCCTGAATCAGTACGCAGACCCCACAACATGTGCCCTCAGCTTGGCCGCGGTGTTCCTGGGCATTGCGGCTTATCACGCCCTGGCTGAGCTGTCGTCGCTCCGTTGCGGCGCGGTGTTTGTCCTCCTGTCGGCCCTCGTGTACTACCTGGTCGGCGAGTACTATCTGCTGTTCGCGTCGGCCGCCGGCCTTCTTGAACTGCTGCGACGCCGCTGGGCCATGGGCATCGTTGCCTTGGTCGTCGCCGTGGGGCTGCCGTTCGTCGGCGGCGTCTGGCTATTTCCTCAGGCTCGCTACATCCACACCGCTGCGGATTCGTGGGCCGCCAGGATCCTGCCGCTGTTCCACAGCCCGTGGACCGGCTGGGAGCCCTTCATCGCCGAATGGCAAACCGGCCGCCGGCCGGCCGAACTCGGCCTCGCACTGCTCTCGCACTGCTACGTCACCTCTACGGGGGCCGCACTGCTTATCGCCGTCTTTCTGATCGCCCTCGTGGTCGCTGCCCGGCGATCGCGTGCCCGACCGATGCCGGACCTGTCTCGCAACGGTCGCTTGCCCGGCAACACGCGGTGGGCACGCGTTCGTCGCGTCGCGCCGCAGGCGATCCTAGTCCTTGTCCTGGGGATTCTGCCGATGGCCAATTTCAGTCCCCAGCGCCGCTCGCAACTCCGCATCGACTACTGTGCCGAAAATCGTCTCTGGAAAGACGTCTTGGACGAGGCGCCCCGATGCTTCGACCTCTACGATGTGTCCCTCGGCGCCACCGTCAACCGCGCCCTGTATCACCTGGGCCTGCTCAACGAGGCCATGTTCCGATACCCTCAGCAGATCGACACGTTGGCGCTCAGCAACTACCTCAAGGACGGCGGAGATCCGCAGTTGCTCGCTCAGCTCTATTTCCAGCTCGGACGCTTCAACGAGGCCGAGCGGTTCTGCCACGAGTCGATCGAGACGTTCGGCGAACGTCCGGCCGTGCTGTACCTGGCGGCCCGGCTGAACATTGCTAAGCGCCGCCCCGAGGCAGCCAAGGTCTTCCTGCGGATGGTCCGGCGCTACGGCAGGTACCGACAGGACGCCGACGACCTGATCCGCCGGCTCGAAATCGATCCGATGCTGGAATCCGACCCGCGGCTCAAACGCCTCCGCGAGCTCGCCCTGAAGGACGACTTCACCATCGGCAACCAAGTGATCTACGTGGACGAGCGATGGCTCAGGCCGCTGGAGGCCAACCCGACCAACCGGGAGGCCTACGAGTACCTAATGGCATTCTTCCTGGTCTCGCGGCAACTGGAGCCCCTGGCCGCCCATCTCGACCGCGCGGGCGATTTCGGCTACACGCCGTTGCCCAGGCACTGGCAGGAGGCCCTTGTCCTGCACGACGCCCTTGCCGAGGCCGACGCGCCGTCGCCATGGCGGTCCTATGTGACGCCTCCCGTCGCCGATGAGGTCCAACGCTTCCTCGTCGCCTACCGGGCGGCCAGGAAAGCGTATCCCCTTGACGTCCACGCCCAGGCTCGCTCGCTCGCCGCCCAGTACGGGGCGGGCTATTGTCACTACTTCTTCTTCGGGCCGGAAGGTCTGGCCTATCCCCAGGGAGGGCAGTAAGGTGAGAACGCCGACGCCACCCCGACTTGCCCTGGCGATCGCACTGCCGTTGGCCGCGGTCCTGCTGCTGTCCTGCGCCGGCAGTCCCGGCATTCCCGACTCGGCCCACGACGCCGGGCGGCCCCCTCGTCTCGAACCCGACTACGCGGGCGTCGTCGTGCCGCCGAACCTCGCGCCGCTGAACTTCGCTGTTCGTGAACCCGGCACCCGCTATGTGGTCAGGCTGTCCGGCGGCTGCGGCGACCCCGTGGTGGTCGTCTCCGACGATGGTCTCATGGAGTTTCCCTTGGGTCCGTGGGCCGCACTGCTCGAGGCCAACCGCGGCGGTTCCATCCACCTCGATGTGTTTGTCCGCGGCCGGGACGACGCGTGGACGCAGTATCGGAGGATCACGAACACCGTGGCGGCCGAACCCATCGACCGCTATCTGGTTTACCGCCTGATTCGTCCTATCTTCAACACCTGGGGGCCCATCGGCATCTACCAGAGGGACCTGGCCGGGTGGGACGAGACGACGGTGGTTCACAACGCCTCTTTCGGCGAGGGCTGCGTCAACTGCCACACGTTCAAGGCCAACGATCCGCGTACCATGATGCTCCACGCACGAGGCGGCACGGCCGGCAGCGGCACCATTCTGATCCGCGACGGCGACGCGTCGCGCGTCAACGCCGCATCGGCCTATGGCCTGCCCAGCTACACTTCATGGCACCCCAGCGGCAATATGGCCGTGTGCGCGGTCATCAAGGTCCGCCAGTTCTTCCACGGCGTCCGCGAGGAGGCCCGCGATGTCATCGACCTGGATTCCACGTTGGTCTACTACCTCGTGGACGAAGACCGCGTCGCCACACACCCCAGCCTCTCACGCAAGGACCGCCTGGAGACCTATCCCTGCTGGCATCCCGACGGCCGTTGGCTCTATTTCTCCAGCGTCCGCAAGCCCTGGGACGACTCCGGCCGGCTTCCCCCGCAACACTACAATGAGGTGCGCTACGACCTGGTGCGCGTCGCCTACGACGAGGCCACGGGCCAGTGGGGCGAGCCCGAGACCGTCCTGGCGTCCGACGAGACTCGCCTCAGCATTACTCAGCCGCGCATCAGCCCCGACGGACGCTTTTTGGTGTTCTGTATGTCCGATTACGGCTGCTTCCCGGTCTTCCAGAAGAGCAGCGACCTGTACCTCATGGACCTCCAGACGGGGCGGTATCACCGGCTCGACATCAACAGCGACGAGTCCGACTCCTGGCACAGTTGGTCCAGCAACGGGCGGTGGCTCGTCTTTGCCAGCAAACGCGGCAACGGCCTGTTCGCTCGGCTCTATATCAGCCATGTGGATCCCCAGGGCCGTTTCAGCAAGCCGCTGCTCATCCCTCAGCAGGACCCAAGGTTCTACGACGCGTTCGCCAAAACGTACAATGTGCCAGAACTGGCGTCGGTCCCTGTGCCGATCCGCGGCAACCGCCTGGTCCGGATTATCCGCTCGCCGATGCCCGACGCAGAACGACTTCCGATGACCTCTGCCAGCCCCACCGTCGGCGCAGGGCAGGCCGAGGCCGATCTGTACCGCAGTGATCCGGGAGGCAGGCCCTGAGGCGTCGCTGAGCAGCCAATTGCATGCACCGCACTAGGAGAACCAAAACTTCCATAGCGCTTGTTTGCCACCCGGCAGTTCGTAAGTTATACTACAGCAACATGTTCGATGTAGGTCTGAACGCGATGGGTTTCGTATCGTTCGACTCTGCGTGCCGGAATGCCTTTCTGTTGATGCATGTCTGCACGAGACAGGTGACAGCTCGTTTGCCTCGGCGTTGACGCTTCTTGCACCTCTTGCCGCTCCATCGTCGCCGGGGCGCATCGGGGGCACTCTCAAGGGCCGCTGTCGAGATGCCCGACCAGGGCGACCCGACACAGGCGGCTTCTTCGATCTGCCCGAGGGATCGATCATGGCTGCCGTTGTGCCGAAGCGGATGACATGGTTGGCGGCGACGGGCATCGCCCTTCGCTATCTTCTCCTGTTGGCGGCCTTCTATGCCTATGTCTTCCTTGCCGTGGACACCCGGCTCATTGACGACCGTTACATCTCCGTGTCCATGCGATTCTCTCGCACCTGGGACCATTTCCTGACCAGTCTCGACCAAACTGGCGGCCTGGTGGCCTATGCCGCCGGATGGCTTCACCAATACTACTGCTACGGGGCCCTTGGTGCCGCTATTCTCACGCTCGTAGCCGCCGCCCTTGCCGCCGGCCTCGACCTCTGGATGCCCGTATGCAGGAACTCATGGCTCCGCCTCCTCAGCTTCCTGCCGGCCGTGGGGCTCTTGGTTGCCGCCAACTACTACGATCTCAAGCTGCCTCATCCCGGCGGACCGCTCCGGTATGCCCTCGGACTGTTGCTGGCCCTCGTGGCCGCCAACGTCCATGCCCGACTACCCTTGCGGCGACTATATCTCCGCATTGCCGCCGGCCTCATCCTTGCCGTCCTCGTTTACCACGCCGGCGGAGCGTTCTACTCTGTCTCGCGGGGCGACGGCGAAGCCATCGGCCGCATTTATTTCCCCGGCCCCTTGCCGATCTTCATCGTCTTTGCGGTCGTCAGGGAATTGTGGACTTTCTGGCTCACGGCTGCGGGGCGACACGACGCCAAGGCGAAGACGCAGGCCGCGGCCCGTTCGACCGCTGCCGCCGTGGGCGTGTGGCTTATCCAACTGATCATCCTTCTGGGGCTCGGCGCGACCGTTGTCCGGGCAACGCGACAGCCCGACCTGCGACTGTCGTTCCAGCTCGATTTCTGCCGCCATCACGGCCTCTGGGGCGAGTTCCTGGATGCGGCCGCCAGGATCACCCCCATCAGTTCGCCTATGTGGCCCGGTTCAGACCGAGCGACGCCTTCTGTCTCAATCATGACATTAACCGAGCCCTGTATCATCAAGGACGCCTCCTCGACGACATGTTCACCTATCCCCAGGCGCCCGGCGGTCTGCTCTTGGTCGATCGGACCGATCGCACCAAGGAGTTCATCCGGCCTGAGGTCGAACGCTATGCCGCCGCCTTCTTCGAACTCGGCCGCGTGAATGCCGCCGAGCACGCCGCCCACGAGCTCTTGCAGGTCGATGGCGACCGCCCCGCCACGTTGCGCCTTTTGGCCGAAATCAACATCGTCAAGGACCAGCGACCCGCCGCGCAGACGCTCCTCGGCTATCTGCGGCGACTGCGCACCAGTCCGTGCCACGAACGCTGGGCCGACGGCCTTCTCGAACACTACCGCCTGCACGGCGAGTTTCCGCTCGATGAGCGTCTCCGGCGGATCAGGCAGTGGAACCTGCGCGACGACTACATCCTGAGGCACTCCAGCGTGTCCGACGACATGCAGCGGTTGCTCCAGAGCAATCCAAACAATCGGATGGCGTTCGAGTACCTCGTGGCCGACTGCCTGCTGAACCGCCGCTGGGACGTCCTGGCCGACCAACTCGACCGGTTCAAGGCACTCGGCTACACACGACTGCCTCGCCACGTGCAGGAAGGGCTGATGCTCTACACGGCCGCCCCGACGGCCAAGATCTCACGCGATCAGTTTGTCTGCGACGCCGCCGTCCGGCGCACCTACGAACGTTTCGGCCGTACCGTGATGCTCGTCAAGCAGAGGGGCGGCACGAGGCAGCAAACACTCCAGGCTCTTGCCGCCGACCCGGAACTGGGCCGAACCTATTACTGGTACGTTTACTCCACCTTCGTCCCTGCGGAGGGCTCTGCACGATGAAAACGCGTTTGTGGCGGATTGGCATCGGTGCGGTGGTCGTTCTCGGCGGCCTTGCGGTGGCGTCGGTGGTGGCTTACCTGCCGCCGTCGGTGGACGGATGCCCCAACGCCGGTCGCCTCCCGGCCGTCAGCCCCGACTATGCAGGCGTGACGATTCCGCCGAACATCGCGCCGCTCAATTTCCTCATCAAAGAGCCCGGCACGGCGTTCATGGTGCGCGTCTGCGGAGACCGCGAGCCGGTCTTCGAGGTCCACGGTCGCTCGCCGGCCATCCGATTTCCCCTGGACGCCTGGCGTCGATTGCTCGACCGGAAGCCTGCGGCCGTATCCTTCGACGTGTTTGTCAAGACCGTGGACGGCCACTGGACCCGCTACGAGCGGTTCTCCGCCTCCGTTGCGCGCGAGCCCATCGACCCGTACCTGTTCTACCGCAAGATCAAACCGATGTACAACAGTTGGGGGCCCATCACGTGGCACCAGCGGCACGTCGAGACCTTTCGTGAAGATTGCCTTCTCGACAACGCCCGGATGGACGACCACGCCGGCTGCATGAACTGCCATGCGTTCTACCAGAACCGCGCCGACACCATGGTTGTCCAAGTCCGCGGACCCCGGGGCGGCATGCTGGTGCTCCGCAACGGGACGTTGGAGAAGGTCGAGACCCGCACGCCGCGCAACAAGGCCCCGGCATCGGTCGGCTCGTGGCACCCCAGTGGCCGCCTGGTCGCCTTCTCCGTCAACAAGGTCGTCCAGGCGTTCCACATGGCCGGCGTCGAAGTCCGCGACGCTATGGACATGACCTCCGACCTTATCCTGTACCGCACGGACGACCGCAGCGTCTTCTCGTCGCCCAAAATCGCTAATCCCGCATGGCTCGAAGCCTTCCCGCAATGGTCGCCCGACGGCAAGCACCTCTACTTCTGTCGCGCTCCCAAAACGTGGACCGACGACGACACCGTGCCCCCCGAAGGGTACCAGGGTGTTCGTTACAGCCTGGTCCGGATCGCCTACGACATCGACTCGGGGCAGTGGGGCGACCTCGAAACCGTGCTCGACGCCAACACGATGGGGCTGAGTATCACCGAGCCGCGATTTTCTCCCGATGGCCGCTGGTGCGTCATGTGCCTCTGTTCCTACAGCTATCAGGGATCGTTCAAGGCCGACGCCGACCTCTACCTCCTCGACATCGCCACCGGCCAATGCCGCCGCATGGAATGCAACAGCGACCAGTCCGACACGTGGCACTGCTGGTCGAGCAACGGCCGCTGGCTCGCCTTCAGCAGCCGCCGCCGCGACGGCCAGTTCCTGAAGACTTATTTCTCCTATATCGAACCCGACGGCACGGCCCACAAACCGTTTCTGTTGCCGCAGGAGGATCCCAACGATCATGACGACAATATTCTTCTGTATCATCTTCCCGAGCTGGTAACAGGGCCGATGCCGGTTGAGGCACGTGAGATTCTTCGGGTGATACAGGAATCGGAACTGGTCACCGGCGACGCCATGACCGGCGCCTCGCGACGCGCCGCCAGCGGTGTACCCGAGGGAGCATACCAGACTCCGGATGGCGGCAAGCACTGAAAGGCCGTGGCAGGCGCCGCAACTGCGACGCCCCGGACGTGCCGCAACGCCGCCGCCGAAACGGTGTTAGATGGTTCATGGCCCGGCCGTTGCCTATGGGGCGGCCCGGGCCCACAGGCTTTTCGGCACAGTCCGGCCACACCGTCGGCCGATGTTCCGTGCTGGGGATAATGGACAGGAGCTGCAAACGTGACGATCGCTGTCAGGACCATTCAGGACGGCCCGTGGGCGGAGTTCTACATCACGGCAACGCCGACCGAGGGCGCCGGCGTTGAGCAGCAGACCGAAGAACTGTTCACTGGCATCGCCCGAACCCTCAGAGATGCCAATGCCAGGATCTTTCAGGAACGGATCTTCGCCCGGGCCGACCTGATGCCGCGCCTGATGGATGCAAGGACGCGCGCTTACGGCGATCTGGCCGATTCCGTGCCGCCGACCCGGTTGGCCGTGCCGTCAGGCCACGCGGGCCCTGTCGCGGGCGTTCAGGTCCACGCCGTCCGCGGTCCGCAGCAGCCCGAGCCGATGTGCGACCAGGGCGTCTGCTGTGCTCGTGCGATCCGCAAGAACGACCTTGCTTTCGTGGCCGTGTCGGGGCTTACGGCGTCGCACCACGACAGGTCTCCGGCCGATCAGGCCTGGGCCATGCTCGGTAAGGTGCTCTGTCCGCTTCACATGGCCGGCGGCGACCTCTCCGACGTGGTTCGCACGTGGATGTGGCTCGGCGGCATCCTCGACTGGTACGCCGACTTCAACGCCACCCGCAATCGCTTCTTCAAGCAGCACCGCCTGATCAACGAGGGACCAAACAACGTCCGCCTGCCGGCCAGCACCGGCATCGGCATCGGCCCGGTCGGCGGCGCCCGCTGTGCCATGGACGTTTACGCGGTTGTGGGCGCTCGAGCACGCAGCGAGTTTCTCCTGGCCGGCGGTTGCCAGCAACCCGCCTTCAACTACGGATCGGCCTTCTCGCGGGCCTCACGCAGCGTCACGCCCGCCGGCGAGGCCGTCTTCGTTTCCGGCACTGCCGCCATCGACTCCTCCGGTCGCAGCGAATACCCCGGCGATCCCGTCCGCCAGATCGACGCCACGTTCGAGTATGTTCGCGCCGTCCTTCGCCAGACGCATTGCCGCGACGAAGACGTCGTCCACTCCATCGTTTACTGCAAGACGCCCGAGGTCGAACGCGTCTTCCGCAGCCGTTGCGGAGACCTTGCTTGGCCGCACATCACGACCATTGCCGACGTGTGCCGCCCGGAGCTTCTGTTCGAGGTCGAAGCTACCGCTGTCCCGCAACACTGACCGCTGGCGGCGCGTCACCTGCCACGTTCGAGCAACGCCGCGATGATCTTGCGGCTCCCCTTGGGGAATGCGTATCGCTCCAACTCTGTTGGCGACACCCACGCCAGGCCTTCGCTTTTCAGCGGCCGCGGCCGCCCCGCCGCCAGACGGCACTCGAAGGCGTGCAGCGTCACCCGAAAATGTGAATAAGCATGCGACACCGTAATCAGCGGTCGCACCTGACGAACCGTGATTCCCAGCTCTTCTCGAAGTTCGCGGTGCAAACAGTCCTCGATCGTCTCGCCGTCGAGCCGCTTGCCCCCCGGAAACTCCCACATCCCGCCGAGCATCGACCCCATCGGACGCCGGTCGATAAGAACCTTATCGCCTCTAAACACAACACCCACTGCCACATCGTAGTGAGGGACGGCTTTGCGCAGCGCCTTGACCGGAAGCTCGTCCTGTCGTCCGTCGGCCCGCGCGCGGCAGACCTCGCCCAACGGGCACACCAGGCATCGTGGTTGCCGCGGCGTGCAAACAGTCGCTCCCAGGTCCATCACCGCCTGGTTCCACAGACCGCTGCCGCACCGCGGCGCCAGCCGCTCCGCCCACTCCCAGAACACGGCCTGTCCCTGAGCCGTTCCCGGATCGTCCTCAAGCAGCATCAGACGCGACAGCACCCGGATGACGTTGCCGTCCAGTGCCGCACCGCCGGCGCCGAACGCGATGCTCGCAATTGCCCCCGCGGTGTATCGCCCCACGCCCGGCAGCCGCCGCAACTCCTCCGCCGACGAAGGCAGCCGTCCCCCGTAGTCCCGCATCACGAGCCGCGCCGCCTCGTGAAGTCGCCGCGCGCGGCCATAGTAGCCCAGTCCCTCCCATTGCTTCAGCACGCTCGACACACGCGCCCGCGCCAGCGACTCCACCGTCGGAAACCGCTTCAGAAAGCGTTCGTAATACGGGATCACCGTCGCCACCTGCGTCTGCTGGAGCATGATCTCCGAAACCCAGATGGCGTAAGGATCGCTGGTCCGTCGCCACGGCAGATCGCGGCTATGACGCTCGTACCAGGCGAGCAACGTGCGGCGAATAAAGGGCAGGGGGGCGGTCCGGTTCATGGTTTCACAGGACAGAAAACTTCCCACAGACAACCGAAAGAACGCAACGGCTTAATTCTCGCGAGGGCTTCGCCGATCAGTGCAGACAACGTGGTTTCCCGCAGATACGATCGCCGGCAACTCGACTGCTACATTGCCGCCACGGGCACTTCCGCTCCGCCGCGCTCCTCGGACACGTAGGCCGAATAGATGACGTTCATCGTGTCGATGGCCAGGTCCAGGTCGCAGATCGGCCGACGCCCCTCGACGGCGCACGTCACGAAGTCCTGCACCTCGTCCTGGTACCCCATCGTATAATCTTCATTGGCCGACGTCGGCATCCAGCCCTCGTTCGTCGTGATCTTCTCGACGAAATACAGGCCCGCCATTTGCTCGTGCTTCGGGTTGTAAGCGTCGAGCATGCTCACCGGATTCAACCGGCACCGCGCGCGGTGGTTGTTGGCGAACACCTCCACGTAATCGTATATGCCGCCCAGCGTCGTTTCCCCCGTAACCACGTCGCCCACCGTCCCGTCCTCGAACACCACGTGCATCCAACCGTAGTCCTCGATGTCGTGGTAGTCCGTCCGCAGGAATCCCGCGTCGCGGTACCCGGGGATGCGCGTCAATTCGTGCGTCCGCGCGCTCACGGCCGCCGGCCGGATGGGCTTGCCGCCGCGGGCCTCGCCCTCCACGCGCTTCAGGTACAGCAGCGCCGTCAACGGATGGCACCCCTTGCCGACCAGCGACCCGCCCCCCGCGCGGCTCCAAATGCCGTAATCCGGCGAATGCGACCCGCTGTGCGACTCCTCGCCCAGCATCCGCAGCACCTGCGCGCCGCTCTTGCGGATCACCTCCGCCTCTTTCTGTACGGCCGGAGCATAGACGAAGTTCTCCGCGTATCCGAACATCACGCCTGCCGACTCCACCGCCTCGCGAATCCGTGCCATGCTCTCCCGCACCGCCGCCAGCATCGGCTCCTTGGCCGCGCGGTTACCGCGGAACGACTTGTCGCCCGGCGGGCCGAAGTAGCCCGTCAGCGGCTTCTCGCATACGACATGTTTGCCGGCTCGTGCCGCCGCCACAATGTTTGCCTCGTGCGCCAGCGGCGGCGAACACACGTCCAGCAGGTCCACCTGCTCGACCAGGGCCTCGACCGTGTCAAACGCCCTCACGCCGTATTCACCGGCAAACGCCTCGCGGCTCTCCTTGCGGCGGCTGGTCACGCCCACCACGTCCACCTTCACCCCGTGGACCCGCCGGAGGCACTCGATGTGGTATCTTCCCGCCATCCCAACCCCGACGATCCCCACGCGCACGCACTTCATCCCGACACCCTCGCTTTCTCGTCAACCCGATCGTCCCGCGGCCGCCCGACCGCCGCGGCACGCCGTGCGACGCATTATGGGCCGCATGCCTTCGCCCTGCAAGTGCATCCTTATGACATTCGGCCTTCATGGCACGGGAAGCTGCTGCCATTGGCTTGGTCTTCAGGCTTACCGGTGGCAAGGACGGCGTTTGGGCCGACCGCCTCAACTGCCCCGTCGTCTTCCGGGTGAGGGCCCGCCCGGCCACACGAGGGCGATGCTCGCTGACAGGATTTGTTGCAACTTCGCCATTCCCCAGGTGTTGAATCTGGCGTCAGGCCGTCCGGCGTTGCTTTCTCCGCGACCGGCAACTCTCTGCTACGCCGGGCGACGTTCGCCCAGACGGCCGGAGGCAGACGAGGTTATGACGCAGACATCTCTTGCAGCTCTTGTCGGACTGGTTCTTCTTCTGGGGCAGGGGCTATCGAACGAAGCCGGCTCGGAGCCGGGAGCGGCTAAACCAACCGCTACCGCCGCGGCCGTCAGGACCAAGGCTCAGGCGGACGCCCTCATTGACGCGACCGGCAAATCGTCGCCCGAGTGGTGGGACTCGGTCGAGTTGAAGTATCCCGACACGCTGGACCTCAGTTGGCCCGACGGCAAGCCCGGAGACTCCTGGCAGCCGCAGCGGCAGATCGGCGCCTACTTGGTCAGTGTCATCAGCCCCAACCCCGGCAGATGGCGCGAGGGCATCAAATTCCTTCATCATGTTCTGGCCATCAACAAAGACAACCCCGCGGCACAGCGGAAAGCCATCCAGGCTTTGGGCAACGCCTATTATGATTATGAACGAGACTATGCGCGGGCCGCCTTCTGGCTCAGCCGGGGCAACGACATCGGCCGGGTCAAACTGGCCTCGTGCTACTGGAAACTCGGCGTCCGGTCCGCTGCCGAGGCGATTCTCCGCAAGATCGGCGCCGATACCACCCGTGACGGCAGTGTGATCCGCCTGTGGTCCGAGATGGGCGACCTGAAAACCGCCTTGTCGCTGGCCGAGCAGAAAGCGCAAAGCCATTGGGCCGACGCGGCCTATCTGGCTGCCGGCGATGTCTGCCGGCGTCACGGCAAGTACGACGAAGCGATGGCCTACTACCAGAAGGTCGTGGCCGTCAAGCAGGGAGGGCGCGACATCAAACGCAACCAGGAACGCGCCCAGGCCGCCATCGAATCCGTTGAGATTTTCCGACGGCTAGACCTGGCGAAGGTCGCCGACGGCTCGTACACCGGCAGCGCTCAGGGGTACCGCGGCCCGGTCGAGGTCCGGGTCGTCGTCAAGGCCGGCCGCATCGAGTCATGCACGGTCACGCAGCACAAGGAAGATATGTGTTTTGTTGCCCCGGCGGTGGTGCCCGAACAGATTGTCGCTCGACAGGGCGTCATGGATGTCGATGCCGTGACCAGTGCGACCATCAACTCGACGGCCATTATCAATGCCACGGCCAAGGCCCTGGCTGCCGGCACGAAGCCGTAGCGCCCAGACACGCCCTCGGAGGCACGCGGCCTCGGGGCCAATGTATCCTTGCGGCGGCAACCATGCGACTGAACCATTTTCGCAAGCCATCTCCAACGAAACCGTCGGGACACGCGGGCGACCGCCGACCCATGGCGTCCACCTGGGCCGCCGCCCCGCTGACGCGAATCACTCAGACACTCTGTCTGGCACTCTTCCTGGCGATGTTCGCCTACGCCCTGCGGTCCCACGACGCGTCCCAGGTCGTCCCCCTGCGGCAGGGGCCCGATCTCGTTGGCATCGACGTTGTCCTCCGGCTTGACCCGCTCGTTGGCATCGCGGCCTCGCTCGCATCGCGAACGGCAACGGTCGCGATCGTCTGGGCTGTTGCCGTTCTGTTGATCGGCGTGGTTGTTCCGCGGCTCTTCTGCGGCTACGTCTGTCCGCTCGGCACGATCATTGACCTGTGGGACTGGGCTGCCACACGGCGCCTGCGTCGCTTCCATCTCCGCCGGCGAGGGCCGTGGGTTCACCTGCGGTACGGCCTCCTGGCAGTCGTTCTTGCCGCAGCCGCCGGCGGCGCGATGGTTGCAGGCTACGTCTCGCCGATTCCTCTGCTCACGCGCGGGTTGCTGACCGCGCTGGCGCCGCTCAACGTCGGGCTTCAGGGACACGCAGACGTTGTGCCGCCCATGCAGTGGGAGCATTTACCGGCCGCCGTTTCCTTGGCCGGGATCATGGTCCTGGGTTTCCTGGGGCCGAGGTTCTGGTGCCGTTGCGTTTGTCCCGCCGGAGCCCTTTTCTCGCTGGCCGCAAGACTCCGATGGACCGAACGCAAGGTCGCCCCCGCCTGTGTTCGGTGCGGCCGCTGTCGTGTCGCCTGTCCGATGGACGCCGTGGCCGACGACTTCACCACGCGGGGGGCCGATTGCACCTTCTGCCAGGTCTGCGGCGGCGTCTGCCCCGTCGGAGCAATCCAGTTCGCGCAACGCTGGGACCGTTCCACCGAGTGGCTACACGGCGACCCGACGGTTCCGGGGACGGTCAACCTCTCGCGTCGCGCGTTGCTGACCGGGGCGGTCGGGGGCATGGCCAGTCTGCTCCTGACGCGCTATCTTGGTCCGGCGGATGGAGCCGGCGGCCGTGACTACGTACCTGTTCGTCCCCCCGGCAGTGTTCCCGAAGAACAATTTCTACGTCAGTGTGTCCGTTGCGGTGAGTGCATGAGGGTCTGCCCCAGCCAGTGTCTTCAGCCGCTGGGACTCCAGGTGGGACCGGCCGGCCTTTGGACACCGCACATCGCTGCCGACTGGGCCGGCTGCCGCCAAGACTGCAACCAATGTGGTCATGTGTGTCCGACCGGGGCGATTCGGCCGCTGGACCTTATGGAGAAGCGCGCCGTCCGCATGGGGCTGGCCGTGGTGAACGAGGCGGCCTGCCTGTCCCACACGGGCAGGGAACCTTGCCGGCTGTGCTACTTCCAGTGCCAGGCCGCCGGGCACAATGCCATCGAGTTCATTCGTCTCCACGTTCAGTTGGACGAGGACGGGATGCCCGACGACCAGACCGGCATTGACGCTCCTGTCGTTGTCGCCGACCGCTGTGTCGGCTGCGGGCAGTGCCAGGCGCGATGTCACGCGGTCAACGTGGTGGCCCGGGGGGCGCTGGCCGAGGCCGCCATCGTGACCCGGGCGGGCCCGGGGCGCGAGGACCGCCTGTCGAAAGGCTCGTACCTGGAATTGCGCGAGGCCGAAGCCCGACGCAGACGCCAGGAACGGTCGCAACGGTCCCCGGTGCGGGACGACTACTTTCCGGATTTCCTCAAATGATCGTGGGCTGTCAGTTCAGACGCCCGTCGTTCGTCGGCGCATGACGCCTGAGGCATTCGGCCGAGGACCCGGGCGCGGCGGCCGTGTCGGCCGATGATGGCAGAGCGGAACGCGGGGGCAGACCTTCGGCCAGAGCCCGAATGAAAACCTTTTGAAGATAGGCGATATCGGCTCTGCTCATCATGGCCACCTCTTTCGTTTCAGACTCCGCCAACGTGGATTTATTCGTGCTCCGTCCAAGACAAGCCTACGCATGCCCTTTCCAGAATCAAATGGCATTACGCAACCCATTGTCCAGAAGCAACTAACAAACGGCTGCCAGCCGGTCGTCCCCTGACGGCAAGGAGGTTTTTCCCTTTGCAATGCCGCAGCCGCGGCGCCTTGTGCGGCCGACTATGCTCCCAGAGGGCTTGACACGGGAGGTAACACGAGGTAATACACCCCATGGGGCCGTGCCGGGATGTGGTCCGGGGAGGCCTGGGAGAGTGCTCATGACGCGCAGAAAAGCCGAAATTGTGACCTTCAAGGCCGATGCCGCCCTGACCGAGGCGATGAAGGGGCTGCCCAACCGGTCGGAGTTCATCCGGTCCGCCGTGCTGGCTGCCCTCGACAACGTCTGTCCGCTCTGCAACGGAACCGGCCTGCTGACGGCCGGCCAGAAACGCCACTGGAACGAATTTTCGCTCGACCACATGGTTCAGAAGTGCAGCGAGTGCAAGGAAACGTATCTGGTGTGTCGTTCCCACGCATCCGACAAACCCTGTCGCTGACCGCGGCGGCAGGTCGTCACATCCGGCTATCGCCGAGGGGAGGGGGCCATGAGGCGTTTGCTTGGCATTCTGGTTGCCATGGTCATTGCCATGGCTCTTGTTCCGCCTCGTCGTGTTGCGGGGGCCGAGGGCGAGGCGGTGCCGCCGGCGAAGTTGCGCGTATTGGTGAGCATTCTGCCGCAAGCCTACTTCCTGGAGCGTCTCGGCGGCCGGCACGTGGAGGTCGATGTGCTGGTCGGTCCCGGCCAATCGCCGGAAACATACGAAGTGACGCCGAGGCAGATCGCGCGGCTCACCGAGGCCAGAGCCTTCTTTCGGATCGGCGTGCCTTTCGAGGAATCGCTCCTGAAGAAAATCGCCGCCACCGTGCGCCAACTCGAGATCGTCGATACCCGGCAGGGCATTGCCTTGCGGGTGATGGAGCACTCGCACCACCACGGCGAACACGCGGACCACGACCACGACGCCGCCGAGACCTCCGACAGCAGCACGGCGGCAGCGGACCACGGTCGTGGCCGTGAGGCCGACGGCCGGGCCGACCGTGACGCTCCGTCGTCGGAAGCCGCCAAAGGGGACGATCCGCACATTTGGCTCAGCCCTCGCCTGGTCAGGATTCAGGCGAAGACCATCTGCGACGCCCTCGTCCGGCTTGATCCGGATCACGGCAACGAGTACCTTGAAAATCTGAAGCGGTTCGAGGCCGACCTCGACGACGTGGACCGCAAGCTGACGAAGGCCCTTGAGCCGCTGCGGGGCCGCGAATTCTTCGTCTTCCATCCGGCCTACGGTTACTTCGCCGACGCCTACGGTCTGCGCCAGGTGCCGGTCGAGATCGAGGGCAAGGAGCCCGGCCCGAAGCAATTGATCGGCCTGATCGAGAAGGCCCGCAAGGCCGGCGTCAAGGTGATCTTCGTGCAACCGCAGTTCTCGACGACGGCCGCCGAGACCGTGGCCCGGAGCATTGGCGGGGCGGTGGTGCCGATGGACCCGCTGGCCCGCGATTACCTGGCAAACCTGACCGCCATGGCCGAGAAGATTCGCATCGCCCTCAGCCCGTCGGAGGCAGCCAAGGACGACCACGACCATGACGACGCCCAGCGATGAGCCGATCATCCGGATGACCGACGTATCCTTCAGCTACAACGGGCACCCCGTGCTGGAGGATGTGAACCTGGCGATCACGCCGCGCGACTTCGTGACGGTCCTGGGGCCCAACGGCGGCGGCAAGACGACGTTGCTGAAACTGATGCTCGGGCTGCTTCGCCCGACGCGCGGCACGGTGCGCATATTTGGCCAGGAACCGCATGAGGCACGGGGCCGCATCGGCTACATGCCGCAACACGCCGAGGTGGACCCGAACTTCCCGGCGCGCGTGATCGACGTGGTGCTGATGGGGCGGCTTCGCAAGGGGCGCCGCTGGGGGCCGTTCGGTCGCCAGGACCGCCGGGCCGCCATGAAAGCCCTGGCCGATGTCGAGATGGAGTCGCTGGCGCGCAGGTCGTTCGCCGAACTGTCGGGAGGTCAGAGACAGCGCGTCCTCATTGCCCGCGCCCTGGTGGGCGAACCCGAATTGCTTCTGTTCGATGAGCCCACGGCCAACCTCGATGTCGTCATCGAGGGGGAAATCCACCATCTGCTGTGTCGGCTGAACCGTCACATTGCCGTCGTCACCGTGTCGCACGACGTGGGCTTTGTGACGCACTGCGTCCGGACCGTCGTTTGCGTCAATCGCCGCGTCTGGGTCCATCCGACCGAACAACTCACGGGCGACCTCATCGCGGAGGTGTACGGCGGCAGCCTGCGCATGGTCCGTCATGGCAACCACGATTCCGCATCCGGAGGGGCTGCATGTCCGAGTTCGTAGAGGCCGTCAGGAACTATCCGCTGATGCAACACGCCGTGCTGGCGGCTCTGCTGGCTAGCGTCGCCGGCGGCGTGGTCGGCACCTACGTCGTCGTGCGCCGGATCACGTACCTGGCCGGCGGTATCGCCCATTGCATCCTGGGCGGCATGGGCGCCGCCGTGTGGCTCCGCCATCGCTACGGCCTGGACTTCATCGAACCGATGCACGGGGCTGTCATTGCAGGGATCCTGGCTGCCCTGGTCATCGGCCTGATCAGCCTCCGCGCCAGGCAGCGCGAAGACACCGTCATTGGGGCGCTTTGGGCTGTCGGTATGGCTGCCGGCCTCCTGTTCCTCTGGGCCACTCCTGGATACGGCGTCAACCTGATGAGTTACCTCTTCGGCAACATCCTGATGGTGAGGGCCGGCGATCTCGTCTTCATCGCCGTCCTGGACGCGGTTGTGGCGGCGGTGGCCGTGCTGTTCTATCACGAACTGATGGCCGTCTGCTTCGACGAGGAGTTCGCCCGCCTTCGCGGCGTCAACGTGGAGTTGTTTTACCTGCTCTTGCTCTGCCTGACGGCCCTGACGGTCGTTCTCCTGGTCACCGTGGTCGGCATCGTCATGACCATTGCACTGCTGACGCTGCCGGCGGCCATCGCCGGCCAGTTTGCCAGGACCCTCTGGCAGAACATGCTGCTGGCCATTCTGATCGGCGCCGTCGGGTGCATCGGCGGACTGGCCCTCAGTTACGGTCCCGATTTGCCCGCCGGGGCCGCCATCATCGTCCTCATCGGCGCCGCCTACCTCATCGTCGTCATAGGTAAAACGATCCTGCGACGCTTCCGCCGCTAACACCCGTCGCCGAGTTGGATACATCTTCGCCACCGCCTGCCGGCATCGTCCGAAGCCATCCTGAGGACTCGCGGTTTCTCCCGGTACGTATGCCACACCGCCCCTGGCGTCAGCGGCGTTGCACGGCGCACGGCGTGTCCATCTATGACGGTGTGACACTCTAGCGGTACCGATATCGGTCGATGATGGCGTTCATGGCGTCGGCGTGTCGCTCCATGTCGGCGACGAGCTTGAACTGAGTGCGGCAACGGTCGAGATTGTGGTTGGGGCGATGGACCTTGAAGTAAACGTCGCCGGCGAGGTGATCGGTGAGGAAGCGGATGCCGATTTCGAGGGTGATGAGCCAGGCGGAGAAGACGAGTTCGTTGATTTCGGCGTCGGTGAGAAAATGGCCAGTGGCGTCGAGATAGCCGTGAGCGAGGCGGTCGAAGGCATCGAGGTTGAAGGCGACCTTGGCGAGGTCGCGTTCGTCCTCGGCGGCGGTGTTGGCGCCGCTGCGGACGGCGTCGCCGAAATCGTAGAGGACGAGGCCGGGCATGACGGTGTCGAGATCGACGACGCAGAGCCCGCGTTGGGTGGCGTCGTCGATCATGACGTTATTGAACTTGGTGTCGTTGTGGGTGATGCGTTCGGGGAGCGAGCCTTGGGCGGCAAGGTCGATGAGTCGAGCGGCTCGGTCGGCGCGTCGCAGGACGAAATCGATTTCGGCACGGGCGTCGGCGGCGCGGCCGGCGACGTCGCGGGCGAGGGCCTCGCGGAAGGCGGCGACACGGCGCGGCGTGTGGTGGAAATCGGGAATAGTCTCATGCAGGCGGGGCGGGGGCAGATCGGCCAGACGACGCTGAAAATCGCCGAAGGCACGGGCGGCCTCATAGACGTGGGCCGGATTCTCGACAACATCGTAGGTTCGGGCGCCCTCGATGAAAAGGTACATGCGCCAGTAGTCGCCGCGATCGTCGCGGAGGAAATCGGCGCCATCGGCGGTGGACACAAGGGTCAGGGTGCACCGGTCGGGGTCGGCGCCTTCGGCCGGCAGCCGCGACCGCAGGTGTCGCGTGACGCGGGCGATGTTCTCCATCAGCTTCTCGGGCTGTTTGAAGACGCGGTGGTTGACGCGCTGCAGGAGATAGCGCCGGGAAGCGTTACCGTCGGTGCATCGGACGGCGTAGGTGTCGTTGATATGGCCGCTGCCGTAGGGGGCGGCCTCACGGTACGAGCCCGCGACGGCGAAGCGGGACACGATGGACGACAGATCGACGGGTGTCATGGGGCGTCAGCTCCAGAGCCTCTCGGGGTAGCGGCCCTCGCGGACCTGTCGGGCGATGAAGGCCTTCAGTTCGGGTTTGTCCTCCTGGTAGGTCACGCCGTACCACTTTTCGTCGGTCGGGAGAATGCGTACGTCGGCCTTGCCGCTCTGGATGAGGTCGTTGACGACCGAGGGGAGGAAGTACTCGGCCTTGGGATCGGCGCCGCGGTCGCGCAAGAACCTGGGGAAGCCTTCGGCGAGGGCATCGAAGATGCTGGGGGTGAATCCCCACATGTTCATCGAGACGAGGGAGTCGGGAGCGATGTCGGTCCAGGTGGCGCCGTCGTCTTCGCTGAATCGGATGGCCTGTCCGAAGGTCTGGATGCGGGTCCGTTCGACGATGGAAGCCAGCCGTCCGTCGGGGCGGGCGGTGCAGACGCCGCGCGCCACGTGGCCGTGCTCGGTGACGGTGTTGCGGAGGCGGAAGGCGACCATGGCGTAGTCGGCGATGCCGTTGCGGTCGTGGGCGCGTCGGAGGTGTTCGGCGAGGATGGCGAACGACGCCGGACCGTAGTAGTCGTCGGCGTTGATGACGGCGCAGTTGGCGTCGACGGCGTCGCGTGCGACGAGGGCGGCGTGGCCGGTGCCCCACGGTTTGGTGCGTCCGGGCGGCGGAGCGAAGCCGGCGGGCAGGGCGTCGAGCTGCTGGAAGACGTAGCGAGTGTCCACACGCGATTCGATGGAACGCCCGACTTTCTCGCGGAAGACGTCCTCGATGTCGCGTCGGATGACGAAGACGACGCGCTGGAAGCCGGCGCGGAGGGCGTCGTAGATGGAGTAGTCGATGACGATTTCGCCGGAGGGGCCCACCGGGTCCACTTGCTTCAGTCCGCCGTAGCGGCTGCCGATGCCGGCGGCCATCACGACCAATTGCGGTTCTGCCATTGTGATGGTTCCTTTCTGTGCGGGCAACCTCCTCGATAGGCCTTGAGCATCGCGAGGGGTGCGGCGGAGAACGATACCACAGCCTTGCCGACGGCACAAGGGCGTTTAGGTGGGGCGGTTCCTGGCGGCCGGCATGCCTGCCACGTCGGGCATCCGAAAGGGGGCCTCTCCGCGCGGCGGTCCCGTGACGGTGCTCGGCAAGAAGCAGGCACTCTGCACGCCGCCGCACGTCGGCACAATTCCTGGAACCATGTCCCCGCCTTCGCGTCCAATATCATAGCTATGGAGGTGCGGCTATGAACGTGCCCATCCGACTCGCCGCGGCCCTGCTGGGCCTGACCGCTGTTTGTTCGTGTGTTCCCATGGGCGGCTTGCCGGGCCGACCGCTGGTGATTGCCACCGCCGACTACGACATTGAGGCCGTCGGAGATCAAACTCAGTGCGACGTGACAGCCGCGTTCAGCATCTTCTGTCAAGCCGCCGACCAGGTTGTGCCTCTGGTGCCCCGCGACACGGCGTTGCTCGACTGGCAGGCGGACGGCGGCCGCGTGGTCGCCCAGGGCGATGCCTACGTGTTCGTCGCCCGCGAGCCGGGCGATTACCGACTGACCGTGAAGTTTCTCGCCCACAGGCTGTTCCCCACACCCGGCACGAGCCGCATCGAATTGCCCAGCGTTCCTGCCAACCGTGTGGCCGTCCGATTGCGGTTGCCGGGCGATTCGGGTCGCCTGGTCACCTCGCCCGAGGGGATCGTTACGTCCGATACGGTGGCCGAGGGCGTTCGGACGGTAAATCTGCTGGCGCCGCTGACACACGCCTTTGCTCTTCAGTGGGATCGTGCGGTGGTCGCCGAGGCTGCCGGCTCCGCATTCTCCGTTCACAACGAAGCCATCGTCCAGGTCCGCCCCGGCCTGGCCTCCAGACGCGAGGTCATCACCTGTACGGTCCAGCGCGGCCTCATCGACAGGCTTCTGCTGACGATTCCTGATGGCGTGGCCGTGCGAAGCATCACCGGCAGCAACGTCCACTCCTGGTCCGTCGCCGGCGACGGGCACACCGCCGAAGTGCGACTGGCGGCCAGGGTGCTGGACAAGATGGCTCTGGTGGTCCAAAGCGAAGAGCTTCTGCCGCCACTGCCGTGCACCTTTGCCTATGTGCCCGTGTCCGTTCTCGCGGCCACGGTCCAGGAAGGCCAGGTGCGATTCGTCGCCGCCGAGGCGATGGTGCTTGAGCAGGACGCTGTCGCCGGCGCTACACGCCGCATGAACCAAGACGACGCCGTCGCGGCCCTCGGTTACGATTACTCCCGTCTGCCCGTGGACATCCGGCTTCGCGGCAGCCTGCGTCAGCCCCGCGTTACGGTTGCCGTCGAGAGCCTGGCCGTGATCGAAGCCGGCGTCGTTACCCTGCACAATGACCTGCTGTACCAGGTCCGGGACTGCCCCATCCGCGGCCTGACCATCGGCCTGCCCGAGGGTGCCGCTGTGCTCGATGTGGCCGGCGACGCCGTGCGCGACTGGGACGTCGGCGACGACCGGCGGCTTCGCGTGCGGTTCGACAACTTGCGTCTCGGCCCGATGCGGATCTCCGTCCGCACGCACCAGGACGTACGCAAGATCAACGGACTGATCATTCCTCGGCTGCAACCGGCCGACGTGGCTTCCCAGGAAGGGGTCATCGGGATTTCGGCCGGCGAGGGCGTCCAGTTGTGGCACCACCACGCCACATTGACCGAACAGATCGACATCAGCGAGTTGCCCGAGTGGGTGCGTCGCGGCGGCGCGAGGCTCGCCTACCGCTACCGCCAGGGCGGCGGCACGCTCGCGGTCGAGACCGAACCGATTCGGGCCCGCGTCACGGCGAACGTGAGCGACCTCGTGATTCTGGAGCAGGACGCCTTGGCACGGGCCACCACGATCCATCTGGACGTCGCCGACGACCGGATTTTCGACCTTGTGCTGCTCGTTCCGTCATCGCTCATGCCGTTGCGAGTCACCGGGGCTCGCGTGGCCGCGTGGCGGCTGACGCCCGCCGCGGGTCAGGGTAAGAGCGCCCTATCGGTAACCCTGGCCGACGGCCTGATAGGTGCCACGTCGCTGATCGTCGAGACCACCCAGACCGTGGACTATGCCCGCCCTCTGCGGATCGAGTCCATTGACATTCCCACGGCGCAGCGGACACGCGGGCAGGTGGCTCTGGCGCCCGGGGCCGACCTCAAGTTGGGTGTGGTCGAGGTGAAGTCGCTTCGCGAATCGACCGAGGCCGCCATCCGCTCGTTTCGGGAGCAATCGCCCGCGTTTCCCGGCGCAGACGCCGGCGACGCGGCATCCCGGGCCCTCCATTATGACTTTACGGAACCGTGGGCCGGAACGTTCCACGTGGAACCCCTCGTGCCGCTGGTGTCCGTCGCGGCCGAGACGCTGCTGAAGGTCGGCCACGGCGACATCAGCGCTGAAACCCAACTGACGTGTACCATTCAAGAAGCAGGGGTGTCGTCGCTGCGCGTCATGCTGCCGCCGTGGGCCGTCAATTCGTGGGTTGATGGCGAGGACATTAGCGGCCGCCGCCTGGACCGCGACTCCAACACGTGGACGATCACGCTGGCGACGCGCCGCAAGGGACGGTACTGCCTGCGCGTGACGTACGACCGTCTGATTGATCGCGATGTCATGGACGTGACCCATGAGGAGCCGCGCATCCTGGAAGCCCCCGGACACAAGGGCGTGCTTCACGTTGCCAAGCAAAGCGACCAGGTGAATGTGACCGTGGCGCCGTCGGGCCACGCCCGTGCGGTGGAATGCGGCGAGGGGGCTGCGGCGGCCGACGTACCGGTGGTCCGAACGATTGAGTACTCGGGCATCTCGCCGCGGGACTGGGGCCTGTCGCTGCGGTTGGTCCAGCTCGGCGAGGCCGACGTGCTGAAACTCCAGGCGAGCGACTGCCTCCTGCAAACTGTGATCAATCGTGACGGCACCGCCATGACGTTCATGACGCTGACGGTCCAGAGCACGCGACGGCAGTTTGCGCCCATCGAGTTGCCCGACGGGCGACAGTTATGGGCCGCCTATGTGGACGGCCGCCCCGTCAAGCCTGTTGAAGGCGATCGTCCCGGAGCGTACCGGATTCCGCTGCTCCATCGCGAACACCGTGACGGAGCGTTCGAACTGACGGTCGTTTACACCGAGCAGTTGCCGCCCCTGGAAGGCCGCGCTATCGACATGGATTTCCGGACTCCGCCGGTCGAAGTCGCCACGGGGAGCATGGGGTGGGAGGTCTTTATGCCCCAGGGCTATGCGCTGCGTCAGGGCATCGTGGACGACGAGGGCAACATGCGAATGGTCATTCGTCCGCCCGATGCCGACGTGCCGGTGAGCCGACAGATGCTCGGCCCCGACAACGAGCGTTGGCGGCGGCTGTGGCCGGCGGTGCAGCCCGTGGCGGACGTGGTTCTGACCGTTCTGGCGGTCGTGGCGGTGGCGGCGGTTGCGGCTGCGACGGTCTGGCTGATGGTCCGTCGCGGCGGCAGGCTGCTGCGCCGCGCGGCAGCAACTCCGGCACGCGCGGTCCGCTACGTCTGGAAACGTCCCGGACTGAGGTGGGCGGCCCTATTGGCACTTGCCGCCATTTCCGTCATGCTCATTCTCGCGGCACTCTTGACGCCGTCGCTGGCGGTGAAGTCGGCGGCGAGGATGGAGTGGGCGGAGTACAGCGAGACGGCGGTTGGCGAGGATGTGGCAGCCGACTGGGCCGGCGCATGGGCACGGCGCGACCTGGAGGTGGTCGGTGCTGCCCTGGAGGCCTACCGAAGCGCATTGGGTGCTTACCCGGCCGATCTGGAAACGCTGGAGCGGGAGAAATTGGTGGAGTCGGGCGTTATAAAGCGGCTCAACGAATCGGGCGCCAACTACTTTGGCCAAAGCATCAACACGGCGCTGCGACAATCGCGGAGAGAGTCCGAGCAGCAGAAGGACCTGACAGGGGTGCTCTTGGCCAACAGGGGTGCCGATGGTTACGTCATAGTGCGACCCGGAAACAGAATTGAAACGTTGGAGTACGGGCAACGACGCCGTCTGGCCCGCGAACTGTACCGTCAGGGCGAGGTGAACAATCCCATCGTCGAGGAAGACCTGAAACCCACCGAGGAGGAGCTGAGAATCTACTTCGAGAGCTACCAAAACGCCAAGATGCTGGGCGGCAAGAGCCGCGCCCGGCAAGATTCGAACCTGCTGGCCCTGGAGACCCAGCGGCGCATGAAGCTTGCCGAGAGGCTCTACGGCGGAGACGAAGCGGACCGGGACTCCGGCAGAGGATCCCGCGCCCTGCGCGGCGACGATCGGTCTTTGGCTCCAGAGGGGGCCGGGCCGGACGTAGCGGAGGAGTCGCGGGATGACATTGTGCAGGCCGACGAGAAGAAGGACCTGGACGAGGCCTTCAAGGGACAGGCGGCCAGTGTGCTCCGCCAGGCCCAGCAGGCGGCCGGCGTCAAGAAAACGGAAGTGTTGACGACGCCTCAATCGAGTTTCGTCTTCAAGCTGGAGGGCGGGTCCGGTGCCGTCACGGATGTGCCGGCTGCCGCAGTCGGTGGCGTCGCGACCGCGAAGCCGGGTCAGCCCGGGCCGGAGTCAGAGGCTCGCGGGATCGAGGGCGTGCCGCATGGCATGTCCGACGGGTCCTCGTCGGCTGCCGCCGATCAGGGGTGGCGTCCGTGGGACGCCGGCGGCGCGGAGGCCGTGTCGCTGTCTCCGGTCCGCGAGGCTCACACCCGGGGCAGCTTGCCGATTGCACTCCAGTTGCCGCAGGGCGACCGGCTGCCGTACATGTTCAGCCGCGTCGGTCGCGGGTTTAGCGGCGGCGATGTGGGCCACTTCCGTATCGAGGCCGTTCGCGCCGGCAGCGGATATTCGGTGTACGGCGTGGCGGCCGTGGCGTTGGCGGGGCTTGTGATGACGGTGGCAGTCGATGTGGCGAAGCGGTTCCGTCGTGGTCGTGCGGCGGCGCGGTGAAGCATACGAATCGAGTCATCGTGAGACTCTGATTGGGAGGACGAAACGATGAAGTACGTCACACGTGGCGTGGTGTGGATCATGGTGGTAGCTGTAGTGGATGCCTTGCCGGGGCTCGGGCTGGCCCAGGAGAACGCAGCCGCGCCGCAGGCGCAAGAGGTTGCCCTTGCAGAGGAAACCGTCGCCCCCGCAGCGTCGGTTTTGCGCGTGCCGCGGGTCGAACTGCCCGTGTCGGCGCCTGTGACGGATGTCGTGCTCACGCGAAGCGATGTACAAGTGACCGTCGCCGGCGCTGTGGCCGAAGGCGTCATGCGGCTCTGGGTCGAAAGCGACACCGCCGACGTGCGCGAAGTGCTCGTCCTGCCGGCGTCTATCGCAGTGACCGACATGACCGTCAAGAAGGGCCGCGGCGGCGTGCAACTGATGCGGCAGGCCGACGGCTACCACCTGCTCAGCGTCGGCAAGGGATCACATGAGCTGGAAATTCGTTTTGCCGCAGCAGTGGACGGCAAAGACCTGAAGAAGAGCCTGCGTCTGCCCCAGATCGGCGCCACGGTCGCCGCCATGGCCGTGACGCTGCCCGGCACGTCGCTGGAGGTTGCCTTGTCGCCGCAACTGCCGACCCGGACCGAAGAGAAGGCCGGCCAGACCATCGTGACGGTGTTTGGCGGCCGGACAGGCGAACTGACTGTCGAGTGGTCGCCAAAGGCGCCGGACGTCGCGCTGGAGGCCAAGGTCTTCGCCGAGCAGAAGACTACGGCCCAGCTCGCCTTGGGCGTGATGCGGATGTACACGCAGGTCGAGTACTCCGTCGTCCAGGGCAAGGTCGGCGTCCTGCGGCTTCGTCTGCCCGAGCGGGCCACGCTGCTGAAGGTCGATGGCCAGAACATCCGCTCCTGGGACATCCAGGGGCAGGGGGCCGACCGTGTGCTCATGGTCGAACTGCTCGGCCCGATCGGCGACCGTTACGTCCTGTCGCTGGCCACGGAGCAAACCATTGACCAGCCGTCGGCCGGCGGCGCTGCGGAGGTGGTCGTAGCGACGCCGGAGTCCCTGGACGTCAGCCGCGAGACCGGATGGGTGGCCATCGCCGCCGACAAAGGGCTGAAGGCCGAGGCCGGCCGCGCCGATGGCGTGTCGCAGATCGATGTCCGCGAGATGTCCGCCGTGGCCGCCGGCATTCCCCTTGACCAACTCCACCTGGGCTTCAAGTACGTCAAGCGACCGATGGATATTGCCGTGCGCCTCAGTGTTGTCGAGGCCAAGGTCGCGGGCGAGATTCTCTCGGTGGTCAAGGTATCCACCGAATCGGTTCGTGCCGTCACGACCGTCAACTATCAGATCAAGGACGCGGGCGTGTTTCGCTTCCGCATTCGCCTTGGGCCCGACGTGCGGCTGGCCGACCTCGACGGCCCCGACATCAACAACTGGAGCCTGACGGATCAAATCCTGTGTGTGGACCTGCGAAGCAAGGCCGAGCGCCAATACACCTTGCAATTGACTACCGAGAAGCCCATGCAGGGCGAACGGCTGGACATTCCGCGGCTCGAATTGCTCGACGTGCAGCGCGAGCGCGGCTACATCGCCATCGAAGCCCTCTCCGGCGCCAACGTCAAACCGGCTCTCGCCGAAGGCATCACGCAAATCAACCTTCGCGACCTGCCCGAGGCCATGCCCGACCGTCAGGCCGCAAACCTGGCCTATCGCTACATCCGGCATCCCTACCGCCTCGAGGTGGACATCAGTTCGGTCCAGAGCGAGATTGTCGCCGCCGCAGAGACTCTTGTGGACATCGAGTCCGCCGTCACGCGAGTGGACTATGTCGTGACCTACGACATCCGCAAGGCGGGCGTCTTCACGCTGCGGCTCAGCGTGCCGCAGGAGTTTCAGGTGTTGACCCTTGAAGGCGCCGGCATCGACGACTGGAAACACGACCGTGACGCAGGGACCATCGAAGTGGTGCTCCTGAGCAAGACCGAAGGGGCGTATGCCCTGAGAATGTCCGGCGAGATGCGGACCGAAGCTGTGCCCGGCAAGCCTGTCGCGCTGCCGAACATCCAATGCCTCGATGTCCGTCGTGAGACCGGCTACGTCGCCGTCCGCGCCGAGGAAGGCATGAGACTGCTGCCATCCGAGGTCGGTGCCGAGAGCATCCGCGAGATCGACGTGAAGGAACTGCCGCAGCGATTGCAGCGCAACGGCGTCACGTTGGCTTATAAATACTTCCTCCAGCCGTGGAAGACCGCCGTGCAGGTCGAGAGCGTCGAGCCGTATGTCACGGCCGAGGTCTTCAACTTCATTTCCCTGGGCGAGGCCTATCTCCAGGCCGGGGCCACGGTGAAGTACTTCGTGCAGTATGCCGGCATCCAGACCGTGCGGCTCGAGTTGCCGGCCGGGGCCGACAACGTGGACATCACCGCCGCCGACCTCAAGAGCAAGGAGAAGGACCCGGCCAGGCCGTCGGTCTGGACGCTGACGTTCCAAGCGAAGAAAAAGGGCCAGGTGCGCGTCAACGTCAGTTACCAGATCAAGACCGACGACAAGACGGCCGACCGACTGACCTTCGTGGGCGTCCGAGCGCTGGACGTCAAGCACGAGCGCGGCTATGTGGCCGTCGCGCCGCGGACCGACCTGGAGGTCAATGCCGCCGAGGATTCCAAAGGCGTTCGTCCTATCGACGAACGTGAGATTCCGTCCGACTACACCCAAGGCATTACCGGCGCCATGGCGCTGAGCTTCCGTTACCCGGCCGCGCCGTTCGAACTTCACCTGACGACGGTCCGCCGCGATCCGGCCGAAGTGCTCGTGGCCGTCATCAGCACCTGCCGCCTCAGCACCGTCATCACCGACGACGGCAACGTCGTTACGGACGCCGCCTACTCGATGCGAAACCTTCGCAAACAGTACCTGGAGCTCTATCTGCCTCCCGACTCCCGCATCTGGCACGCCTTCGTGGACGACGAGCAGAAGACGCCCGTGACCAGCCAGAAGGACGGCCGCACGGTCACCATGATCCCCATCATCGGACACGGACGCGGCCAGCAGGAATTTCAGGTCCGCATTCGTTACAGCTACAGCCTGTCGGCCCTTGGTAGTGTGTGCAACCTATCTTTGATGGTGCCGCAGACCGAGGTGCCGAGCCTCCGTGTCGGGTGGGAACTCTCGCTGCCGGACGACTACGTGATCGTCCACAGCGGCGGCACCCTCAACCGCGTGGATCGGTTGGACGACGATCTGGTGAGGCTGTCAGTGGTGCCGCCTCAGCGTCCGGTGGTGCTGAGCAGCTCGGCCGCCGAGATGACCGATATGCAGAACATTCAGGCGGAGCACAACCGTCGCGTCGGCGAGAACGTGGGGGCCTGGCAGCAGCAGGCGCCCAGCGCACCGCCGCCGATCAACGCGGTATCGGGCGAACGTCGCCCGCGCGACTCTAGGGTCGCCGCTCCCGGCATCGCCATGAACCGCTACTGCTTCCAGACGCTGGTGGCCTTGGGCACACCGCCGCAGCTCAGCGTCTTGTGCATGACATCCGCACTCCATTCGGTGACGCGCGGCGTCGCAGTGGTTCTGGTCCTTGCGGTCGCTGTGTGGTGGTGGACCAGAGGCAAGACCGGATCCGTGAGCAAGTTCCTCACGATGCTCTGCCTGGCGGCCCTCGTGCTGGCCGTGCGGACGTTGCTGGGCTACAGCTTTTCGGACCATTTGACTGATCTGATCTGGCTTCTCGTGGGAGTCGCGATCGTTCTTGGCGATTGGCGGCTGTTGCAACACATCGGCAAGCGGTTTGGCGCCCGGCGTCGCGCCGCCACGACCGATCCGACGGCGCTGCGGACGGTCCCGGTGACCGTCGCCGATAGGCCGTCCGCCAACTCGTCGCCGGCGCCCGAGACCGGGCCGTCGAGCGACAGGCCGTCCGGCAACGAAGCACCATGATGCCATGACTGTCAGAATGTGATGTGGAACGGGGGCGGACGGGTCGCGCGACCTGTGCCGCCCCCGGTTGCAGCAGGGTGCGGCCGACTCGATCCGGATTAAGTTTGCCCTGCGGCCCTGTCGAGCTAATATAATCGGAAAAGCTGAACACATCTGATGTCATAATCTGTTGCGGAACGTAGTCCATACGGCACTCTTCAGGGGGGGCGTTCCTATGGCTGGTCGCGAACCGCAGGTCGAGAAGTTGGAAGGGTTGTGCGCGAAGTGCGGCGCCGACGATGGCCTTGTCCGGGCTGTCTTGGACGCGATTCAGAGCATCGTTGTGTTGCTGGATGTCCACGGACGCATCATCCTGGGCAACCGAGCCGCGGAGGCGTGGAACGGGTGGCCGTCCGATGTGCTTCAGGGGAGCGACTTCTGCCGGTTTGGCTGCGACGAGACCCAGTCGGAGCAGATTCGCGCATGTCTGGCCGAGGCTGTCGCGCGGGGCAGCAGCGGTCCGCGGGAAACGTGGGTGAAAGGAGGCCATGGAGCGGCCAGCCTGATCGCCTGGTCGGCTGATGCTGTGTACGACAGCGACGGCCGCATCGTCTGTCTGGTCGCTACGGTGCAGGACATCACCTCGCGTCGCCGGTCCGAGCAGGCGCTGCGCGAAAGCGAGCGAAGGCTCTCAACGCTGTTGAGCAACCTGCCTGGCATGGCCTACCGCTGCCGCAACGACCGGCAGTGGACTATGGAGTACGTCAGTGAAGGGTGCCAGACGCTCACCGGATACGAGCAGGCGGCCTTGCAAAACAACCGCGACGTGTCGTATGCCGAACTGGTTCATCCGGAAGACGCCGACGACGTGTGGCGACAGGTGCAGGAGGCAGTCTCCCGAGGACAACCGTTTCGCCTGACATACCGCATTCGCACCGCCGACGGCGAAGAGAAGTGGGTTTACGAGCAGGGCAGGAAAGTGGACGATGCTCCTGATGGGACCGCCATTCTGGAGGGATTTATCGCCGACGTCACCGACCGGATCCGCAGCGAGCAGGAGTATCATCGGCTGGAAGAGCAGTTGTTCCAAGTACAGAAGCTCGAAGCTATCGGTGAACTGGCCGGGGGCGTGGCACATGACTTCAACAATCTGCTTACAGGCATCATCGGATATGCCAATCTGCTGAAGTCGGGGGATTGCAAGTGCCCCGAGACGGCCGAAATCGCCGACGCCATCGAGGGAGCCGCCCGGCGCGCCGCCCAACTGACCAGCCAGTTGCTGGGGTTTGCACGCAGAGGCAAGAACCAGATTGTCCCGGTGGACCTGCACGGCGTCGTTCGCGAAGTCGTCGATCTTCTCGGCCGCACCCTCGACAAGAACATCGAGATCCAGCCGCTGCTCCAGGCCTCGCCGAGCACCGTCGTCGGCGATCCGGGCCAGTTGCAGCAGATGGTGCTCAACCTGGCCGTCAATGCCCGCGACGCCATGCCCGACGGCGGTCAGTTGACGTTCCGCACCGAGTGTGTCGATCTGGACGAAGAGTACTGTCGCCTGCATGCAGGGGTGACGCCTGGGCGTTACCTGTGTCTGTCGGTCATGGATACGGGCGTCGGCATTCCGCGCGACATCCTGCCGCGAATCTTTGAACCGTTCTTCACCACCAAGGAGCCGTCCAAGGGAACGGGCATGGGCTTGTCGATGGTCTACGGCATCGCCAAGAACCATGGCGGATCGGTCCAGGTTTACAGCGAACTGGGACACGGCAGCACATTCCGTGTCTATCTGCCCGTCACGGCCTGTCCTTCGTCCGAGCAGGCCCACTCGCCGCTGCCGCGGGTGGTTAGCGGTCGGGGCCGCGTTCTGCTCATCGACGACGAACCCGTGGTGCGCCAGATGGCCGCCAGGATGCTCGTTGAACTCGGATACGACGTGCTCGTGGCCGGCGATGGCGTCGAGGCGCTGGAAATCTATCGCCAATCCTGGGCCGACATCGACCTGGTGCTGCTCGATATGATCATGCCCGCCATGGGGGGACGTGAGTGTTTCAGGGCCATGCGGCAGATCAACCCGAACGTCCTGGCGCTGCTCTCGACCGGTTACGGGCTGAATGGGGCTGCACAGAAAATACTCGACGAGGGCGTGGCCGGTTTCGTCGAGAAACCCTACGACCTGGCCCGCCTGTCGCAGGCGGTGGCCGCCGTGCTGGGCAGGGCAACGTAGGGCCATCACGACCTCGCTGCAATCCGCCGCTACAGGCCCAGTCTCCGAGCCGCATAGCCGAGGCACGACCGGACCGTCAGTCGGTGCCCCAGCGACCTGCGATACCATGCCAGCGCTTCTTCGCGACGGCCCTCGCGATGGGCCAGGTCGGCAGTCTTGCGGCACTGGTCGGCCAGACGCCGCATCGCACGGCGACGCGGCACCACGTCCTTGCCGCCCAACTCGAAGTAGAATTCCTCGAGCATTGTCGTCTTGGCCGCCTGGCTGGCCGATGATGCACTGGACAGGCTCGCCGCGTGCCGCCGGCAGACCACCAGCGGCTCCGGGATCGCCAGAAAGGTGCATGTCAACGACAGCACCAGCCACATCCGGTAATCGCTGCACACCCGGTACCGCTCGTCAAATCCCCCCGCCTCGCGCAGCAACGCCGTCGGCATCAGCACACTCGGCGTGGGAATGAAGATGTTCTCGAACAGCGCCGCCGTGATGCGGCCCGACGGCGGAGTTGGACGCCTGCTTCGCACGAGCCGTCCGTCGGTCTCGATGCTGAGCTTGGGACCGTATACGATGGTCCGATCGTCGGCGCCCTGGAGTATGGCGATCTGTCGCTCGAGCTTCTCGGGGAGCCATCGGTCGTCGCTGTCGAGCCATGCGATCAGGGGCGACCGTGTCTCGGCGATCAGCCGGTTCCGGGCCGCCGCGTCGCCGCGATTCTCCTGGTACAGGTAACGCACCGGACGCCCGTACCCGGCGACCATCTCCCCCGTCCCGTCGGTCGAGCCGTCATCCACCACCAGCACCTCGAAATCGGTCCAGGTCTGCGCGAAAACACTGTCGAGTGCTTCGCGCAACAGCTCGCGCCGATTGAAGGTGGGGATGGCTACGGTTACTCGCGGCATGACGTCGGCTTTCCGTCGGCTTTGACCAATTGTACGATGAGGATACGCCCCCAGGAAGCCAGATGCCGCTCCATCCATCGCGACGCCGGCACCAGCGGTAGATTCAGCCGGTCGCACTCGGCATGGACCGCCACGAACCCCTGTTCGGCCAGGACGTTTCGGAGAAAGGCAAGCGTCCAGCCGCGCACGTGGTCGTACTGTTTGAGCCAGTGCGGCTGCTTGCGAAACAGGAGTTTGCGGACCTCTTTCCAGTAGCCGAGGTTGGGTACCTGGGCGATGAGACAGCCGTCCGGCTTCAGCACGCGGGCCGCCTGGCGGAGCAGGGCCCGGTAATCGACCACGTGTTCCAGAACGGCCAGGGCCAACAGGGCGGCGAACCGATGGTCGTCAAACGGCCACCGGGCCGTCAGATCCTGCACCACCATCTCGGCGTAGTGTGGGCGGGCCTCGTCGGCCGAGCGGCTGTCCATCTCGATGCCCGACAGCCTGAATTGCGGGGCCGACAGGAGCCGGCCCATGGCGCCACATCCACAGCCGATGTCCAAAACCTCCAATGGACCCGGCCGACCCGAAAAGGCTTTGCGCAGCAAATCGGCGCATTTGTCTAGCCGCACACGCTCCTCGGCGGTGTAGTCCTCGGTGCGGCTACGCCATGGGGGCGGGTCGATCACGGTAACGTCTCCTGGGTGCAGCAGGCCTGCCAAGAAGCCGTTACGGCCTCCCCCGGCAGGCCCGCCGAGTCTAGAGAGCCCGCCAACGCCTGTCAAGCTGTTGCATCGGGTATGTGGCTGGCGGTGCCACTTGTCCCGTGTGAGTTGACGGGAGAAGGTCGTCGGTGGTCGCCGAACGGAGGACCCAGCCCGTCGCGGCACACGGCTGCGGCCGGCGACATACGACCTCATGGCTACTTGTGGCGGGCGGAGGGGGGCTGGAGGGTGGACCGTATGGCCGGCGGGCGTTAGTGGCTCGTGAAGCGGAAGGGGGGTTCTTT
>CAZCOA010000022.1:0-45138 GCA_964500225.1 uncultured Anaerolineaceae bacterium | reverse complement strand
CTACAAGCAGGCCCTGGCCATTCACCATTACCTCAAGGTGGGACCATCGAACACCCCGGCCTTGACGCTGGAACGCTACGCCTATCTGCTCGACGAGATGGGGCGCAGCGAGGCGTCGAAGCCTTACTGGGAAGCAGCATCCGAGATGCGGCGCCAGATTCGCAAACCGGATGGTCCGGCGGTAGAGGAGTAGCCCCTGACACCGCTGCGGTTTCCCCTTTGGCACCGGTGCCACGCCTGTCGCTCCCTCCTTATCTGCCACTCCCGAGGCAGTGCCATTGCAGTGCCAAATCGTCCTTGCAGTGCCACGCATGTGACGACCACATGACAGGTTCTGGCACTGCAAACGTCACATGACGCGGGTTGCAGTGCCGCATTGCACCCATTTCCCACGCCGCAAACGCCGCGCAGGCCGGATCGGCGTAACCGCTTGAGAGGCAGGCGATTACCTCTCGCGTGACGCGATAGCATCGCGTCACGCGATTCAGAGAGGAAGAGACGCTCTCGGGCCATTCTTGGGCCCCTGGCGGCCGAACCGCGTCACGCGGCGGGGCGCGGGCCACGGGTGCTAGGCGGCGAAAAGGGGCGTATTCCCGCTAGAAACGGGCCGAGCCCGCCGGCGATGGCCGGTGGGCTCGTTTGCAGAGAGAGCTACTGAGAAGGAAAAAATGGTGGAGGCGGCGGGAATCGAACCCGCGTCCGGATGTCGGGTGCTCGGGCCGTCTACGTGGGTAGTTGTCCTTTCAGGCTCTCGATTCCCTCGGGCAAGACAACGCGCCCCTTGGGAACCCAACCGCTGCTAGGTCTCGGCGGCCGCGCCAGAGGTACACTTGGCCGTCACAGCCTGCTGTCGGCGTCCATCGGAACACGCAGGCGAAGTCCCGGGGACGGGCTACCTATTCCTAGGCGGCCATACGCATGCCAGTGTTGGCATTTAGTTTAGGTGCGAGGTGTTTTAAGGGGCGTCCTCGCAACCCCTCCACGCAAGCTCCGAACACGCTCGGCCCCGTCGAAACCAATCGCCCCCACAACTCAGGCGGCCGCGTGCCCAGCTTCATATAGATCATTGTACCATCACCGTAGGATGCCGTCAAACACGACACAAGGGAAACTGCCATCGCGATCCTGTCGGCAGGGCGATCGGCGATATGTTGTTCCGTGAAGACAAGCGGTGGCGGCCCGGCGTTCAGCCCACTTCGATGAGCTCCATCTTGCGGCCATAGGTGGCCATCAACGTGTCGCGAATACGGCGGTGTTCCAGCAGGGTCAGATCGGGGTCCCGACGCACCACATCCGCGGCCTCCTGACGGGCCAGTTGCAGCAGGTCGTAGTCTTCCACGAGATTGCCCACACGCAACTCGGGCAGGCCGTGTTGCCGCGTGCCGAAGAACTCCCCGGGTCCGCGCAGTTTCAGATCCTCCTCGGCGATGCGGAAGCCGTCGTTGGTCTCGGTCATGACGGCGATGCGACGCTCGGCAAACTCCGTCGTCGGCTGGGCGACCAGGTAGCAGGTGCTCTCGTGCGGGCCCCGGCCGATGCGGCCGCGAAGCTGGTGGAGCTGCGCCAGCCCGAACCGTTCCGCGTGCTCGATGACCATCGTTGTGGCGTTCTCCACGTCGATGCCCACTTCAATGACAATTGTTGAGACGAGCACATGCGTGCGTCCGGTGCGAAAATCGGTCATGATGCGCTGCTTCTCGTCGGCATCCATGCGGCCGTGGAGCAGTGCGACGCGAAATTCGGGAAATACCTCCTTCTGTAGCCGGCGGGCCTCTTCGGTGGCCGCCTTCATGTCCTGCCTGTCGTTCTCCTCGACCAGGGGGCAGACGACGTATGCCTGGCGCCCGCGGCGGATTTCCTGGCGGATGTGCTCGTACATGGCCTGACGCCCACTGGGTCGCACCCATGCCGTCCGCACCGGTCGCCGGCCGGGGGGCAACTCGTCGATTACGCTGATGTCCAGGTCGCCGAAGACCGTCAGGGCCAGCGTTCGAGGGATCGGTGTGGCCGTCATGACGAGGTAGTGCGGACGCAGGGGCTGATCGCTCTCGGCGTTGCGCCATCGCGACTCGGCCCGCTGGAGCACACCGAACTTGTGCTGCTCGTCCACGACGACAAAGCCCAGACGCTTGAACGTCACGTCCTGCTGGATGAGGGCCTGGGTGCCGACGACGATGTCCACGTCGCCGTCGCGGATGCGGGCGAGGGCCTTCTTGCGCTCGGCAGCGGTCAGGGAACCGCTCAGCAGCAGCCACCGAACGCGCGAGTCGGCCAGGAACCGCTCGATGCTTCGCAGGTGCTGCTCGGTGAGGATTTCCGTGGGCGTCATGATCGCGGCCTGACACTCATTGGCTACGGCCGCCAGAATTCCATAGAGAGCCACGACCGTCTTGCCGCTGCCGACGTCGCCCTGGACGAGGCGCGCCATGGGGGTGCTGGTGCCGATGTCCGCAACAATGTCGGCAATCGCCCGGTTTTGCGCCGCCGTCAGGACGAAGGGAAACCGCCGCCGGATGTGTGCGTCGATAGCCGGTGTGACCGCCAGCCGCGGCGCGTCCTGGAACTGTTTGATGCTGCGGCGACGCAGGGCCACGGCCAGTTCCATCAGGAAAAACTCCTCGAACGCCATGCGGCGGCGGGCTCGCGCGACGGCCTTCATGCTGGTCGGCCGGTGCAGCTCCCGCACGGCGGCGCGCGCACTCGGCATGGCCAGACGCTTCAGCGTCGTCGGCGTGAACAACTCCGGCAACTCGCCCAGGCACTGGTCCATCGCCGTTTGCACGGCCCGTGCGATGGAGCGGCTCTGGAGACCCTCGGTGGCGGGGTAGGTCACCTGAATCGAGGGGTTGCCGGTCTCCTCATCGCCCTCTGCGATCTCCCGGAAGCTGGGGTGCTGCATCTGGAGGCGGCGACGATAGAGCCGTGTGCGCCCAGTCAGGCGGTAGGTTCGTCCCGGATGGAGTTGGTTGCGTAGGTACGGTGCGTTGAACCAGACGACTTTGACACTTCCGGAATCATCAGCGAAGGCCGCCTCCACATGACGCCATTGAGCGATGCGGACTTCCAGGCAGCGGGCCACGATGGTGTGTTTGTGGCCGTCCTGAAGTTGGCTGATTGGGCAGACTTCGGTCGGTTCTTCGTATTCGCGCGGAAACAGGTAGAGAAGGTCGCGGACCGTTTCGACATCCAGGCGTCGGAACAGTTCGGCCCGGACGGGCCCCACGCCTTTGACAAACTGGACCTTATCCTCGATTCGAAGCGTCACAGGGGCGACCTCCGTCAGTGACCTGACATATGCCACGTGCGATCGTCGGCACAGTAGCAGTCGGGTCGGGCCGGGTCAACCGTTGTGTTCGGCATTGTGCGGGGACGGCGTCGGGAATGCAAGCCGGCTTGCGCCGGTCGGACAAGGAAGCGGCCGGCCGGAGGCGGCCGCTTGTGTACACAATGCCCCAGAATGCCCGCGCGGAATCGGAACTGTTACTGGCTCGGGAGCTTCAGCACCTGGCCGACCTTCAGGAGGTTCGGGTCGCGGATCGTGTCGCGGTTGGCGTTGTAGATGTCCTTCCACCGCGACTGGTTGCCGTAGAAGCGGCGGGCCAGGCTGAAGAGTGTGTCGCCCTTCTGCACGGTGTAGGTGCGCGGCGGCACGGTGGTCGTGTCACTGCCAACCGGGGGCTGTCCGGTCCCCGGAACGACCGTCATGCCCGGATCGCCGTTGGCCGTCGTTGTGGGCGTTGTCTCCTGGTACGTCGCCGCTTCGCCGGGAGCGGTTCCGATCTCGATCGGCGGCTCAGTCACAGCGTTTTTCTTCTGGCACCCGCCGACCATCAAGATCAAAGCGGCCACCATCGCCAACGTTACCACTGTTTTGTGATTCATCGCGATTCTCCCAACGTAATACGATATGCTCATGGTCCTCATTACACGCTTTGTGACGCCACTCGGCTGCACTGCAATCTGACGGAACAGAATCGGACCGCGATGAACGAATGCTCGAAATCGCGATCTGACCTTCGTGAACTGACCTCTTGTCCCGAAACTCCGGCGACCTTTGCCGCACTACAGCGCTTTATGATACCGTTCCGGTTTTCCCGGGTCAATTTTTATCCATGTCCGAGGCTGTGAATCAACTGGCGCAGGAGGTCCGCATCGCTGATTCGGGCGAACAGGAGCAGGGCAATGGCCGTACCCGTGTGAACGTCATAGGGCAGGCTGCCGCGGCGTTCGTTGAAGAACACTACCCGCAACACGAGGCCGCGCAATCCCTTGCGTTCGGGCGATCGGCCCGTGGCGAGCACGGCGTGAGCGTGCAGCAGCCGCTGAAGGGCTGTTAGGGAGGTCCACAGCCCCAGTTCCCACATTAGCATCGGCAGATTCAGAGCAAACAGGGCGATCACTGTGCCGGCGAACCGTTCGCCTCGCCTCCAGAAGCCCACGTCGCAGTCGGGAATCTCGTCCTCGGCCCGCGCCCGCACATAGCTGATCAGCATGCTGTTGGTGACTGCCAGGACTGCCAGCAGGGCATACGTCAGGTTGACCGGGCCCGGTTCGCCGTGCGGGCCCGGATGCTGGGCCGGCCAGGTGATCACATAGTAATAGCCCATGCCAGTCAGCAGGGCCACATCGCTGATGCGGTCGCATGCCGAGTCCAGGATACCTCCGAATTTCGAACCCTTGCCGCCAATGCGGGCGACTGCCCCGTCGAGCATGTCACAAGCGCCGGCAAGCATCATGACCGCGGCCGCGGCAATCCAATAGTCCCGCCCGGCGCCGATCAGTGCCGCCGCTACCAGAGTCACCAGCAGTCCGATGACGGTCAGGATGTTTGGGGTGACGCCCAGGCGGATCAGGCCGCGGGCCACGTGGTCGCGCGACCACACGAAGAAGTCGCCGATGAGTTTCGAAGCCGTCCTCAACTGCGGATTCTCCCCAGACCGCTACACGGGTCCGTGATGTGTATGCACATTGCTTCTGCCACGACGTCGGACCGAGCGCCCACCGACCTGCGCAGGTCGGGCAGGCCGAACCGTCCGCATCGAGGTGCAATCACCGCTCCCGCTGTCCGAGGATGAACTCCTCGACCATCTGGCGGGCGACGTTGTCCGTGAACTGCTGCGGCGGATGTTTCATCGTATATGCTGCAATGCTGGTTAGCGGGCCGCTTATGCCGCGATCCCGGGCGAGCTTGCAGCAGCGGATGGCGTCGATGGCTACGCCGGCGGAGTTGGGCGAATCTTCCACGCTCAGCCGCAACTCGAGGTTTAGCGGAACGCCCGCGAAGCCGCGGCCCTCCATGCGAAGGAAGCAGATCTTGTTGTCCTTGATCCACGGCACGTAGTCGGCCGGGCCGATATGGACCTGGTCGGGCGAGAGCGGCGTTTCCAGTTGGCTTGTCACGGCCTCGGTCTTTGAAATCTTTTTCGAAGCCAGTCGCTCGCGCTTCAGCATGTTCAGGAAGTCCGTGTTGCCGCCGACGTTGAGCTGATATGTGCCGTCGATGGCGGCCCCGCGCTCGACGAACAGCCGCGTCAGTGTCCGGTGAACGATCGTGGCGCCGATCTGGGCCTTGATATCGTCGCCTACGCAGGGAATACCTCTCTTGGCGAACTGGTCCGCCCATGTCGGATGGCTGACGATAAATACAGGGATGCAGTTGACCAGGCTGACCCCCGACTTCAGACATGCCTCGGCCACCGCCTCGGTGGCCTTCTGGCTGCCGACCGGAAGGTAGTTGACCAGGATCTCGGCCCCCGAATCGCGGAGCACTTTGGCCATGTTTACCGGCTTGGCCGACGCCGGCTCGAATCGCTGATTCTCGGGGAACTCCTTCATGTGCTCGGCCACGCCGTCCAGTATGTTGGCCATCTGCACTTTCACCTTCGACTTCGGCATCGGACGGACGATATCCTGGGTGCAGTTCGGCGGTGCGAAAATGGCTTTATCAATCGTCTGGCCAACCTTGCGGCGGTCGATATCGAAGGCTGCCACGACCTCGATGTCGCCCGGTGCGTACGGGCCGATCCGATAGTGCATCAGCCCCAGATGCTCTTCCCGCTTCTTCTGTCTCTCTCGACGCGCGTAGTAAACAATGCCCTGAAGCAGACTGGACGCACAGTTCCCGACGCCATTGACCGCCAGACGAATCTTCTTTGCCATGACACAGCCCGACCTTTCCTACCCGATTAGATCCAAAAGGGAACACTTAAAGTTCATAAATAGCACTCAGGGCATATCCTGTCAACCCCTCATCCGCTTGTGCCTGTCTTGTGTCCCTTGGTGGCCTTTGTTCGGTTCGCGGTGCTCCAAACCGAGGACGTTGGTTGGGTGCCGCAGCGGCAACGGGCTGATTGCCTATCCAGCGGCGGAAGTGCTTGCTTTCGGGGGGCCGTGGGGTAAAATACGCGGAATTGGGCCCCGGCGATTCGGGGCGTACAGGGCGGGGGCTGCGGTGGACACGGGGTGTTCGGCTCTTATTCATCCCTCTCGAACACGTGTCCGCGCTGTGTTGAGAGCCCGCTAATGAGGAAGAACCCGTGAAACCCATGTCGTATGTATTGCGAGCCGTCGTAGCGGCGATTCTGTGTGCCGTGGGTGGCCTGTTGTCGGTGAGCGCGTCGGCCCAGGAGTTGGGCCGTCGCTTCAGCCTGGACGAGTTGAAGTCGATTGTCGGCAGCGCCAAGGCTGTGGTTGTGGCGCAGGCGACGGGCGTTCCCGCATCCCAGGGGGCCGAGGGTGTTAACGGTACCGGTCTGGCCTGGCAGGTGCCGTTCCGCGTGGTGCGCGTAGTCCGTGGTGAGTGCAAGGACGAGGCCATCCAAGTTCACCTGGCCAGTCCGTTCGCGGACCTGGGCATGTCGCGCCACAACGTGTCGGGCGTGGAGTTCGTACTGCCTCTGGAGCCGCTGGACAAACTGGGGGCAGGGCACTTCGGTCTGATTCAGTCCGCCGGATTCGCGACGAACACCGCGGAAGCGGCCAAGATGCTGGAACTGGCCGAGGGCAAGGCCCCGGCCGCGGCGGCGGCCGAGACGCCGGCGACCGGACCCACGGCGGCTCCGTCTGTGGCCTCCGGGGCGCTGCGAGTGCGCATTACGCCGGTGAATCCGCCGTTTCAGGTGGGCAAGCCCGCCCTGGTCCGCGTCACGATCGAGAACGCCGGGACCGAGGCGGTCATGTACGACGCGGCACCGCTAGAGATTCGCGACGGAGGCCTGTACGTGTCGGGGCGAGGAACGATCCAGGTCATCGACAGTCGTGGCAATCCGGCGCCAGCCAAGGACACGCTGCACGTCGGCGAGGCCACACAGATGCCGCTGGTCATCCGCGGTGAGCGGGACTACGAGAAGGAATTGGACCTGGGCCGGTACTTCGATCTGTCGGCTCCGGGCAACTATATGGTGCGTCTGCAATTGGACGGTCCCGAGGGCAGGGACCTTCTGCAATCGAACACGATAAACGTCCAGGTGATTGCGGCGGCGGAGCCTCGACCGGCGGTGGCGCAGCCGGCCGATGAGCCGCAAAGGCCCTTGGCCGTGCGAGTTCCGTCGCCTGAGGCCTATCGTCCGGGCGAGCCGGTCAACGGGCTGTCGCTGTTGCTGAAGCCGGTGAAGGCGGAATACACCGTTGGCGAGCCGATTCTCATGGAGGTCCGCGTGATCAACGTGGGGGACATACCGGTGACGATCGACGCGCGGCTGGAGCGGACGCTGCTGGTGTCGGTCCAGGAACAGGCCGGAAGTCCGGCCGTGCGGCAGATATTCCAGCGGCCGACCGAGGACGAGCCGGCGGCTGGGGGGGCGTTCTATCCGTATGCCTACCTGCGGCGTCTTGGCTTCTGGGGCAAGGTGGTCAACGTGAACAGTTGGTACGGTCGCGATGCCAGCAGCCTGGTGGAGGGGAGCAGTGATAAGTCGCCGCAACAGGCCTGCTACGAGCGCGACGGTATGACGTTGTTCTCTTTCGACGAGCCGGGCACCTACAAGGTCCAGGTCACCTACAGTATCAAGCCTCGAGGCAACGAGGGACCGAGGTTGTGGCAAGGCAAGATCGTCAGTAATCCGGCGTTTATCCAAGTGGTGAAGCCGGACACACGGATGCCTGTCACGCCGTCGCCGTAGGGCGAGACGGACCGTGCGGCGGCAGCCTCTTGCCGGAGGGGAGCCGCGACGACCGGTCGGCGGACATATGACAGTGGCACGGGACGGACGACGGGCCGGGCAGGCTCGGTCGTGCGTCCCGTTTTATTTCGGAGTGGCCGGGATGGACGTCAAGGGCGTGCTGGACGAATTGCAGCGCGATAGGCGGTACCGCCACCGGATGGTTCATGTGGAGCGTCTGGCGGCTCGCGAGGCCCGGTATGCGGCCCCGACGGCGCCGCTGCATCCGTTGCTGGCCGATGTTCTGCGCGGCTGGGGCATCTCGCAACTGTACAGTCATCAGGCGACGGCTATTGATTACATTCGCTCGGGGGACGACGTGGCGATTGTGACCGGCACCGCCAGCGGCAAAACCATGTGTTACAACCTGCCGGTGCTGGAGAGCCTGATGGACGATCCGGAGGGCCGCGCGCTGTACCTGTTTCCGACGAAGGCGTTATCGCGCGACCAACTGAAGACGCTGCACGCCTGGCAGGCGGCGTTGCCGCAGGGCGACCGCGTGCTTCAGCCGGCGGTGTACGACGGCGACACGCCGCAGAGCGACCGCCGCCGCATCCGCACGCAGGCCAACGTCGTGCTCTCGAACCCGGATATGTTGCACGTGGGCATTCTGCCGTACCATGGGCGGTGGGCGTCGTTTCTCCAGAGGCTGCGCTATGTGGTGGTGGACGAACTGCACACCTATCGCGGCATCTTCGGCAGCAACGTGGCCATGGTGCTGCGCCGCCTGGAGCGGGTGTGTCGGCATTACGGTTCGCGGCCGCAGTTCATCTGTGCCTCGGCGACGATTGCGAATCCACAGGAGCTAGCCGATCGGCTCACGGGGCGGCGGTGCCGGCTGATCGATGACGACGGCAGCCCGCGCGGGCCGCGGAGTTTTGTCCTGTGGAACCCGCCGGAAACCTCGGCCGACCATCTCGCGCGGCGGTCGGCGAACATAGAGGCCACGGAACTGTTCGTCGAACTGGTCACCCGTCACGTGCAGACGATCGTCTTCACGAAAGCCCGCGTCGTCGCGGAACTGGTGTACCGGTATGCCACGGACAAGCTCCGCGAAGGCAAGCACCGGGCCCTGGCGGATCGTGTGCGGCCGTATCGCGGCGGATATCTGCCCGAGCAGCGCCGGGCCATTGAGCAAGCGCTGTTCAGCGGCGAACTGCTCGGCGTGGCCTCGACGAATGCCCTGGAACTGGGCATCGACGTGGGCGGGCTGGATGCGGCCGTGCTGGTCGGTTTTCCGGGGACCATCGCCTCGACGTGGCAGCAGTCGGGCCGGGCGGGACGCGGCGACAAGGAGTCCCTGACCGTTCTGGTGGCCTACAACGATCCGATCGACCAGTATCTGATCCGACATCCGGACTACTTCTTCAGCCGCCCGGTGGAGCAGGGGATCGTGGACATCGAGAACCCGTACATCCTGGCGAACCATCTGGCCTGTGCGGCCGTGGAACTCCCCCTCGGACCGCAGGACGCGGTGCTGTTCGGTTCAGCCACCGAGGAGGTGCGCCAGGTGCTGGCGGCCGACGGGCGCACGCGGCGGATCGGCGACCGCGACTTCTGGGCGTGCACCGAAGTGCCGTCGCAGCAAATGAACCTGCGCAACATCAGCGATAACACGTTCAGCATTGTGGACACGACCGGCGGCAAACGGCAACTGGTCGGCAATGTGGACGCGATCAGTGCGCCGGAACTGGTCTATCCCGAGGGCATCTACCTGCACGAGGGACAGTCGTACCAGGTCCGCGAGCTGGACCTTCAGGGCAAGGTGGCGTACATTGAGCGGGCCGACACCGACTACTACACCCAGCCGGTGCTGGCGGACCAGTGTACTATTGTCAGACAGCGGGCCGAGAAGCCTGTTGGAGGCCGAGCGACTGCCTTCTTCGGGGAATTGAACGTCATCTGGGCGACGGTGGCCTTCAAGAAGATCCGGTATTACACGATGGAAAACATCGGCCAGACGGCCCTGGACTTGCCGAGCCAGACGCTCCTGACCACGGGCGTCTGGATTGTGCCGGACACGGAGATGTTGGCCGACGTGGCGCGCATGGGGCTGAAGCCGGTCGAGGGACTGGTTGGCATCCGCAACGCAATGCTCGTGACGCTGCCGGTGCTGGCCATGTGCGACCGCAAGGACTTGTCGGGCGTCTGCAACAGCTCGGGCACCGGCGTACCGACCATGTTCGTGTACGACCGGTTCCTGGGCGGCCTGGGTTTCTCGCAACGAGGATACGAACTGATCGAGCCGTGGCTGGAAATGTGCCGCACACTGCTCGAACAATGTCCGTGCGACTATGGGTGCCCAAGCTGCGTGGGGCTGGCCAACCTGCGGCCGCCGCTGCACCAGGATCCGGACTTGACGGGCGGCTATGCCATTCCCGACAAGTTGGCGGCCGTGGAATTGCTGTCACGAATGCTCAAGGGCGTTGTTTCCTGATACGCGATGAAGGATTGCCTGGACCGTGGCCAAACGTGACAAAAACAAGCCCGAAACGCCGAAGAACGACGGGGGCCGTGGCATCCTGTCGCGGGAAGCCCTGGATCGGCTGATGCAGTTGAACCGATCGACGTTGAAGGCTCACCTGACGACCGCCGACCGGTTGGGTCGGCAGGGGGCCGCCTGCGGGCCGCGCGCCAAGGGCGGCCCTGTCCGCGCGGCGGTTACGGATCTGGCCTCGCTCTGTCCTGGGTGCGTGGTCGAGACGGGCGATGGACCGTGCTACGTCATCGAGCGGACGATTCAGGAGGTGGCTCCGGCGCAAGCAAGCTTGGACGGCGAGTACCATCGCACGTTCCTGGGCGGCGGGATGAACGTGACGGAGCAGTCGTTGCACAGGTCGATGCGTCCGCTAGCGGCGGCATCGCCCGAAAAGGTTGCCTATTTTGACATCGAGACCTGTGGCATGTTGGGCATGCCGTGTTTCCTTGCCGGACTGCTGGTCTGGCGGCAAGGGCGGCTGGTGCTGGTGCAGGTGCTTGCCCGCGACTACCAGGAAGAGCGGGCCATGCTCAACCACACGTGGACGCTGCTGGACCAGGTGTCCACCCTGGTGACGTTCAACGGGCTGTCCTTCGACGTGCCATACATCGAAGACCGAACTGCGGCGACGGGCCTTGGGCTGCGGGCTCTGCGGGCGGACCACGTGGATTTGCTGCACGAGTCGCGGCGGCGATGGAAATCGGTGTTGCCCAATTGCCGGCTTCAGACGCTGGAGCGGTTCATTTGCGGCCGGTTGCGCCGCGGCGACATTCCCGGCGACCATATTCCAGCCGTGTATCACGAGTTCGTCCGCACACGCGATGCCCGGCAGATGCAGGTCGTGCTCCACCACAATGCCCTGGATCTGCTGACTCTGGCGGAACTGACGGTTCGCATTCTTCAGGGTAGCGAGGCGGACGGTCTGTGAGGTCTATGCGGTGCATAAGGCATGGACTTGCGGTTCGTGCGGTCTGTTCCGTTGGGAGGGGTCTTTCGGCCGGTGTTGTCGCCTGTCAACGGGCAGGGCGGCGGGTGAACGAGCTCCGCAAGATGGTGTCAATTCCTTGTTTTCGCGTGTCTCTCCGGGACTTATGCGGATGGTGCCTGCGGGCCGTGATGATGAAACGCATCACTTGCCGTTATAACCCGCAATTCCGCCATAAGTCGTTTCGAAGGCACATCCCCAACGCGGGCCGTGAGTTGCAGAGCGGAAAAGGCCTCGCCTTGTTTTTTGTTGGGTGTCTTTCCGTTTGGCACACGCATTGCACTCAGCAGTAGGCCGGACGGGAGGACCGACGGGTCATGGATGAGAAGGCTTTCCAAGAGCAGATCAGTGAGTTGCTGGTCGAGGTTCAGCGGTTTCCGGAACTGAACAAGCAGCGGATCGACGAAACGATGGCCGCGACTTCGGCGAGGCACGAGAAGCTGAAGAAGAGCGTTGCGAGTCTTCAGAGTAGCCTCGACTTTCTGCGTCTGTCAATCAAGTATCTGACATTTGACCTGGAGGCCACCAAGCGGGAGAACCGAATGCTTCGGAGGATGCTCGAGGAGGGTAACTGAGCGAAGCGTCGGGGAAGCCGGCGGGGATGAGCGGGGGGCTGAAGCAGGTGGCATCCGGATCTGGAGGGCCCGGGCGTTTGCGGAGGCGTTCGGGCCAACTCTTTTCATGGGAATCGGTCGGTCTGCTTTGGGCGGGCCGACCGGTTTTTTTTTCGGGGGGGGGCCGAACCCCGACTTCGCTTGATTTGACTCGGGCCGGCTCCTACACTTGATGATCGGCCCGTGGAGTGTGCGGGCCGCCACCAAAGACCGATCAGCGAAGGAGGTCACTATGAAAGCGACGGTCCTCTACTTCTCTTCGAGTGGTAAGACGGGCGCCCTGGCCGCCCGATTGAGCGAGGAACTTCGCCGTCGTGGGTGCAAAGTGCTCTCGACCAGCCTGGACGAGGCCCGCCGATCGGATCTGGCACAGTGCGACGCCGTGTTCATCGGGTCGCCGGCCTGGTCGGGCGAGCAGGTGACGCCGGCACTGGACGAGTTCGTGCGTGGTCATGTGGAGCGTCTGGCCGGAGCCCGCGTGGCGATGTTCGGCAGTTACGACTGGGGTGAAGGCCGGTACTTCGAGGCCCTCGGCGAGTATCTTCGTTCGCAGGCGGTGGCGGTGCACGACCGGCCGCTTGTGTCGAGACAGACCGATCCGGAACTGACCGACGAGGCCGTGACGGAATTCGTGGCCGAGGTGCTGGCCGAAGCCGGTCGTCCGGAGTCATGAGCCTCCGTCGCCCCCGGGCCATCTGACCACGGCAGAGGCAACCGCGCAGCCGAAGATGCTCAGGTGGCGTCGCCTCACGTACGGACTCTTTCGCCTGTGCCCGCTAGAGGGCGCAGCGCCTGTTGAGCCTGTGTGCATGCCTTCCGGTGCATATCGCGTCCCGGAGTTCCCGCCAGGAAAATACTCCGGCACAATAACACTCATGCTGCGTTGAAAGGAATTGATCCCTGTCGCATGCAGGGGCAAAATGGCGTTTCCGATTTCCCGAACGGGGCCGGTGTGCGCGTGTGTTGTCGGGTGTCGAATGGGAGGACACGATGAAGCGGCAGACGGTCGTGCTGGACGGCGTGTGGTCGGTGGTCTTCGACGACAGGAACATCGGCAAGGAGAAGAAGTACTTCGAGAAGTTTCCAAGGGGCCAGGCGATTGACGTGCCGGGCGTATGGGAGTTGGTGCGGCCGGGGTACGACGGCGTGGGCTGGTACCGCCGCACGTTCCAGGGCGAAGCGGACTGGGCGGGGCGCAGCGTGCGGCTCCAGTTCGGGGCGGTCAATTACTTCTGCGAGGTCTACCTGAACGGCGAGAAGGTCGGGCAGCACGAGGGCGGCTACACGGCCTTCGAGTTCGACATCAGCGGGAAGGTCCGGCCCGGCGTCAATGAGCTGACGGTCCGTGTGATCGATCCGCCGCGGCGCAAGGCGATCGAAGGGTTCCGCAGCGGCGCGCCGCTGTCGCACAGCGACACGCCGGCGTGGAAGGCCGGCTGGTACTGGAACTTCGGCGGCATCTGGCAGAGCGTCCGTCTGGTGGTCTGCGATCCGGTGTACGTCGAGGACATTTTCGTGGAGCCGCTGCCGGACAAACGCACGGCCAAGGTGCATGTGACGGTGCGGGCGAAACGGGCCGCGACCGTGGACCTGTCGGCGGATGTGGGTCCAGCCAAGGGCGATGAGGATACGGGCGGCGAAGCCTCGCGGCGCGTGTCGCTGAAGCGGGGCACGACGACGGTCACGCTGGCGGTCCGGATTCGCAACATGCAGTGGTGGGACACCGAGCATCCGTTCCTCTATAGGGCCGCCGTATCGCTGGCCGCCGATGGACTCTCCGATGAGACGTCGGTGCGGTTCGGCATGCGGACGTTCACGGTCCGGGACGGCCACTTCCATCTGAACGGCAAGCGCATCGCGCTGAAGGGGGTGCTCCAGCAGGGGGCCTATCCGCGGACGCTGGCCTTCGCCGACACGCCGGCCCTGCTGCGCAAGGAGCTGGATCTGGTCAAGAAGAACGGGATGAACTTCATCCGGCTGCATCTGAAGCCCGACCCGTTCATACCCGAACTGGCGGACGAAATGGGTCTGCTCCTGTGCGCCGAGCCGCCCGCCGGCTGGATCGCCAACGGGCCGCATACGATGAAGCGTTGTGTCCGCGAGGCCGAGGAGTTGGTTCGTCGCGACCGCAACCACCCGAGCATCGTCATGTGGTGCATGCTGAACGAGATTTACCATTATTGGACGTTCACCAACGCCCAGATGGACCGGCTTCGCCTGGCGATGAGTTTGAAGGCTCGCGAGCTGGACCCGACGCGGATCGTGGGCGACAACTCCGGCGGGGCCCACGAGTATGAGCAGTGCGCCGGGGCGATGATGCCCTACAGGAAGACGTATTCGCCCCTGCGCGACTTGCACCATTATTGCGCGTCGCCGGTGACGGACGAGGCCCTGACGGTGCGTTATCGCGGCCTCCCCAAGGCCGGCGGCCCGATCTATATCAGCGAGTTCGGCGCGTACGAATGTCCGCCCGACTTCGACCGGACGCTGGCGCGGTACTCGGCGGCTGATAGACGCAAGGGGCTTGAGGATTACCTCCAGTATAAGAGCTACTGGGAATCGTTGAAGCAGAAGTTCAACGAGGCCGGGCTGAAGAAGGTGTTCGGCGACGTTAAGACGTTTGTCCGGCGCAACGACGAGCGGGTCTGCGAGGAAGTGCGTGCGGTGGTGTCGTCGATGCGGAGCAACCCCCATCTGGACGCCTATGCCATTTGTCAGCTTGCCGACGCCTCGGGCGAAATCTTCGGCATTACGGACATCTGGCGTCAACCGAAGCTGCACTTTGCGGATTATGTCGCGGCGGCTCAGACGCCCTGGGTGGTGCCGCATTTTGCGTCGCGCCTCGTGGAACCCGGGCAGACTGTCGAGTTCGACCTGCGTTGCGTTAATGAACACATGACGGGAAACCGTTACACGGCGACCGTGACGTTCCGTCCGGAAAGCGGCGGCAAGGCGTTCCACACCGTCTCGAAAACCTTTACGGCCAAGGGCTGGGTGCAGGAGGTGCTGACGGATCGCTTCCCGGCGCCGGCCAAGGGCGGCCGCTACGTGGCCGAGGCGGTGCTGAAGGAAGGCTCGACGGTCCGTTGCGTGAACCCGCTGCGGTTCACCGTGGTCGAGCAGCCGGCGCTGACGAACCCGCTGGTGCGTGCGCTGGGCGGCGATGCACGGCTTCTGGCGGCCCTGAGGCGCATCGGCGCCGAGCAGAATCGGTTTACCAACAGCACCGCCAGCAAGCACTTGCCTTTCATCCTGGTCGGTCACCGCCTCCAAGAGGGCGGCCCGTCGTACGAGCACATTCAACAGGTGTCGCGGCAGGTGCGGCTGGGCGGTGTGGCGATTCTCATCGAGCCGGCCAACCCGATCTTCTACGATAGCCTGCTGCCGACGGTGATCCGCAACATCTGCCCCATGCGGAGCATCGGCTATGTGTTCGACCACCCGATTGTCGAGGGCTTGCCGTCGAATTGCGTGCTGGAATACGAGTACGGGCGGCTCCTGCGCGGCATACGCAACTGCCCGGAGGACGTTCGTAAGGCCGGCGGCCGGACGATCATGGGCGGCATCGGCGCCCACATGTGGACGAAGCCCGACGAATATATCTGGAACGGCTTGGTGGACGAGGTGCCGGTGGGCCGCGGCAAGGTGCTGCTCGTGCAGTTGAAGCTCCTGGACCACGTGGACAAGGATCCGGTGGCGCGGCGGCTGCTGAGGAACCTGCTCGAGTACGCCTACGCGTCGATCCGGCCGGGCATGGACGAGTGCAGCCTGGGTCGGCCGATGGACCCGATCACGGCACCGTGATCCGGGGGGCGCTACAGGCGACGAGCACCGCATGGGAGGAGTCGGGCTATGGCCCTGCTCCTCCCGATGTGCTGATGGACTGCCCCCATTTTCTGGTCCACTCGAAGTGAGAGTCAGGGCCGTTGTCTGGCCGTGTGCTGCGGAGGGCGAGGCGTAGCCGAGCCCGCAGCAGCACATGGCTCTCGCCGACGGTCCTGACCTGCTCCCCGGAAACTGGTCCACGTTGAATGAGACTCCCGGCCGACAAGAGGAGTCGGAAGGAGGCTCAGAGGATGAAGCGGTATCGACCGGAACAGGTGGTGGAGAAGTTGCGTCAGGCGGACGTGGAGCTGGGCAAGGGCCTGAGCGTGAAGCAGGTCTGTCGGGCCATCGAAGTCAGCGAGCCGACGTATTATCACGTTTCCTTTCGATGGCCAGCTAAGCAAAGACTCATGTAGGGCGCAAGCTAAACGTGTCAGTTTTGAAACCGATTCTAGCGATCGCTTTTTCCTTGCCACCAGCCTGTCCTAACGGGAAAATCACTGTTCGTTGCCGCCTTCAGGAGGGCGAGGCAGCCTGTGGTGTCCCTCGAATTTCTGACGCCGGCAGCCGTTTGCATCGGATATGAGCGCGCCGCACGCGACGGCGCCCCATGGGTTGTATCCCATCGCGCCACCGAATACACAAAGGAGAACGTTCCATGGTACGGGTGACTCTGCTGTTTGCGAGCTGCGCGATGGTTGTCCTTCTGGCCGGACACCCATGGGTCACTGCGCTTGCCGCCCAGGAGGCCGCCACGACAGCGCCTGCCGCCGAAAACGCTGTCCCGGCTCCCGCGCCGGCCGCTGAGACACAACCCGCCGCCGACGCCCACAAGGTGGACGGGTGGCTCTCGAACCTCGACGAAGCCAGGAAACAGTCTGCGGCCTCAGGCAAGCCCATCTTCATCGACTTTTTTGCCGTCTGGTGCGGCCCGTGCAAGATGCTCGATGCCCAGACCTTTAGCGACGAGGGCGTCAAGGCCCTTCTGGCCAGGTTCGTCACGGTCCGTATCGACGTGGACAAGGACGAGGCCACGTCCCAGGCCTACGGTGTCAACGCCATGCCGACCCTCGTTGCCGCCGACGCCGACGGCAAGGTGCTGGTCCGTCACATCGGGTTCATCCCTCCCGCCGGCATGAAAGAGATGCTGACCGATGTGCTCAAATTCTCCGAGGGCATGACGACCTACAAAAAGGATACCTCCAACACGGAGGCCTTGTTCCTGATCGCGGAATTGTGCTCGCGAATGGAGTTGTCCAAAGATGAGAAGCTGGGCTACATCGATGCCGCCACGAAGGCCGCCAAGCCCGAGGACACTGCGCGGCTCGCCAAGCTGAAACTGGCTCGTGGTCTCACCTTGGCCGTGGCCGGTGACGCCCAGGAGCAGGCCGCGCAGACGCTCCAGGAAGCCGCCAAGCTCGACGCAGACAATGCCCAGGGCATCCGAGAGCAGGCCGACTGGTATCTGGGCCTCTTGAGCACCGGCGACGGTTCCGACCCGGCCGCGTTTGCCAAGGTGAGCGCCAAGTTCTTGGCCGAGTACCCGAAGGATAAGCTCAAGAATCCCGACCTGCGGCTCCAGGCCATGATGATGCACTTCCAGGCTTCTCACCGGCAGGGGGACCTCAAGGCGGCTATCGCCACGCTCGAGACACTCAGGGCCGAGTTCTCCGAGAAACTGGGCACTGACAAGATCGATCAGGCCCTGAACTCGCTGAAAGAACAGTTGAAGCTCGAACAGCAGGAAGACGCCTCTGCGCCGAAGCCCGAGCCGCAATCCGCTCCCGAGCCGGCTCAGCCCGAGAAGGCCCCCGCCGGCGACCCGGCCGCTGCGCCGACGCCGGCTCAGTGACCCGGTGCTGCGATTGCCTCGGATGGGGGCAACCTCAGGGGCGGTCCAGGTAGTCCCTGAGCCTTGTTCATGGTGGATAGTTCCTCGGGCTTGCCAACTGCCCGTCGGACCGCAGCCGGCATGCCACGGCAACCGGTGGCAACATGGCGTCCGGAGGCTTCTGCGATGGGAAAAGCCTTGACTTACGTCTAGGCGCACACTAAGTTGGCGGTGTTCCGATGGTGCCGGGGGAATTCGGTTCCTGGCTGCCGCGAATCGGTCGGGGCATCACCGCTGTATCGCACAAAAGGCTGACCGGAGGACTCTTGATGAGCAAGCGGACCATGGGGTATGCATGGAGCCTTGTCGCATTGCTGGCGGTAGCTCCGTGCGTTTCGGCTCAGACGGATAACATCGTCGATCTGACGGGCAAGACGGCCTTTACCAGCGATGACCAAAACCGCCTGGACCAGGCCGTTGCAGCTCTGCTGGACACGCTGGTCGCCGGGACCGACAGCCGTTTGGTGGATGCCGCTCGCAAGCAATTGGTGGACCTGGCCCAGTCGGCGAACGGAACCGCCGAGTTTCGCCAGTTGGCGGCGAAGACCATCGTCAAACAAGCCGGGGTCAAGATGAGCAATCCGATCCTGGTTTACAAGAACCGGCTGGCACTGACGATCGTTCTGGCACAGATTCAAGAGGCCGATGCAGTGCCGCTGTTGCTGAAACTGATGGTCGGCGAAGGCGCCGACGGCGAGCGCTATGCGGGTGTGCGTTACTGGGCGGCGAAGGGCCTGGCGGGCAAGGCTGTCAGCGAGGCCATCGTGCAGGGACGGGCGCCGGAGTCGATTCGCCGGGTTCTGGCAGATCTTGAGAAGGCCCTGATCCGCGAGAAAGACGGCATCTGCTTGGGGGCGATGATCGAGGCCGTGGCGGCCTTGGGCACCGACGCCGCAAGCGATCTGCTGATTCGCGTCTCGTCCGAAAAGGCCAAGACGCTGAACCTGGCCGACCACGACATCGCCGAAGCCATGCGCGTGGCCGTGACGATGTTGGATCTGGCATACAAAAACGACATTCGCCCCATCCCGGATGCCAAGCAGCCCATCGTCGCGGCCATGGCACAGATTCTGGCGCGGACACCGCCGCACAGCGACGGACTGCTCCTGATTTCCGCGATTGACGAAACGTTGGCTCGCCTGACGGGTGAGACGACGGGGCTGTCGCAGGCCGTGACGGACGTCCGCGGCAGGCCAGGGCGCCCGGACGCCAGGGCTATCGACGGCGTGTGGCTGGAGCAACTGAACTGGATCGAGATTCTTCTGCGGCTCGACAAGCCCGGCAAGAAGGAGCTGCGGATCAAGCAGCGTCCGGTGCTGCTCGACTGGTCGCCCGCCAAGTCGGCCGAGGTCGCCTCCTCGGGCGGCACTCGCTGAGGCTCCGGCGATAGCAGCTCGAACCGGCCCTGCGACGACAACCGGAGATGGCGATCGTATGTGGAAGCCCTCGTGGCGAGGCGCTGCATTCCTGCTGGTTCTCGGCCTTATCCCCGCATCGCTAATTCTTGTCACACTGGACTTCGGACACCGCAAGGCGGCTCTGCGTTTCAGCCAGGGCCCCGAGGTGCCGACCCTTGATCCGCAGAAAATGCAGGATGTCAGCGGTGGACGCATTGCCGGGGCCCTGTTCGAGGGGCTCGCCGTGTTCGACCCCGTCACCGCAACGCCGAAGCCCGGCGCAGCCTATCGCTGGGACATCTCCGACGACGGCTTGGTGTACACCTTCTACTTACGCGGCGACGCTCGCTGGAGCGACGGATCGCAACTGACGGCCGAGGACTTTCGATACAGTTGGCGTCGAGCCCTCGATGCACGCACGGGGTCTCCCTACAATTACCTGCTTTTCCCGATCAAGGGCAGCCGCCAGTACGTCGAAGCCACTTCCGGGCTGGCCGGGATGCCTGTTGAACAGGCTGATGCCGTTGTCGAGGCTGCCGCCTCGCAGCTCGGCATCGAGGCGGTATCGCCCACCGTGTTGCGGGTGACGCTGGAGCGGCCGACAAGGTCGTTCATCGACCTGGTGGCATTTCATACGCTGCTTCCCGTCAAGCGAAGCTCCGTCGAGGCCGGTCCCCGCGCCCGCGCGAGCGACGATCCCACCGATCCGGCCTGGACGCATCCCGGCCGCATCGTCTCGAATGGACCCTACGTGCTGAGCGAGTGGAAGCTCAAGTACCGAATGCGCCTTGTCCGCAACGAGCATTATTGGAACCGTGAGCACGTTCGCGTGCCGACCATCGACGTCTATCCGGCCGAGAACGCCGAGACGGCCTATCTGCAATACGAACTGGGGCAATTGGACCTGATCACCGACGTGCCGAATCTGGCCGCCGAGCAACTGCTCAAGGAACACCGCACCGGCTGTCGTCCCGACTTCCATGGGTTTCCCTACTGCGGCACGTACTTTCTGCGGTTCAACTGCACGAAACCGCCCCTTGATGATCGACGGGTGAGGCTGGCCCTATCGCTGGCACTCGACAAACAGGAGATTGTGGATCGGGCGGGGCGGCTCGGACAGCCCGTGGCACGCACGTTTGTGCCTGTGGGGCAGATCCCCTGGTACCAAGGACCCCACGGCCATGGCCGCGATGTGGACCGTGCCCGACGGCTTCTGGCCGAGGCCGGATACCCCGGCGGAAAAGGATTCCCCACGCTGCGCTATCTCTACAACACCAGCGAGGGCCACAAGCGTATCGCCGAACTGGTGGCCGAGCAGTGGAAACGCGAATTGGGCATTACCATCACGCTTCAGAACATCGAGTGGAAAGTCTTCCTGGAGAAGGTGGGCACGCTGGACTACGATATCGCCCGGGCCGCCTGGATTGCCGATTATCTGGACCCGATGACCTTTCTGGACATGTTCGTAACCGGCGGCGGCAACAACGACACGGGATGGTCGAATCCCGAGTACGACCGTCTCATCGCCGAAGCCGCCGGCACAGTGGACACGCGGCGGCAGGCCGACCTATTCCGTCGGGCGGAGTCGATTCTGATTGAGCAGGAGATGCCGGTGGCGCCCGTATATTACTACGTGTCGGCGCTGCTGGTGCGCGACCGTGTGAAGGGATACGTTCCCAACCCGCTGAACCGGATCGCCTTCGAGGACTTGTGGATCGACACGGCGGAGGGCGAACCATGACGCGATTTGTCGTCCTTCGGCTGCTATGGTTCGTGCCGACCCTGCTGGCCATCTACACCGTGTCGTTCGCCATGATGCGGGCCGCCCCGGGCAAGCCCTGGGAGACCGACAAGGCGATGTCGGACGAGGCCGTTGCCGATTTCAAGCATCGCTACTACCTGGATCGTTCGTGGGGCGAGGGCTATGTGTTGACTCTGCGCGATTTGGTGACGTTCCGCGGCCAGCCGTCCATGCACTATCGCGACTGGAACACGGTGCGCGAGATTCTCGGCCCGTCGTTTCTGGTGTCCCTGGCTTTGGGCACGCTGGCCCTGGCGTTGAGCCTTGTGATCGGTGTGCTGGTGGGCGTCTTCTCGGCTGTCAGGCGGTACACCGTGCTGGACCATCTGCTGACGGGGACGACGCTGCTGGGCATCTCGATTCCGAGCTTCGTCGTGGCTTCGCTGCTGCTGATGGTGTTCGCGTTCTGGCTGCGCCTGATGCCGGCGGGCGGATGGGGCTCGCCGCAGCAGTTGATCCTGCCCGCGGCGGCGCTGGCGGCTTTTCCCTCGGCCTACGTCGCGCGGCTCATGAGGAACAGCATGCTCGACGTGCTGCCGGCCGAGTTTATGCGAGTTGCCCAATGCAAGGGGCTGTCGCGGGCCCAGGTGATCTTCTCCCACGGCTTGAAGAACGCCCTGCTCCCGGTGCTCAGTTACGTCGGGCCGGCTGCCGCAGGAATCTTCACGGGCAGTTTTGTCGTGGAGAAGGTTTTCAACATTCCCGGCGTGGGATTTCACTTCGTGACCAGCGCCCTGAACCGCGACCACCCGATGATCCTGGCCTGCGTCATGCTCTACAGTGGCCTACTCCTGGTGATGAACCTGCTGGTGGATGTCGGCTACGCATGGCTCGATCCGAGGATCCGCTATGAATGATCGCATTGACGGGGTGTCCACAGACGCTCCCCCGGCGGTGGTGAGCCGCAGCCCGCTGGCGCTTGCCATGCGCCGCTTCCGGGCGAACAAGGCCGCCATGGCCAGTGTCGTTCTCCTGGCGGCCGTCTTCGTGGCTTGTTCCTGCGTGTATGCCTATGGTCGCGTGGGCGACCGCACGTGGACGGTCACCCAGGAGGAAGACCTCCGCGTGGGACGGCCGCACCCCTGGTCGCCGTCGTGGCAGCATCCCTTCGGCACCGACACCAACGGCCGCGACCTGCTGATGCGGACGCTCCAGGGCGGCGCCGTCAGTCTGTTCGTGGGGCTGATCTCAGCCGCCATCAGCGTGGTCATTGGCACGATCTACGGAGCCGTCGCGGGGCAGGCCGGCGGGGCCGTGGACCGATGGATGATGCGCGTGGTGGACACCCTGTACGGGTTGCCCTACATCCTGCTGGTGATTCTCATTCTCGTCTATGCCGAGCAGAGCCTGATCGTGTTGTTCGTGGCCATCGGATGCGTGATGTGGCTGACGATGGCGCGGATCATCCGTGGGCAGGTGCTGCGACTGCGGCAGGAGGAATTCGTTGTGGCGGCGCGGGCCCTGGGGGCAAGGCCGATGACGATTCTGCTGCGGCACATGGTGCCTAACCTGTTGGGTCCCATTGTCGTATGCGCCACGCTCACGGTTCCCGTGGCCATTCTCCAGGAATCGTTTCTGAGCTTTCTCGGCCTGGGCATCTCGGCGCCGCTGGCCAGTTGGGGCACGCTCGCGAGCGACGGCGTCCAAACGCTCAGCCCCATGGTCAACTACTGGTGGCTGCTGGTGTTTCCATGTGCCATGCTGGCCCTGACGCTGCTGGCTCTGAATTTCATCGGCGACGGGCTCCGTGACGCCTTCGATCCGAAGCTGATTGGCGGCAAGGACTGACGTCGGTGAGGAGAAACGCTGCGCAGGAGCGACCCGGACTCGTATTGAGCTTGGATTGCCCTTGCCGGGATGGTATAGTGCCGGGCCTGGACGTGGATGGAACGCCCCGCCGCGCGGCGGGCTTGCGACATGATGGGGGTTGCCATGCACAAGAACTGGCGTGCCAGCGATGTGACGATCGTTTTCCTGCTTGTGGTGCTCGTGCTCATCGGGTACCTTCAGATCCAGGCCTCGGACCGGAATTACGAGCGGCTGGAGAAGCTGATTGCCAACCTCAAGGCGGCCCCAGCGGCGGAAACGGCCGCGCACATTCCCGCATCGGCCCCTGATAACGCCGGCGGCACGGTCAAAACGGATGAGAAGAACAAGCAGGGCGACTGGCTGGTGCGTCATATCAATGCGGAGCCGCGGACGCTGAATCCGGTGACCTCCACGGATTACTATGCCGCCATGGTACACGGATACTTGTTTGACGCACTGATCGGAGTGCATCCGGACACGCTGGAGTATGAAGGGAGACTGGCGGAGTCGTGGACGGTCTCGGAGGATCGGTTGACGATCACCTTCAAGTTGCGAAACGGGTTGAGGTGGAGCGATGGCAAGCCGATCACGGCGGACGATGTCGTGTTTTCCTATGAAACGATCAAGAACCCCGCCGTCGATGCGACTCGGACGTTGGGCTACTTCAAGGACGTCGAGCACGTCAAGGCCCTGGACGATCGGACGGTGGAGTTCAAGTTCAAGAAGCCGTACTTCAAGAGCTTCGAGGTGGCCGGCGGCGGGTACATGACGATCATTCCGCGACACGTGTACGAGTTCACGGACGCCGAGGCCTTCAATGCCATTCGAGACAAACTGGTCGGCTCGGGCCCTTATGTGTTTGAGAGCTGGGAGCCTGGGCAGCAGATCGTGCTGAAGCGGAATCCGTTCTATTACGGCCGTCCATACCACTTCGACAAGATCGTCTTCAAAATCGTTGTGGATGACACGGCGGCTTACCAGAAATGCAAGGCCCAGGAATTGGACTGGATGGCCATGACGGCGGAGCAGTACGTTTTTTCCGAGCACGACCGAGACTTCACGGCGCACTTCAGAAGGTTTCAATATAAGACCCCCTACAATGGGTACAGTTTCATCGGATACAACCAGAACATGGAATTGTTCCAGGATCGTCGGGTGCGTTTGGCCCTGACGCACCTTGTTCCACGCGAGAAAATCAAGAAGGAAATCCTGCACGATCTGGTGGACGTCGTGAGCGGTCCCTTCTGGATGGGGTCGGAGCTGGTCAAGGTGCCGATCCAGGCGGATCCGACCATCGAACCATGGCCGTTTGATCCCGTGAAGGCGGTGCAGTTGCTGACGGAGGCAGGATGGCGCGACACCAATGGCGACGGCGTTCTGGACAAGGACGGCAAGCCTCTGAAGTTCACACTGATGATGGGCCACGGGTCGTCCACGGGGCTTGATATCGCAGGGATGGCCAAGGAAGAGATGGGCAAGGTCGGGGTGCGGATGGAATTGATGCAACTGGAATGGTCCGTCTTCGAGGAGCGACTGAATGAGCGCACGTTCGAGGCGGTGATGCTTTCATGGGGCGGGGGATTCGTTGAGAGCGATCCGTATCAGATATGGCACTCCGACAGCATCGCCAACCGTGGCTCGAATTTCATCGGTTTCCGCAATGCCGAGGCCGATCGGCTGATCGAGGCGGCGCGCGTGGAGTTTGATCGCACGAAACGCAATGAGATCTACCACAGGTTCCACCGCCTGCTGCACGAGGAGCAGCCTTACACGTTTCTCTTTGGGCGGCGATCACTGGCGGCGGTGCATCAGCGGTTCGAGGGTGTGAAGATTCATGCTCTTGGGCTGGACGAGCGCGACTGGTGGACGCCGCAGGGAATGCGCCTCTATGGGCAATAGTCCTGCGGCAACGTGGCGGCTCGGATCGCCGCATGGTGCACGAGCCTCCACGATGACGAAATGCCCAAAACCGGACGGAGTGGTTCGGAGAGCCTTATGACGAAATACGTGATCAAACGCATCGCGCTGATGGTGCCCACGCTGCTGGGCATCAGCTTCGTGGTGTTCGCTCTGATCCGTTTCGCTCCGGGCGATCCCATCAGCCTGAGTGTCCGAGGCGAAGGCGGCGACATGGCCGCCCAGGGAGGAGACCGCGATGCCCTGATCAAGTTGCGCATGTCGCGGTACGGCCTCGACAAGCCCATTCCGGTCCAATATGTTCAGTGGCTCCTGCGGATGGCCAATGGGCTTGTTCGAGGCGACTTGGGCGTCAGTATCACCGAGAAGCGGCCGGTCACGGAGATGATTGCCGAACGGATCGGCGCCACGATTCGCCTGAATGTCGTGTCTCTGTTTCTGACCTATCTGCTGGCGATACCTATTGGGCTGATTGCGGCAAAGAACCGCTATGCCGATCCGTTGCGGCGGGCCGTCTTCGATACCGGCTCCGGCGTCGCGGTTCTGATCATGTACAGTATCCCGGCCATTGTGCTCGGATTGATGTTGATCGTGATCTTCGCCAAGGGGGGAAAGTTGGAAGGCTACCTTCGTGTGCACCATCCGGACTGGCTCTGGGTGATTATGCCCGTGGGCGGCATGCACGACGACCAGGCGGACCGGCTTTCGACATGGGCGTACCTTGGCGACGGTGTGCGCCACATGATCCTGCCGGTCATGACCCTGACCATTGGCAACCTGGCATACATGGCCAAGCTCAGCCGCACCAGCCTCCTGGAAAATTTGCGGATGGACTACGTCCGCACGGCTCGCGCCAAGGGGCTTCCCGAGCGCACGGTCGTCTATGTACACGCCGTCCGCAACAGCCTGTTGCCCATGATTACGGTCATGGCCTTCGTTCTGCCTGCGCTGATCGGCGGCTCGATCATCGTGGAGACGCTCTTCAATGTGAACGGCATGGGGCTGCTGTTCTACACGGCCGTCACCCGTCGTGATTATCCCATGATCGAGGCGATCAGTCTGATCGGTGCTGTCTTGACGCTCGTCGCCATGCTGCTGGCCGACCTGCTGCTGGCGGCGGTGGACCCGAGGGTACGCTATGACTGATCCAGAGACAACACAGGGGCCGTCGGCTTCTCTGGACGAACTGCCGGTCGTCAGCCGAAACTACTGGCAGATTGTCTGGCGGCAGTTCCGCCGGCACATCCCGGCCATGGTCGGTCTGGTCTTGGTGGGCCTGCTTTTCCTCATGTCCATCTTCGCGCCGCTCTTGGCGAACAAGTATCCGTACTACTGGTACACGCCGTCCGAAGGGCTGACGTTCCCGCTTTTCAGAGCCTTAACCAACACTGATCTGATTCTCTTCGCCGCACTGGCCCTGTTTCTGCTCATTCCGGTAACTCGGCGGCTCCTGGCGCGAACGGGCTGGACCTTTTGGCGGTTGAACGACCTGCGGCGCGCCACGGCCGTCAACCTGCTTGTCTTCCTTCTTGTCGCTGCAGCAATGACCAACACGTCGCTCCGGACGGTGGACCTGCCGCCAATGCGCGAACTGAAGGCCTTTCATGTCGGCCTGCTGATCCTGCCCATGGCCGTGATCCTCGGTGCTGTAATGCACAAGCTGCTGGTTCGCATTCTTCGCAGCTCGCGGTCGAAAGTTGCAGGGCTGCTTGGGTGGGGGCCGCCGCTCGTGCTCTACTTGATGCTGGCGGTGGTTCTTATGATCGTGAGGCCGAAGCCTGTCGTGGTGCCATTTCTGGCGACGGTGTCGAAAGTGCAGCTCCTTGGCGGGCTGATCGCCGTGATGCTGGCGCTGACGCCTGTGACAGTGCGGCTACTGCGACGAGCCGGTGTCGGGAGTCCCGACCGGCTTGTATGGGCCCTGGGCGGACATGGTTATGCAGCCCTTCTGCTGGTGCTGTGGCTGACAAATTGCAGGGTTGCCCCGGACCGTATTTTTCGCGAACAAACGTTCGTAGTGAACGGCCAGCCCCAGACCATCCGCATTGAGCGCGACTATCGCAAGGAGATGGCCGCCGGTGTTGAAGCCTCGTTCCTGATGCCGCCAATTCCCTACGCTCCGACCGATACGGGCGTCGGGCGGACATGCGAGGTTCCCAATGCGGTACACATTCTTGGCACGGATCGGCTGGGACGCAGCAATGCGGCCCGAATTGTCCATGGCGCGCGTGTCGGGCTGGCCGTCGGTTTTATCGCCGTGGGAATCAGCACACTGATCGGCATCCTGGTCGGCGGCGTTAGCGCCTATTTCGGCGGCTGGGTTGATCTGCTGCTTCAGCGCGTGGTCGAGGTCTTTATCTGCTTCCCGACTTTCTTCCTGCTCCTGACGATCATCGCCCTTTGGGGGCCGAAACTCTGGTATATCATGATCGCCATCGGATTGACGAGCTGGACGGGCACCGCGCGGCTGATCCGCAGCGGCATTCTCCAGGTCAAGAGTCTCGACTACATCACCGCGGCCCGGGCGAGCGGCCTCTCGTCGCTCTACATTATTATGCGGCACGCGCTGCCGAACACGATTGCCCCCGTTCTTGTGGGAGCCACGTTTGGGGTTGCCGGCGCGATTACTCTGGAGGCGACACTGAGTTTTCTGAACCTGGGCGATCCTGACTATCCGAGCTGGGGACTGTTGCTTCAGCATGCCCGGTCTGTGGCCACCGAAAAGCCGCAACTGGTGGTGGTTGCCGGAACGATCATCTTTCTTGCCGTCTTGGCATACAATCTCGTGGGCGAAGGGTTGCGCGACGCCATTGACCCGCGTCTGAAGGAAGTGTAGGGGCCGCTATGAGCATACCGCCCGGAGTGATCGAGGAAGTCCGATCCGCCGAGGATGTCGACGAGACGATTCTCAGTGTCCGCGATCTGGAAACAGTCTTCCGAACCGAGGAGGGTCTTGCACGGGCAGTGGGGGGCGTCAGTTTCGATGTGCGGCGCGGCGAAACACTGGCCCTGGTCGGCGAGAGTGGTTGCGGCAAGAGTGTCACATCGCTGTCGATCCTTCGCCTCGTCCCTCCGCCCGGACGGATCGCTGCCGGGCAGATCCTCTACAAGGGACGCGACATGTTGCAGATGTCCGAGGAAGAGGTGCGACGTATCCGCGGCAAGGAGATCGCCATGATCTTCCAGGAGCCGATGACGAGCCTCAATCCGGTCTTCACCGTGGGCCGCCAGATCGCCGAAGTCCTCGAAGTCCACGAGCGGATGGCGCCCGAGCAGATCTACGAGCGGACGGTCGAGATGCTTCGTCTGGTGGGCATACCGGCGGCCGAGCATCGCGTCGAGGAGTATCCACACCAGCTTTCGGGCGGCATGCGGCAACGCGTCATGATCGCCATGGCCTTGATCTGCAATCCATCCATCCTGATTGCCGACGAGCCGACGACCGCCCTGGACGTGACGATCCAGGCCCAGATTCTGAAGCTTCTGAACCGCCTCCAGCGGGAACTGCGGATGAGCGTGATCCTGATCACGCACGACCTGGGTGTGGTGGCTCAGAATGCTCATCGGGTGGCCGTGATGTACGCCGGCCGCATCGTGGAATTCGCCGATGTGGACGAGTTGTTCGACCGGCCGTTGCACCCGTACACGGTCGGTCTGTTCGAGAGCTTGCCGAGCATGCACGAGAGAGGCAAACGCCTGAAAGTCATTCCCGGCAGAGTGCCGACGCCGGCGCGGATTCCGTCGGGGTGCGCGTTCCATCCGCGATGTCCGATTGCCGATGTCTCCTGCGCTGCGAGCGTGCCGCAGTTGCAGGAACTGCGCACAGGGCATTGGGTGCGTTGCTGGAAGGCCCGGGCCGAGGGGACCCTGCCATTTGAGCGGGCCGTCAGCACTCCGGTGAGCCTGCCCCAGGAGGAGATCCGATGACAGCCGTGCAGTCCGGGCCTGTTCCGATCAGGCCTGCCTCAACTTCTGCCTTATTGGTTGTGGAGAATCTGAAGACGCATTTTCCCGTGCGTCGCGGGCTTTTCGGTGGTACGATCGGATACGTCAAAGCCGTTGACGACGTTTCGTTTTCGATTGCCCAGGGACGGACGCTCGGCCTCGTTGGGGAGAGCGGATGCGGCAAGACCACGACGGGGCGGACGATCCTGCGGCTCATTCCAGCGACGGCCGGGCAGGTGCTGTTGGATGGCCAGGACGTGTTTGCCCTGTCGGAATCCGAGCTCCGCCGGATGCGCCGCCACATGCAGATCATCTTCCAGGACCCCTACGGGTCGTTGAACCCGCGAATGACTGTCGGCAGCATCGTTGGTGAAGCTCTGACGGTTCACGGCCTGGCCTCGGGATCTGAGCGGCAGGAGATCGTCGCAGACTTGTTAAGACGGGTGGGGCTGACGCCCGATTATATGAATCGGTACCCGCACGAGTTCAGCGGCGGCCAGCGGCAGCGCATCGGCATTGCCCGGGCACTGGCCCTTCGCCCGCGGCTGATCGTGTGTGACGAGCCCGTCAGTGCCCTGGACGTCAGTATTCAGGCCCAGATTCTCAACCTGTTGGAGGACCTTCAGGCCGAGCTGCGATTGACGTATCTGTTCATTGCCCACGACCTGTCGGTGGTGGCGCATATTGCCGATGAAGTGGCCGTCATGTACCTGGGGCGCATCGTCGAGAAAGCGCCCAGCGACGTGTTGTACGGCAACGCCAGGCATCCGTACACATGGTGTCTGATGAGTGCGATTCCGCTGCCGGACCCGAAACAGAGGCAGAGGTTCCTCGACATGCGGGAGGGCGAGCCGCCAAGCCCGATCCATCCGCCATCGGGATGCGCATTTCATCCGCGGTGTCCGAAAGCGTTTGACCGCTGTTCGATAGAAACGCCGATACTGAAGCCGGTGGACGGTCGGGCCGACCACGTGGCGGCATGTCATCTGTACGACTGAGACGGGCGACCTGTTTCGACCCTCGTGACCCTGAGGTGCGACATGAACCGTATTCGAATCTGGACCATGGGCTTGATCGTTGTTGTAGCAGGGGCCGTCTGGGGGCAGGCTGAGCCCAGCGGGCCGACCAGTGAGACCGGCGGCGCCGCGGGAACCCCACCCGCCGGACAGGCCCGTTCCGCGGCCGACCTGCTGGCTGCCATGCCCGACTGCACGACCACGTTCCTGGTGCTGTCCGACCTGGGCGATGTGGCGGCCAAGAGCGTTCTGTTTGAGCAGAAGACCGGGTTGCGGCTGCCCATCCAGGACAGTTCCATTACCGACATGATCAGTGTGAAAGTGGGCGTCCGCGGCGGCGTGGCCCAACGAGGCGCCATGGGCATTGCATACCTGGACCCGGTGGCCTACCGTGGGCGCAACGCCGTTTTCATGGTCCCGGTGGCCGGGCTCGAACAGTTCCTCGAATACAATGCCGCGGACGAAGTCGAGGAAGGCCTGTACCAGATGACCGAGACGCGCGTGCCGCGATTCTTCATTCATCGTAACGGGTACGTCCTCTTCTCCGAGTCGCTGCGCACGTGCCGCGACATCCGCGACGGCGCCTCCGGCATCGCCCAGCGATTGACCGAAGAGCAGCGCCAAGTCCTTGGGCAGAGCGATCTGTTCATCCACGTGGACATGCGACGAACCTTGGAAAGCCGCCGCGAGGCATCCGACCGGTTCCGCCGCTCGATGGCCACCAAGGTCATGGGCGACCCGACGTTGTACGCCTACAGCGACATGCTCTTGACGTATCTGGGCGCGATCGACGAACTCCTGGAACAGATCGATTCGTTCGACCTGGGCATTCGCATGGGCGCCGACGACGTGGCAGTCTCCGCCCTGTGCCGGTTTGCCGAGGACGGATCCATCTATCGCAACCTTCTCGACATGGGGGGCAGCGGCGGCTCGCTGGTGGCCGATCTGCCGCTCGATCGGCCCCACATCTCCGTCAGCGGTATCCAGGTGAATCCCGACATGCTGAAGGTGGCCCTAACGACGGTGACGGATTTTGTCATTCAGAATTCGCCGCAGGCCAGACGCAAAGTGCAACCGGACACGCGAGAGGCACTGATGGACGCCGTCAGTCAGATGGCCGACCAGTTCACCGGCCAGTTCGAGATGATGACGAGCCTGCCCGACCCGGCCAGCGGCGCCACCGAGGCCAACGTGACGATCATGCGAATCAAGGACCCCGATATGTTCAACGATGCGGTCCAGGATTTCTTTGGCACGTTGCTCAAGGTGGGCGACCAGGCAGGCACGCGCGTGATTCTTCAGTACAAGCCGGCCGTGGAGGAGTATCGAGGAGTCAAGATATCGCTGCTGGAGCCGAAGATCGAGTTCGACAAGAAACGCTTCAAGGAGCTGTTCGAGGAGCGGGCCAGGCAGGTGTATGGGCCCGACGGCTACGTGTACCGCCTGGCGTATCTGAAGGACCGCGCGATTGTTTCCTGCGGCAGCGATCAAACGCTCCTGAGGGCGGCTATCGACATGGCCCTCGACGAGAAGACCGCCACGCCGCCGAAGCAGATGGACGACGTGCGGCATTCGCTGCCCGCTGTGCGGAACGTGGAAATGTACATGAGCCTTCCGGCCATGCTCGGGCGTTCGCTTGTGCTGGCCGGCCCATCGGGCGGGGCGTCGCGCAAACCTGTGGTGTTCGACGAGGAGGACCGCAAGGCGATCAGCGATCAGGGAGTGGTCGGGCTCGTGCTGGGGCTGGACAAGGGACGGATTCGCCTTGATACCGGCCTCGGCTACGACCAGTTGAACAAGGCCGTGGCCTTTGCCGAGCGTTTCCTGCCGCCGTCGATGCCCGAGCCGGGGCCCACTCCCGAACCGATGCCTGCTCCGGAGCCGACCGAGGAGGAGACCACGCAGCCGCCCACGGGCACACCCGAGCCCGCCCCCGCTCCTGCGCCAGGTCCGACTCCTGAGCCCGGCAGCAGCGAGACTGCGCCTCCGTCGGCGACATAAGCCCGACGCGCCTGTGCTGCGATTCCGTGCCAAGTGCGACACGGCCGGCATCGCCCGGCCGTGGCTTTTCCCGTGGTCGCTGAGCCTACGCCGCGCGACCCGCCATGTGCGGCAGGACGGCCATGCTCAAGCTGATGAGGTTGAACAGGCTGTGCATCACGACGCACGATGCGAGATTGCCCGTGCGGTAAAACGCATATCCCAACGCCCATCCGAGGATCGTCAGGGGAAGCACGCTGGTCGGTATCCCCATGTGTACCAGACCAAACAGGACACTGGCGATGGTGATGGCCGCTGGGGCGCTGCCGAGACGCATGAGTGTTGTCTGAAGGATGCCGCGGAAGAAGAGCTCCTCGAAGAACGGGATGAGCACCCCGGCGGTGAGGAAGAGCACGACGATGTGCACTGTCTGCGGGCGTTCGCCCAGGGACTGAAGAACGGGATGGATCGGCGGCGGCTCCTCGACAATCCATGTGTGCAGTGCGGTGCCGGCCAGCAGGGTCGCGATAATCAGCGGCTCGGCGGCTAGAAGCAGCACCACGCCTCGCCCGGCGGACCGGGCCCAACGCCGTCGCGTCAGGCCGAACATCTCGACCCGAGCCCTCCCGGTTGCGATGAGCCACCTGAGAATGAGCCCGCAGACGATCGTCCAGTGGGCGACGGTGACCAGGCTCAGTGCGGCCGTGCGACTACCTTCGGACAGGGGAAAGTGTCCCTCGGGGCCCGTAAGCCATGCTGCGAGGCCGCCCAAAATGATGTGCAGCACATTCTGGAGGACAAACACGATCAGGACAAAGATCAATCCGCCTTGTTCGCGACCCCAGCCGACGGCGGGCCATGCTCCGCTCTCCGGTAGTCCCAGACCCTGTGTTCTCAGGCCTCGCAGCGTCGCTACCAGCAGCGGCAGGCCGCCGAGTGCCAGAAGAAGGCTCACCACGTGAGCTGGAATCTCGAAATCAAAGAGTTCGGTCAGTGACATGGGGTCTGCCTATCACCCACGACCTGAACATGCACAGTGCGCGTCCGCGGGCCGTCGAACTCACAAAAGTAGATGCCCTGCCATGTGCCCAGGGCCAACCGGCCGCCGGAGATCGGAACCGTGACGCTGGAGCCGACGAGCGAAGCCTTGATGTGGGCATCGCTGTTGCCTTCGGCATGGGTGTAATCGTCGTCGCGGGGAACCATGCGCGACATCTTCGCCAGCATGTCGGCCGCGACACTCGGATCAGCGTTTTCGTTGATAGTCACGGCAGCCGTCGTGTGAGGCACGAAGACGATGCAGACGCCTTCGGCCGGTCCTCCGCGAAGAGCACCGGCAATCTGTTCGGTGATGTCGATCAACTGCTCGCGGCGAGTAGTACGAACGGGGAACGTTTGCATTCCGTGCTCCTTGCGGTATGCTGTTACGGCCGCGATGATAGTGTGCGAGCGGGGCAGGGGGCAAGGTTTTTTCCGAGGGGATCCATGAGTGATTTGCCCGACATTCTGAACCAGATCTTGAGACATAAGCGTCAAGAGTTGGCGGCCGCCGAGTCGCGTGTGCCGTTGGACGAGCTCAAGGGCCGGGTGGCGGATTGCCCGGCCGCGGCAGCCATGGCCTCGTCATTGCGTCGCGAGAAGGGAGGACCGGTCCGGCTGATTGCGGAGATCAAGCGGCGCAGCCCGTCCGCGGGAGATATCGTGGCCGAGTTCGACCCGCGAGACGTTGCCGCCCAGTATGTCGCCGCCGGCGCCGACGCCATCAGCGTTTTGACCAACGAGCGGTACTTTGGCGGCAAGTTGGAGTACCTCGCACAGGTGAAATCCGTGTCGCCGGTGCCGGTGATGCGAAAGGATTTCATCGTGTCGCCATACCAGGTCTGGGAGACCAGGGCGTGGCGGGCCGATACGTTCCTGTTGATTTCCGACGCCCTGGAGGCGTCACTTCTGACCGACCTGATCGGGCTCGGTCGCGAGCTAGGCATGGAGCCGCTCGTCGAATCCCACGACGAGGAGGCCCTGGGCCGATCCGTGGACGCCGGGGCGATACTACTGGGCATCAACAACCGTGACCTGAAAACCTTCACCGTGGACCTGGGAACCACCGAACGGCTGGCCCGCTACGTACCCAAGGGGGCCGTTCTTGTCGCCGAGAGCGGCATTACGAGCGACCGCGACGTGTCTCGGCTCCTGGCGGCAGGGGTTCAGGCCATTCTCGTCGGCGAGAGCCTGATGAGGGCGGGCGACAAGTCGGAGTTGGTGGCGCGATTCAAGGCCGCCCGGTGAAGCCGCGTTTGGTGGACACTTGGTGCCCGCCCATGCGACGGCTGCGTCGCAGCCGCAGGCGTAACACTCTGGAGACGTAGCCGCCGCCATCGCTCGGGCATCAAACGACCAGGGCGTCGCCCGCTCGCGGCGGACGGCGCCCTGAGAGCCTTCAGGCGGCAGAGTGCTACTTCGCTGCTGCGTCGAGGGCGGCCTTGAGATCGGCCTTTTTGTTTACTCCGACGAACCGTTTCGCCACGTTGCCGTTGGCAAACAGGATGATCGTCGGAATGGCGCTGATGCCGTACCGGGACGGTGCGTCGCGATGTGCATCGGTGTCGAGCTTGCAAATCTTGGCCTTGCCCGCGTACTCGTCGGCCAACTCGTCAATGACGGGGCCCATCATGCGGCACGGGGCACACCAATCTGCATAGAAATCGACGAGTACCGGGATCTGGCTCTCCAGCACCTCGGCGTCGAAACTGTCATCGGTCAGCATCACCACATTCTGTCCTGCCATGGTCCGATCTCCTCAAGGTTAGCGAATGGAACGCCTGACTGACCGATTGTAGGCAAGGGTCTGTTCGGAGTCAACGCCGGTCGCCCCCGCGGGCGGGCGTCTGCCTCGTACCGCGGAACTCGAAGGGCAGACGACGGCCCGCTACTTTTCCGCCTCGACGATGAGCTCCAGCTCGACGGGGGATCCCTTGGGCAGCGCCGCGGCCCCGAGGGCCAGGCGGGCGTGGCTGCCACGCTCCGAACCGAACAGCTTCAGAAACACTTCACTGGCGGCATTTGTGACGGCAGCCTGTTCCGTAAAATCAGGCGCACTGGCCACGTAGCCGACCAGCCGAACCACGCGGCGCACCTGGTTCAGCGAGCCAAGCTCGGCCCGGACGATGGCCAGGGCATTGAAGGCCGCCTGACGCATCTCTTCGTGAGCTTCTGACGTGCTGACCGGACCGCCCACGTGGCCGGTGACGCGGAGCTTTCCGTCGCGAAGGGGCAACTGTCCGCTGACGAACAACAGGTTGCCCGTGCGAACCACGGGCACATAGGCGCCCAACGGCCCGGCCGCAGGAGGAAGTCTCCAGCCCAACTCCAATAACCGATCTTCGATGCTCATCGTCTCACTCTTTTCTGGCAACCAGAATCAGGTCCTGGCTCGTCCGGGGATCGAACGGGGCCATGCCGTAGCCCCCGTAAAGCTTGATCTTGCCGAAGCCCGCCTTCTCGGCCACACCCACCAGGAACGCCTTGTCCAGCAGCAACAGTCGCTCGCTGAACACGGTACGGGTCCACGTTCCCGTGGCGCCGCTCTGGAGGACGACCAGGTCCATGTCGCACGTGGTGCCGGCGCGGCAGAAGTTTTTCAAAAAGATGTAGTTCTGACCGAGGTGTTCGCGGGCTACCGGTTCGCCGTAGGTGTTTTTGCCTGGAGGGAACAACTCGTAGTTGATCACCTGGAGGACGAGTACGCCGTGCAGCCGAGTGAGCTTGCCCATCTCCCCGATGGCGTCAGCGACCACCGACCGTTTCCCGGCCAGCGACAGACTGTTGCCCGTGCACACTACCGCGTCGAAGGGCTGCGAAAAGACATGCGTCAGAGCATCGTAGGAGGTCTGCACGAACTCAACGGTCTGTCCTTGCGAGTCGGCCAGGTGGCGGGCCTTGCGAATCATCTCCTCCGACACGTCCGACGCGCTGACCCGCATCCCCCAACGCGCAAACAGGCAGGCGTGGTGTCCCGGTCCGCAGGCGCAGTCGAGTACGCTCTGGGCGTGCACCGACTGAAAAGTACGCTGGAAAAAAGCCGATTCGTTTGCCAGCCGCTTCTCCCAGTCCACCATGAAGTCGTAATACGGCTCGCAACTGCTGAAAATCGACGGTTGTCCCGCCATACCCGGTCCTCCCGGCTCATCCCCTGGCACATAGCGCACGCGACCGATAAGCTGATTCTAGGCTATTGGCTGGGCAGGTTCAAGCGGCAAGGCCCTTTCGAACGGGACCGCGGAGTATGCGGCCGAATCAAAACGCACTGCCACACTTGACCCTGTACCCAGGTGGGTGTAAAGTGCTTGTAGCAGGCGAGTTCTTTGTCATTCGGCGCGGGGACACTCGGAATCCCGTAAGGAGGTGCCGCGAGCACGATCATTCACAGCCAAGGCGTCGTAATCTTGTGAACAACTGCTAGTGTCCTTTAAGGAGGGGCCATGGACAGGAAGAACAGGCGCCCGATCCGCAAGTGCGGCAAGTGCAAGCTGAACCTGCGGACGCAATGCGGATTGTTCGAGAATCCGCGAGAGCAGTGGAACACTCACAGGAAATGCCCAGGGTACATGAGCCAGACGCACTACGAGGAGTACCTGGCCAGGCAGCGCATCGAAACCGAGCGCCGCATGCAAAAACCCCGAACCTTTGTCCGCCGGGAAGTGGCCCGAATGGCCCGGACCGCTCAACATAACGACGGCGTGGTCAACATCGGAATCAAGGATGCCGGCTCTCGAATCTGAGTTGGAGCCGATAACGCGGGCTGCATTCGATCTGCGTCGAGTGCAGCCCGCCTTCTTGCGCAACGCTAGCACAGGGTGTAGCCGCAGCCGTGACAGACGTGGCATCCCGACTCGTGGACCAGCGGGCCGCCGCACTCCGAGCACATCCGCGCGTCGTCTTCGACCAGACATTCGCGGCAAACCAGCGAGCGGCCGTTGCTCTTCAACAGCACCTGTTCCTGTCGCGACGCATCGCGGTAGATGGTGATCCCCTTGCACCCCAGTTGCCACGCGAGCCGGTACACCCGGTCAACGTCGGCAGGCCTCGCCGCGTGCGGCAAGTTGACGGTCTTGGACACGGCGTTGTCCACGTGCTCCTGGAACGCCGCCTGCATTCTGACGTGCCACTCAGGAGCCACCTGGTGAGCCGTTGCGAACAATCGCAAGACATCCTCCGGCACACGGGCCAGTGCGTCCGGGTCGCCGGAGGCCAGCCGCTCCAGCAAATCATCACTGTAGAACCCTCGCTGACGAGCGATACGCATGAAAGCGGGCTGGACCTCCAACAACCGCTCGCCGCCCAGCACGTTGCGTTCGGTGGCGATACTGAAGATCGGTTCGATGCCGGCCGAGCACCCCGCGATCAGGCTCAGGGTCCCCGTTGGCGCCACGGTCGTGATCGTGGCGTTGCGCCGTGGGGGACCCCCGGCAAAGACGCTCCGGGCATGATTCGGAAACGAGCCGCGCTCCGCGGCCAGATCTTGACTGGCCCGACGGCCTTCTTCCTGGATGAAAGCCATCACGCGGTGGGCCGTCTCCAGCGCGCAGTCGCTGTCGTATGGAATGCCCAGCTCGATCAGCAGGTCCGCCCAACCCATCACGCCGAGGCCGATCTTGCGATTGCCGCGAACGGCGGCGTCAATCGCTGCCAGCGGATAACGCGACACCTCGATGGCGTCGTCGAGGAATCGCACTGCCAGGTGGACCGTGTCGCGCAGGGCCGGCCAGTCGATGTTGCCGTTGGCCACAAAATGCGACAGGTTGACGCTGCCCAGGTTGCACGCCTCGTAGGGCAGTAGGGGCTGCTCCCCGCACGGATTGGTGCTTTCGATAGTGCCCAAGGCGGGGGTCGGCTGGTCCGCATTGGCGCGGTCCACGAAGAACAGCCCCGGCTCGCCATTGGCCCAGGCGTGGCGCACGATCTCTCCCCACAGTTCTACCGCAGGCACGGAGCCCCACGGGCTGCCGTCGCGAGGATTCACCAGCGGCACACTCTCATTACGCTCCAGCCGCTTCATAAAATCGTTCGTGACGGCTACGGACAGGTTGAAGTTCTCGAATGCCCCTTCGGTTTCCTTGCAGCGGATGAAGTCGCGGATATCCGGGTGGTCGATGCGCAGGATGCCCATGTTCGCGCCGCGGCGGAATCCGCCTTGGCTGATGGCCCGCGTGGCTTCGTTGAACACACGCATGAAGCTGATCGGGCCCGAGGCCTGGCCGCGGCTCGTGCTGACCAGGTCGCCCGACGGGCGCAGGCGGGAGAACGAGAATCCCGTGCCGCCCCCCGACTGATGAATCAGAGCCGCAGCCTTGACGGCATCGAAGATCCCCTCGATCGAATCTTCCACCGGCAGAACAAAACAGGCCGCCAACTGCTGCAACTGACGACCGGCGTTCATCAGGGTCGGACTATTCGGCAAGAAGTCCAGGCTTTGCATCGCCGCGAGGAAGGCCTCCCGAGCGGCGTCTCTCTGGTCAGGGCATCCCAGCCGCACTTCGGCTTCCGCAATGTTGTCGGCCACCCGAGCAAACATGGCGGACGGTTCTTCCGTGGGGCGACCCGCAGCATCCTTCAGCAGATAGCGACGCTGGAGCACCAAGCGGGCGTTGGGCGTCAGGTGGCCCGGTGGCCTGCGGCGAATACGGTCGAAGGTGGATCGCCAGCTAATCGGTTCCATAGACTCCTGCGGACGCCCACGGGAAGGGGCCTTTCTGGATTATATCCATGACAGTGTGGAATGCCAATGGGCGGATGGGGTTGGGCTCAGGCGAGATTCTCGTCTGGAGCAGGGGGGGCGTCCGGTTCAGCGGCAGGGGGAAGGTCGGCCTCGGCCGCGGCCCCCTCGGCGGCGGCCGCGGAAAGACCCTCGACTGGGAGGGGGGACCCGGGCCCCCGCCCACTGTCAGGCTGCTGCTTCTGGTCGGGCGATCCCTCAGTCTTGCGGCCTAGAAGCTCGTCTTCGGAGTAGATGGGCTTGAACGTCTCCACGTCGGGCACGGATATGGCGTCGAGTTCCTCGTCGAATTCGGTCTTCTGTGCCTCGTCGGCCAGGAGTTCGTCCTTCAGACGGCCCTCGTGGTGATCGAAGTTCTCAGCCTTGCGAGCCTCCTGCCGCGAACTGATGGCCGGCTCGGACCGCATCGCCGCTTGGTCCAGGGCGTCCAGCGTCTCGTTACCCTCACGCCAGAAGAGCCGCAGATCGGCGAAATCCTGGTCCTGTTGAATAGCCAGCAGCCGCTGGCGGATGCATTCAAGAACGGCCAGCAGGGCACTGACGACGTGGCTGCGGCCGATCTGTTCGTGACCCTGGAAGAGCCCAAGAAACAGCTCCGAGAACAGCATGGTCTTGCGCTCGGACATGACGCCGACGATCTGATCGGCAATGCGTTCGATCGGCGTGTCATCGTAGACAATCTCCGTCGGAACGATGTTGATGCTCCGCATGACGCGGGCAAAGGCGTTCAACAGGTCCCACAACTCCACGCTCTGCATCATCTGGTCCAGGGCGTATCGCTGTTCCTCCGGACCGGCCACCAGCTCCGGAGTCGGCCGCCCGTATCGGCGGGCTTGTTCGCTGCTGAGTGCCTCCAGATCCTGAGCTGCTTCCTTGAAACGTTTGTACTCGAGCAGTTGACGCACCAACTCCTGCCGTGGATCCTCGTCCTCCTCGGGGGTCTCCCCCACGTCCGCGTCCAACTCGGGACGAGGCAGGAGCATGCGGCTCTTGATCTCCATCAGCGTTGCCGCCATCACGAGGAAGTCCCCCGCGATGTTGATGTCCAGCGACTCCATCAGGTCCAGGTATGCCATATACTGTTCCGTCACCCGCATGATCGGAATGTCGGAGATCTCGACCTCCTCCTTGCGGATCAGGTACAGCAACAGATCCAGCGGACCGTTGTAGATGTCCAGTTCGACTCGGTACGTCATGGGCGGACGCTCGTGGTCTGGACCATGGAACCCGCTGCCGCACGGAACCGCCGTTGCGACAGGACACACTGACGGGCATGCAACAAAGCGGCAGTCTAATGCGCCGCCACGCCAAAGTCAACGAACTCCCGATACTCACGGGCGGCCACCTTGTTTCGTGGCACGGCCGTTGGCGGCATGACCAGGGTGGCATGGTGCTGCTAGTCCGCCCTGACCGTTGCATGACAGAGTTGACAATGCTTTGCTGGCACGGCATAGTAAAAACAACAACTTCCGACCGCTGCCAGGCCGGGCCGCAATATTCCTGAGACTTCAGTGAAGGAGGAGACCGACTATGGGCTGGGGACGCACCTTGTTGCTGGGAAACATCGGAAACCGTCTTGATATTGACGACATTGAGCAGACCGTCGCCCAGCTCCGATTCCAGTTGAATGCGAGGCGGCGAGTCCAGCAGGATGTCGATCAGAGCCAGGACGAGCGGCTCCTTCGCCTGGAAACCGACTGCGCCGAGATGAAGCTCTATCTGGCGGCCCTCGTGCGGCTTCTGATCGGCAAAGGGACTATCGACCGTGAGGAGTTCACACGCTTCGTGGACATCATCGACCGCAGCGATGGTGCCGCCGATGGACGCTTCGGCGGATCCCTGGCCTGATGCTGCGACATCACGACAGGCTATGAACCAACAGACGCCAGGGCGGAAAGGTGGGGCTGTATTGCCAGCCCTTGCCGTCAGTTTTGCGGCTCACGTGGTGTCAAGCCCACCTCGTGGGCAATGTCGCGAAGTTCCTCCGCCGACACGTCGGCCAGACGCTTGCCACGTTTGTCCAACTGCTCGGTGAAACGGATTGCGGTTTCCTGCATTTTTTCGTGGGTTTCGCTGCTTCCGCCGACCAGCAGAAACTCCTTGCCGCGCGTCACGCGTTTGTGGCCATCCTCGTTATCCAATCCAACTCCCAACAACAGGGTAATCTTTTTCATATTCTCGAGCATACAAGCTTCCCGGGATCAATCCCCTCCTTGACCGCCATGATTTTACCGGTTCCAGTCTCGTATGTCAAACTTTGCACAGCGCTGCCTCACAATTCCGGGTGACGACTGACCGATATCTTAATAAAGTCGCCTCCCTGTCGTGCCGATAAACCCAGTGCAATGGGATACGCTCCCGTGTCGGGGAGGGGATTACTGATCATTATGGCAACTCATGTGAAGTGGTTTGGCTGTCCCGTGGTGACCCTGCTCCAGGTATGCCGAAGAAGTGGGCAGCCGCACAAACCTATTAATCGAGGCACCGATGCCCAAAACGCCGGCCGAGATTGTGGCTCAATGCCAGAATCTACCCACCATTCCAGCCATCGCGCTGGAGGTGCTGCGCCTTTCTCGCGAGGAGAACATCGACCTGAAGGAAATCGCAGGTGTCATCGCCCGCGATGTTGCCCTCAGTGGTCGGATTCTCAGTGTCGTCAACAGTGCCTACTACGGGTTGCCGCGCAAAGTCTCGACCATCGGCCAGGCTGTTGTCATGCTGGGCATGGCTAGTGTCAAAACTCTGGCTCTCGGCTTCTCCCTTGCCGACACCATCACCTCCCGAGGATCGGCCGCAGGCGACCTGGCCGCTTTCTGGCGCCGCAGCCTTCACATGGCCGTGGCCTCGCGAACCTTTGCCGCCAGGAAAATGCCGATCCTCCGCGAAGAGGCCTTCACGGCCGGTCTTCTGGCCGATGTCGGCGTCATGGCCATGCGCGACGCTTTCAAGCAGGACTATGTCGAGTTCTGCATGACCCATGCCCAATCACATGGCGACATCGTTGCCGCTGAACGGGAGCGATTCGGCGTGGACCATCAGCAACTCGGCCTTGCCATGACCGAGGCCTGGCATCTTCCGGAACTACTGACGCTGCCCATCGGCCACCATCACGATTCAGGGCCTATCAACGGCGCTGACGCCATGGTGAGCGGTCTCGCGGATGTTCTGCGCGTGGCAAATCTCTGCGCCGATGTCTTCTGCGCGGAAGGCCAAGGCGACCATATCAAGCTCTTCGAGGCCGCCGCCGAGGCGTCTCTCGGCCTCGACACCGAAGCCTGCCGTTCGCTTGTCGTTAACCTTCACGCCGACATCCAGGAAGTCGCCAAGGTGCTCGACATCCAGATCCCCGAGTCCCTCAGCTACGCCCAGATCGTCCAGCAGGCCAACCAGGAGCTCACGCGGTTGAATCTCCAGGCCCAGCAACGCATGTACGAGGCCGAACGCTCGCAGCGCGAGGCTTCCGAGCGGCTCGAAGTCCTCGAGGAGTCCAACAGGCAACTGGCACAGAAGGCCAATACCGATCCTCTTACCGGCGTCTACAACCGACGCTTCATGGAAGGATTCCTCGAACGCGAGATCGCCCGTGCCGCCCGATTCCGCAGGCCGCTCAGCGTCCTGTTCATCGACGTTGACCACTTCAAGCAGATCAACGACTCGCACGGGCATCTTGTCGGCGACGCTATTCTTCGACAGTTGGCCAAGCTCCTCGGTGCCGCCACACGAGACGTGGACTGCCTCTGCCGTTACGGTGGCGAGGAGTTCGTCCTCACGCTCCTGGAGACGGAACTCTGGGGCGCCACCCAGTTGGCCGAGAAAATTCGACGGCTCGTTGCCGCCTGGAAGTTCAAAATCGACGGTTACGAGACGACCTACCATGTCACCGTCAGCATCGGCGTGGCCGCAATGAATCCCAACCGCCCCGTGGACAAGGAGTTGCTCATCCAAATGGCCGACGAATCGGCCTATGCCGCCAAACGAGACGGCCGCAACTGCGTCTGCGCACTCCGCAAACGCGTCTCGCCCCTGCCAGAGACCGATACGCCGGTTGCCGCGTCAGCCCCCGACGGCGACGCCCGCCGTCGCTGATGTTCCACTGCCTTCCTCGTTACATTCCCTCTTGTTCCCGATGAGCCAACAACGTAATATGAGGGCCCCCGCGACCGCGGTTACCGAAGGAGGAGTGTGTTGGCTCGACTGAAGAACACCAAACTGGCTCGCCAGATTCACGAACGCGTCAAGAAGGACGGCTCGCCACTGTTCCTGATCAGCCGTTCCGTTCTGAAGGCCCAGGTCGCCAGGTTCCGCAAGGCCCTGCCGCGAGTCACTCCCTACTATGCCATCAAAGCCAACAGCCACCGAGATATCCTCAAAGTCATGGTGGCCGAAGGAACCTGTTTCGACGTAGCCTCCATCGCCGAGATGGAAGCCGTCCTCGAAGCCGGCGCCAAGCCCTCGCAGATCATCTTCGCCAACACGATCAAGTCTGTTGCCGCCATCAGGGAGGCCAGAGCCCTCGGCGTGGACCTCATGACCTTCGATAACGAGTGCGAGCTCGACAAGATTGCCGAGCACGCCCCGGGCACGAGGGTCCTCGTCCGTATCAGCGTCCCGAATGTCGGTTCCATCGTCGAGCTCGGCCTGAAATTCGGCGTCGACCCCGCCGACGCGATCAGCTTGCTTATCAAGGCGTACAAACTCGGCCTGCGCCCCGTGGGCGTGAGCTTCCACGTCGGCAGCCAGTGTCTGCGCGATGAAAACTACATCGAAGCCCTGGAAATTGCCGCCATCATCGCCCGCGACGCCCACCTGAAGCAATTGCCGTTCGAGATACTCGATATCGGCGGCGGCTTTCCGATCATGCAAGGTGCCGACGAGGAAGACCCGTTCGACCACATGGCCTCTGTCATCGCGCGAGAACTCGACCGTCTCTTCGAGCCGCACATCAAGGTTATTGCCGAGCCCGGCCGTTTCTTCGTCGGTCCCGCCGGTACCCTCATCACGCGTGTCGTCGGAAAGGCCATCCGCGAAAACAAGCACTGGTACTACCTCGACGACGGCCTGTACGGCACCCTCAGCGCGCAGGTCTTCGACCACGCCAAGTTCGAGTATAAGACCACTCGCGAGGGACGCACCCGGCTTTGTGCTCTGGCCGGCCCGACCTGTGACAGCTTCGATACCATCGCCCGCAGCGTCGAGATGCCCGAACTCGATATCGGCGACATCGTTTACGTCGAGCGGATCGGCGCCTACAGTATCGCCAGTGCCACGACATTCAATGGAATGCCCATGGCCAAGGTGGTCATGGTCCCGTAGCGACGAGCCTATCCGGATAGGCTCCAAGGCCCGACGGCCGCAAGGAGAATGTGCCTATGAAGCGGACACATCGACAGCGCGAGGACCTCAGCGAGGTTCCGGAATGGTTGATCAAAAGAAAATGCCCACACAAACAGAAATACCTGTCGGGCAAACGCATCATGCCCAAGGGCATCACCGGCAAGGAAAAACTGCCCGACCTCATCGACGAGGTGTTTCTGGCTTACAACTCCGCGAGGCTCCGCGAAGGGTGCCGCCTCTATGTCGATAAAATGCTCGAAGCCGACGTCACCGTAGGCATGAGCCTTGCCGGCGCACTGACCCCAGCCGGCCTCGGTTGCTCCTGTGTCGTGCCGCTCATCAAGGCCGGCTTCGTGGACTGGATCGTCGCCACAGGCGCCAATCTCTACCATGACCTTCATTTCGCCTTCAATATGCCGCTGCATGTCGGCAGCCCCATGGTCAACGACACTGACCTCCGGAAAAACGATGTCGTCCGCATCTACGATGTTCTCCTCGGATACTCCGACTGTCTTATGGCCACCGACGACATCCTTCGCCGGATTCTCGTCCAGCCCGAGTTTCAGAAGGAGATGGGCACCGCCGAACTCCACCACCTGATCGGCCGCTATGCCGCCGAGTGGGAGGACAAGGCTGGGCTCAAAGACGTCTCCATCATGGCCGCCGCCTATCGCTGCGGCGTCCCCCTCTACACCTCGTCTCCCGGCGACAGCACCATCGGCATGAATATCGCCGGCGTCGAGCTGCGGGGCAACAAGCTGCGAATCAACCCGTCCATTGACGTCAACGAGACCACCAGCTACGTCCTGGCCGCCAAACGCTCCGGAGGCAAGAGCGCCGTCATGCTCATGGGCGGCGGAAGCCCGAAGAATTTCATGCTCCAGACCGAGCCGCAGATTCAGGAAATCCTCCGCATCAAAGAGGTCGGCCAGGACTACTTCTTCCAGGTCACCGACGCGCGACCCGACACCGGCGGCCTGTCCGGCGCCACACCCCACGAAGCCGTCAGTTGGGGCAAGGTCGATCCCAACCGCCTGCCTGACGCCGTCGTCTGCTATGCCGACACGACCATCGCGCTGCCCATCATCACACACTACGCCCTCGCTCGCCACAAGAAGCGCAAGCTCCGGAGGCTCTACGACCAGAGGGAGAAGACCACGGCCGCTCTTGTTCGTGAGTACTTTGCTCACAACAAGTGATGTTCCGCGGCGACC